>JAJEJA010000057.1 GCA_022828145.1 Candidatus Poribacteria bacterium | reverse complement strand
TGATAAATGTAGAGCAAACTTTCCAGTTTGCGAAGATGTGCCACAAACTGAAAGTTTGGGCTACAATTCACACCTCTCGGATACGAAAATGGAGTGAGTGGACACAACCGAAATGATTAATTAGACTGCCGTTCCATAAATTCCAAATTTCCTCATATTATGTTCTTATAAAGAAGATTTTCTACCCTTATTCTCAAAATTATGAGACTTTTTTGACTCAAGTCGCGTCACTATATGTTGATATGAATTAATGAATATCCCCTAAACAGAGGTTTCCGATGAATAATCCTGATGCTGAACTCATTCAACGTGTGATTGACGGTGATGATTCTGCTTTCTCCACACTTATGGAAAAGTATAAGAAGTCTGTCCATGCGCTTGCGTGGCGGAAAATTGGAGATTTCCATATCGCAGAGGAAATTACGCAGGATACATTCCTGAAGGCATACAAAAATCTGTCATCACTCAAGAAACCACACTCTTTTAAGAGCTGGCTATATGTAACAACAGCAAACAATTGCAAAGCTTGGCTGCGCAAGAAACGTCTACGAACACAGTCGTTGGATGATACAAGCAGTTCTGAGATGGAAAAAGAAGCGTATTCCAACTATGTTATTCAGGAAAGGGAACGGACAACGGCAGAAGCACGACGCGAAGTCGTGAAAAAGCTGCTTGCTAAATTACAGGAAGGTGACCGAACGGTCATAACCCTATACTACCTCGGGGGAATGACGTATGAAGAGATTAGCAGGTTTTTAGGTGTCTCGGTTAGCGCGATAAAGAATAGACTCTATCGCGCGAGACAGTTTTTAAAAAAGGAGGAAAACATGATCCGAGAAGCTTTAGAGAACTACCAAATCACACCGACTCTCACGAAGGATATCATGCAGGAGATTTCACGGATAAATCCCACAACACCATCGGGCAGCAAACCGTTTATCCCGTGGATCACTGCAGCAACAGGGGCAGTATTGATGATGATAATGATTGGGGTAGGAAGTCAATACCTGTCACAGTTTCAGAAACCTTATAGCATAGATTCTCAGGCAGAAATGTCGGTTGAACTTGTTAACGCGCCATTTGTCCAGAATCTTGAGGAAGAACCAGATTTGAAAAATCAGATAGGAAGTATAAAAGAACCCAGAGAAAATGAAAACAGTGGACAAAAACTTGATGAAGGTTCTTCACTTTCTGTGCAGGTGAATGAAGAAAACACGTCTGAAACTAAACAGCAATGGATTAAGACAGAACCATTAGAAGGCAGTAGCGTGCATAGTATGTTCTCAACTTCTGATGGTGAACTCTACGTTATGGGTGGACCTAATCCAAGTATCTTCAAAATGACTGAGGATGGCAGCAGATGGCAACATCTTTTTGACATTATCAACTTGAAAACAGGCTATGGTGGCAACTCACCCATTGCAAAATGGAAGAACACACTTTACTTTGTCCCTTCTGACGAACTTTTTGTTTCGACTGATGATGGTAAGACATGGATATTGCGGCGTTCATGGGAAGAAAACTACCATTCTCCAAGGGAATGGTTAGTAACAGAGTCAGCATTATATATCGCTTTCATGAATGGAATTGTAAGGTCCAAAGACGAAGGAAAGACGTGGGAAGATCTAAACAGCGGGTTCCCACTAAACACGCCATTAAATTACATCAATTCTATCGTTGAAGCACAGGACGATATATTCATCGGAACAAGTACTGGTCTCTATCGTCTAAAGGCTGATGCGTGGATACGTGTTGATTTTCCCGAAAATGTTGAGGGGATACGTTCAGCAGCCGTAGGGAATGACACGTTATATGTCGCAGCAGAATTAAGTGATGAGGCATCTGATCCTCGTTTGCAATTCCGAGGAATGCAGCGTTCTTGGTGGATATTCAGATCAACAGATAGAGGTAACTCTTGGACAGATATAACCCCAACAGACGCTTGGTCTCTAAAGGGTTTCCCCCCACATGTTAAGCTTGTTGCCACAGGTGATACGGTTTTAGTAATGGAGAAAGGTATGGTTCGCTCTACTGATAGAGGAGAAACATGGCAACCTGTGCAGCCACCGGGGACTACACCTACGATGAGTGGTGATTTAGATGTCGCTGCTATTGTAAAAGGCAGTACGTTCTATATCAACAGTCATGATGACGGTTTACATCGCTCTACTGATGATGGAAAGACCTGGAGCAAAGTAGATATCAGTGGGTTCAGCAGGATTGATGATCTTCTTACCTTTAGACGCAAAAATAGTGTAATGAATTCCGCTCCGATTCTTTATGCAAAATCGGGTAAAAAAGTGTTGAGTTCCAACGATCAAGGTAAGATTTGGCATAAAGTAAAACAGGAAATACGCATGGATAGTCCTGATAGAGAAGAACGACCTGACATTACACATGTTGTCAAATCCGGTGGTGTAGTCTATGCTAAAGGTGTAACCGAATCTGGGTATGGTGAGATCGGAATATATCGCATTTCTACAGAAGATGGAGTTACTTTAACGCCGCATAAAGAAGTACCCAGAATTGACTTAAGGACATTACATTACAAATTGATAGATTTAAAGAGGCAATCATTGCAGACGTCGGAAAAACCAAATGCACAAGAACTACAAGAGGACGCTTCTGGTGCTATTGAGTTCTTTAGACAGATGGCAGAATCGGATCCTCTACATTCAGAAGTCTACATGACATTAGCGTTCCGTACGGGTCCCTTTGCGGTCAGTCGTGATACCTTCTTCTTGGAGCACAACTATAAACTCTTCCGTTGGAAAAAAGGACAAAAAAAATGGCACCCAGTCGGAATTGAAGAAACCACTGAATTGACTTACGAAATAGCATTCAAAGATCTCAAACTTGGTGTATCTGGTGAGACAGTGTACGTTGGTAAACGTGATGGACATCTTGTAGTCTCCTTTGATAATGGGGAAAAGTGGACAGATATCACCGCAGCACTGCCATTTCCAGTAAAGTCATTCAAAGAGATTACGATTGATGGATCTACGGCATACATCGCAACGGACGCGGGTATCATAAAAACGGATAATGGGAGAAGTTGGAATACCATTACGGATGCAGCAGATACGAACCTGGTTATGGAACATTTAGCTATTGATGGTTCTGTATTATACGGTGTTACCAAAGACACCGGCATCTATCGCTTAGAAGACGGTACTTGGAATCAGATTGTCTCTAAGTTCCCTTATAATGTAACCTCACTCGCTGTGGATGGAAATATCATATATGTTGGCACACGCCAGAATGGGGTGATGCATTACAATCTTGCAGAGTGATTCTGGTCTGTGGTGCCTTTGTAAACCTGCTTCGGTGTTTGCTGATGCCAAGACCATGGATGAAGCACATTCATCCTTGATTGTGCTTCTTTCTACGACCCCATGCATCCTGCGTTACCCTATATACTACATTTCAAATACACACAATCTAACAGAATGTGCTTCAAGAATTGCAGAATTATGCAACCGTTTTGTGCATAAGTTGCGTCATTATGCTATGATAGGATAGTTCATCCTAACTGTTTTTGGAGTGACGCTATGCATAACACAGATACGGAACTTATCAGAAAGATTCTCGCTGGCGATGAATCGGCATTTGAAGAGCTTGTGGATCGCTACAAGAAACAGGTGCACGCGCTTGCATGGCGGAAAATTGGAGACTTCCAAATCGCTGAGGAGATTACACAGGATGCTTTCCTTAAAGTCTTTCAAGAACTGCACGCGTTAAAAGATCCGAATCTGTTTTCTGGGTGGCTCTATGTAATAACAGCGAATTTATGTGCGACATGGCATCGCAAAAAACGGATACAGACGCAACCGTTGGAAGACGAAGAGATTATGATGGAAGATAAGGACCTATACTCACAACATGTCGTAGAAGAACGCGCAAGAACTGCTGCTGATATACAACGTGAGGTCGTCAAAAAACTATTGGCAAAACTTAAAGAGAGCGAACGCACGGTAATGACACTTCACTACCTCGGTGAGATGACAATTGAAGAGATTAGCAAGTTTATAGGTGTGTCTGCGGGAACGATCAAAAGCCGACTTCAACGCGCGCGAAACCGTTTACAGAAGGAGGAACACATGATTAGAGAAGCACTTGAACATTTTCAAATTTCACCAAACCTAACCGACAATATCTTGAAAGAGGCCTCCCAACTTAAGCCTGCTACACCCATTGTCAGCAAACCACTCATCCCGTGGGCAGTTGCCGCTTCAAGTATAGTATTGATTATGATAATGTTCGGAATAGGGAGTCAGTATTTAGCATATTTTCAGAAACCGTATAGTTTTGATGCTCAGTCAGAAATGATGGTCGAGCTTATGGATACATCTATAGTTCTAAATCTTGACACACAACCGAATGAACAAAATCAGTTTGGAAAGGCAAATGCCATTGGTGAAAATGACAACAGCGGACAGAATCCCGATGAAGTGTTGTTGGCTGATGGGGAAACAGATGGCGAAAACCTTTCAGTACCTAAGAGAGAGTGGGTTGAATATGAAAAACCATCATACGTTTATCCAAGCGAATTCCTTGCGACACCAGAAGGTGAACTTTTTACTTTCACAACGCGTGGACATCTTTATAAATTACAAGTGAATGAAGAAAAATGGGAACACATTATTGATATGAACTCATTAGGTGTTGATTTTTGGGATGGTGATACACCTATGGCGATGTGGAACGATACCCTCTATATTGTGTTGTCAAATAAACTCTATGCTTCAGAAGATGATGGTAAGACCTGGAATTTGGTTCATACATGGGAAGAAGAGCATTGGTATCCGAGTGAGTTGGTGCTAACTGAACAGGCATTCTATATGATCTTTCAGGAAGGTACTCTCCGTTCTGAAGATCAAGGAAAAACATGGAAGAATATTAGCGATGAATTTTCAGATGTTCCCAGATCTATAACAGTTTTACAAGATACAGTATTTGTCATAGCAGGTTCGGATTTCTATCGAAGTGATGCCAGCAGCTGGCATAAGTTAGCGTTACCAATTCCTGAAACTGTCTATATTGCTTCAGTCGCTGTATCTAAAAACCGATTATATGTTATGGCAGAATTAGGTAACATTGATCCCCAAACAGCATCAGAGGGACGGAAACGAACATGGTGGATATTGCGCTCAACTGATTTGGGGAATACGTGGAAAGATATAACACCCACAGACGCTTGGCACATTAAAGGCTGGCCCCCAGATCTGACACTTATTGCTGCTGGAGAGAACATCCTGCTAATGGAGAAGGGGATGGTAATGTCAACTGACGGAGGAGAATCTTGGCTGCCACCAGTGAAACCCAATGCTTCACCTACAATGGATTCCTACTCCTCACCTGCTGTGGTACTAAACGACCGTACCATCTATATTGGCGGCGATGGATTTCAAAGATCTGAAGATGGTGGTAAATCATGGGAGAGTGTTAAAATTCCTGCTAAAAGGACGGTTTCAAGGAATATAATAGATAATCTAATTGTATATGATGGAATTGAGAATGCACAAGAAACACCTTCAGCGGTCTATGTTAAGTCTTGGCGATCACTTGTCAAAACTACAGACAGAGGTAAATCTTGGAATTCTGTTGAAAAGGAAGTACCTATGACAGACCCCTTCAGGGAAGATCAACCGGAGATTCTAAGCATGGTAGAAGCTGATGATGGACTTTATGCTAAAGGTGGTAGTGGCTATGACGTTGAAAAGGAAGTTAATATGTATAAGGTATCCAAAGATGGTAACTCGCTGATTGAGATTAAAGGTTTTCCATACTTACACTCCCACTCAATATGGCACAAAGTTTCAAGGGATAGCAGAAACCCCTCAGCGGTGTCTGATACACCATCGGTTGAGGGACTTCAAAAGGATTACAAAGGTGCCACGCAGTTTTTCAAGGAATTAGTAGATTTGACACGAGGAGAATTAGCAGATTTGGGGCATGGAGGGTTTCAAGGTCAAATTATTATGGTTCAACGTAATCTCATAGAAAGAGGTTTAAACGGCACTTTTGCGGTAAGTGGAGATACGTTCTACTTAGAATACAACTTCAAGCTCTTCCGATGGACACAAGGTGAAAGAGAATTGCATGATACGGGTGTGGAAGAGACGATTGGTCTTACTATCAGGACACCTGATGGCAGGTATTTACCCGCTGGTTTATCTCCCGCTGGTGTGCCAAAAGGACAGGCACTGGAAATGTTTAGGGTTATGTATAATCTCAAACTTGCTGTTTCAGATGATACTGTCTACGTTGGTAAACGTGATGGACACCTGCTTGTATCTTATGATAGAGGAGATAATTGGACAGATATCACAGATAGATTACCACTTTCGGTTATTGCATTCAACGATATAAAGTTTGTACATTCTAATATAGAGGGTGCCAAAATATATGTAGCAACGAATGCTGGCGTAGTTGTGTCACATAACGGAACACAGTGGCATGCAATCACTGATGCAGATGGAACAGATCTCGTCATGGAATACTTAGCTGTTGATGGTAGAAGACTATTTGGAATGACTGAGAAAACCGGTGTTTATCTCTTGGTGAATGGTACTTGGGAACATGTAATACCAGAAACACCTGAAAAAGTTACTTCTCTGGCAGTAGATGGGAATATTGTGTATGTTGGCACAATGCAGCGTGGCATGCTCCACTATGTTCTTGAGTAGATAAGCGTATAGGGACTGAAGAGAGGTGGGGTACACATTATCCTTCCCCTACCCCATCCATTTTTATATATCTGTAGCACATTCTGTTAGATTGTGCTATCTTCCTCTAACCCATTTCATCCCTCATTATCCTTCCCCCTACCCCATCCATTTTTATATATCTGTAGCACATTCTGTTAGATTGTGCTATCTTCCTCCAACCCATTTCATCCATCATTACCCTTCTCTGTACTAAATTGACATCTATGGGATTTTGCTAAAATCAACGCCAACTTGTGAAAGTAAACTTGAAATGCACAAGAAACCCCTTTCGCGTCCTCCGCGTCCTCCGAGATTCAGACAAACAGAGTGCAAAATCTTTACACACCCCACACCCATCCTAAAAATCTTGGTTCAGATAATTGAGATTTAATGTATAATATACTTAAATACTCAACAAGACTCTGAACCATGAAAACAGTATTACAAATCCTGGCACTCTTAATCCCCATTCTCCTTCTCATATCAACGTACAGCGATGCTCAACAGAGTCGTCCTAAAAGGTTAATCACTCAGATCGGTAGAGGGACAATCAACGATATAGTCTATATTGCAGATGGTGAACAACTTGCAGTTGCTACATCAAACGGGATCTGGATATACGACACACAAACTTATAAAGTCAACTCATTGTCAACTAAACATTCAGATGACGTCACTGACCTTGACATAACATCCGATGGGAACACTCTCGTAAGTTTAGATGTTGATGGTGAAATTAATACTTGGGATGCAAAAACACTGACAAACAATAGGATAGTAGCCCAGGCAAGGGGTTCGCATATTGTTCCCTTAGTGCTTGCAATCGATCAGATTGGAAAGACTATCATCGCTTTAGATGTCCGTGGTGCGATTACAACTATTAGGATCAAAGAACAGGATGTATTAACTACGGGGGAGATGCGACCACCAGACCAGAGATTATATAACACAGTTGATATACACCCTAACAAACCTATATTCGCAAGTAGTGATATCCTTGGAAACGTCGTGATAACTGAGGTAAAAACGAAACAGACACAACAAAAATTCCATGTAAACAGAGGTGAAGTGAATTGTGTTCTCTTTAGTCCGGATGGGAACACTGTTGCGAGCGGCAGTGGAAATGGAAACATCCATATTTGGAATACAAACAACGGAAATCTGTCCCTCGTACTGAAAGGAAAAATGAGAGCGGTCAACAAAATCGCTTTTAGTCCTGACAGTAGCATCATCGCTGGGGGTTGTGTTGATGGCACTATTCATCTGTGGGAAACAGACACGGGTCGTCCCATCAAAACGCTTATAGGACACAAACGTAAAATAACAGCGATCTCCTTCAGTCCAGACTTCCGAACCATTGCAAGCGGCAGCATAGATGGATCCCTTCGGATATGGAGCATCGCTGCTGGTAGAGAACTCCATATAGATCACAGTCATGTAGGAGCACTCAACGGATACGTCATTAGTGGTGATGGTAAGACAATTGCCGCACTCACACAGGACAAGGTCATCGGTCTGTGGGATACCTCAACGGGGTTAAACATAAAGGTGTTCAATACAGACACAATAAGCGATGTCAAGAATATAGCCATACATCCACACGGTAGTATGATAGCAACGACACGATGGGACAATATCTTTACATGGGATGTTGAAACCGAAGAGATGATCTCCAGTTTTGAAAGAACCGGAGCACTTGTTGAACAGATCACTTTCAGTCCCGATGGTAGTACAATCGCAACCGCAAGTGCAGATCGCAAAATACGGATCTGGAACGCGCAGAACGCTGAGTTGAGGCAAACCTTTAATACGAATGATGCTAATATCACACACCTCACCTATAGTCCCAATGGCAGAACGATCGCCTTTAGTAGCAGATATAGATCTGTTAGGATATTGGACATTGAGACAGGCGTTTTTAAACATAATTTCAAAGATACCTGGCGTGTAGTTTCAAGCATCAATTTCAGTGCTGACAGCAAAACACTCATCGTAACAGGTCGTACACAGGACATCTATCTTTGGGATGTTGAAACAGGTAGACAATTGGAATCACGTAAAGTACTGGGTCCGAACATCGTAAATGCTACCTTCACACCTGATATGAAAACACTGGTCTCTTGTGATTCTATTGGTACGATCAGTCTTATTGATGTGAAGTCAGGTGAGTTGTTAGGATCCTTTCAAGGTAATCGAAACCAAACAGTAGGGTTGACCTTTATATCGGATGGTAAAGTTCTCGTCATTGGTGGCGATGATGGTACGATCAGTCTATGGGATATGCATGTGGTAGAGTAGTATCAATTCAGTCAGACGACAACAAATCCTATCTCCATTTAACAATAAAACCCGTTTTCCATCCATTGAGACTCAATACTTCTCTTTCGTAAGCTGCTTCATTCTGAGAATTATGCACCAGTTTTACCTCTAATTCGCGTCACTATACGTAGTATGGAGGCAAACATGAAAAACAGTGATATTGAACTTATTCGTCTCACACTTGATGGTGACGACACAGCCTTTGCAGAACTTGTGGAAAGGTATCAAAGAGCAGTTCAGGCATTAATTTGGCGAAAAATAGGGGATTTTCACATCGCTGAAGAGATAACACAAGATATCTTTTTGAAAGCGTATAACGAATTAGAATCATTGAAGAAACCCCAGAGTTTTGCCAGTTGGTTATACGTAATTGCTTCACGGCGATGTGTTGCATGGCATCGTAAAAAGCGTTTACCGTTGGCTCCTTTAGATGAAACAAGTAACGAGCAGGATGAAGACGCAACCTATTCACAGTTTGTCGTTAATGAAAACCAACGGGTATTTGAAGAAGAACAACGTGACGTTGTCAAAAAACTCCTTGCTAAACTGCCTGAGAGTGAACGCACAGTTATCACCTTACATTACTTCAGTGAGATGTCAAGCTCAGAAATTGGTGCATTTTTAGGTGTATCAGCGAACACAATTCGGAGTCGTCTGCGGAGAGCACTGCAACGATTGCGAAAGGAGGAAACAATGATTAGAGAAGCTCTTGAACATTTCAAATTTACCCCGAACTTCACAGAGAACATAATGCAGAAAGTTTCGCGCCTGAAACCAGCGACTTCTGGCAGCAAGCCGAAAATCCCATGGGTAGTTGCTGCATCAACTGCCGTGATAATTGCTATAATGCTTGGTATTAGTAGCCAGTATTTTGCACGTTTTCAACAACCTTATAATGTTGATGCGCAAACTGAAAGGACTGTAGAACTTGTCGATTCAGCACTTGTGCTAAATCTTGAATTAGAGCAGGATGAACGAAATCAGATTGGTGCTGTACATGCATTAAGTGAAAATGAAAGTTTTGGATTGAGACCGGAAAATGTCTCATTGGCTGCATCACAGCATGATGGTGTAGATGACTCCTCAACCAAGCAGCAATGGGTTCCTACCACACCCATCAAGGGTAGTCAAGTCGTAACTTTACATGCTACCCCTGAAGGAGAACTTTACGCACTGGGCAGCGAAATGCACATTTACAAACTACCTGCTGATGGTAAAGGGTGGCAATATATCTGTGACGTTAAAACATTGCCAACTGCATGGAGACCATCCTTTCCAATTGGAAAGTGGGAAGATACACTCTACATTTTACCTGATAACGAATTATTCGCTTCAAAGGATGATGGAAAAACTTGGGATCTAATCTACTCATGGAAAGAACGATACGGATCAAATTTCATTTTACTCACTGAAGACGCTTTTTATGTCGCCTTTGGATCCGGAATTTTACGGTCTGAAGATAAAGGTAAGACCTGGAAGGAATTGAACGATGGATTGTTGGGAAATCCGATCTCACTAATTGAATTTCAGAACGTCCTTTTTGCGGCAACTGACAATGGACTGCATCGTCTTAAAGATGATTTTTGGGAACGTATAGAGCTACCTGATCCTGCAGTTGGAAGAATTTCATCAGTAGCGACAGCTGGGAAGAAGCTATATGTTGCTACAGCATATAACTACGAGGAAATAGGTGCTTTTGGAAGTGTATACGAAGGAAAAGCACGGGGTTGGTGGATATATAGATCTACTGACCTTGGCAACACTTGGAAAGATATAACACCAGATAACGCTTGGTCCCAGAAAGCAGCACCGCCTGAAATCACGCTACTTGCTGCCGGTGACACACTTATTGCAATGGAACGAGGTATGGTTCGTTCAACAGATGCAGGAAACACGTGGTTGCCACCAACGGGTATGCAAAAGCTCTCTTATTCGCCAGCTATAGTCCAAAACGATGAGGTCTATTACGTCGCTGCTGCGAATGGACTACATCGTTCCACCGATGATGGAAAATCTTGGAATATGGTAAACATCCCTCAAGAAAAGAGAATTGGTCCTATAGTTGATCTAATTGTGTTTAGAGAAAACAGTAGAAGACAAAACAGGTATCCAACCTTATACGCCAGGTTTCCAGGTGAACATAGAAGATATGCAGGAGAAATTGTAGAGACAAATAACAATGGCAAATCTTGGCAATCAATTCAATTTGAAATAGAACCTATCACTGAAGGTAGCAGAAAAACGCCACCGAGTATTTCGCATATTATAGAGTCTGATGGTGTTATTTACGCGAAAGGCGGAACTCACTTAAATATAGAAGGCGCATTGGTCTACCGCGTATCCCAAGAAAGCAGAACGCTTGTCCCGATCCAAAATGTTCCCAGATTTGATGAAGGAATATTGCATTTCCATTATGTTCATCAGATGCATAAAACATTCCCAAAGGATTATGCTTTGGAACATGATAAAGAAATAAAAGAGAGGTCTTATGGTGCAGCACAGTTTTTCAAACAGTTGACTGAACTTGATGAAAAGCAACCCGATGCAGCTAATGCCAGAATGTTAAAGAGTGAACTTTCTGAGCTTGGGTATTTGGGAACGTTTGCTGTGAGTAATGATACAATCTATATGGAATACAACTTCAAACTCTTCCGATGGATGCCTGGTCAAAGAGCATGGTATGACACAGGTTTGGAAGAAACTGCGGAAATTGAATTGGGTTTTCCAAGGAAATATCTTAAACTTGCAGTCTCAGGGGACACTGTCTATGCCGGTAAAAGGGATGGACATCTTTTCGTGTCGTTTGATAGGGGAAATAACTGGACTGATCTGACATCTGCGCTGCCATTTACGGTGAGAACTTTTAAAGATATTCTTGTTGATGATTTCACAGCTTATGTCGCAACGGATGCAGGTATCATGAGAACAAGTGACGGAAGGAATTGGCATACCGTCACTGATACAGCAGGTACTAATCTGATTATGGAACATCTTGCTGTTGATGATGGTGTCTTATACGGTGTTACAAAGGATACAGGCATTTATCATATCAAAAACGGTAATTGGCAACAGATTGTTTCGGAGATTCCAGAAAATGTGACATCTCTGGCTGTATCGGGTGACACAATATACGTTGGTACAGAATATAATGAAATGCTTCATTTCACTCTTGAAGAATAACTTCAAAATGGGAAAGTTAAGAGGTGATAATGTGTTATATAAATTGTTTACAAATAGATTGATTCTTGTCGGACTTATTCTCTTATTTGTGGTTGCTGGTGGTTGCTGGTTCTATAGTTGGAATGTTCAACTACCTGAAGAAACACCGGCAGAAGATATTCCTGTCTCGCCTTTTGGATTCGGACCGTATCCAGAAATACCAGAGGGTTATAGTGGGACGGCAATTCCTTGGCAATGGGACGAAGAAAAGCTTGCGAAACTGGAAGAGGGGTTAGGTGTCACTTTTGAGGAGCAGCTGAGAATAAGCGAGCTGTTTGCGCGTGTCGGAATCAAGCTTTTCAATGAAGGTATTGAAATTTATGGAATAACAAGTCTTGATTCGAACGGTCTGTTTTATCCCTCAGAACCCAATGTTGTCTATGCGGAGTGGAAGGAGACAACAGACTCAAATGGTCAAGTAAGACGCTATATATCATCTTTAATGGGGGGAGCCGGATTGTTAACCAGGGAACAACAAATGGGATACGAACCGATTCCTGATTGGATTGAGGTTAGATCTTATGACGAAGGTATTGATCCCTATGAGTTTCTGGGACTTGACCGTTAAATCAATTTTTAGACGCAAGGATATGAATATGTTCTATATTCCCATACCCTTGCATGTAATCATAACGGAATAAGCTAGACAAAACCAAAAAAGAATATCAATACCTTCACTAAGGAGATAAATCCGATCTAATAGTGACCTCAGTCCCGTAGGGACGATATGTTTATAGATCATGTTTGAACATCCGTTCTTTAGTCCCGTAGGGACGATATGTGTAACATTAGTAGATAGTCCAATCTAATTGTTCGGGTAAAGGTCGCGATTCGGAGATCGCTCCTACCGATGGATTGCTTTTGGTAGGAGGGAACTCCGAATCCCGACTATTACTTATACCCACAAGTTCATTCTGGACTATCCACTATAACATCAGATCATTGGACTTTTTATGTTCAACGTGTTATGCATTTTATAAGGAAATGGTGTTTTTTTGGATTCACCTCATATAAGGTAAGTACTCATGCAAACGCGAAAATACATACTACTTTTACTACTATTTGTATCTACAGGCAGCATCGTCAATGATGCACTACCAGCAAGACAACCCATCCGTCTCGGCAAAGGTACTATCAACGACTTAGCCTATATCGCTGAAGGCACACAGATTGCAGTCGCAACTTCAAAAGGGGTCTGGATATATGATGCAACTACCTATCAAAAGATTGCGCTGCTGAATAATCATGAATATGCAGTAACCTCGATTGAAATAAGCGGGGATGGAAACACAGTCGCTACTGGAGATGCGGACGGTACAGTGTTGATTTGGGATGCAAACACTATGCAACACATCATGTTAGTTGACAATGGCGTTGATCCAACATCTCTTGGATTAAATGAGAGTGGCGATATCATTGCTATCCTAAATCCCGTTGGTGGGATAGGTATATCGGAGGCGAAAACAGGAAAAACAAAAGTGATATACGGATTTAAGAATATGCCCGACAAAAAACAAGCCCCCGGCGAATCATACACATCACTTGACTTGGCTCCGGCAGGAGATATACTCGCAACGGGTGATGTAAATAGTAAAACTATCGTGTGGGACACGTTCTCAGCGGACCCTATACACGAATTGGTTGGAGACAACATGCCGGTAAGCTACGTCGCTTTCAGCTCAAATGGCAATAGATTGGCAAGTGGATACAAAGACGGAAGCATACGTATTTGGGATCCGAAGGCGGGAAAACTCATTCGCATTTTGAAAGGTGAGATGACAGCAGTGAATAAGATCGCTTTCAGTCCTGATGATAGCATAATAGCAGTTGGTTGCGCTGATGGCACTATCCACCTTTGGGTTGTTGATACAGGGGCATTTTTCAAAGTTCTAACGAGTCATACCAAAAAAATCACTGCACTCGCTTTTAGTCCTGATTTACGCACGATGGCAAGTGGCAGTCTTGACGGTAATCTGCATATTTGGGATATCACATCAGGCAAAACACAACACACTTATCACGAACATCTGGGAAACTTCAGAATGTTTGATATCACAAGGAATGGCAAGACAATCTTGGCATACAGCAAAGGTAGTGTCGTCAGTATATGGGACACCGAGACTGGTAAAACTCGGAAAGTACATAGTGATAAGGAATTGAAAGGGCTCTTAGATTGTGCCATACATCCTAATGGACACACATTTGCAATTGGGAGTACCAACAATGCTGTCAGTATATGGAACACTGAGACAGGAAAAAAAGTGAATATCTATGAAGGACATACTACTCCTGTCAATAAGATAGTATATAGTTCCGACGGCAAGTCTATCGTAAGCGCAAGCAGGGATGGTAAGATACATATTTGGAATGCTGATACGACAGAACTAAACCGCATTATTGACACAAATCTTGAGACAATTGACAGTCTCATTTATAGTTCCGATGGCAAGACAATCGCTTTGGAAAGCGATGATAGGGACGCACGGCTGTGGAACGCTGCAACAGGCGAGTTAAAGTACATTCTAAGACATGAAAGAGTGGTTACAAGCATCAACATGAGTGCAGACAGCAAAATGGTCATAACAGCTACTGGTTCACACGTCTATCTCTGGGACACCGCAACGGGTGAACTAAAAAAGAAACTAAAGTTACTCGGTCCGTACAGGTCAATTGCGACGTTCACTCCTAATCCGAATGTTATTGCAGTGGGAGATTCTTTCGGATTCATCACTCTTATAGATACTACTACGGGTACAGGAACTGAATTAATCGGACACAAAGATGGAATAATGTCCGTATCTATCGCTTCCACAGGCAATACCATCGTTAGTCGTAGCATTGATGGTGTGATCATCTTATGGGACGATAATCAGTAGTGATCAGTTCACCCCTCTGAGGTTTACTCCGGTAATATCAACGTATTCTATACACCTTCATTTCCCTCCTTTACAGAAACGCGCTCCATTTGCAGATTTATGCACCAGTCTTACCCATAAGTCGCGTCAGTATATGTCGCACGGAGGTAATTCATGAAAAAGAAAGATGCTGAACTAATCCGTCTCACGCTTGATGGTGATGATACAGCTTTCGAAGAACTTGTGAATAAATATCGTAGAGCTGTCCATGCATTGGTATGGAGTAAAATAGAAGATTATCACATCGCTGAAGAACTAACACAGGATGTATTTTTAAAAGCCTATCAAAAATTGGAATCATTGAAGAAACCTCAGAGCTTTGCAGGTTGGTTATATGTGAGTGCATCACGTCGGTGTATTGCATGGCAACGTAAAAAGCGTCTGCCGACGATTCCTTTTGATGAGACAAAAATTACTCAGCATCCTGAAACCACTTATTCACAATATGTCGTTGAAGAAAATCAACGGATATCCGAAGAAACACAACGTGAAGTTGTAAAAAAGCTCCTGGCAAAACTGCCAGAGAGTGAACGTACAATCATCACCCTTCATTTCTTCAGTGAGATGTCAAGTTCAGAAATTGGTGCATTTTTAGGTGTATCAGCAAATACGATTCGTAGCCGTCTACGTAGAGCACTGCAACGATTGCAAAAGGAGGAAACAATGATTAGAGAAGCTCTTGAACATTTTCAGATTTCGCCTAACCTAACAGATAACATCATGCAAGAAGTATCTCATATTAAACCTGCCTCATCTGTCAGCAAGCCAATTATTCCGTGGATAGTTGCCGCTTCAAGTGCAGTAATAATTGCTTTAATGCTTGGCATTGGCAGTCAGTTTTTAGCACATTTTCAGAAACCCTATAGTCTGGATGCGCAAGCTGAAACGAGGATTGAACTTATCGATGCGTCTCTTGTGCTAAATATAGAAGAGACAGCGGATACGCGAAATCAGGTTGGAAAAGCAAATGCATTAAATAGTAATAACATCAATGGACAGCAACAGGTGGATGTATCATTTGCTGCAGCACAAGCCGATGGTGTTGATGTATCCAAAAGAAAACAGCAATGGATTTCGGAAACCCCCATCAATGGAAGTCCAGTTTATAACTTACTTGCTACTCCTGAAGGTGAAATTTACGCACTTGGAGAAGAACTAAATTTGTACAAATTTCCCCACGATGGTACAGAATGGCAATTTTTGTGTGATGTAAGTTCATTTGCAGCTGTTTGGGCGACAGAATCGCCCATGGGAAAGTGGAAGAATACGCTTTACATATTGACAGCAAGGGATCTCTTTGCATCAACGAGCAATGGTAGAACATGGGACTTAGTATACAAGTGGAATGACGATGATGGGCCACCGAATACCATAGTTGGCACTGAACAGGCACTCTATGTGGTTCTTGGTGATGGGGTATTTCGATCTGAAGACGATGGAAAAACATGGAAGGCAATGAATGATGGGTTGAATGAGAGATTGATTACACTAATTGAATTCCAAAACGTTTTGTTTGCTGGAACAGAATACGGACTCTTTCGTTTGAATGGGGACAGTTGGGAACGTCTGAATCTACCAGATCCTGTGTTAGCGAATATTCGCTCACTTGCAGCATCTGAAGAAAAATTATATGTTGCTACAGAGTTTAGTTTTGAGGCAATGGAAAGACCGGGATTTGTTGACAGAGGAATGGAGGGTGCTTGGAGGATCTACAGATCTATTGACCTTGGAGACTCCTGGACAGATATAACACCAACAGACGCCTGGTCACAAGAACCATGGCCGCCGCCAGAAATTACACTTCTTACTGCAGGTGAAACGCTTATAGTGATTGGACAAGGTATGGTTCGGTCTACTGATGGAGGTGACACATGGTTACCACCGTCTTCGGCTTTTTCAAAAGACTATTTTTCACCTGCTGTAGTCCTCAACGAGTCTCTCTTTTACGTTGAAGGTCAGGATGATCTGCATCGTTCAACGGATCAGGGTAATACATGGCATAAAGTGAATATTCCTCAAGAAAGAGAGCGAAGTCCAATAGCAGACCTGATTGTACATAGTGGAAACGCTAAACAGAAAGACATGCATCCTACGTTATATGCGCGGTATGTCAACAACATTAAGAGACCTGCTGGAGAGATAGCACAAACTGACGACAAGGGTAATTCGTGGCACAATGTTCAGATGGATTTAACACAAAATACGGACTTTACAACGAAGCAACCGACTATTACACATATAGTAAAATCTAATGGAGATATTTATGCTAAAGGAGGAGATAATGACGGTATACAGAAAGCAAAGATATATCGCGTATCTCAAGAACATAAGACGTTGGTGCCCGTTCAGGATATACCTATCATTGATGGAACTATTATGGCTACCTTCTATCAGGCTATTAAGTCTGCACATCATATTAAGAATGATTATGTACAAGAAGAAGAAAAAAAGATGAAAGAAAACGCCTTTGGGGCCGAACAGTTTTTTAAGCAGCTAACGGAGATTTACACGATGCAACTTAACAGACTTGATACAAGGAAGGCAGTTCTTGATCTCTTTTGGCGCGGTTTTTGGGGTCCATTTGCAATAGGTAATGACACATTCTATATGGAGTATAATTTCAAACTCTTCCGATGGATGCCTGGTGAAAAAGAATGGTATGACACTGGACTGGAGGAAACCGTGGAATTGACTTTAGATACTATAAGGAAAGACCTAATACTTGAAGTCTCAGGGGACACTGTCTACGTTGGCAAACGAGATGGACACCTTGTCGTATCTTTTAATAAGGGGAATAACTGGACTGATCTAACGCCTGCTCTACCATTTCAAGTAAACACTTTTAAAGATATTGTGGTAGATGGCATGAAAGCTTATGTTGCAACGGACGCAGGAATCATTAGAACAGATGATGGTAGGAATTGGCATACCGTCACTGATTCAGAAGGCGTAAACCTTATTATGGAACATCTTGCTGTTGATGATGGTGTCTTATATGGTGTTACAGAGCATGCCGGAATTTACAGATTAGAAAACGGGAGTTGGAAACAGGTTGTTTCAAATACGCCAGAAAATGTGACATCTCTGGCTGTTTCGGGTGACACAATATACGTTGGTACAGAATATAACGAAATGCTTCATTTCACTCTTGAAGAATAGTTATTTTATAGCTCCGCGCTGACTGTCATCTCCAGACGGTGTTCAGGTTTCCGTTGTTCTGTAGAAAGCAAGCGATAATTCAGACGAAATAGCAGGTCGGTGAACTTACGGAGTCTATAATCGGCAGTAGCACGGACTTCATGACTGATACCCTCATAAAAGTAGTATTGCGCGAACGGTACACCGCCATCATTCCTACCATAGCCGAGTTTGTGGTTAACTTCAACGCGCCCCTTGCCGATAATACTATATGTGATACTATTTGTCAGGGAGAAGGTGCGTGTCTTGGCAT
The DNA here is from genome assembly GCA_022828145.1 of Candidatus Poribacteria bacterium. Classification (GTDB taxonomy): domain Bacteria; phylum Poribacteria; class WGA-4E; order WGA-4E; family WGA-3G; genus MSPOR6. Next base: position 18,373 of record JAJEJA010000057.1, on the reverse strand, counting down.
CATCCTCATCGGAAAGTTGCTCAATGTCAAGAGTTCGGTTATATCCTGCTATTCCGCGCCATCGTATTGCCCTGTTTAATTCATACTGACAGTTAAGCTCAGTCGTCTGCTCAAATTGGCGTAGGTTTGAGATAGGGGTTGCCGGCAAGTCGTTATCTTCTGAGTTGGGAACCGTACCCACATCTGCGAAATTGAGTTGGCTATATCTTTCTGTTTCACGACGCTGCTCCCAATTTGCTCCCACAGAGAGCTTAAGTGTAGGATTAACTGAAAAACTCACCTCCCACGTTCTGTGATTCCGATGACGTTCTTGGGTGTTGATCCGTTTGTTGAGAGAACGACCACTGTGACGATTGACTTCAAAACTAAACTGTGGTGAAGGAGAAAATTCTATACGATGTCGTTGATTTATTCTGCCAAAAAGCGTCTGTGTTTCTTGTAGACTCCTCAGCAGATAGAGAGAAAGAGCATCTTCCGCCTGTTGTTCCTCAGTTATCCACAGTCGTGTATGCACATTTAGTGCACTCAGAAACCGAGTAAAAGGTGACGGCGTACGCTCTTCTTCTTTCTGCTGGCTTGTTGAAGGCTTAGCTGAACGGGTTGCCGATACACCAGGATCCCTACTGCCGAGTCTTGTCCTATTCCCGTTGTATATAACCGCCTGTTGATTGCGTCTGCGTCGTGCAAAGAACTGACGGGGTTGTATCCTAAATTGGAATGTCGCGTCGACTGCAGTCGTGGGTTTATCTCCGACATTCTGATATATCTTAATGAACGTTCCTTCCTCAGGATCTTCCACATAACGTAAATCATCCAACCTGACGTAATATCCTTCACCCGGTTGGATTCTGTGTCCAGTTAGTGGGTGGAGATCAGTGTAAATCTCGCGACGTTGTGTCGTTAGTTTTTTGTCCAATTGATATGTTACTTCAGCATCAATTGCACGACTAAAGGGTGTCAGTTGAATATTCATGTCTGCTAATTGAGTCGTAGAATCCGTTCCCAATTCTGAATGCGCCTTCACCATACGACGAGATATGTTTGTTCGTACGTTCACCCATTGCCGTTGCTGTGAAAAAAGACCTATCTTCCAGGTTCGTGCTGTTGTTGATCGCATCCAATCAGAGATACCTAAACTTTCATCATCAACAGTCAATAAAGGTTCTTTAGCATAAGCCTGTTCAAGTTCGTAGCTTGATTGAACAGAAACCCATTTGAAATCGACCAAATTGATTTTTCCTGAAGACCGATTACGTCTTCGATTACGTGCAGCACTGAAATCATCAGTAGCATTGAACCGATTAAAAGTACCTACAAACTCAAATGGTGAAAGATAGTAGGATATACTTCCCTCCTGTCTTGACTTTTGATAGTTTTCTTGCCAGTTTATATCTTTGTCAGTTTTTTCATCACTCAGCGTCAAAACGGACATGCTGCGATAGTCATTCCAGCGAAGATTGGGAAACTTTTTCAATAGAGATGTTTGCCGGGTTGTTTGGACGTGTTTTGGAGTTTCTCCGTTAGTATTTTTAGTGGCAGTACCAGTTAATATTTCTAAAGGCGGATTCTGAATATTGTCTAACTGATATAGTGATGACGGTCTCAATATATTCTCCCTTAGAGGTGTTGTTCCAAATAAGTTACTGCTGCTGCGAGTCCGTGGTGAGAAGCTCGCGCCCCAGTTAATGTTAGTGCGCTGTGTCTTCTGCACATCTGTTGCTGTCTCAAGTGTTCTACCGCCTCCTCCATTGAATTGTAACCAGGGAAATGGCAGCAGCTTAATGTCAAGATTTAGGGTTCTTTCATCGGATGAATCTGTCATCGTATTTGGATTCAATAGAATCGCATCCTCAAAACCTTCAGTAGCATATTGCGTGCCGTATTGATCACGATTGCGGTTACTACTGGATGCACCGACAGGTAGGAAGTTAGCATCCAAAGCACGCACATCCAGGTTGGCAATGAGTTTTGGACGTAGTTTTTCTATTCCTGTCGGTATATCCCATCCCGTATATCCGATCAACTTCCAAGCTCGACTTGTCTCTTTTCTGTCCACATGAGAATATGTATTTTTGTCTATTGCACTAAAGGCAAGTTCACCATTTACCCATGTCTTTTCCCCCATATTCAGTCGGCTTTCAAGTCCCCATACAGTATGCTTCTGTGGTGGTGTAAGTAACGTTCCATCACCTTCCGGGTCCAACCTGTTTTGGCGCAATGCTGTCAGGCTCTCGTCATCAAATAGGACTAAAGCTTGGTCAGGATCGTCTATATCTGCTTCCACTGCGTAGGAAGCACCGAGTGATAACCATTCTTCTGGGAAGACAAAGACATTATTGATGCCGTATAGGTTCTGTTGATATGTGCGATCTTCTGGAATATATTGAAAGTCAACACGGATAACATCATTACTGGTAATCAGATGTCTGTTATTGAATTCAATTATCGGATCACCATACTCGCGGATGATGTAATCATTGTTTTCTCCGCGCCGCATTTTTTCACCGTTCAACCAGACGATCTCACTTCCTGCTTTCACTATAACAAATTGGTTATTCACATCAAGACGATATTCACTACGACCTTCCTCACCCCGAATTACTTTACTTGTGGATTGTCCTTTCGGTAGTGCACTCGGTATGAAATGGAATTTCACATTTTCGTAATCACCTTCAACCTTAACACCTTCTAATGCCCGCGGAAAAAAGATAAACTCAGATGATCCGAGTGATGCATCGAAATCTCCCAATGTTCCCACAACCCGCGGATGCATGATACGGATGAGTTTCTGATTGATATCTTGAATATCCTCTGTCATACCTTCAGGTTGAATAGGCAAGTCCTGGTCAGAAAGCATTGCCAACACTTCAATGTTGTCTGAGACGTTACCTCTCACATTAATGCGAAACTCCTGATTTTGAGATAACGCGCGACCACTCCCAACAGATATACCAAAAGTCCGGCTGCCTGAATACTCTAACTGTGAAGTGGATGTGGTAGGTAAAGTCGGTCTCTGACCGGTTCCATCAATTAGACCGTCTTTTCTCTTTGTTTCCTCAGGTACTTGTTCAAGTGGTGTTCCAAAGAGTTCTCGTTTATAAGTTTTTAGCAAAATGAATGGGATTGCGCGATAAGTGATGCTGATTGTAGAAATTTCCTGATTTAAGACGGATTCCTCAAATTTAATCAATCCTGTTGCATATTCAATTTGATAGTCTTTGTCCCTAACGAGTAGCTGCCCTGTTGTTATCGTAATTTCTTCACTATTCGGGAACACAGGTGTATGTTTGAGTGTCCATTCATTTTTTTCTGTTTCCAATTGAATTGTCTCAGATTTCTCAATCACAGAAAAGGCTGGCAATTCCAGTAAAGGTATCGCCAGTAAAGATATAGACTCTTGCGTTTTATCTTGAGCATCTGCAATGGTCAAGTAAAATAGTTGCGTAGAAAGCAAAAAAAAAGAGAGTATGAAAAGTTGGATTCTTGTCAATCTTGCCATCCATTTACGGGCAATGAACTGCCCTACTACAAACGATTTCTGTGAAACTCATTCTGTTTTCTCTGCATCTTTTTTGTATATGACACGGAATACCTTTATATCACCCGCGTCCATATCACTTACATAGACATTACCTTTCGTTGAAACAGCAATTCCACAGGGATTTAGCAATGACTTATCAGAGAACTCTAAAATTGCCTTTCCTTCTGGTGTGAAGATCTGAATTCTACGATTACCACTGTCGGTGATATAGAGGTAATTCCAACTGTCCAATGCAATGCGTTTCGGGTTTCGGAATTGTCCAAGTGCGTTGCCTCCTTCACCCCAGAAGTGAATAGGATTCCCACTGAAATCGTAACTCTTGATGCTATTATTGCCAGAATCAACAACAAAAACTGTATTATGGGAATTGACAACAATGTCAGTCGGATTCCAGAACTGTTCACGGCTGCTACCGAAACTCCCCATAGCAAACACAGGTGTTAGATTTCTGGTAAACTGAAGCCATCGGTGATTGTGAGTATCAATTGCGTAGACGTCTCCGTTTTTACCAACATCTATCCCCTCTGGACTATCAAACTCATACGGCTTGAGAGTTGTTATGAGAGGATAAAAGATGCGATTCACCAGATTGCAATACTGAATTCTGTCATTTCCTGTATCTGCCACAAAAAGCGTGTCTAAGTTAAGGGCGACATCATTTGGAAAATCAAACTCACCCTCGCGCCATCCATAACTTCCGTATTCAGTAATGAAAAATCCATTAGTGTCTACAACTTGTACCCTGTTATTTCCAGCATCCGCTACGTATAGCTGTTGATATGCATCAAGAGCTAAACCCATAGGCATCAGAAATTCTGCAGGTCCTTGACCTGTTCTGCCTATTGTTTTCGTATATTGGACACCTAAAATTGGGGGTGCTGATCTTTCGCGGTTGGAGGGAACAATGTCCAGATTGGGTGCAATGGGAGGACGAGACGAATCTATACCGTTAGGTTCTGGTACAACGCAACTCACTAAACCGAGTAGAAAAACAAGTATGAGAGTGGATCCACAATGCGTTAACTTTTTCAATGTCCATTTAGCGTAATATGAGGAATACCCGAGAAAACAAACGTCAAGAAACCAAAGCAGCACTAACTGGACTTTATTATCGCTGTACTCTAAATCTAAAAGTGAACGTGGTTTGTTGCTCATTGAATTCACTTGTCACACCTGGAATAACAATACGTAGATTTTTGGATTTTAGACTCCGTTTTGGAAAGTATATTGGAAAACGGAGCGTTCTTTTTGGCATAACATTTGTTTTCTTCAGGTCCTCAGAGGGTAAAACGGCGTGGTCACCTTGTATGGAAATTGTTCTATCCCAACGGAATACTTCTGCAGCGAACTCAGGAGGAAATTTCGGCTTGTCGTTCTTTTTTATATGAAATGCTTCCTGAGCCTTACTGAGTTGTTTTACAATATTACCTGCTTGGTCTTGCATCCAGAATTTTTCCTTCTCAAAACTGATCCAATGACCGGTGCGGTTGTGGATAAGAACCCCAAATGCATCAACGTTTTTTATGTCATGGAGCGGAACTACCATAACAACGATTCCATTTTTCTCATAAATAACGGTACCTGACTGCGGCATAATTGTTGCATCTGGATCAAATACGGGAACAATTCGCTCTGGTCGGATTAGATCATTTGTAAAATTCCGTATACTGCCACATCCTACAATTGATGTTGTCAGCACTAACAAGATAATTATGTAACTGCTCCGTTTCCTTATGAGTGTATTCTTCATGCTATTATATTCTGTTTTTTTGCTGGTATCCATTTTTATTCTCTATCCTCTAAACCTTTCCTTTGTGGTTATATGCCAACATTGCCGCACCAACAAGTCCAGCATCATTGCCTAATTTTGCTGGTACAATTTGCATTTTACCGGGTATGTCCATCACACGTTTGTTGAATTCTTTACGAATGTGTTGAAAGAGCAAGTCCTCCCCTGCAGCAGAAATACCACCACCGATAACTGCAAGTTGCGGGTTAAGTATATGTGCGATAGAAGTTAATGCTACACCGACAAGTCTTCCAGTTTCTGAGAATATCTCACGTGCAAGTTCGTCACCTGCTGATGCAGCGTCCGCGATCTTTTTCGGTGTCAATTGTTCAGGGTTCATGCAAGTTTTTCTGCCAGCGACAATCTGTTCTTGTGTTCTTTCAACAATGTGTCTGGCACCAGCGTACGCTTCAAGACATCCTCGGTTTCCACATCCACATTTGCGTCCATCAGGTTTAACAATCGTATGTCCCAATTCACCTGCTGTATTCCAGTTTCCGTGATACACTTTTTTGTCTATGACAACACCGCCCCCAACCCCTGTACCAATTGTTAGTCCAACTATGTTGTCAAAGCCGACACCAGCACCATGGTGCAATTCTCCTAATACCATAACATTTACATCATTGTCAATATATAGCGGAATATCCATTGCCTGCCAGGCTCTATTTTTTAATGCTCCATTGACGTAATCCAACAGTGGAATATCACACCAACCAGGGAAATTCGGTGAGAAGTGGACAATGCCACTCTCCGCAATAATGAGTCCTGGTGATCCTAAACCGATACCGATGATCTGCTCACTGCATACAATCGGTGGGTCCGTTTCACCGGCAACCGAAATGACCTGCTTAATAACACCAGCGATTCTTCTGGCTATTGCTCTTGCCCCTTCATTCACCTGTGTGGAAATAACCGTGCGACAAGAAAGTGTGCCATCTTCTGCTAACAATCCTGCTTTTATGTCAGTTCCGCCGAGATCAATTCCTATACTGTATTTCATTTAGTCTGGACTATACACCTAATGCGTGCCCCGTCTCCAATGTTACATACGTAGATATCTGGGTCAATTGTCGTACGTTTCGGATATTCCCTCATAATTCGTTCACTGAACAGGTCTACTGCGTCTTTCTTAACTAAGTTTACAGTACATCCACCAAATCCTGCTCCTGTCATTCTGGCACCTATGACACCATCCGTATTCTGAGCAATCTCTGTTAGGATATCTAATTCATGACAACTCACCTCATAATCATCCCGCAATCCTTCGTGTGAAGCGTTCATTAGACGGCCGAAGGTGTTTAAATCCCCTTTTGTGAGAGCAGATACAGCATTTTCCACACGTGCGTTTTCTTCAACCACATACCTACACCTTTTTTGTGTGATGTGTGGAAGTTCTGCTTCATACTTTTTTAGGTCTTTCAACGTTACATCTCGTAACGAGGATATATCAGGTTTCCATTTCTGAAGTATCTCAACACCTTTTTCACATTCTGTTCTTCTCTTATTATATTCTGAAGAAGCAAGCTCCCGTTTGACGTTTGTGTTGCAAATTACAAGTAGTATATCCTTAAGGTAGAGCGGAACATGTTTGTATGCTAAGGAACGACAATCTAAAAAAAGTGCATGATCAGATTTTCCTAAGAGTGATATGGTTGGGTCCATGATGCCACAATTTACGCCCGCGTATTCATTTTCTGCACGTTGACATAACGCTGCCAACTTTGTCGCGGGAATATCAAGCAATTCTATCGCATGATTTGCCAAAACATACTTTGACTGGATATTTGTATCATTTACCGCTAAGCCACATACACTTAGAAAAGAGAGTACTGAAGCAACTTCAAGTGCAGCGGAAGAACTTAAACCTGCTCCAATCGGTACATCTCCTGTTATCAACGCAGACATACCATTTTGCCTAAGACCGAGATCCTTCAAAACAAGGTCTTGTAGAAGGTGAGCAACACCCCTAAGATAGTTACTCCAAACAGGAAGATTGGTATCTGCATCTGTGTCAAGACTAAATTGGCAGGTTTCATTAACATCTAAAGCATGAAGGTGCACCTTTCTATCATTACGTTTACTAGCAACGATATGGATATACCTGTCAATTGCAACAGGAAAAACAAAACCATCATTATAGTCAGTATGTTCACCTATTAGGTTGACTCTTCCGGGGGCAGATGCAATGAAGTCCGGAGTATTCTTAAAACGTTCCTTGAATTCATGTGATAGTTTTTCATGATCCATAATACACTCATTGTCTTGATGTTTCTTCTTTAATATATTGGTATGGTATCCAAATCTACTGTGTGGTAAAGGCGAAAAATCTCAAAAACCGTACTAAAACTTCATGCATCTCAGGACGGGGCACATAACAATCAACACTGATATCAGGAACACTTAGGTTAGAATCTCGACTTTTTTCAGGCAGGAGTTGTTCCTCAGGGGCATGCAATGCTGGTTGTGGATGAAATCGTGCAGTATTATCCGATTGGGAAGTACACTCAGCAATAATGATTTCGCCTACAGGTAGGTGTGTTGTCAGTTTGCTTCTCTCTGTTTCTGTTAGCACGGTCAAGTGTGGTACCGTCTGTTCCGCTAACGTCTCTAACTTTAGTAACAATGGCACTATATCAGCAAAGGACACTTCTGTCTCAATTGGACTTGCTGTAAAAACGGAGAGAAATGGGATTGAGTTTGTTATAGCACTCTCTATGGCATTAGAAAACATCTGAAGATGCTTTCTCAAAAGAGTAGAGGCTGGGTTTAGAACAAACAGACTCACAGGGTATTCGTCAACGGTTTCAACAATTGTTAGCACATCACATTCAGTATCTTCACTCTCATTAATATTCATATCATCAATTTCGGAAGATAGTTCACCGAGAATCAGTCTTATACGATTTTCAACTGATAAAGGGAAAAGTACTTTACATTTCGGGCAGATGTATCCATTTCGTTCTAATTCACCCCGAAAAGACACATTGCGACATTGTGGACAATTGTGCCATAAGCCGATACTCTCTTCTTCTATATCCGATGTACGTAGCGTTTCCATAATCTGTTCCATTCTGTTGTGTTCTGCCGTGAATGTTGTGATTTCCTGTCTAAAGGAAACTTGCTATGGCTTCAGCTTCCGTATCATATCGGTCAAATATCGTTACAAGTTTTGCCATTATAATTAAACTTCTGATATTTCCTCCGATATTAAGTAAAACCACTCTACCTTTGTTGCGTTGTATTGATGCGTATGCTGCAACGATGACTCCCAATCCTGAACTATCCATCATCTGCACACGTTCCATATTTAGAATCATATATACAGGTTCACCATTTGCTGAACGAATGTGGTCATCAATGATGTTTTTGAGTGCAATAGTATTTGGTCCAACAAGGTTACCCTCGATATCCAATATTGTTACACTGCCTTTATGTCGTAGATTAATTTGCATCAATACTCCTTCCCCGAATCATATAGTTTTCGGTTACACACAAGGATTCGTTTTGATTTCAGGCGTTTTGATTTATTGATTTTCAGTGCGTTTCCTATAAGAATGTGCCTATTTCTGTTTGTTTAGTAGTTTTATGGCATTGGATGATTCCTCTTTTTGACCATTCTGACGATGGTTCCGGTTCTATTCTTCGAGTATACCACTTCATCCATACAGTCTTCCATTATCAAAAGTCCTCTGCCGCTGCTCTTTAATAGATTCTCAGGATCAAGCGGATCTGCGACCTCTTCACGGTCAAATCCTTCACCTTCATCCGTAACCACGATCGTAAGTTTCTCATCGTCAATGATGAATTCAAAAGTTGCAGTTTTTGTAATGTCCTCCTTATTACCATGTTTGATTGCGTTTGTACCCACTTCAATCACAGCAAGGTTCACATTTACTTGCGCCTCTTCATCAAACTCCATCCTTTCCAGAATATCGCTGATGACAGTGTCAAGTAGATAAATCAACTGCATTGAACTTGAGAGAGTCAGTGAGATTCTCAATTGTTGTTTCTCATCCACTTGTTATGCTCCTTCCTTGAGAATGCAATGTGTGTGCTTTATTGGATCAATCCACTGTGAAACCGAACTAAGAAGTTTCATCACACTATTCGCTTATTTCTGATTTCTTCATTCAGCGACTTTTATTTCCATTATGCGTTTAGTTGACTTCTGTTCGTTTTATTACAACTACAGCGCGATCATCTTTCAGTTGTGTTGTTCCGCTAAAGTCCAGCAGATCCGATTGAAGAACTTCACATAAGGTTTCTGCCGATTGGTCTAAATTCCTTGAGAGACATTCGATTAGACGATCTTCACCATAAAAGTCGTTGGGTTTTACGCCTTCGGTTTCGGTCACACCATCGGTGTAGAGAATAAGCACATCGCCAGGAGAAAGTTGAGATGTATCCGATGAAAAGGTTGCAATATCAAATGCACCAATTAACATCCCACCTGTTTCAAGTAACTCTACCTTCGACCGGTTGTGATTAAGTGTGTCTGTCTTATCTTTTCCTGATATGAAATGAATTGGCGGACAGTGTCCACCGTTGGCATAAGTGAACAGACCCGTGTCTAATTCTAATATACCGTAAACCATTGTTGCAAATTGTTCCAAGTCAGTATTGTGGAACAGCAATGTGTTGATGCGTTTTAGTACTGTTGAGGGGCTGTCCGTTTCGTTACACAGCAGACGGGAAGCTGTCTGGATCATTACCATCAGTAATGCTGCTGGAATCCCATGACCTTTTACATCTCCTAATACGACACCAATTCGTGTTTCACTTAGCGGAATAAAATCGTATAAGTCCCCTGAAACCGATGTTGAACTTCGGAACATTGTAGCAAATTCAAAACCTGGATAGACCGGCGGTTTATCGGGCAGCAGCTTCATTTGTATCTCTGCGGCTGCTTGTAGATGTGAACCGAGTTCAGCCACCCCTTCTTCACTAAAACCTTCACCCATAGCACTGATCAATGGATTGATGTATTTTACGGGACGTGTTCTACCTAAAACAGCGTTGATTCTTGCGGATACTTCTCTTAGGTCAAAGGGTTTAGTAATATAGTCGTCTCCACCCGTTTCAAGTCCTTTCAACTTATCCTCGGTTTGGGATTTTGCCGTTATCCACATTATAGGAATGGTGCTTGTGTCACTATCCGATTTTAGCTTTTCTATAACCTGTAATCCATCCATATACGGCATCATTACATCAAGTAAAATCAGGTCTGGAAGATCGGTCTTCGCTCGTTCCAGACCTTCCATGCCATCACTTGCGGTTATTACATTAAAACCATCGGATATTAGACTCATTTCCAATAGTGCCAGGATATCTGTATCATCATCTACGACTAAAATCGTTTCCGTTGATGAATTGACTTTTGATACATATACTGTCTCTGACATATCACTATCCTTATTTCAATATCAAACACCGTGTTTAGGTAGTTCTCAAATTGACATTGTATTTTGATTCCCTGCGTTTATGCTCTGGGTCTATGAAATTAACGGAATCCAGAATTGAAAGTTGCAACCATTACCATTTTCACCGGTATCTACCCAAATTGTGCCTTTATGTGCTTCTACAAATCCGCGTGCAATTGAAAGTCCTAATCCTGTTCCACCCTGTTCTCTTGTCTGGACGTTCCCCAACTGTTGAAACTTATCAAATACGTTCTCTCGTTCTTGTTCAGGTATTCCAGGTCCCGTGTCAATCACCTCAACATGAACACCATCGTTTGCGTCTATCGTGTGATGCGATTCAACTGGACATGCCTTACGCGACATTCTGACAGATACTTTGCCGTTAGTAGGTGTAAATTTGATTGCATTTCCGATTAGGTTTGTTAGAATCTGTCCGATACGTTCTGTATCTCCCGTAAGCTTGGGTAAATCGGATGGTGCGTTCAAATCCAACAGGATCTCTTTTTCATCGGCTTGCGGTTTCAGTTCTTCCAGCCGTTGTTGCGCGATTTCAACCATCTCAACAGGTTCCAGTTTCATCACAATACGTCCTGCTTCAATACGTGAAATATCAAGTAGATCGTTAATCATCGTTGCAAGTCTTTGAGACTGACGATGTGCTCTGGTAAGGCTCTGTTCTTGCTTATCATTGATTTGTCCAACTTTGCCATCCAGTACCAGCGAAATAAAGCCGATGATTGATGTCAATGGCGTACGTAATTCGTGTGAAACCAGTGCTACGAAATCAGATTTCATTCTGTCAATTTCATGTTCTCGAGTTATATCATCAAAAACATATATCATGCCAGTGAGGTTTCCGTTTTCTGCTGTGGCAGCTTCACCATTTGTATTCACATCAATTGATTCAAACTGACTTGTAACGACACGCAAAACACGATTTTCATCTTCTTGATCCAAGTTGATTTCTACGGTAGTGCGCGAGTCTTTTCCATAGACATTTGCTAATACAGTTAGATCTGTAGCTCTGATTAATTCAGTAAACTGTTCCGGGAATTCAGCTGTCTCGTTATAGTTGAGTAGGTACTTCGCAGCTGGGTTGAAATATAAAATCTTATCATTCATATCAACAACAATTAGACCTTCACTAAGACAATCAACGATAGTTGTCATCTGCTGCTCCGCGTTAATCAGTTTTTCAACAGCGATTTTCAAATTGCGGTGCATATCGTTGAATTCTTCAGCTAATACCCCGACTTCATTCTTGCTATCAATAGCGATGTTGTCTGATTCTTCATCTTGTAACCACTGCATATTTGCTATTTGGCTCCGGACTTGATCCGTATCGTCCTGAATTACCTTATTTGCGTCCTGTCCGATGCGTTTTGCGGTTTCAGCGAGTTGCATCACTGGCAGTGAAATTCGTTTTGCGGCAACATAAGCGACAGGTATGACAATCACACATGACAGCAATGTTACCAACAGAACATACTGATTGAGTCTGGCTATACCAATATATGCCTCGGCACTTGGATATGATACAAAAACGATCCAGTTACTGAAATTCTGTTCTCTTTTCCAAGGTGTCCTGTTTATTAGGACGCGGGTTCTTGCCCATCCATAGACACGCGATTCATTGTTCCGGTCTGTTTCCCCATCAGCCTCATAGCCGTGGTATACTACTTCTCTTCTAACCCTTGTTTCGCCCCTTCTGGTCATCTGATTTTCATTATCTGCTGTTTCAATTTCCTTTCTTATCCGCCTTTCTTCAACTCTTGCTTTTTTTGCTTCTACGATTGCTCTTGCCGCGGCATGTTCAATATCAATGTTGCTATCTATTTGATATCCGCTATTTGGTGATGATGCGATAACCTTTCCTGATTCAGATGTCAATATGGTGTAAGTCTTTTCCATACCAGGACGTGGCTCTACGATACTTGAAAGTTCTGGTAAGATTAAAATAGTTCTAAGAACACCAATTACGGGTTGCTCATTCCTTGTGGGTGTCCTGCGGTTTCCTCTGTTTGAAACGTTACTACGGTTGCTCCTACTGTAGATGGGTAAGGATACGGGAAGAAAGTATACTTTTTGATCTGCATCATATTTAACATCTTCAATATAATAACTTCCGATATGATTATTATATGCGTTTTTCCACCAGGTTTCTGTTTTAACATTTTTTATTTTTTCGGTTGAATCACGTCTCAGATTGAAATCTAATTCCCGTCTGTTTGAACTTATGACATCTCCCATTTTATTTGTAATTATAACCTCAGTTCTATATCCCCATCTTCTAATTCCACTACGCGCGTAAGACTCTAACAATCGCAGACTATCTTCTAAACGTTGATTTACATCTGCATATACATCCAGGTCCCTGTTCGCAGTATTGGAGGCTGCGACTGCGGAACGCAAATTTGGTAATTCAGCTCTGATTCTTCCAATTCTCTCGGATATTGCGCGGTCTATACGGTACAGCTTTTCTCGTGCTAACTGAATTAGTCCGTCCCCTACACTACTTTTTAGGGCATTTTCGCCATATATCTTGATGAATAAAGTTACGATTAACAACGGTATCAGTGAAACAAGTAGGAATAAGACAACCTGTTGTCCTCGCAATCTTAACTTAAACCAAGAACGTTTCACAGGTTTTTTGCCGTTATTATATTTTGCTGACATGCCTTACACTCCATTTGGGTGTGTAAATATTTTGTCACCTTTTTTGTCAGAAGAGACGGCACTCGAATCAACTATCTGAGACGGCACTCGGAGAGTGCCTACTACTATTAATATGTCACTTATGAAAATGCGTTTCGTGCAGCTTCTTCTGATTCGTAGACCTCTAAAATTGATGTAAGTCGTGTTACCTCCAGTACGCTACTCACAGCTTTCTGTGGATTTAATAAAACTAATTTACCACCTGATCTTTGTAATACTTGCAATGTAATTATAATGACGCCAAGTGCTGTACTGTCAAGGAGTGGGACGTCAGTGAGATCTATTATCAGGTTGTTATTCCCGTCCTGCAGTTGTTGTTCTATTTCATCTCGGAACTGTGTTACTGCATTGCCTATTATTTTTCCATTGACATGGACAATCGCTTTGTTTTCTGCAAATGTAGTAGAATCAAACATTCCATAAATCTCCTTGACTGGGATGCTATCTTTGACATTTATCGTTTATAGAACAATACTTACGCATTCTCTCGGTAGGTTCGGTTTCTAACCGTACCGGATTCTGTAAAAATAGGTGAAATTTGGTCATTTGGTATAAGTCCTGTAGAAGATGCATAAAGTGGTGTAAAATAGAAGTACTTTTACGCTAATTCCCATGATCAATACGACCTATTATGACATAAGAACGATTAAGGTGCGCAATGTTGGATTTATGCACGTTTCTGATTTCTGCACCAAACTCCTTTAATGTCTTTTCACTCTGACGAATTTCTCGTTCTGTCTCCTTGGATTTATATGCTATCCATCTACCGGTTGGTTTTAGCATCGGCACACAGTATTTGACAGACGTATTAAGTGATGTGATGTATCGCGTCAAAACCCAATCATAAGAATTCACAAACTCGTCATCTCGCGAACAAATTTCAGCACGTTCTGCACAGATCTTAACGGAACTATCAAACCCTAACTGAGAAATCAAAAATCTAAGAAATGCTACTTTTTTTTGAGATACTTCAATAAGTGTTAGTCTGATATCTGGAATATATATTTTTAGTACAATTCCCGGAAATCCTGCTCCGGTACCAATATCAACGACAGAATCTCCTGTCCGGATATTGCAATGAGTCAGAACACTTATAGAATCAAGAAAATGTCTATAGATGATTTCAGTATCTTCACGAATTGCAGTTAGATTTGTCCGTGTGTTCCATCGCAGCAATTCTGTTCGGAATACGGTTAACTGATGAATCTGTTTCAATTGCAACGGGAATCCGTGTTTAGAGAATTCATCTTGAAGAAGTTGACAAAAATGTTCCTCCATATCTTATTTCTAAATCCTAATTTATGTCATAACAATATAACAACCTACCGACCATGCTGGTGTAGCATCACCATAAGTATTGAAACATCTGCTGGAGAAACACCGGGAAGACGAGATGCCTGTCCAATGGATGTAGGACGAATTTTCTCAAGTTTCTCACGGGCTTCTGTCTTCAAACCACGAACGCCTACATAGTCAAACGTATCTGGAATTCGCAAGTTCTCAAGTTTTTTAAACTGATTTATTTGTCTCTGTTGTCGTTGAATATAACCGTCATATTTTATCTGTATTTCAACCTGTTCCGTAACTGTTGGATGTAGCAGATCGGTAGCTGGTGCCAAGCGAGAAATGTGCTCATAGTTAAGTTCTGGCCGTTTGAGTAAGTCAGCTAATAACGTCGGCTGCTTTAGCGCACCTGTTTCCACTATACTACGCAGCTTCTCAATTGTAACCGCGTTCGGTGTTAGACGGGTTGCATCCAAACGTTTGAGCTCAGATGTGATAGCGGCTTCCTTCATTTTAAATCTTCTGTAGGCTTCATCATTTACCAAGCCAATATCCCTTCCGATGTCTGTCAATCGGAGATCCGCATTATCTTCTCGCAATGTTAACCTATATTCCGCGCGAGATGTAAACATACGATACGGTTCACGAATATCTAACGAAACCAGATCATCAATTAGAACAGCGATGTATGCTTGGGATCTGTCAAGGATAAGGGGTTCGTGACCTTTCACTTTTAAGGCAGCATTGATTCCTGCTATTAGTCCTTGCGCTGCAGCTTCCTCGTAACCGGTTGTACCGTTGAGCTGTCCAGCAAAATAGAGTCCAGGAACATTTTTCGTTTCAAGTGTCGGTTGGAGTTGCGTAGCAGGTGCAAAATCATATTCCACTGCATAGCCAAAACGCATAATCTCAGCATTCTCTAAACCTTTTATGCTATGCACCATATCTACCTGTACATCTTCAGGAAGACTGGCTGAAATACCGTTAAGGTAAATCTCATCTGTATCTATACCTTCAGGTTCAACGAAGACCTGATGCTCTGTTTTTTCTGCAAAACGGGTAACCTTGTCTTCTATTGAAGGGCAGTACCGAGGACCGATACCAACGATGCGGCCACTGTACATCGCGGAACGGTGAAGATTTTCTCTAATTACTTCGTGCGTTTTTTCGTTAGTATAGGTAAGGTAACATGGGACTTGTGGATGCGTAATCTGTTCAGTAGAAAATGAGAAGGGAAGCGGATCATCATCACCCGGTTGTATTTCCATTTGGCTGGTATCAATAGAGTGTGCATTTACCCGTGGTGGTGTGCCAGTTTTTAGTCTACCGATTTCAAAACCGAGGTTTAGGAAACTCTCTGATAACTTCTCGGCGGCGGATTCGCCTGCCCTGCCAGCACTGTAAGACACATCCCCGATATGCACTGTTCCTCTCAAGAAAGTGCCTGTCGTGAGGATTACAGTATCCCCATAGTAAGCCGTCTGTGTTTGGCTTTTTATCCCAATGCAATGTCCATTTTCGGTTAGCAATTCTTCTACCAGGACCTGTTTGATGTCAAGGTGTTCCTGTTTTTCCAGCATACGTTTCATCTCATCTTGATATGCCTTTTTGTCTGCCTGTGCGCGACTTGATCGTACCGCTGGTCCTTTTTTGGTGTTCAAGCGGCGGAATTGGATGCCGGTCTTATCAATGTTCTTTGCCATCTCACCACCCAGCGCGTCTATCTCTTTAACGAGATGTCCTTTTGCCAGACCGCCAATAGCGGGATTGCAAGACATCTTGGCAATCGTATCCAAATTGATGGTTACGATGAGTGTTTCGCAGCCCATGCGTGCAGCAGCGAGTGCTGCTTCACACCCCGCATGACCTGCACCAACAACAATAACATCGTATTTTTTGTGATATGTATTCATGGGTGTGACTTGATGTTCCATTATTTTCCCTTTTGTTTCTGATAAAGACGTTTAGTTTCCAGACCGAGTATATTATATCACTTTTTAAAGAAAATACGTCAATCTTTTATAGTAGAATCCATAATTATTTGGACAGGACGGTAGGTTCGGTTTCCTAACCGAACCTGTGTAAATCGTGCGGTTAGATGAAGATTAAATAAATATTTCGGTCCTTTCTTCAGTCCCATAGGGACGCAATGTTTATAGAAAAACGTTGCCGACACGCTCTTTAGTCCCGTAGGAACGGCATATTTATATTGATGTGCTGCTGCTTTTTAACAGGTAGTCCTTCTCCCCTGGAAAATTGTCAATTTCCTTCAATAGCCGAGTCTGCAGGCACGGGAAACTCGGGATTGGGAATTGGTGGGCCTGGTATATAATCAAAATCCTCATAAAGGAAAAACGGTTGCACGTACTCAACGCCGGGAAATCTAACCAATGCTGCCATAATCCGGTATATATCTATGTCCCAGCGACCTAAATATATGACTTCAGTCCGACTATCAGGGATTATGCACGTTCCCTTGGTGGTGTAGTCAGTGCTGATACGCTGCAAGTAATTATTGACATCAATCCTTGCAGAAGTCTGTCCTGCCCAAGCTTCTTCGTCATAAGTTACCAATATACTGCCAGCTACATTCATGGCATCAACAGCATCAAGATATTCGTAGGGTAGCGTTATGTAAACGACACCAGCAATAGTCACCAATTCTTTTAAAACCGGACGTAGGTCCAAATCACTTACTATGTGCTCAGTCTGACTAAACAAGGTAAATCCACTAAAAAAGTTCCCCGTATTTTTTATCTTTGGCGTGTAACCTTTGCTGATAAGAAAATTGTTCACTACAGGAACAGGAAAAGTCTGCTGTTCCCAAGTTTCTTGGTCATACTTTACTAAAATCTCAGTGATCTGATATCGAAATCCACCTTCAGATATAAGCTGATATCGAAACGCACTATCAGGTGAAGAATCACATTCTCTGAGCGGTTCTTTGATCGGTGACAGAAATTGCCTCTCACATCCTGTAAGCATTACTGCGTTGAACATAACGATAATAAATGTAAGAAATTTCATCTGTATTTATTAATCCTTCATCCTTCATAAATTTTCTTCTCAAACAGAATTTTTGTGATATGTATTCATCTTATGTTTACTACTTCCGTATCAACATCTTGCGCGTTGCCGTAAAATCGCCTGCTTTGAGTGTATAGAAATAGACACCGCTTGCCACAGGTTCACCGAGTGCGTTTTTACCATCCCAATGTGCTGCACGACTTTTGCCCTGATAAGTCCCGATAGGTTGATGTCCTAAGTCTAACATCCTAATCAATTTACCATCTGCAGCATAGATAGAGATTTTCACATCCGCAGAATTAGCAAGCTGAAAAGGTATCCAAGTTTCTGGATTAAACGGATTTGGATAATTCGCGAGCAACTGTGTCTCTTTTGAACACTTTGTCCTGACGAGGTTAGGAAACCTCGCCTACTGAGGATCAAAAAATATGCTTTTTCCATCCGTTTTCCTTTCAATTTAATTTGGTTTTAGTCCATGTTTATTGCTTGGGCGATTTCTGATATATTAGACATTAAATAACGTTTTAATTTCGTAGGTCGGGTAGAGGGGGCGCGAAACACCACAAAAAAAACGAGTAAAAGCCAAACCAGCGG
>JAJEJA010000116.1 GCA_022828145.1 Candidatus Poribacteria bacterium | reverse complement strand
ATCCAGGAAGATCCGGAACATAAGCACCATAACTGCTATCACCTTTCTCATATATTACAACATAATCCATTCGTTTATCCCTCATTGCTCAATATCTGCTTGTTTCAGAACGCTTTTGAGTGTGCCTTTCGGGACATCTTTACCCCAAAACTGGATGTATATAGTATAACATATTGGCAAAATAGTTATCAAGTTGTTAGTTGCCACTTAAACAAGAATCAAGAATATCTCACACGTTCATCTCAGCATCAATCAATGGCACAGCGGATCGTTGTCCTGTCATCAGTTCTTCAAGCAGGGCGTGGAATAGTTCGTCTATATGTTCTACTTCTTTTTCAAGGGCTGCTATTTTATCGTCAATCGTTCGGAAAATGTTGGCAATGGTGTGTTGTTCAGGAAGGGGTGGAAGGGGTAAAACAATATTGGTAAGTATCGGAATATTTACACCTCCCTTGAGTCTACCTCCCTTACTTTGTTCTATTTGTCGCCAATAGTTATTTGAACGAAAGTATTGCGCCAAAAAAACTGGTGACAGGTCGTCCTTCGTTTGCACACGAATTAGATATGACGCAAAAATTGCTTCTGGACAATCGTCAATAATGTAAGCTTTTCCTGTTGTTGCCCCGATTCGTGCAATTACAATATCACCAGTTTTTAACAAGTACTTATCTTTAGTTTCTTGACTACAAACACAATAAGGAACGTTTTGCCAATTTACCGTATCATTTTGAATGTCAGTAATCCTTAAGAATTTTGGACCAACAGGGGCAACGTTGGCACTCTCAGTATAACCGTAATCTGGTTTATAGCAGTAATTACCTAATCTCACAACCTCCCAACTCTCAGGAATTTCACCAATTTCGGTTTGCTTGCGGGGTTCGCCTTTCGTGCCGTGTGAAAAGAGATGATCCATCAACGCTGCTTTGCGTTCTCGTTCTAATGCGATTTCGCGTTGACGAGTGAACTTTGCTTCTTGGATTGTTTGTAGGATGTGGGCGATGGCGCGTTGTTCGGGGAGCGGGGGAAGAGGGATTGTGGTGTTTTTTACTGTAGTAGCCGTAATGGCAGGAAGTGGACCTGGATTTGATAGATCCCCCAAATCAATGAAATCAAACCAATACAACAAATAATAAGGAATACAGGGGTCGTGTTCCCGAAGTACCACACCCATCACGTTATTATCTACCAAACTGGTACGGGATAATAGTCGTTTTTTATTCGTGTGAACAGCCGCGCCTACCTTAGGAAAAATTACTGTGTTTTTTGGAAATGATTTTGCCTTGAGCAATTTTACTACGTCTTCCTCCACCCAATTGTTTGAGGTGTGCATTAAAGTTTCATTGCCAGTCAGATTCATATCTGAAACTTTGTAAAATGGATATTTCCCCTCAATATTTCCCTGATATTTTATTGGGAACCCTGATCCGGCACGTACGTCGGCGATTTCCTCTAATCTAACTGCTTCCCAATGTTCTGAGAAATTCATTTTATTCATAGCAAACCTTTCTTAGACGTGTCCTATATCATCTACTACGATTTGATGTTCCTCCACCGCCTCTTGTAGAACCTGATCCTTTTGATGGTCCAGATCCACCTTGTCTACCTGATGGTCTACCACCCTGTGACCCACTTGGTGGACCTCCTTGCTGTCCTGTCTGCGAAGTGCCTTGCTTTCCTGTCCCAGAACTACCTTGAACTTTTTGGAGGTTTGAAGAAGCTCTCCGATTTAAACCTTGTTTGACAACTTTATTCAAAGGGGTCTGCGCGATTTTCTGCGAATAAGCACTTGTTTTATCTGGATTTGGGGATTGAACTGTTGTATCCTTTACTGGATCAACAGTTTTATTTACTTCAACGTGAGAATAAACAGGTCTGCGACTATCAAATAATTCTTGAAGTTGAGTCTGCATTGTTAGTCTATCTTTCGTGTGTAATATAGTTGAGTCAAAATTTGGGACCACGATATGAAGAGCAATTCTACGATTTATAGCTGCTTTGCGTGCCCCATCAGTAAAACCCGTATTGGTTATTATCATTGCCTTATTGGCATCAATTTCTTGCTTAACTTGCTGAATCAACAATATATCACCTTGAACGACTTTGTCTTCATCAGAACTTCGCCACTTCGCATTAACAATAACCAAATTTCGCGTGAGTTTATCTTCCAATTCCCAATAAAGGTCGATTTGATTCTTATACTCTTCTAAACCTGGTCTTACTGAACTTGGAATGTAATCGGATTTTATTTTCTCAATAGGAATATTCTCTTCATTAGCTACGAAAAGTCTACATAACTCCTCATACTGTTTATATTGCATTGTTCACCTCTTTTAAATTTCAATTATCAGTTTAACTCAAGTTGTCCTAACACCTTTTCCAAAGCACTATCCGCTTTCTGTACATTTCACTGTTTCAACTTTTCGCGACTGAAGCAAATTGCGTTGGATCGGGTGATGTCATTAACTTGAGTTTCAATGTTAAAGTGGGATGTAAGTAATCCTGTCCATATATTCCTCTTCATCGGATGCGCTAGCGATCAGAAGCAAATCTTCAATTATCAATCCCATTGGCACTTTGCGACTAATCGTGAAAATGCCAGGGACGTGGTTTCCTGCTGCCAGATGATCTTTGAGATGTTGCGGCATACTTTCGCGATTGTTTGTTACTAAGCTAAAATGGTTCTGTTCACACCACACTAAGATTTCTGGGTCTGGCGTGCTTTTTGGAGGAGCACCTTCATTGCCAACCGCCAAAACCGTCAGTGATGGTTCATGCCTCAGCAATTGCGTACGGTATTCCGGAGAAATATTTTCGTCTATCAGAAACCGACGCATCTTTATCCCTGTTCATTTTCTGATATAGATTGTGTTGTGCTTGCTGTGTCATGTTGCGAATTATCGGAGACGTTTTCACTTTCTGCTATAAGTTCACGTAAGCGAATAGCACCGGGTGGCGGATCTTTTTCGTATTCCTCTCGTGCTGTTCGGCAATATTCCAGATAATTCTCCAAATATGTACCAACTTTTTCCTGATTTTGAAGATAATATAGGATCGTGGCGTAAACCTGTTCCAATGTGGGTGTATAGTAATGATCAGCGATTACTTCTGGTGGTCTACTATTGTATATATATTCGTATAGGATAGTTTCTATACCTACACGTGTTCCTTTAAGACGAATATCATTTTCTGCCAAAAACATAAAGTTTTCTTCAAGAGGATAAATCTGTTGAAAATTACGGATTTGTCTGAGAATACTGTTTTCAGCGGGGAAGAAAAGTCTATGCTTGTTTTGAATTAGATATATAAGTTTGCCCAATACTGTGTCAGCATTCCGTCCATAGGTAAGTCCAGTTAATAAACCTAACGTCAAGAATTCCTTTTGTCTGAAAGATATTGATTCGTCCCAAAGTTTAAAGAGAAAATCAACGCACACGTCTAATGCAGTTTGCAATTTCATTCGTTCTTCACTTAAAGCAAGCACAAAACTGTTGTAAGGCTCAGAGAGTTTCCAATTTGAACGTTTAGCCACCTCCATTAATAAATCTGCATCAAAATCAGTGTGATAATAGTTTGAACAAACTAATTTTATCGTCATCTCATTATAATCAGATTTATCAAGGATATTTTGCTTAACACAATGTTCCAATAAAACTTGTGTCCATACACCGTCAATTTGAAATTTTGTCCCAGCGTCGCTATTGAGGCTTGTTTTCGCATAATGTCTGAGTCGTCCATCATCTGAAAAAAGTAGGTGGGCTTGTTGGCTTGCCAGAAGGACAGTATCAAGGGAATACGGCTGCAGCATGTCATTGAGTTCTCTCCTGCGTATTTGGTTCATCTCTAACCCAGCAGTGGTTTTGCCAACTTCACAGTTATTCATAATCCAGCGGATTATGTTTTTTAGGTATTCTGTTCCCTGCTTCATTTCCTCAGGATTGATAATTTGTTTTACATACCGATTTCCTTGTTTACCAACTGTCATTCCCTCGCGTTGAGACCACATTCCCTCTCTTTCAATGATTATGCTCTGTAATTCATCAATAGTTGATTGGGCGATGCAGAGTTTTCCGAATGCGCTAACCACAATATCCGCAACATCCAAACTGTGTAAAGTGATTAGAGAAATAATATCTACAACCAGTTTGGGTTTGGAATGATTAAGTAGACTAAGAATCCTGTTTCTTTCTTCAACAACCCCAATATTACACCTAATTCCTAAGTCCGAGTTCCCCATGAGAGTGCCCCATGTATCTAAACTATTACTACCAACTAATCTTGTAAAATTACCGATTGTAAGGTTCTCTTCCTTATATAGTTTTTCAATTTCATTTATTTGATCTTGTCTCCTATCAATCATTTCAAACATTTGTTGAAATCTTTCTTTATCATCAATGTGATCTGAATCATCAATTTTCATATTATCCATGCCCTGGTCTAAAGGAAATAGATATTCGTATTTACGAAAACTCTCTTGATAGGCATAAGAAAATTTACTCTTGATATCAACGATTTTTCCAGTCTTTGGTCCGAGGATTTTCTCCGCTAAACCCACCTCGTCTTTTATGTTTTTCCCGGTTAATTGTTGAGCGAAAGGGTCATTCACATCACGTTCGTCGCGTTTAATATCTGCATCTACACGTTTTTCTATGATATACCAATGGTCTACGTCAGAAATGCTGATCTTGACGGCTGTATCTTTTTCAACTTGAGTAGGGTTTAGCTCCTCAGGAATTTCTTTTTCAACTGAAAGGAAGGTCTTGACATATAAAAGATGGGCATTGGGATCATCAAAATGTTTTCTACGCACTTCATACATTATCTCTAGTGCTTTTTCCGGCTGAAATCTCATTTGATGTAATAGGGCTAATTCAAAGCATCCTTCCAAAGAAAGATCATTTAGGTATGAAAAATCTTTGATTTCAGAAAAACTATCTAACACATTATCAACTTCAGTTTCTTTAGAAGATCGCATTAGAATCATTCCGAGATGGATTCGCATATTATAATCAGTAGGAAATATTGATAAATATTCTTTACACACCATCTCTGCTTGGTTCATATCACCGTATTCTTCATGAATCATCACTTCCATCACAGAAATATTTTCAAGGGGTCCATATTTCTCACGAAGTTTCTGACATATCTTAAGTGCTTTCGCAATTTCACCAGAATTATAGTAACTTTGCACTAACCATTGTGTCAATTGAGAGTTCTGACTTGTGTCTGCAAATTTTTCATAGAGCGTTGCAGCTTCTTTAAATTGTTTATGGCTGTAGAGTTGGTCAGCCAATTCCACAATATGAAGAAATTCCTCACCATCCTGAACATAGTCGTATGCTTCTTTGAGTAGAGAAATTGCTTCATCGCGTTTTTGATCTGCGCTAAAAATGCAAGCAGCGTCAACAAGGTTTGGTATACTCTTCGGTGTTGACTCGCGCATTGCTATTGAAATTTCTAATGCATCATCAAAACGTTTATCAGCAATATAAACTCTAATGAGCAAATGCTTTGCTTTTTCTTGAAGTTCTGGAGATACATCTGTCTGCAAAAAATCATTTAGTTTTGTAATAGACTCATCTAAACGTTCACTTGCGAATAAGATATTAGCAAGTATAATGGGTGCTTCAGGCACTTCGGGTGCGGATTGGATTTTTTCCAAGAGTTCAATGGCTTTTGGCCCGTCTCCACATTCAATAGCTAATAACGCACGATTTTTTATCAAAATTGGATTTGCATCTTCAATTTCTAAGGCAGTATCAAGGTCTTCTGTTGCTTTTGTCAACTCGCCGAGGTGAAAATGTGCAATTCCTCTGTTAATGATCCAATCTGCTCTATAATCCTTCAATTCTGTATCGGAAACACAATCCCATGCCTCAGTAAGAAATCCTATTGCCCGTTGTAATTGCTCCTTTTGTGCCTTATAGAGTTGACTTGTTCCTACAGCAAGATTATCTTCTAATACTTGGTTAATCAGGATAGTTGCGAAAGCAGCCTTGAAATCAGGAGCGTTTCCCTTGTCTACCATGATTTCACCCCATCTTTTTGCAGCATCAAAATTCTCACGTTGCTTTGCTAATTCGCTGATAGCGTAAGCAATTTGTGGGGAATCGTGCAAATAGTCAGGAACTTTAGCAATTATTTCATCAAGTGTTTCTTTCTCTTCAGAAATTCCAATGAGAATTACATAAGCATCCGTATTAGCACTATTCTTTTCTAATGTTTGTGTTGCATAGTTCGCAGCTTTTTCCATTTTTCCTTGTAAGAAATGAGCCAAAGCTCGATTAGAAAGTGCAGTTTCGTATTCTGGTTTATGTTGGAATGCTTTAATCAATATTTCTGCTGCTTCCTTCTCATCGTTTAGAGCAAGCCGCGCTGCTGCCATATTTGTTAGAATACTAAACTTTAGGTCATTTGAAGCATCTTTCCATGTTCGTTTCTTCAGAGTTTCTAATAACTCAAAAGCAGTTACCGGTTTATGACTCTTAAGTAATTGCCGAGCGTAATCTATTTGTTCTTGATGTTCTTTTGCAACTGCGGCATCTATTGAGGTATTCACATCGAGTAGCGATTTAATTTCTCGAACTACATCATAAGTCGCATCCGTCGTTTGCTTAAGCTCCCTATTATCATTCTTAATTTTTTCGGTGTCATCTTTTATGGCTTGGATATCCGCAGAAAGACGTTGTGAGACTTCATTCTGCACATAGTCAATTTTACTTGACAATTCAGTTAACATCGTTTGGGCATCATCTTGATTCTTTATGTTTTTTTGAATATGTTCAAGCACAATCTGATTGAATGCTTCCTGTTTGAATGGAAGTTGTGAATAAAAATCAATTATTACTCTTTCAATAATGGGACGAATTCTTCGTTCAAAATCCATTTTGGGCAATTGATGGTTGGGGACGATAATACAGTTCTGAAAAAGCGTTGTAATTCTTGCGATTTTTTCACTTTCATTTAATCTTGTGAATTGGAATTCATCAATATCTTTGACTGAAGCAATAATATCATCAAGTAGATTTTCATCTACATCAACCTTTTTTGGATCTGTCTGATCGGCGAAGTTAGATGCATATTGCTTTACTATCTTAACAAAAGATTTTTTGAATAGTTTCTCTGCTGTAGTATTGCGACATTTTTCAATGGCTTGGTTGATACCACCAGCAATAGAAAATCCAGTACCTACAATGTTATAGGTTATGAAGACCAAACCGAGTATTTCCATGGTTTTTCATCTCCTATCAGGTGCTTGTTCGGTGTAAGTTAATTTTTACCAATAACCTGTTAATAAATTGTTATTGTTATAATAACATGTATAGGTTGTTAAGTCAAGATATTTGGAAAGTTTTCATAGCGGATCGGGTTATTTATGATCCCCGTTCAATCCAAGCTGTCCTAATACCTCTTCCAATGCGTTATCCGCTTTTTCGCGGGCGATACGTGCTTCTGTTAAGTCAGCTAATATTTCATTCACCGGACGGTGTTCAACTTTATCACCAACATCTACAAACTGGGAGGGACTGAGATTGTAATCGGTTTTCTGTGCATACTCCAATGTTATGACTTTGCTCAACTTTTCGCGCGATTCCCATGCTTCATAGACTTCTGTTGCTGCAGTAATTCCTTCATCGGTTAAGATGTTTTTCGGTTTTCCCTTCTCAAAATGCTGTGAGAGGTTGATAAGTAGGAATTGTGCTTTGCGTTCGGCGGGTTTGTTACAGTTCAGTAGCAATATAATGCCGGGGGCAGTTGTGTTGTAAAATAGATTTTCGGGTAGCAGAACAACACCTTCAATTAGGTCTTCCTCAACGAATTTCTTGCGAATATCGCGCTCTCGATCTTTGTTTTTGCTACCGGAACCGCGTGAGACAGCACCCGTATCCAGGACAATCGCTGCGCTTCCGTTATCTTTTAGGGAGGTGAGCATGTGCTGCGCCCATGCCCAATCTGCTGAGGAACTTGGCGGGATTCCGTAAGTAAATCGATTCCAATTATCATTTTCGTAAAACTCATCGTCATATTCTTTCTGGTTCCACATCGGATTTGCCATCACATAGTCGAAACGTTGCAACTTA
>JAJEJA010000085.1 GCA_022828145.1 Candidatus Poribacteria bacterium | reverse complement strand
ATTTTCAACCTTATATCCAGATTGAAACTTGGCAGAACGGTATTTACCTTTACGCTTTTTCTTAGGTCTACCACCAAGCCCGTCGAACATTCTTTGATAAGCGGTATCAATACGGATAATAACTTCGTCAAGAGTGTCTCTTGGTATCCACGCCCAATGTTTGTGTGTGGTATGCAACAACTTGGTAAGGTGGGGTTGAAGTTTGTATTTGCCAGCATATTTGCCATAGATGCGATAATAGCGTTGTTCAAGACGCACAAAATGGTTGTGGACATCAGCAAGATCATCCATCATATTGCCAAGTCGTTTATTCTTGGCGTGGTTGCGTATCTTATATTTGTATGTTCTGCGCGTATGTTTTTTATCGGTTTGCATAGTTTACTTCAGCATCGTTACCGAATCGTATTGAGAATTATGTTGGATATATTCTAAAACATTTGACACATGTTGTCAAGGGAAATAAGGAACGGGCATTCCTCCCCAAACTAAAGCATGGGGTCTCTTGCCTGAAGATTATGATAAAAAAAACAATGGTTTTGTAATATCTGATATGGCTTTTTGTAGCACAATATGTTAGATTGTGTTATGATACCATATCTAAGTGATAATGTCTCATTGTCAGTTGGAAGGGTGGAAGAGGGAGAATGGAAGGGTGGAAGAAAGGAAGAGGGAAGAATGGAAGGGTGGAAGAGAAGAGAGGGAAGGATGGAAGAGGGAAGAATGGAGAAGGGTTATTACACAAATAAGGAGAAGTTGTTGATGCATAAGAAAATGAAAAAATTGCTTGGTGTGCTTGCTATTCTTTTGATTGCGGGTGCCTCTTATATACTCTTTACCCGATATACTGAACACATTGCAGAGAAGGATAGGAAAGCGAAAATAATTGCTGAAAACGAGGCGAAATATAATCACTGGAAAACCATAAATGATATTAGTCAGAAAGCTGCTGCTCTCAATAGGAAAATAATAAAGATTGGGGATATAACCGATGAAGATAAGATCAGGAATTTCGAAATGTCTGATCAATTGTTAGAATTGTTAAAGCAAAAGCGAAAGATTCATGAGGAATTTGATCGCATAAAAGACGAAGGTGAAACGAACGAACAGCTTATGGCTTGGATGGGAGTAGATGCTGCAAGAGATGCTTATTTGAAATCCCAGGTCAATCTTAATAAACTTACTTCGGTTAAGTCTGAATTAGAGAGGATTAAGTCTGAATTAGGGAATGGTGAAATGAAGGAGGAAAAGTGACGTTTGATACTATTATATCTGGCGGGAGCATCGTTGATGGAACAGGAAAACGTGATCCTTACCGCGCAGATATCGGCATTCAATCTGATAAAATCGCTGAGATTGGAGACCTTGAAAAAGCAGATGCGTCCAGTCGTATATCAGCAGATGGATTGGTTGTGTGCCCCGGTTTTGTTGATGTTCACGTGCATTCTGAAATAGCATTACTCGGTGGACGCGACCAATATGCCTCCCTCATGCAAGGTGTTACTACGCATCTCGCAGCACCCGACGGTTTTGGTTGGGCTCCACTTACGCCTAAACTGGCACAAGAACTATGGCATTATACCCAATTTGCCTACGGGGATGATGAAGTTCCGCTGAACTGGCAGACTCCAGATGAATATCTGAATATGTTCAACGGTAGAATTCCTGCGAATCTTTATCCACAAGTACCGCATTGTGCTGTCCGGCTCGGTACAATGGGGTGGGATGCACGTCCTGCTACGACAGATGAACTGAAAGCAATGGAACGGACTACGCGCGATTGGCTTGATGCTGGCGCATGTTGTCTCTGCTTAGGATTAGATTATCAACCCTCTGCGAATGCGGATCTGAATGAACTGGTATATCTATCAAAGGTGGCTGCAAGTTATGATGCAATCTATGCTGCACATGTCCGTTACCAACTTATCGGCAGGAAGGCTGCATGGGAAGAGACAATTGAAATTGCGAAACAAGCAAACATTCCTGTCCATGTTTCACATGAACGTGTTGATGATGAAGTGGCAGAGATTCTTGCAGAAGTTGATCGTGAAGACATTGATCTGACCTTTGAATCCTATCTGTATCCTGCGGGGATGACTCATCTTGCGATGTTGCTTCCGATGGAATATCAGACAGGAAAACCTGAAGAGATGTTGCAGAATCTGGAAAATCCAGACGTCCGAGAGCACTCTCTGCCTTATCTGCGTGAGAAATTGGGTGAAGGCAATCAGATTATAGGTTATAACAATTCCGGTAGATATATCGGTATGTTACTCTTCCAAGCAGCTGAAGCGGAAGGGAAAACGAATGAAGAATTTGCTTATGATTTCATAAGACAGGAGGCAGCCATTGAGACCTTTATTATGCCGTGGGGAACGCCATCTGAAGAAAACGAACGGACTTTAGACCGAACAGCAACCCATCCTCGGATGATGATTGCAAGCGATGGTGTCTACAACATACCACATCCGCATCCGAGAAGCTACGGGTGTTTCGTGCAGTATCTTGGCAAATATGTGAGGGATAAACAGATAGTCTCGTTAAAGGAAGCAGTCTATAAGATGAGCGGTTTTCCTGCCGAAAGATTTAGACTGAAAGATCGTGGTAGAATTGCTGAGGGACTTGCTGCTGACATTGTCATATTTGATCCAGATACCGTCGCGGATCAGTCTACTTGGTTTGAACCTGTAAACCCGCCTATAGGTGTGAGTTGGGTGCTTGTCAACGGAATTCCGGTGATTGAAAATTCTAATGTTACGGACAAGTTACCGGGGAGAGTGTTGCGGCATACACCATAGTGGAGCGTGATGAATGGACAGATATGACCTTATTATCATTGGCGGGGGGAGTGCTGGACTTGTGCTTGCTGTCGCTGGCGCGAAACTCGGTAAAAAAACAGCTCTAATTGAAAAGCACCGACTTGGAGGGGATTGTCTCTGGACAGGGTGTGTGCCATCTAAAGCATTGCTCAAGACAGCAAAAGTTGCACATAACATGCGAAACAGCGATAAATACGGGATACCATCGGTTGAGACAAATCCTGATTTTCAACAAGTCTTGAATTATGTCCGAAGCACACAAAATTATATTGAGGAAGAACATGATAATCCTGAACGATTCCGCGAGATGGGTGTTGATGTCATCTTCGGTGACGGACACTTTGATTCACCCGATACTTTTATCGTAGAAGACCGTGAAAATGGCACGAGACGTACGCTCAACAGCAAGAAGTTTGTCATCAGTACAGGATCGCGTCCGCTTGTACCCGCTATAACCGGTTTAGATTCATGTGATTATCTGGATAGTGAAAATGTATGGGAATTGACAGAACTACCACAACGGTTGTTAGTTGTCGGTGCCGGTCCCATTGGCATCGAATTGGGTCAGGCGTTTCATCGTCTCGGATCAGAAGTAACGGTCGTGCAACGCAGCAATCGTATCTTGAATAAAGAGGACTTAGATGTATCTGAAAAGATGTTTGATTACCTGAGTGCAGAAGGTGTTGATATTAGACTCAATACGGAAATAGATGCGGTAGAGAAACGCGATGATGAAATCACTGTAACATTTAGCGGAACGAAACACGGTGAAAACGGAGAAAATCAAAAACAGACTTTTGATAAGATACTGATTGCAACGGGTCGTGCACCCAACGTTGAAGGCTTAGGTCTGGATAAAATAGGCGTTCAGATTGGTAAGAGTGGTATAGTCGTTAACAAGAGACTTCAGACGCATGTGAAGAACATCTATGCCGCTGGAGACGTAATTGGGCACTACTTGTTCACCCATGTCGCAGCATTTCAGGCACAACTTCTCATCAAGAATCTTTTACTTCCTTTTCGTCAGAAGATCAACTATGCTGTTGTGCCTTGGACGACTTTCTGTGATCCAGAGGTTGCACGATGTGGCTTGACTGAAGATGAAGCGAGAAAGAAATATGGCGATGTGGATGTGTTCAGACTGGAGCAATCTGATGTTGACAGAGCCGTTGCTGATGGGGAAACACAGGGGTTCACGAAAGTCATCGCAAGCAGATGGCGGGGTAAGATTTTAGGTGTTCACATTATCGGAACAAATGCAGGTGAAGTGCTACATGAGTATGTATTAGCAATGCAGGAAGGGATTCCGTTACGCAAATTGAGCGGAATGATTCATGTGTATCCGACTTATGCTACGAGTGTGTGGCGTGTTGCTGCTAAGTGGATTTCAGAAGGGACACTCGTTCAGACATTGCGTAGGTTGATTAGATCAGGATGACGTTTTAACTCTTTCGCAAGTGATGTGTGCAGGTCAAAATCATTCATGTGTCAGAATTACTACACACTTATGTACTATTTGTATGTACAGTGAGTCTATTTTGCAGCATTCATGAATATCGTTAATAGGGTTCGGATTCTGATTAATGGTAATATGAAAAAGGTCGGAGACTACAACCCTATTTGGTTTAAGGAATATCAGGGAATTTAACCTTACACATATTAAATGCGGCGACCAAATGCACAAATTAGAGTTTGTAGTTCCGACCCACCTAAGGAGGCATACGTCATATAGAGCAATTTTTATGCCAACCGAAAAAGGTGTTTTTGGCTGTTTGTTTGGTAAATTTGCCTATTTTTTTGACAGACTGATGAAAAAATAGACACTGATTGAGGACGGTTATACAAGAACGTTTGTTTTTAATGGCTAATCACTTGAATTTTCAACTTCATCTTGATTTGCGTAATAGCGTAAATTGTAAACGCTTGGACTGCTTCCCATACCATCTGATAATTCAGTTTTTTACCTGGATGCCTTTTAGTTTTGGTGATAAGTCCATTTTCATCGCCAACCTTTGTTTCCATGCTAACAATTTAATCCTGCAAAGTGTCATTTTCTGGATCATACAACTTGTATCTCCCCTTTTCTACTCTCCAATAGTGTTCATGTTTAGCATAGGATGGATGATGTTTGCGTGAAGGATGATTGACACAAGCGGCAATTATCTGTGCACCTAATGTTGACGTTTTGAAATCAGGATATTTCTTTAAGATGATCGGTTTAACATCTTTGACAGCAAATTGCATATTTTTATTCCCTTTGGTTAGTTCTTGAACTGCATCCAATACCACTTCTCTTGCAGTTTTGTCATCAGACCATTGAGTAGTTTGTGAATGTGATTTCTTGACGTTTTTTGACCCAATAAAATCTCCATCTTTCAACTTAGATTCAGGCATTGTAACTTTAAGGTTAGTAATTTTCCTAAGTCCTCTGCTTTTCTCATTTTGTTGATCACTGCCATTAGGTTCTTCTCTCTTCTGTTCATCACTGCTATTCAACACAACTAATAGGCTCTTCTCCCTTCTGTTCATCACTTTTCCAATCTGTTCATCACTCTCAATAGGTTCAGGAACAGAGTTTTCACCGATTTGGGATTGTTGCTGTGCGTAAAAACTTAAGATTGCTTTTATATCCAACCAGTGTCTTTCCACAAAACGAATGCTTGCATCCGAGTCTCCCAGTTTCACAGGTACTTCAAAATCACCAGAATTATCTGCTTCAATCAACAGATTCTTTAAGTTATTCATTGCTTCAGGAACCTGTTTAACTGAAGTCCTATATTTAGGTGAGCACTCTGGACAGAGTGCCAAAAACTGTGCGACGTGCTCTTTTGTGAAGTGCCCTTTTAGCATTTCAACAGCGTCAAAGTAATATTTCCCACCGTGATATTGAAAAGGCATTTTCTTTTGACATGTCTGACAAACAACCTGGTCATCTTCATTTCTATATTGCTCAGTAAGCCAGGTTTTTGGATCATCAATTAAATCTCTTGAAGTTCGGACACTTCTAACTTTTCTTTCATATTCTTGGTCCGGAGCAGTTTCCAACTCTGTGATTACATGTTTTTTACGTCTTTCAGGATCCCGTACAGACCTAACGGGAAAAGGGATTTCTTGAGATGTGGTCACGTATGTGGAATCATCATCAGATGAGGTCTGATCGACAGATGGGTACTGTAGGAATGATTCAATCCTCGCTTTTACTTCAGCTGGTGCCTCAATAATTTTGCTAAGAAAATCTGATGAGACATCAAGTTCTTGCGAAAATGTCTCAATTATCCGTTTCCTACTCATTCGCATACCAAGTTTTTTTCTCAATTGTTCATTTCTTTTAAATGAATCCGGCAGATCATCAAGTGTAATTTCACTCGGTTTGTGTAAGTTACCATCTGTATCAGGCAACCATTTAGCATTAATCAGCAATTTTCCAAATGAATCTGATATCTCTTCAGTCTGAGTACTCGGTTCGTAATTCTTGTTTTTTGATTTCTCTACTATCCCTTTAATACAATCGGCGTAAGGAATGGCGATTCGATTCCATATAAAAGCACTTTTTTCAGGTGTTAAATCGTTAAGGACATGATCTAACCCCTCGACCTCTATGCCTGGATCAAATCCATCATGTCCTCTCTTGTGGTTGCCAAATTTTTTGCATATTATAATATAACCTTGATTATCGCTTTCTTCCTTCTCAACTCGCACTGTATCCATTACACCTAAATCAGCAAACAGCTCTTGTGCAGAAGATGGATAAACATTAAGATCGACAAAAGCACAAGAAGAGTTTCTCTCAAAATACAAACGTAAACCATGGATACCAAAATAGATTTTATCAGGCTTGAAGTAAATGTTTCTTTCTAAATCGAATTCTCTGGCAATTCCATCTAAATCAAGTTTTTCTGCACGGATAAAAGGAGTATCCTGAAGGGCATCCATAAGTTGTGTTTTCTTTTCTCGCGAATCTGTATCGTACGCTCTTTTAATTTTGGTAAAATCGCTCCTATGTTCTTCTAATGGGATTGCTGAAGATTCCTCATCATATTTGGCAAGGACATTCTCAATCACTTCTGCAACAATGTCATATTCTTGAACTCCTAATGTTTTTAAGAATTCGTAGGCATCCTTATCTTGAGAAACCTCCAATTTCACTATTGGTTGTGAAGTGTCTGTAATTGTACCTACGGACAAATAAGCTGTTGGGGGGAATCCTTTCTGAGGAGGATTGACGTGTGTTTGATCTTGGAGGCGTAGAATTGGTTTTGTTCGGAGTATGCTTCCAGGGTACTTCCAAATTGACAAAGGGGGCCGAGGTCCAGTTGAGAGGAACTTATAAAATTTTATAACCCACTCGTCGGTTTGCTCAGAAAGAAATGATTTAGACAGTCTGCGAGCAAACATTTCAGCATCAACTTCCTCAATTTCAAGTAACTCCATAACATATTTTCGCAAGTTTGGTGTACGGTCTTGTGTGATTTCAGTAGACAACCATTTAAGCTCATCAGGACGAGAAAATAATTGACCTAATTGTGCTTGGGATAGTATATTTCTTACTGCATCAGAACGCGCGAGTACAGCATTTTGTGCTGATACATAAGTATCAGGCTTATTTGTAGGAAGATATTGTTCATCTTTAAAAAGGTCACGTACTTTCGTAAAAATAGGATAGAACAAACTATCCTCTTCGTTCTCAAGATCATTCAACCGGTTAGTCAGGACTTCAAGAAATTGTACTCTTAAAAGTTTCCTTTCTTTTAAAACAGGTAACAAATGAGAAGTAACTAAATTGGCGACGCATTTCATCAACCAGTGATTCCAAGGCACATCTTGGACGTCTTCACGCGAACTTGGTAAAATAAAATCCGCGTTGATTAAAAATGGAAAATTTGTATCTGATCGAACAGGTAGATAGGCAAAAATCTTCCCGACTGCTTTAGAATTCGGATCTAATGGAAAAGCTACTGAAACATCACGTTTTTCTATTCCCTCACGTTTTTCGTGAGATATATTTGAAGGTTTATCAAAACGTTTGGTACAGACTAAAAAATTTTCAGAATCAGAGAAGGAAACTCCTTGTTTTATGTCTTTAACTTTAATTCCCACTTCTGGATCTGCAGAATTGTCTTTTAAAATAGTAAGATTGTCGCCTGAATCCGTTTCAATACGAATCTCTTGGAGTGTAGAAAGAAAAAGAATAACTTCTGGTTCAATATCTTGAAGCATTTCTTCAATTTTTTCGTAACTAAAATCATTTTTTGTTAACGGGAGTATAATATAGGTATCAGAAAAATCTAAATCATCTGGAAGTTTATCAACCCATTGCGGCACAATGTATCCAAGGCCTGTTTCTTCGTCAAACTTTGGCAAACTGAAATAGTAACCATTTGAAAAAATATGTGGATTATCCGTAATACGAAAAACAGATTTGAAACCGATTCCTTTTTCACCTATATACCCTTGAGTTTTTTTCTTAGTAGTTTCACCAACTGCACAGATTGCCTCTACGTTGTCCCGGTTAAAGCCAGTTTCATTATTTTGAATAATTAATGCGCCATCAGATCCTGAAGTAAAAGTTGGATCCGTTTTTGTTAACCGAAAAGAAATATAGGGAGGTTGATTACTGTGCTTTTCGTATGAATTGTCTTCAGCATTCTGAATCAACTCAAAAATAAAATGAATATGCTTATTGTAAAGATCATCAGCCAGAATATTTATTGCATTGTTTAAACCTGTTTTGAGCTTCTCACTTCCTTCATGAAAACCCATCCTAATTTGCTGAATATGTTTAAATTGTTCGCTTGACAAAATAATCCCTCCTGTCATTAATAATTTTCATTTAAGAAATAACTTGTCCTAAAAATTAACGGAAATCACATCACTGCTTCCACTTCCAAAATCCCATAAGCCACCAGTTCAGTCGTAATATCTGCCTTTTCCATGCCTTCCTCCAATTCTTGAATACGTCTATTGTAATCTGCCTCAGCATTGGCAATTTGCTGACGACGCATCCGTTGAATGTTGGGATCAGGCACTTGTTCAATTTTTTCTTCAAGTAGTGCTACCCGTTTCTCATGACTTGCTGATAAGTTCTCTATGCGATATTCTAATATTGCCCGAATTCGTTTTCTATGTTTCTCACGTGCATCAGACCACAAAAGATGGTGCGTTTTCTCCATAGTCTCTTTTCCTATTAAATTTACCTCTCCCGACATATCATTATCCTCAGCATTTTCAAGTAAACTGCTAAGATGAGGCATTAACACATCTGATGAAGTAATTGACATAAGTACTAAATTCTCTTTCATTCCCAAATAACGCCATTGGTAGATAGCAAATTCATAACGGTCATCGGGAACTTTACTGCTTTTAACCTTTAATGTTGGATTAATCGTTTGGTCAGTCCGAAACGTCTTTGATGCCTGTTTTACCAAAGGATGGATCGGCATGATAAAAACAGCATCGGGATGCTGTGTGGCACAGTCGGCTTCAAAGGTTATAGGAAAATGCTGTTCAGTTCCTTTTAACCAGTTCTCCCACTCTCGATAGACACTTGTTCTTTCTCGTGGGAATTGTTGAAAATCATGCAATAAGACGTTTCGTGCTTCTTGAGAAAGCCTGAGGGTTTTAAGAGGCTTTTCACCGAGTATAAATTCTTGTTCTGTTCCAATTTTTTGCTGAAAATATTGTGTGACGAGACGTTGAATTGATTCGGGGGTTAGCCAAAAACTTGTTGCTTCTTCAACTTCTTTCTCTATGCCATGATTAGATTGTGGAATACTGAACAGTTCCAATTGCTGCGCTTCCAAGTTTTCGTGTTCCTGCAACAATCGAATTTTGTTATCTTCCAGTTGTTGTAACCTTGTATTTCGTTCCTCTTGGGTCAATTCAAAATCTTCGGCTATGTTTTGAAGTTCGGTTGTGATTTCTCCAAGGATTTTTTCACTACCGCCCAATGCACTTTCAAATACACCGATACGTAGTAGGCATCGGTCATAGATGTCGGCATCCACGGTGTCTGGTGTGATTAGGTTGTAAATGGTCACACTCTTGCTTTTTTGACCTCTCCTGTCGATACGTCCTATTCGTTGTTCAATTTTCATTGGATTCCAGGGCAGGTCGTAATTAACAATACAGTCGCAGAACTGGTAATCTAATCCCTCGCATCCAACTTCAGAAAAAAGCATCAGGTCTATACAATCGTCCTCAGCTCTTGATTTTTCAAACCGTTCGCTGAGTTGGCGACGTTCGTCGTCTGGTACACCGCCGTGGATTATTCCGACGCGCACCCCATCCGCTTTGAGGTGTTTGTAAAGGTAGGCGAGTGTATGTCGAAAACTGCTAAAGACCATGATTTTGTTATTGGAAAGTTCTTGTCTATCACGGACAATTTTCCGGAGTGCCTCTAATTTCATATCTACTGCATCAAGGTTTTTCACTTTTTTAAAAAGTGTTTGTATCTGTTCTTGAATTCGTGTAACATTTTCTGATGTTGGGATCGCATCTGCAGCATCAGCTTCTGTCCACTCAAGTTCATCAAGGTTACGATTCAAAATATCTTTAAGGAATGGTTCAAGACCGTAAAGACAACTTGCTAACTGTCTGCGGAGGGTTGTCATCATGAAATTAACACTCTTGTCACCGTGAAGGCTGCGGAATATCTCCGCTTTAGTTTCAAGCAGTGCTTCATGAATCTCTTCCTGTTTTGGTGTCAATGGTACCGGCACCGTTTGCGGTCTGCGAATAGTAAATTCACCGATATCGCGGCGGCGTGTTCTGTTGATAATTCCTGAAAAGGTATGTAGGGCATCCATATCAGTGATAAGTTGGATCCGTTCTTCAGGTGTGACGCGTCCTTCTGCAAGATGACTTCTGATCCGTATGAATTCAGGATTCTTCTTTAGAATTGCTTGTCCCCATGGGGTTGTAGCGGCTTGGTCAAGTGCCTTCTTTGCAGTCTGTTCCCAGTCTTTCCTCTGTGCACGGACAGCATCAATTGCTAAATTGATGGAAGGGTTTGGCTCCGACATGTGCTCAAAACTCTCCTGGTCCAAAATCAGGTCAGGTCGGAGAACGTTTAGCAAAACAAATAGGTCATGGCTATCGAGTTGTATAGGTGTAGCAGTCAGGAAAACAGCTGCTTCGGCATTTTCACAGAAAAACCGGACTGCATCATGGTTAGCAGTGTTTTGATTTCGGATATGGTGTGCTTCATCTACTATAACAAGGTCGAAGTGAGGTGGTGGATCAAGATCTAAAAGTCCCTTTCTTGTCCTTTGCTTGCGACTGCCATCAGGTCCAAAAAGTAGTGTCTTATCTAATAACGAATAGGGGAGAATCACCTTCTGGTATTGCTCTGGCCATTCCCCATCCAGATGCATCTCATTGATGCAATGTCGTAAGGTTTTTCCATCCAGATGTGTAAAATCTTCGTCAAACCGTTTCATTTCCCGTTGCCACTTTTCCTCAGCTACTAATGGACGTGGACAGACAATGAGAACAGATTTGAGATCACCACGCGCTTGCAATTCGCGCAATATAAGTCCTGCCTCAATTGTTTTTCCTACACCAACACTATCGGCAATTAGTAACCTCGGGCGATCAGATTTGATAAATTTCAAGACAGGTCGGTACTGGTATGGAATATAGTCAATTCGTGCAGTATTGAGTGAATACAGTGTTGATAAGGCAGGAGATCGGATTTGAAGTGCAGTGAGGTAAGCATGAAACTCATCACATGAAATACGGTGAGAGCTGTCTTCAACTTGTACCTCAATCTGTAACTGAGATGCAAAGAAGGTTTGAACACTGTTATTAACAAAAACTCTTACGCTATCTTCAGGTGTACCCGGAATTATTTCGACAATTGCCCCGCGTGTTGAGGGATTAGATTTTAAGAATACAATTTGACCGGGAGAAAACTCTGTTGAATTGTTAGCGTTTGATTCCATAGGCGTTTTCCTCTTATTACATCTTGTGTTAGTGAACCGTTTATTTTGATAGTTTTCCCATATATTCACATTCGCGCTATAAACATATATCCCCTAATGAAGATTCAGTTTAAATTGGTAATTCTCTGGCGAGGAAACCCCGCCCCTACGAAACCTTTCTCTAACGATGAGTCTTATCAATAGGACTTACGCAGTCTTGAAGGATTTGAGAGTTGATTACAGATCCATTTATCTAAACGATTCGTAAAGTAGGTTTTTGTCTAATGAGTGAAACTTGCTAACAAATATCAACAATTATCGGAAAATAAACTTCCTTTTTTTAGAATTTGTAAGTGTAGTCATAATAGTTTGGTATACACCATTTTACTAAATAACGTGTAAGTCCTATACAATTACAATAATTATAATAAGGCATTTTATCAAAATTGTCAAATATTAATATAAATAGACTATAAGCAACCTACACTTCGTGCTTGTTTTTAATACATTTTTTGACGGAATTAGTCGTTTTGGACTTGAGAAAGAGTAATTTAAGCGTCCTAAACCCTTGTATTTACTGGGTTTATATGGTATAATATAAATAGGACTTACGCATTTTTATGAAATGGTGTATACTATTATATTATGACTACATTTACAAACTCTAATAAGAAGGAAAACCTATTTTCCGATAATTTGCTTGTTGTATTCAAGTATGGGTCTGTTTCAATCGTGTTGCACGGACACTTGGCAAAACAATCTATGAAGTTAAACGAAGTTTATTGGTTGATTATATGCGATATCAACTTTCCAATCCTGCAATAATTTTGAATAATGCGAAAGTCCTGTTGCATAAGCCGACTCAAGTTCGTTTGCTCCAGGGTGTGAAACTCTATTTCGTGCTTCGGTTATAATGCCTACTGCACGGGTGTGTAAAGTTTTGTTGAGACGGCACTCGGAGAGTGCCTACTACTATTAAGAGCTTATGAAATCCCAAAATTGACACTTATAGTGACAATAACTTTACGCACCATAGACGTCAATTTAGTGAAACACATTAGTGCGTTTGATGCACCTTTCGCCCCTCTAGGGCTTGCTATTGGTTGGAATCAATGCGGACTATACACCTTTCGCCTCTCTGAGGTTTTGGAAAATCACATATCAACACCCGCCAAATGCCAAACGCGCATTTGGCGTTGATTTGGCTGAATGCCATACGCGCATTCATAGCGTTGATTTCAGTGCGGAAGATGTATAGAACACGAGCCGCCGAAAACCCAAGCACCAGCGGTGCGAAAGGTATGAAGCTATAATCGGTCTTATATAGCCCATCAACAAGAGGGATTTCCCAGGCTGGTAGGTGCGATTTCCTAACCCACGCAGAATACCAAACGCGTATTTTGCCGTATCCTTCGCGAAAACCTTTATGAACGCATTGGCACAAAACCAGTTCGGTTAGGAAACCGAACCTACCGGCCTGGGAAAATCTGATTTATCAAACTCAAGCTATTTTAACTTGATTACATAACTATACTCTATCCTTTCACAACACCAATGGGTCGTAGACGCGCGACGCGGCGTGAAAGTCCTGCTTCGTCAACTACGCGAACAACTTCATCAACATCCTTGTATGCCTCAGGGGTTTCCTCCTGCAGTGTCCGTTTGCCTTCGGCACGCACATAGATGCCTCTTTTTTCAAGGTCTTTCTGAATGGAACGTCCCTCAGTTAGCGCAATCGCTTTGCGTCGTGAAAGGACTCTACCCGCACCGTGGCAGGTTGTGCCCCAGGTCTCCTTCATAGCCCCCGGATCTCCGACCAGTACATAAGATGCAGTTCCCATATCACCGGGTATCAACACAGGTTGCCCAACTTTTTGATATTTTTCGGGTATCTCAGGATGTCCTGCAGGAAAAGCACGTGTTGCGCCTTTGCGATGGACAAACAACTCACGTTCTTCTCCATCAACATCATGCTTCTCAAACTTACCGATGTTATGTGATACATCATACACAAGCTCCAAACCGAGTTCATCCTCTGTTGTGTCAAAATACTTCATGAAGGTTTGACGGACAAGATGCATTATACATTGCCTGTTGTTCCAAGCATAATTTGCACTACACGCCATTGCAGTGATATAATCCTGACCTTCTGGGGAGTTAATTGGAGCAGACGCAAGCTGGCGATCAGGCAGATTTATGCCGTATCTTTCAGTGACTTGAACCCAACTCTTGACATGTTCATCGCAGATCTGATAGCCGAACCCACGTGAACCGGTATGAATCATAACACATACATTACCGACCTCCAATCCCATTGCATCTGCTGCTTCCTGATAGAAGATACGATCAACGACCTGTACTTCCAAAAAATGGTTTCCTGAACCGAGTGTTCCGAGTTGATTCTTCCCGCGTTCTAATGCACGTTGACTTGCGGCATCAGCACTGGCATGTTGTAGGAATCCTGTCGCTTCAGTGTATTGCAGATCATCTGGATGTCCGTATTCACGTTCAATTGCCCATTGTGCGCCTTTTTCTATCATGTATTTTTCTTCATTTAAGGATAGATTTATCTGTCCTCTTGAACCAACACCACAAGGCACACTGTCAAATAACTCTCCGATGAGTCCTTTTGTTTTGCCTTCTAACTGCGTGTCCTTTAGGTTTGTTCTGATTAGGCGTACACCGCAGTTAATATCGTAGCCTATTCCTCCGGGAGAAACGACTCCGTCTGCTTTTGGGTCGGTTGCTGCAACCCCGCCGATAACGAAACCGTATCCCCAGTGCAAATCGGGCATAGCGAGCGAGTGTTTGACGATCCCCGGCAGATGTGCGACATTTGCAACCTGCTGTAGTGCTTCATCACTTTTAGCTTGTTCAAGAAGTTTTTCGTTGGCGTAAACTATGCCGTCTACACGCATTCCTTTCATGTAACTCTTCGGGATACGCCAACGGTAGTCGTCAATTTTTTGTAGGGTTACATTTTCTGCCATGATAGTGCCTCCCTTGTGTCTGTTTTCTTAGTTCTTTTTATGCTTTTTGTTCCACCATACTTGCCAGAATCCCCAATATCATATCGCACTGGGATATATGATAAGCATTCATGTCAATGTAGAGTTTCTTTTCCTCCAATTTGAGGAAAAGCCAATTTATTCCGGATGTGATGGTTCCATAAATACAAGCGATATTATTCCCTTCTTCTGCATTGAAACGTTGTGCAGCGATCATTTCTGCAACACACTGCCCTAACCCTACCAGAAAGTCATCCTTTTTCGCCTCAACAAGGAGGATGACTGGTGCCCGTAAAGAAAATTGACTCGGTGAAAGGCTTACCAAGAAATCGCAAACACCCGTAAGTCCGTCTTCAGCATTTACGTTAAAGTCGATCCCAGAGAAAAAACTGATGCGTCGTTCAAAGTGTTCCCTGAGCTCAACCAGAACATCTACAACAATCAGTTCTGATCTTGCTTTTTCAGTGTCTATAGCTAACGCTAAGGGGACATTTCGCTCCAACACCGAGGCGAGAAGTGTGCTTGGTGGTATAGGTTCTATATCGGCAAAAATGCCAACAGCTTCTTCTGTTTTAAGGTTAAATGTTTTGCGTGTTTCCTCTAAGGTAAAATTGCTATACGCCATGTGAGAGAATCTCCTTGGAAATAATCTACCAGTGTGATAGGTATTGCAACCCCGACGCACATCCCACATAAGTCAGAATGTTAGACCAGATGTTTATTATACAGCATTTTTCT
Organism: Candidatus Poribacteria bacterium; assembly: GCA_022828145.1. Taxonomy (GTDB): domain Bacteria; phylum Poribacteria; class WGA-4E; order WGA-4E; family WGA-3G; genus MSPOR6. Next base: position 26,736 of record JAJEJA010000085.1, on the reverse strand, counting down.
TGAGAATGCAATCTTTGTTGAATCTCGGAGGACATAGAGGAACACAGAAGTATGCAGATGGAAATGTGAAGAATGTGAAGATCAGCGCGAGAACGTTCACCGCCTTCACTTATAGTGCTGAAAGTTCCGGTATATCTATCCATCTCCGTGTCTGCCAGGATTCCATTCCTTTTTCTGCTAATTGCACCCCCTTTGCACCTTCAAGGAGTGTCCATGGGAATGGTTCATCGTTAACGACATGACGTAGAAATAACTCCCATTGCGCTCTAAATGCGTTCTGATATGTTTCCTGTTCCGGAATCTTGAGCCAACCATCAAAGAATTTGATCGGTTGTTCAATATCAGGGTTCCAGACAGGACGCGGCGTGCCAGAGAGGGGTTGTATCCAGCAATCACGTAATCCTGCAATTGCAGAACCGTTCAAACCGTCTACTTGTATTGTTAGAAGATCGTCACGTCTCACCCGTACTGCCCAGGATGAGTTGAAGTGAGCGATAATTCCATCTTCCAATTCAAAGGTAGCGTAGGCAGCATCTTCTGCGGTGCATTGATACGGTTTGTTTTCCTCATCCCATCGTTGTGGTAGGTGCGTGGTTGCGATACAGGATACGCCTTTGACAGCACCGAAAAGGTTATCTAACACATATCGCCAGTGGCTGAACATATCAAGGATGATTCCACCTCCATCTTCTGAACGGTAATTCCATGAAGGACGTTGTGTTGGGATGGCATCACCTTGGAAAACCCAATAGCCGAATTCTCCACGGACAGAGATGATTTTGCCGAAGAAGTCCGCATCAATCAACCGTTTTAATTTCTGAATACCGGGTAACCAGAGTTTATCTTGAACGACACCGTTTTTAAGTCCAGCTTTTGCTGCTTGTTCATACAGACTATACGCATCCGCAGTGTTTGTAGCAGTCGGTTTTTCACAATAGATGTGTTTTCCTGCAGAGATAGCAGATTGCACAGCATTAACACGTCTGGATGTAACTTGCGCGTCAAAATAGATGGAATAATCATCTTCAGCAAGCGTTGCATCAAGGTCTGTGCTCCACTTTTCTACGCCTGTCGTTTCTGAAAGTTTCTCTAATTTAGCTGGATTTCTACCGACGAGAAACGGTTCAGGCATAATCGCTCCGCCATCTCCGATTGGAATACCGCCATCTTCTGCAATGGATAGAATAGAACGGATGAGGTGTTGGTTAGTTCCCATCCTGCCTGTGACGCCGTTCATGATGATTCCGACACGATGTGTTTTTGATGTTTGATCTGTCATTTACAATCCTTTATTATGACCTAATGTTCTGTCAAGTGCAGCGAAAACATAAAATGTGCAATGATAAGTATTATACACACAATTAAGGAGAATATCAAGGAGATGCTTTACGAAGGGGTGTAAATATTTTGTCACTCTATTTGTCTGAATCGCGGAAAGCACTGAAGACACGGAAGGCACGGAAGGGACTCTTGTGTCTCCTATATCTGTTTTCACAAGAAAACCTGTGTGCGTGGTCAAAATCCTCTTTTTCTGTGTCCTCTGTGTTCTCCGTGTAATCTGCGATTCAGATGGAAAAATCCAAGATTCTAACACATCACCTGTGATTCGGTTGTGATAGAATCAATCTTTTGACGTTTATCCTTTTCTCACCGAAATTGATTAACAAGCCTATTTCTAATCGGTATACCTTCAGATAATTTAATATCTGTGTTTCATGAACAGGTTCTAACATCGTGATAGCTTTTAATTCCACCAACACGTTTCCTTCCACTACGAAATCAGCGCGTCGCGTTCCAATAGGTTCAGGGAAATCTTTGTAATATATATCGTGCTCAACTTCCCGAGCAAATTCCATTCCTGCCTTCCGCAATTCTACAGCTAACGCTCTTTGATAAATCACCTCTTGGAATCCGTTTCCCAAAAACTTATGGACTTCAATCGCTGCCCCAATTATCTTGTCAGTGATGTCTTGATATTTCAAACTTTTACTCATTCTCTTGTATCCTTTCATATTCTGTCTGAATCGCGGAAAGCACGGAAGGCGCGGAAGGGACTCTTGTGTTTCCTATATCTGTTTTCATAAGAAAACTTGTGTGCGTGACCAAAGCCCTCTTTTTCTGTGTCCTCTGTGTTCTCCGTGTAATCCGCGATTCAGACGGTTTTTTTGTCTGAATCGCGGATTACACGGAGGACACGGAAGGGGTTCTTGTGTTTCCTATATTTGATTTCACAAGTATCGGTAATATAGTGAATTTTGAAAACAATTGGAAACTTGCACTCCACGATCGGATGGATTAGGAATCTAACCCTGATGTTAATTTGCCTTTATGTTTAGAAGTTGCTATATATCAACTCACGTTATAATTTACTCTAAAATCTCCTATGATTATAATAAGGCAATTTATAGAAATTGTCAATATATAATGCATATTAAGCCTATATATAACCGTTTTTGATTGTTGAAATATATAGAAGATTGATAAGATATTTCGGTAATCAACAGGCAATGAATTACCCTACTACAAACAGCAGGTTTGCAGTAGGGTAGTTTTTGACGGTATTTATAAACATATCGTCCCTAATGAAGATCAAGAATTTAATCGGGTAATATTCAGTTTCTTGTATAATCCGGTTCGGTTAGGAAACCGAACCTACCGGCCTGGGAAAATCTGATTTATCAAACTCACGTTAAATAATAATTTAGGTAATTCGTTGAGACACCCGGCAGAATACGCGTTTGGTATTCTGCATTGGTTAGGAAACCGAACCTACCGGGTCTGGGAAGAATAAAATATTACCCAATTTTAAACTTAAAATTCATACGGGACTGAAGAAGGTTTAAGCTATTGAGAATTCATTTAGCCAATGGCTGACAACTATTCCTGAGGTTTATCAGTGCATTGTGGTGCTGCACCTTCAGGGAGTGGTGGTACATCTATACCGGCTTTTGGCAGTGTGCCAGCGAGTTCCTGTTTCCAATGGTCGACATCTCCTGCAGGTCCGTAGCAGTATACCATGTGCATGGGTGTGTCGCTGGTGTTGGTGAGCTGATGGAAAACCCACGATGGAATAAAAACGGTTTGTCCAGAAGAAACCGTTTGTCTTTCTTCACCGAGACACATTTCCCCTTCACCTTCAACGATGAAGTATATCTCTTCCTGTTCGTGGTTGTGCCACGGTACTTGTCCACCGTTGGGTTCCAAGACGACAAACCCCATGCAAAATTCATCTATCTGTATCGGGGATGCACCGCCGACAAGGTTTCTGGTTAATCTACGAGCGGGATATGTGCGACCTTCAATTTCATTTACATCTGCAATTATCATGGTGTATCCTTTCCAAGTAATATAATGAGTCTTTATTCAAAAAGTTTGGCAACTGAACAAGAAAAACCTTCAACAACGTCCTCACCGCTGAGCGTATCATTTCGCGTGAGAGTTTTGATGTCTGTTTCTGAACGATAGACATTTACCGATTTGGATATGGGATTGAGTGCCCATACTAACTGTGTGCCTGCTTCCAAGTATGCAAAATTCTTATCTTCAATTTCAAAAATAGTGTCAGTTGGAGAAAGTACCTCTACAGCAAGATTTGGTGCGTCATAGGTTGGCTTACTCTTGTCATCAGGAAGTCGGTCAGTTGAAATATAGGATACATCTGGAATTAGTCCAGATTCTCCAATTCTATATGCAGTGTACGGTAAATATATTCTTCCTATACGATTGGTACGAACATATTCACCTAAAAAGAAAGCAACATTAGAACATATACATCCTAATTCCAATGTCTTAGGTGGCATATACACTAATTCTCCATTAACATATTCATAACCCTCTAAGTCACTTTCAAGGAACTCCTCTAAGGTCATTACTGTCTTTCCAGGAGATAGGACCTCTTGTTTGTAATGATAAATGTCTTGTAAATTCATGCATTTTCTCCAGTGTAAATTTGGCATTTAGTTCTTCTTCAATGTAATCATAATTTACCACATTATGCCGATATATTTCAACCGTTTTGTGCTACGGGTGTGAAAATATTTTGTCACCTTTTTCATAAGAGACGGCACTCTCCGAGTGCCTACTACTATTAAGAGCATAGGAAATTCCAAAATTGATACTTTAGGGACAAAAACTTTACATACCCGTGCTTTGGAATGTATTCAAAAAGATAAAGGCGTGTATGTAGAACACACATACACGCCTATGAGAAAACTAAACGATAGAATACAAACTAAGTCTTCGCTTCAATGGCAGCCTGTGCTGCAGCCAAACGCGCAATTGGCACACGGAACGGAGAACATGATACATAATCAAACCCTAAGCTGTAGCAGAATTTCACAGAGCTCGGTTCTCCACCATGTTCCCCACAGATTCCTACCTTCAGATCAGGACGTGCGGAACGTCCTTTTTCGTTTCCTATCTGCAAAAGACTACCGACACCTTCTTGATCCAATACTTGGAAGGGATCATATTCAAGAACACCGTTCTCAACATAATCGTCAAGGAATTTTACTGCATCATCCCGACTCATGCCAAATGTTGTCTGTGTAAGGTCGTTAGTACCATAGGAGAAGAATTCTGCTTCCGCTGCGATTTTGTCCGCAGTGAGTGCTGCACGAGGAAGCTCGATCATCGTACCCACAAGGTATTTAACACGAGTTCCCGTTTCATTAAATACCTCCTCAGCGGTATCCACAACAACTTTACGTTGCAGCGAGAATTCATTAATGTGTCCAACAAGCGGAATCATAATCTCAGGTAAAATTTTGATACCGCGTTTTGCGACATCAACAGCAGCTTCAAAAATGGCCCGTGCCTGCATTTCTGTAATCTCTGGATAGACAATGCCGAGTCTACAGCCTCTATGCCCCAGCATGGGGTTGAATTCGTGTAGTTCTTCCACGCGTTCGCGAAGTTTCTGTGCTGGGACGTTAATTCTTCCCGAGAGTTCATTGATCTCAGCTTCATTTTTCGGTAAAAACTCGTGTAATGGTGGATCCAGTGTCCGTATTGTCACGGGGTAACCCGCCATTGCTTCAAAGATACCGATAAAATCTGTTCGTTGATGTTCGAGGAGTTTACCTAATGCGTGTTTACGTTCAATTGTATCATCTGCCAGTATCATCTCACGCACAGCATCTATGCCAGTGCCAAAGAACATGTGTTCAGTCCGGCAAAGTCCGATTCCTTCTGCGCCAAATTCTCGGGCAGTTTTTGTATCTTCTGGTGTATCTGCGTTTGTTCGCACATCCAGTGTTCGCGCTTCATCTGCCCATTCCATTAGGATACCGAATTGTCCACTCAGCTCAGGTTGAATGAGAGAAACTTGCCCTTTGAGTACATCTCCTGTGGAACCGTTGAGTGTGATAAAGTCCCCTTCAGCATAACGATTTCCTGCGGCATAGAATTCCAATTTCCCTTCATCTATAAACAGATCGGAACATCCTGCGACACAGCATTTACCCATACCGCGTGCAACGACAGCTGCGTGGCTTGTCATACCGCCCCGTGCAGTGAGGATTCCTTGTGCGGCATCCATACCACCGATGTCTTCTGGTGAGGTCTCTGATCGGACGAGTATAACCTTTTCACCTTTTGCTGCGAGTTCCTCGGCACGTAAAGCTGTGAAAACGACTTTACCGACAGCAGCACCTGGTGACGCCGGCAATCCTTTAGCGATTACCTCAACGTGAGCATCAGGATCAACACTCGGATGCAGTAACTGATCAAGATCGTTAGCAGGAACACGTGTCAATGCAGTTTCTTTATCAATCATTCCTTCTTCAACCATCTCAACTGCTATTCTGACTGCAGCTTGACCCGTACGTTTTCCATTTCTGGTTTGCAGCATATAAAGGGTACCATCTTGGATCGTAAATTCCACGTCCTGCATATCACGATAATGTTTCTCAAGTCGCAAACCAATTTCAACCAATTCATCATAAGCATCAGGTTGGATGTTTCGCAGTTCTGATATTGGTAGGGGTGTTCGAATACCAGCAACGACATCTTCTCCTTGAGCATTCATTAGGAATTCACCATAGAACTGATTGGCACCTGTGGATGGGTTTCTCGTGAATGCAACTCCTGTTCCGGAGCTACCTCCCATGTTACCGAATACCATCGCTTGCACATTAACTGCGGTACGTCCGAGTTCTTCTGAAATATCGTTAAGTCGACGATACGTAATGGCGCGTGGATTGCCAGAAGACTCGAAGACTGCATCACGTGCCATGTCTAACTGCCGTCGTGGTTCGTCTGGGAAATCGTTACCTGTTTTCTGCTTGATGATGTTTTTGAATTCTTTGACAAGTTCCAACAGATCGGGTGCTTCTAATTCCGTATCTAAGGTAACGCCTTTATCTGTTTTCTTCTGTTCAAGTAGATGTTCAAATTCGTCATGGTCGACACGCAGCACAACGTTCCCGAACATCTGGACGAACCTACGGTATGCATCATAAGCAAACCGTTCGTTTTCAGACTTTGCGATGAGTCCTTGAACAGCGTCATCATTCAGACCGAGGTTAAGAATCGTATCCATCATACCTGGCATAGACACCGCAGCCCCTGAACGAACAGAGATAAGGAGCGGGTCTTCCGTATCTCCGAATTTCTCGTCAAGAGTATCTTCTAATTTCTGTAGGTTTTCGGTAATCTGCTGGTCAAGGCCGCTGGGGTACTTCTTATCATTTTCATAGTAGAATTTGCATACTTCAGTGGAGATAGTAAAGCCTGGGGGGACAGGAACACCAAGGGTGGTCATTTCAGCAAGGTTTGCGCCTTTACCACCGAGTAGCGTTCGCATGGTTGCATCACCTTCGCCTTCACCGCCTCCAAAGAAGTAGACATACTTTGGTTGTGACATAAATTCCTCCTGATTGCGTTCATCACATTGTAATTATTGGTATCATCTATTGGTATTATATCCTTCAGCGAATTTCAATCTGTAACTCAAATTATATAGCACTAAACAGAAAAAGTCAATGAATAAGATAAGATCAATTTCATTGACTTTTATGTGATTTTTTAAAGATGGTGCTTTTGGGTTCTGCTGCGGTAAGGAGTTTTCTGATTCGTCAACATAGTTTGGGGTTAGTTCTCAGGAGTGCGATCAGTTTATCGTTGAAGTTTTGTTTTGACATAGAGATGATTAACCATTACCTATCAATTTTAACGCCATACTCACTGTGAATATAATACCACCTGTTAGGATTGCACCTAAAAACAATTGAATCACTGTCATTTTACCATTAAGTCCTGATATGCTTGTTTCCAGATCGGATATATTTTTTGACAGTTCTTTATGCTCTTTCCTGTTTTCTTCATCCATCTTCTTAACATCAGCCTGTAAGTCGCTCACATCAGTCTTTAATTCGTTTACATTAAACTTTAATTCGTTTATATTAGTTTCAAGTCTTTTTAAAATTTCAGTATTGAGTTCGTCTGCCATTGTTTCTTTCCTCATATAAAAATTGTTTCTGTGACCTACCATCTAAAATCAACTGAGGGGACTCTGCCTCGTCATACAGGAAGTGTTTCGTCGCTGTAAAGAGAGTTAGGATCAACCATTTTACAATCTTTCCTTTAACCATTCATCATGTTTTGTTCCATAACTATTTATCCACGCAGAATGTGTTCCAGAACGAATGACAAAAATTCTATCAGATCCAGAAAGAGTACTACTCAAGGAATCTCTGATTTGAACTGGAGTTTGATCAGAGACGATAACCCAACAATTATCATGAATAGGACAAAAAGTACCGTATTTTTTGAGTTTCTCTTTAAGATCACTCTTTTTCAAATCATCAGCGACTTCAAAAGTAACAATATATGTTGTCATTACTATTTCCTGAATTACGAAAATTAAATCTTATATTCGGTGATAGGTACTTTAAGTTTATCATACGCCAGAGAAATGGTCAACAGAATATGAAAAGTGGGGTGTGTAAGTTTTTTGTCACTATAGACGTCAATTTAGTGAAAACGTTAGAGCGTTGATATACCTTTCGCCCCTCTGGGACTTGCTATTGATTGATCAATGCGGACTATACACCTTTCGCCTCTCTGAGGCTTTGGTAAATCACATATCAGCACCCGCTGAATGCCTTACGCGCATTCATAGCGTTGATTTCGGTGCGGAAGGTGTATATAGAACACGTATCCCCCGAAAACCCGAGCACCAGCGGTGCGAAAGGTATGGGGCTAAAATCGGTCTTATATTGCCTACCAACAAGAGTGAATATCCTTAAATTGACACATAAGGTGGTTGTAGAAGAAGCACAATCAAGGATGAATGTGATACAAAGAAACGCATAATCTAACAGAATGTGATACAAAGAGGCACAAAATGGAGGATGAATGGGGTTGTAGAAAGAAGCACAATCAAGGATGAATGTGATACAAAGAAACGCACAATCTAACAGAATGTGATACAAAGAGGCACAAAATGAAGGATGAATGGGGTTGTAGAAAGAAGCACAATCAAGGATGAATGTGCTACAGCATTATATTTGGCTTTATGGTTTGAGTTGTACTACTCAGGAAATGGGACGCGATCATAAATTTCACACAAAGGGAGTTCACATTCAACTGAAATAAGGGATAGGCGTTCTTCAAAGTTTTGAAAATCGGTGAGAACCCAATTGTTCTCTTGACGCCTGAAACGTTCAACGCAAATTTTGTCTTGGGCAACGAGGATATATTCCTGTAAAGATGGCAGCTGTCGGTAGTGACTAAATTTTTCGCCGCGATCATAAGCTTCTGTTGAAGGTGACAAAACTTCTACAAGAATAATTGGATTGAGAAGTATATCAAAGACTTCATCTTCAAAACGCGGTTCTTCACAAACGACAACGACATCAGGGTAGAAATAGGATAAGGTGCTGGGTGTACTAACCCGCATTTCGTTTGCGTAGGTTTCGCATCCGCGCCCCTTTAATTGGATATGGAGCATTGCAGATATATTCACAGTAATCAGATTATGTGCTCGACTTGCCCCAGACATTGCGATTATTTTCCCTTTAACGTATTCACTTCTAACTGTTTCTGCGTTAGGGATCGCTTTACGTTCTAAAGTGATGTATTCTTCGGGTGTGAGGTATGTCTGTACTGCAGCAGTTGCCATAATCTTCTCCGGTAATTTATTAGATTGAATAAATCATTCTACTCGCTTCTTCAAATTCCGGTTTGAGTGGGTCTGTTGACAGATATAACTTCTGATAAGGTTCATATAGTTGGATATAACTCCAATTGACACCACACAGCACTTTGCCATTATTGACAAGTTTTATAAATCTACCGCGGAACTTTGCTCGGGTGTTTTCAGGTGGTGAATGCATCGCCTTGCGGATGTGTGAGTCGTCCAATATCCTTTCTATCAAACCGCGTTTTTCAGCTTTATAAAAGACGCTTAAATCCTGACGGATATTATGGTATTCTAAATCTATTCGTTTAACCTCAGCAGAGTCCCACTTTAATGACCGATGTTTTACATACGTCTCAATACACTTTCTTTTTATGACCCAGTCTAATTCGCGGTCAAGTTGCATTGGGTCTTGTTCCAATCGTGTCATCACATATTCCCAACGTTTCATCACTTCATCCGTAGTTGGGTCAGATTCAGCCTGTTCAAGATACCTTTTAGCACATTCAAAGTATCGCCATTGCAGTTCTATTGCTGATAATCGCTTCCCATTATCAAGCTCAATCAGTCTTTTACAGGCTATATCTTCAGAAATTTCGTGAATAGCTTGTACCGAATTTCGTAGTGCGAAATGTTCATGAATGAAGTGGTCTTCAATCATGCGAAGGATTATTCCGGTTATGCCAACCTTCAGAAAGGTTGAGTATTCCGACATATTAGAATCGCCTACGATGACGTGTAGTCGTCTATATTTTTCTCTATCCGCATGGGGTTCATCACGTGTGTTTATGATTCCGCGTGCGGTTGTTGTTGCTATTGAGATTTCTTCTCGTATATGTTGGGCGCGTTGTGATATTTCGTAGAAACCTTGGTCACTTCGTTTTACTTTTCCTGCGCCGGTGTATATTTGTCGGGTGACAAAAAAGGGTATGAGTTGTGATGCCAGTTGCCGAAAACTGACTTTTTCTCGTTCCATCAGATAGTTTTCATGACAACCGTAAGTATTGCCGACTGTATCTAAGTTGTTTTTGAATATAGAGATTTTTCCTCTAAAACCGTCCGCTTTCATTCTGCGTTCAGCAGTTGTTGCAAGTCGGGTTACGATTCGTTCTCCTGCTTTATCATGTGCGACCACATCGATCACATCATCACATTCAGGGGTAGCATATTCTGGATGACATCCGATATCTTGATAGAATCGTGCGCCGTTTTCCAAGAAAACATCTGGGTACATCCGTCCAGAGATGATTTCACGGAACAAGTACATCACGACATTCTGTACGGTGAGTTTCTTACCTCTGTTTTTATCTGGTGTGCAGATGATACCGTATTCCGTTTCCAACCCATAAATTCTACGATGCATGGTTCAAAGTCTCAGTTATTTCTTCAATAGAAAGCCTGCGAAATTTACGTCTACCAGCAGTAGCATCCAGGCACGCAACTTCTATTGTTTGTGGGGTAATCTGATACGGTTCGGACTCTTCGGATTCTACTTTTTCAAATGTTTGAGACGCAAGTTGCAAGGCGGCGGCGAATTCTAAATCGGAGGAATAATCTTCTTGAAGAATCTCTACGATGGCTTCTGCTCTTCCCCCAATGACTGCGAAATTCTCTTCCTCACGGTATGTCCCATCGAAATCTATGTAATATATCTGGTTTCCTGCTGTTGGCTCTGCATCTATCTCACATACAAGTAGTTCAATTTCAAGAGGCTTTGCATCCCATGTTTGTGATATGGACCCCATATATTGTGAATAGAGATTAGTCAACCACTTGCCGGTAACATCTTCTCTAAAATATGTGTAACCTTTGATCTCTGCTTCGCTAATTCCTGCTACCCGTAATGCCTCATATTCAGCAATACGACCTGTTGATGCAAGTGCTATTTTGTCATATATCTCAGATATTTTATAGGTAGTTCTACGCGGGTTTTCCGCTACCATCAAGAGGCCGTTTTTATATCCTAAGACAACTACCTCTTTTGCTTGTTCAATACCGCGTCGGACAAAATCTCTTTTATCTTCCCATATCTGTTCAGGGGAGACATAATAAGGTGTTGACATTAAAACTCCATCATCGATTTAAAACATTAAGCATAAACATATCGTCCCTACGGGACTAAAGAAGGTGTTAATGACGTTTTTCTATAAACATATCGTCCCTACCAAATCAACGCCAAATGCGCGTATGGCATTTGTCGGGACTAAAGAAGGTGTAGTTATGTGTAAAATCACGATAATATGTTCTGCTTATGTAAATAAATATATTGCTTTTAGTTATTTAGTATAACTCGTATATTTAGCATATAGTAGTTAGCATAACACGATATAAATAATGGTTCTACGTCTGTTCTAAGCGTGAAATCAGCTCTCGGAACAGTTCAGCTACGGTGGCATCCGGGAGAGCGGCTACACCTTTATCTGTAATAGTTGTTAATGTTGGAAAGATATTCCTGATAAGGTCTGGTCCACCAGTGGCGATATCCTCATCTGCTGCATCCCATAATGCTTCGGCGACAGCATTCAAGGCTGTTATTTCCGACATCTGTGGACGATACAATTTTTTCAAAGTTGCGCGTGCGTCTTTGCCACCAGAACCGATAGCATAATAGGTGTCTTCCTCATACCTTCCACCCAATGCATCGTACTTGAAAATCCTGCCCTTTCCAAGTTTCTTATCGTATCCAGCAAAAATCGGCAGCACGATTAATCCCTGCATAGCCAATCCTATGTTTGAGCGAACAAGTGTTGATAGATAGTTAGCTTGTCCGTCCAAACTTAGGGACATACCTTCGATCTTTTCATAGTATTCCACTTGAACTTGAAAGAGTTTTGCTGTTTCAATACAGGGGCCCGCAACACCAGCGACAGCAATAGCAGAATGCTGATCAATTCTGTACACTTTTTGGATACGTCGTTCCCCGACTTGGTAACCTTCTGTTGCTTGTTTATCACCTGCGATGATAACACCATCATCGTAGACGAGTGCCAGCACGGTCGTACCTTCCAGATAGTTGTGCGGAAGACTATCATTTATACTGTTCAGTTGTGTCCAGTCTCCTAACTGATCGGGGTGCCGGTTTTTCAGAACTTGTAGGAAATCGTTTGTTCCATATTCATGGAGTTTGAGCAATCCTACTGCCCTCCTCGCTGGATATAATTTTCGACGAATTCCTCTGAGTTTTCCTCCAGAATTTCATCAATTTCGTCGAGTAGTGCATCAAGGTCTTCTGTCAACTCGTCGACGTTTTCATTGAGTTCAGGATTTGGATAGATTTCCTCATTTTCTTTGATGGCCTCATTTTCTTTGATGGCGTTATCTTTGTATTCTTGCTGTTTTTCGCTTGGCATGTTGTACTCCTTATTAGGATTAAGGTTACGGAATTCCGTATACCAATGTCGTCTTATATAACCAACTATAATCAACAGGGTTTACATCGTTAAACAAGATCATTTACAGTCATCACGAATTTGGTTCACGAGTTCATCAACTGTGCAATTGTTGAGCATTTCACCGACTATTTCTTGTGTTCCGAAGTGGGGTCGTTCCATCATAATCTTTTCAAGTCCTGAAGGTCCGTTGAAAATAATAGAATTCCAACTGACGCTATGGATGTGACTTGGAAATCTACGTAAACAGGTTCCTCGGAAATAGGCCCGTGTATCTGATGGTGGATGTTGAATTGCATGTACGACCTCCTCATGGGTTAAGATACGTTCTACATGTCCATTTTTTTGTAGTCGTAAGTATAATCCCTTATCTGGTCTTAGATCGTGATATTGCAGATCAAGCATTCTAACTTGAGGATCTGTCCACTTAAATCCGTGGCGTGCAATATACGCGTCAATGAGTTTTTTCTTGATAATCCAATCCAAGTGTCTTCCTAAAGACATCGGGTCGTTTTGTAGCCTATTTAGCACAAAATCCCACTTCTGCATTACATCATCAACGATCGGTGTCCTTTCATCATCTGACAGATGTTTTTGTGCAAGGTTAAGATATGCTCGTTGAATTTCAATTGCTGTCAAGTTGCGTCCATCTTTTAGTTCAATTTTCTGATTGCACATCAAATCTCTTGATATTGACTTGATTGCTGTGACAGGTTCATTTAGTGCGAATTGATTACGAACAACCTGTTTCTCGATTAATTGTAAGACTATTGCCGTGATACCGACTTTCAGATAAATTGTAAACTCGGACATGTTAGAATCGCCGACGATCACATGTAACCGTCTATAGCGAGTTGAATCAGCGTGTGGTTCATCTCTGGTATTAATAATGGGTCTTTCCACCATTGTGCTCAGTCCGACCTCTTTTTCAAAAAAGTCTGCCCGTTGAGAGATCTGAAAATCTGTTTCGCCTGCTCCGTTTTCAGCCCCTACCTTACCGCTACCGGTTATGATTTGACGTGTCACAATAAATGGTGTTAAACCGTCAACTATGTCCGAAAAATCTATTTTACGCGACATCAAATAGTTTTCATGTGATCCGTAACTATGTCCTTTATAGTCAGTATTGTTTTTATAGATGATAATTTCTTGATTATCCAGTAGCAACTGTTCAGCTGCAAGTCTACTTAGGTCTAAAATCAACTCTCCTGCTTTTTCATATTTAACAAGGTCTCTTGCATTTGAGCATTCAGGTGTACAGTATTCAGGGTGTGCATGGTCTACATAATAACGTCCCCCGTTTATCAATATATCATTTATGACGCTGTATGTATCCTCTTCAACGATCGGTTTTTGACTTTCATCAATGAAACCGCGGGCGTCCATTAGCGGACTTTCTTGTGCATAATCCCATGAAATAGTCGGAATATTGCGACTTCTATATGCATTAACAACTAATGTTGAAGCTGCAATTGGGTCTTGTTCTCTTGCGTTTTTTACCGAAATACCAAATTCTGTTTCTGTTCCGATTATCGTTGGGGTAGACATATTATCTTTCGGAGTGCAATACTGACGTAAAGTTACCGTATGTAATTTCACTCATATCTGAATGGACATTATGTTTTAGAGGTACGATCCGCCTTTGCTGACTCTCATCTCAGGTTTCTTCCGCGCTTCAGGTTCATTGATCAGAGCGCGAATATTGACAATTTTTTCACCTTTTCTCCCGGAAATCTTTGCCCAATCATCAGGGTTAGTGGTGTTAGGTAAGTCCTCATTTTCTCTGTATTCTTCCCGGATAGCAATCTTGAGGTCATCGGGAGAGATACCCTTGTCTTTTCCTTCAGAACTGATGAGGCGTTTAATAGCCATTTTCTTTGCTCGTGAAACGATGTTTCTAATCATTGCCCCGCTGACAAAGTCTTTAAAGAAGAGCGTTTCACGTTCACCGCGTGTATACGTTACCTCAATAAATCTGTTTCCCTCAGATGTGGCATACATTTCATCAACAGCTTCATTGATAAGGTGTTCTACAACCTTATCCGTATCTTCATCAAATTGTTCAGTAATGTTCTTGGCAAAAGGGAGGTCTGGTGTCAAATAGATAGCGAATATGTCCTTGGCACCATCAATATTAGGACGATCAATCTTTATTTTTATGTCCAATCTGCCGGGTCTCAAAACTGCTGGATCAAGCAGGTCTTGCCGATTACTTGCCCCGATTACAATCACGTCGCGCAGATTATCTACACCATCAATCTCTGCGAGGAATTGGGGTACAAGTGTAGACTCCATGTCAGATGAAATACCCATACCACGCGAACGGAACAGAGAATCCATTTCATCAAAGAAAATGACGACTGGATATCCTTCTTTTGACTTATCCCGTGCTTTTTGAAAAACTTCCCTTATTTTTCGTTCTGTTTCCCCGACATACTTGTTGAGAAGTTCAGGACCTTTAATGTTAATAAAATATCCTCTGATGTCTTCTCTACCATATTTTGTCCGTATTCGCTCAGCGAGACAGTTCGCTACGGCACGTGCAATTAATGTCTTCCCACATCCTGGGGGCCCGTACAGTAGTACACCTTTAGGGGGTGTTAAATCAAACTCTTTATACTCATCAGGATAGAGATATGGCATCTCAATTGCGTCTCGTATTGCCTCAATCTGAGAATCTAACCCACCTATGTCTGTGTAACTTACATTTGGTACTTCTTCAAGCAACAAGTCATCGAGTTCGCGCTTTGGCAGTTTTTCAAGTAGCATACCACTGCTATGGTTTAGCAGGACAGGGTCTCCTGTTTTTAAGGTTTCATCTTTCAATGCGGAAGAAACGCGTACGACCTGTTCTTCATCGGTTCGCAGGCTAACAATTGCGCGACCGGATTCAAGTATCTCCTTAATCTTTACGACAT
Organism: Candidatus Poribacteria bacterium; assembly: GCA_022828145.1. Taxonomy (GTDB): domain Bacteria; phylum Poribacteria; class WGA-4E; order WGA-4E; family WGA-3G; genus MSPOR6. The sequence goes on along the minus strand of JAJEJA010000085.1, from coordinate 11,287 downwards.
CGCCGTGTTTCTCAGGGGGTTTGACAGCTATGACATTTAAACCGCTGTTAACAATTACTTCTTGCCCGACATCTATTTGGTCAACTACGATTGCTGGGTCGGGATTGACTCGCCATTTCTTTCCACCGATGTCAACATCAATCGTATTGTCATCATTCTTACCGAGAAAAATACCATAGTTATTCGGCGGTGCACTCAGCTGTTTAACCTTCTCCTTCAATAATTCAAGTTTTTCTCTTGCTTCTTGAAGGGTTCCTGTAAGTTTTCGATTGCGTCTGTGTGCTTGCATTAATTCGCGAGTCATATCGTACAAACGAGCGTCAACATCTTCTTCGGGTGAAGATCTGAGCTGTCTTCTCAGATCAGACACCTCGTTCTCAAGCATCTCTATCTGCCAATTTAGCTCACGAACCATCTGAGGGTAATCAACTTTATCTGTAGCAATATCTTCCATTTCGGAACTTTTCAATAATTCAGATGGAGTGTTTCTTTTAGTTGCCATACAAGATTTCTCACTTTCTATTGAAAAGATTGATTGAAATAATTATTTTATACTGACCTGAGTGCATACAAGTATATCATGTTGCAGTTTTTACATCAAGAGAACTAACAGTCCGGATGTGTAAACTTTTTGTTGCCTTTTTTCATAAGAGACGGCACTCGGAGAGTGCCTACTACTATTAAGAGCATACGTACCCAACCAACAGTCCAGCGTCATTTATGAAGAAGTATCCTCAAATTCAGTATCATCGTCTTCTTCTGTATCAATGCCAGGGATGTCTCCATCAAGGGAATCTGACTGAGCGGTTGTACTTAAATTCTCACGAATTTTCTTCTCCAGTTCATCGGCAATCTCGGAATTCTGTTCTAAGTAGGTTTTGACATTGTTTCGTCCCTGTCCAATTCTCTCATCGTTGTATGAGAACCATGAACCTCTCTTTTGAATATAACCGGCCTCAACAGCGATGTCCAACAGGTTGCCTTCTTTTGAGATACCTTTACCAAATGTTACATCAAACTCAGCTTCTCTGAAAGGTGGAGCTACTTTATTCTTCACGACCTTTACAAGTACTCTATTTCCGAGCACATCCTGTCCTTCTTTTATCTGTGTTGCCCTTCGAATTTCCAACCTAACGGATGCATGAAATTTCAAGGCGAGTCCGCCCGGTGTTGTATCTGGGTTTCCAAACATGATACCTATTTTTTGTCGTATCTGGTTCGTAAAAATTACACAGGTTTTAGACTTGTTTGTAACGCCAGATAATTTACGTAGTGCTTTTGACATCAGTCGTGGTAATAAGCCGACGTGTGCGTCACCCATTTCACCTTCAACTTCAGCTTGTGGTGTTAGTGCAGCGACTGAATCAATTATCACGACATCAATTGCTCCGCTTCTGATAAGCGTTTCAACGATTTCCAATGCTTGTTCACCTGCATCTGGTTGAGAAATCAATAAGTTTTCAAGATTTACGCCGATATTTCGGGCATAAGTGGTGTCCAGGGCGTGTTCTACATCAATAAATGCAGCGATTCCCCCTCTTTTCTGTGCTTCAGCAACGATGTGTAATGCTAACGTTGTTTTTCCTGTTCCTTCATGTCCAAAGACTTCAATGATCCTACCGCGTGGAACACCGCCAACACCTAATGCCAAATCAAGTGCGAGTGCGCCAGTAGGTATAACCTCCACCGGAACAACTTCGTCTCCTGTTAAACGCATTATGGCACCTTTCCCGTATGCACGTTCAACTTGAGAAATAGCTTGGTCTACAGCGTTCCTCTTCTCTTCTGCATTTTTCTGTTCTTCAGCACTGAGTTCATTTTCCACATTCGTTCTATCATCTTTCGCCATATTATTTACTCCTTAAAATGAAATCTACTAATTGGCGTATAAATTGCTCCATTTGGGTATAATTCGCTTTTGACAAGTGTAATCTCATCTACCGCCATAGCTGTATTCTGTATCGTCTGATATTCCTCAAACAGATCAACGTATCCTCTCAAGTCCACATGTTGTCTTAGTCTTGCCAATGTTACATGTGGATGAAATCGTTCATCACTCTTAACATCACAGTGAGACAGTGCGTTGTTAATGTATCTACTTAAACCTGTCGTTATTTTTATACCTTGCTTTAATCCTATCCATAATATGCGTGGACGTGACAAATTCGGAAATGTGCCAATTCCACCAAATTCCAGAGAAAAAGGTTTCTGTTTTATCACTACTTTATCTATAGCATTACAGACATCAGGAATACTATCTTTCTTTATATCCCCAAGGAACTTCAAAGTCAAATGGAAGTTTCCGATTCTTGTCCAAGATGCCTTTCCAATTTCTGTTTTCAATTCATTCTGAATTTTCTCAAAAACGTTTTGAATATGGACTGGAATCTCAATAGCAACAAAGCATCTAATGTAAACATTTTTCATTCCATTATTCCAACAAAACTAACCTATGTTTTGACAGAAAACACATTACGGTTTCCGTATAAAAATTCAATACCAGATGCGACAGTGAGAACAACCGGTAGAAGCATCATAAAAAAAATCGGACCATACTGTTGTATAACAACATCTGTGTCTTCAAAGAACATAAGCAGAACTAAACTAATCGTAATAACCGAAAATTGTGTAACTGTCTTATATTTTCCCCATTTATTTGCAGATATAACATCTCCATTCTTAAGGACGACAACAATACGGACTATTGTTACGACAAGTTCACGACTCAGTATAACCACTACCATCCATATAGGAATAAGTCTTGCATTATCTGCTAAAAGTTCATGTTGAAATAGACACAAACTAATCAGTGCTGTACCCGTTAATATCTTATCAACAATTGAGTCCATGAAACTACCGAATTCTGTTATACCTTCTTTTCGTGCGATTCTTCCATCAAAAAAGTCAGTTAAAGCTGCCAGACCGAAACAAATTGCCGAAGGAAGCATCATTTTCGCACGAAAAAAGAGGAAAAAAGGAACAGTTAGCAATAAACGCGCAAACGTCAGAAGATTAGCCAAACGAAAATATTGATGAGAACTCATAAATGCCTATTTTTCCGAAAAATCAATCACCTCTGCATCCTCTGGTATGTTGAACTTAAATACATCTGAAGACAGTTCTTGGTCTCGTTTTATCTTAGAGAGTGATGTTATCACGCTTCGCCGGCTTTTATCAGGGAACTCTATTACATAACCGAACTGAACAGGCAGCCAATCCTTCTCTTGAACCCAAATTTCAAGTGTCTCTTTTTCTGTGTTTTCATCAGATGTTTTATTATTTGTTCTATTTAACAGATGCGGTTTAGGTGTCAGTCTTATCTGAAATACTCCTTTTGCCTTTGCAGCCTCATCTGGCACTAACTCCATATCCCAGTTCTCCGATACATCTTCAAGAGATGCCCCGATACCGGGTAGAATTTCACGTCGTTCAGAAGTATCCCATTTTCTTTTATTTACTTGTTTGTATAAAGGTACATAAGACCATGCGTAAGAACCGTCTAAAACGATAACTTTTACAATCTGTTCGGGATTTTTTGGTGAGACAAATTCCTTTCGCAGCAAATTTGGCTTGCCGAATGTAAAGTGTCCAGTTGTCACATTTTTGCGTGTCTTATAAAGTGTGGTCTCCTGAAATTCTGCGCTGAAGTTTTTTGACTTATTGTAAGCAGTTTTGAAATTTTCAAAAATCTCGTCCACTGTATAACTGTGTCCGTTGACAACAATTCCAAAGTTTAGACAAAATAAAATCAGCAAATACCGCAGATGTTTCACTCTGAATCTCCTATGATGTCAAATGAGGAACAACTATTTGTTAGGGAAATAGTATATCACAATCAATTATGCATGTCAATCATATTTTTCTGCTGGGTGTGTAAACTTTTTGTTACCTTTTTTCATAAGAGACGGCACTCGGAGAGTGCCTACTACTATTAAGCTTCTGCTTTCTCGTTTTGCACAACTTCAGAAAACTCGGCATCTGAGGCGAGTAATCGTGTCCAATCTGTTAGTTCTACTTCAAGATCAATTGCATCATCTAATGCATAATAGACAAGTCTTTCTAAAATCTCGGCAAGGTGCGTATTCCTGAAGAGTGCTTGGAACCATATACTGAAGGATTTTATCGCATCTGCTGATTCTGAGAATACCCATATAATCACTCTACAGAAATCCAGTCCTTCGTCAACCGATTGCTGTGAAATCCACACACTCTCCGGAAATCCACGAAACAGGGGTAATAGGTCTGCTATGACAATAACCCTATCATGGTCAAGGTATGAGATCTCTGGTGATATGTCAAATTGGATAGCGTATTTATGCGTAAGGAGTTCAATATCATCATCTTTTTTCAATATGAAGTATCTCCTGTATATAGTTAAATTATGTAGGAGCGATCTCCGAATCGCGACGCAACCTCTAATAGTCGGGAATCGGCCAGAATCATGTTAGCTGGCCTCCTACAACTCAGATGTAAAGTAAAATCCACTATTAACAATACTAATGAAACTTAGAGTGAATGGCCTGCCCCCGATGATGGCATGTATAGATTCAATGCAAAACTGATCAGGCTCAAGATACTGCGCGGAATAAAGTCACCTAATACCAAACCGAGAAAGAAAGGGATAGCTCTACGATAGGTGTGCCATCCAGAGAACCGTAGAATCATGAATTTGAGAAACCAACTTACCATCACAGGAAACCAGAAATAGATCAGTCCACCCCACGAAGCACCGGATAGCACATAACCTGATGGATGCAAAGTCCACCATAGTAGACGAGTCCGCAGAAAATGCAACAGGAAGACAAAACCGAATCCTCCACTCATAAAGGCGATAGAACTAACATTCGCTTCTCTGGGATGTTGCAACCAACTTTGAAGTGGATTGAAGCTTTCCCAACCAAAGTGTCCAACATGTCCTTGACACCTTGCCAGTACACCGTAATGATATGCAACGTGTAGATATGTCCAAAAAGTAGCAACTGTACCAACACCGATAGCAAGAGCCATGCTCAGAACTAATGTTTTACCGGGAATACGTGCTTGATCTCCGATGCGCAAGGATTCTATCTGGTTTGGCATCGGATGTGAACGATTGCAGCGGTTAAAAGCGTATAGAAAAGTCATGACAGTAAGATTCGGAGCACCCAAAACGCGCGTCCCGATGGTGTTGACCATGATCTGACGTGGATTGATACCGATGACCTCATGGTATGGGGGACCTAACTCCGCACGCACACGCCCAATTGCTAAGGCGAACGCGATGAATAATGCATAGAAAACTGTGATGACCCATAGCGACATTCCGGCAAAATAGCAGAATCCAAATACACCTCCAACACTAAGAATGGTTAGAATTGCTGTTGTCCGATATGTCAAAGGTTCATTTGCATCATCGCCCCGCTCAAGCCCTATAGCATGTTTGAGGAATCTGATTATATGTCTGCGTCCCATCCAAAGCGTTAATGCTGCGATTCCGATCCAGGCACCGGATGCGCGGTCATTGAGTCCAAGTCTACTGATATTGGTTACCCCGACAGCACTTGCGATCACCCGTTCTGCCCGCGTGAGCCAGAAGAAAAACCATGTTGAGAACGATAGATCAAGTGGCATAAAGTAGGTCAAGCCGACAATCGCAAGGTTGAAGGACATTGAAACATATCCCACTGCGCTCCAAGGTCTTTCCGTTATGTGTCTGTCAAGTCTGTAACTTGATGGAAATGCGGGAATCACGGGAAACAGGTCATGTAAACCTGCTAATACACGTAACAGTGCAGCGATACCGAAACCAATCCAGAGTGAACGTAATTTGAAAAAACTACGGTTTGTTGTCATCTGGAGAGGCAATTGGGTTAATGGAAAGCTTAGTTTTTCGCGTTCCATCCACTGCTTACGAAGTAGCAGACCGAGGCAGAGTAAAGATCCGTATAGGATAAAGATAAAACCGGACCAGATGAGGATCGGTTTTATCCATACGGTGAGATGTTCTGGCAGATAGAAACTGGATTCACCTTCATAATAGCCTGTCAACAATTCTGAGTCATGCACTGTCATCCATTGAGGAATATGGTGTAAAAAGAGTTGTGCCCATTCGTTTTCAGCAGTTGCGAACTTGAACGGATGCGCCAATGTTCCCATCAGAATTGCCATCATGGCATGACCTGAGATCGTAGAAACCATCGTCACCATGATGTAGATCAATAGCAATTCAGCACGCGAAAAAGCAGCACGCGGTGATATTCTCCCTAAGACGAAGTTCAGCGCGAGAAGAACGACTAATGTAAAAACAGCATTGGAAAACGGGGAGACAAGTGTATAGACTGCGTACCAAAGTTCACTTGCAATGCCGACCCAGTACGCATTAACGATGACAAGGACTAAACCTACTATTATCGCTTTCTTGGAGATTACCTCATTGGACGTTGAGGGTGGTGGATGCATTGATAAAGCTACCCTTACGAACCCACATTAGGAGCAACTATCCTGAAATGTCTGTCAATGATTGCAGCTCTGTTCCTAAATGATCCATTATATCATCAAGTGTTTTATACAACTGAAGTGTATCTCCGACCTTTTCAGACTTGATGATACGAATTGCTTCTTGTAGTTGTGTGTCGTGTCTTAAATTTACGATCTGTTCAATGCCGACATTGAGATTAAATAGTTGTTCTGCCCGATATGTTAACCATCGCAAACTCACACGGAAACCATCAGCAGCAAGTTCCTGTTTAAATTGTGGTAACGTTGCTTCAAGCTGGGTAAAATCTTTTGGTAATTCGCCAGTGCGTTTGGTTTCATCTTCAACCCAGTCAGTTACATAATCTTCAATAGCATTTTTTTCTGCGACAAGACGTTGCATGACCTGTTCAATTCTATCAGGTGATTCAGTGGATATAGGTATGTGTGGGGTAATACCTGATTTGTCTATAGATGTTCCGTTTGGGGTATAATAGGATGAAATTGTGAGGGACACTGCCCCGATGCCTCTTATAGGATATCGTTTTTGAACGACTCCTTTCCCGTAGGTTTTCTCACCGATGAGGATCCCTCTTCCGGTATCTTTAATTGCGCCTGCGACGATTTCGGATGCACTTGCACTATATTCATCTACGAGGATAACAAGTGGGATATCTGTATCACATAAGACATCTGAATGTGCAGGATATTGTTCGTCAAAGGTTTCGTTTCTACCCTTAGTTGAGACGATGACGCCAGTGTCGATAAAAGCGTCTGCAATATGGTAAGCCGCATCAAGTAAGCCGCCGTGATTGTTTCTCAGGTCAAGGATCAGTGCCTGCATTCCTGCTTTATTGTGTGATGCCAATGCTTTGTTGAACTCTTCTTCTGTTCCGCCTGCGCGATCCGTGCCGATAAACTTTGATATTCTGATGTAACCGATGCCATCATCCAACATCGTGGAGGTAACGCTCGGTATAGAAATTTTAGCACGTTTTAACCGAATATCAAAGGGTTCAAGATATTTGCGTTGCACCGTAATGGTTACATCAGTATTCACACGACCGCGTAGCAGATCCACGACATCCTCCAGTGTCATACCTGTTCTTTCACCGAGATATATCTGTTTACCATTGACTTTTGTAATATAGTCACCTGCTTGAAGTTGTGCGGATTCGGCTGGTGTTCCTGGCATCGGTTTAGAGATTTTGACAAAACCGCGATGATCTGGATAGATACTCACCCCGAGTCCCCCGAATTGTGCGTTGTATAGATTCTCCACAGAACGTTTATGGTCACGTTCAGAGAGGAGGAATGTGTAAGGATCGTCAAGAGCGAGTAATGCCCCTTTAATCGCGCCGTGGTACATGGCACTTTTGTCTACAGACCTATAATAATTGTCTTCAGCAGTTTTGACAGCCTTTTCGAGTGCATTATTCAATTCCTTAAGTGTCATAGGTTCATCATCACTTGTCGCAAATCTTTCACCTGAATTGATTATTAGCAACGGAAGACCTATGGCGATGATCAGAACGATGATTGATAAAGTAAATCTTTTCATGTGAGTGCCCTTATGCAGGTAGATTGAATTTTATTCGGTGTATTTTATTCGGTATCTGTTATTACTCTCTTTAATTCTAACACGAATCCTATATTCATGCAACGATAATTTTGGATTGGAAGGGTGGAAAGATGGAAGGGTGGAAAGATGGAGGGGTGGAAAGATGGAAAGATGGAAAGATGGAAGAGTGGAATACACGACCCTTCATCGCAGCACTCTAAGGATTCCACAATGTTGCTTCAATATATCTCTCGCCATCAGGTTCCTCATCAAAATAGTAAACAGTAACCACTGTGCCATCCGGTCGTTGAACAGTTCTTGGATATCCTATATCGTGATCGCCACCGTTGTCTCGTAATACGATTTCATCGGACCATGTTTCTCCGGCATTGTTACTGAGCTTTGCACAGATACGGTGTGGTGCATCCCTGAATCCATAAGTAAGACATATTCTACCATCGATGAGTTGTGTTAACGTAGGCGGATTTCCGCCTCGACCCGTATTTTCTACCGCACAATTCATAAACTGCCACGTTTTCCCGTTGTCATTAGATTTGTAGAGGTCGATCCAATTTTTGAGTTCCTCCCAATCTTTTCCGTTCTTCTTGCTCATGCCGCGGCACCTCACTGCGACTAAAATATTACTTTCAGAGAGTCTTACACTTGCTGGCATTATTGCAAACCCGTCAGGTTCAGGGCCAATCTGAGAATGCAGGGAAAAGGATTTTGCACCATCCTCTGTCCGTGCACAGAATATCAGTCCCTCATTGCCGTTTGCTTTTGATGCTGTAAGAAACAGTAAGCCTTCTTCAGAATTCGTGACGAGATAGTCTGTTCGTGCAGCAATACCTGTATATCCAAACATCGGTAGTTCATAGGGTCCTTGCCAACTGTTGCAGCGATCTGTTGATGTATAAAACCATGAATGTGCACCGGCACTAAGACCGGTTCTACTGCACATCATAGCGAAATCAGGATGTTCAAGATTCACACTTTGCGGTGTCTTGAACGCAGTTTCACCTTGTGTTCTGTGTTTTCCCGCCACATGTTCATCCGCAGATAGCGTCCCTATTCCTGGGAGTTCACACGGTGTTTCTGTGATTTCCCATGTCTCACCACCATCTAAACTCCTGGCTTGCATGGCAGTAAAGGGTCTATCTCGATCTCTCCGATGAAATCCAGCATCGGATTTGTGGTAACCCACAGTAAAACCTACCACTATTTCGTTTCCCCAAGACCATATACCGTAGTTTGCGGGCCAACCCGCGAAACGTCCCGGTTCACGATAGATTGTTATGTGTCGCATACATCTCCTTATAAGAAAGATAATGTTTCATTATAGCGAAGTGAAACCTGGAAGCGAATTAGATTTAAATGTTTAGTATATCATTAGATTGCTGTGAAATCAAAGAGAATCAAGCAGCAGGTGAAAGTTTTGTAATAAATGGGATGATAAGAGAATTTTACGCTGAACCCGTTATGTCATTTGAAATACAAAGCAAAATAAAGTATAATTTAATGAAGGAAAATCCAAAAAATAAAAAGATGTTGACGCATTCATTCAGAAAATACTCAAAGACTTTATATTAAGAAAAGAATATCAACTCACGATAATATATAAAGGCATAAAAGAAACCGAAGCCGAACAGATCACGAAACAACTACAAACACATATCCCGAACGCCAACATTGAAAGAAGATACATATAACAGGATGGACGCATTTCCCCGCTTGCAGGGGTTGGGATAAAGGAGGATAAACCCCAAAGCAATAACTGCCTGTTCTTTGCAGATCAACAATGTCAAGAAAGTCTTGAAGATGAAGGAATTGACGCACTCGCCTTCATACAGAAATGCGTCAGAAAAGAGATGAAGGAAATACTAAAGGAAAAATAAGAAAGGTCGGTAGGAAAGAAAAAAGGCAGATAATCAAAAATAGGATACCTGCCTCTTTTCTATCTGTTGAAAACACGTGGATTAATTCTCTTCACGAGTAATATATTGCCCACCTGTATACAAAAAAAGAAACAGGCTGATACCCAGAGAATACCTGCCTGTTTTATACTCAAAGATTGTGAAACGCTACATTTCCACCTTAATAGGCCCTGCATCGGTCTCATCGTCGGGATCTACAGACGCGCGTGCCGATGAAAAAACGCCATGAGCGTTATTGTTCCATGCGGCCAAAATTTCAGTAAGATCATCGCTTTCAGCACCCATGAAGTTTCCATTCTTAGGTCCGTCAATGAAGGGGTTGTCAATGTTTAGAAAATACGCGCCTGTGTTCGTTTCGTTGTTTGCATTTAACTCGTCAGTCCAGAAGGAGGCACTTTCATACTTTTGGATATAAGGAATGCCAAAGTATTTCATTCTCCATTCGTCAACATACACGAACACATTGGAATTGTTTTCAACGTTAGACGCCAAGTCGTAAACACAGCCAGTACCATCCGAGTTAATGAATGAATACTCTGCACTTATATAAGACACCGTTACTGCTGTTATGCAGACAACGCTTATTATAAGCATTTTAGTTAACGTTTTCATTGTTTAAATCTCCTTTGTTATTCTGTTGGAAGATTAAGATATTCAGAAACATCAATTGCTTCTGTTTCACCATCTAAAATTCGAACGCCTGAAGGGATTATGCCGCGGCGCATTTGATCAGGAGTCAATCGGGCATTCGGATCACCTTTGGATCTTCTGATAGGTCGAATAATAGTGCCGTCCTCATCCTCATAGGGTGTGCCATACCAGATATAAAGCGTATTTGGATAGTTTATCCGAACTTTTCCATTTTCATGGCTTGCACCTACCCAATCGCGGTTACCCTCTTTCCAAACTCTTATGAGAACGCGATGGAGTAGTTCTGCTCCCTCTGGTAGTGCAATCCCATCAGGCCATTTCTGATGTTCCCATATCGGATTACCTTTTGCCTCACGATAATCATTAGGCACATCAGGATAGGGACCATAACCGAAGGGGGACACAAGCACATCCTTTGCCGTTGCGTTTTCTAATGGCGTTTCAGTTGGTTGTGGCTGTGTCTCCGTTTTTGACGTTTGCTCATTTGTTTCATCAGAAACCTCAGTTATCGGATCATCAACCTGTTGTTTATCTCCTTCAACAATCGGCGGCAGGTTCTGCTTTTCCTTATCAATAGCATCCTGAATATTCTGTTCTACCTGTTTCTTGTCCGATGGTGTGAGAGGGTTATAGACTTCTTCAGGTTCGGTCTCTGTCGTCCGTGTTAGCAGAAATACAGAGACACCCA
>JAJEJA010000071.1 GCA_022828145.1 Candidatus Poribacteria bacterium | reverse complement strand
TCAACGTTAACTTTTGCTTGTTCTTCGGCGACATATCGTGAATATGCTGTTGTATCTATCCATTCATTTTCTGTGTCATCTAACGATTCAGTTTCAATACGTTTCTTTCGTAGCCATGCGCGGCACTGATTAGTGGCAATAACATAAAGCCATCCAGAAAACTGCTTTGGGTTTTTCAATGTGGAGAGTTTCTGATAGACTTTGAGAAAGGTGTCTTGTGTGATTTCTTCTGCAATGTGGAAATCACCTATTTTCCTCCACGCGAGGGCATGCACCTGCTTTTTGTATTTATTGACTAAACTGACAAAAGCGTTTTCATCACCTGAGAGGATTCGGTTTATGAGTTCAACATCTTCGTTTTTCATTTGACACCTCAAATTGCTTAATGTGCTATCAGTATATAATGACGCGAGTTAGGTGGAAAATGGTTACATAAATTTTTGTGAATGACAAGTAATGAATCGTCATTTAACGGTTAGAAGTAAGTGATATTGTTTGGTTATGGATATTTACGAAGAAGAGTCGCTTATCCCACAAGATACTTAAAGACGGCAGAAAGATTGTCATCGGGTGAGTAGAGTTGAGACACTTTTAGTTCGTTTTCAATGAGTATTTTGGGTAGGCGATCATAAAAGATGTCAGGTTTTGCTGTTTCAATAATAACATCACCCTCCTCATCGCCAAAGGTGACACTGAGAATGTCTTGAAACGGTAGGCAAGCTTGTGCTAAACGCCGCGGTTCGTCAGCACTAAGGTAGACCTTATGTGGATGTTCATCAATCAGTTCTCGGATATCGGAAATAGTTCCTTCTGCGAGAATCCGTCCTTGATGTATGAGTAGAATGGTTTCGGTCATCGCTTCTATTTCATATAGGATATGGCTTGAGACAACTATGCTGATGCCTTGTTCTGTTAGTTCTGCGAGAAGATTTATAATATGTCGTCTTCCGATTGGGTCAAGTCCTGTGAGTGGTTCATCAAGGAAGAGTAGCTCTGGCTCATGCACAAGTGCTTGTGCGAGTTTTATCCGTTGCCGCATGCCTTTACTATAAGATCCGATTTGTCTGTTTCCAGCGGAAGTCATGTCCACTGTTTCAAGTGCCTGTATAGTGCGATTCCTGATATCTTCTTTCTCATATCCATTTAATGTTGCGAAAAAACCTACGAACTCAAAGCCGGTCATAAATTGATATGCTAATTCTATATCGGGACAATATCCGATTCTTTGGGTTAGTAGGAAGTTGTTCCAAACAGGTTCGTTTAGGACTGTGATGTTTCCTTTGTTCGGTTTGAGCTGGCCGGTCATTAATTTGAGAAGACTTGTCTTACCTGCTCCGTTAGGTCCAAGTAGCCCGGTAATACCGGGTTGAATAGTTAATGTGACATCGTTCACCCCCATGACTTCGCCATACCATTTTGACAGGTCTTGTGTTTGAACGATTGCGGTATCCTTCATATTCTGTGTCCGTATTTTGGTTTATTTAGTATTGTAGTTCTTAGTGATTTTGATTGTTTCTTCAAGGTTTTGGATACCTGCAGTTGTTCCGATAGCAGTTACACAGGCGGCACCTGTTGCTGATGCTAATTCAGCTGTAGATTTTAGGTCCCATCCTTTAATTGTTCCTGCAAGGAATCCTGCGACATAAGCATCGCCTGCCCCGGTAGCATCAACGATGTCAACGTGATATGCTGGGATATAGAATTTTTCTTTTGACGTTGAAACGTAGCTGCCGTTCTCCCCCATTTTAATTCCGATGGTGGAGATGCCGTAATTGTGTAAGACTTTAGAGATTTCATTAGGTTCGGATGTTCCTGTCAGTTGATGTGCTTCAGTTAAGCTGGGTAGGAAGATGTCAACATAGTGTAAACACGGTTCCAGAGTTTCTAACCATTTTCCTGTAGCGTCCCAAGCAGTGTCGAGTGAGGTTTTTATGCCTAACGTTTTAGCTTTTTTGAGAACATTAGCCATCGGTTGACCATCAAATTTTGGCATGACGAGGGCTCCGGCGATGTGTAGTATTCTTGCTGCTTTAATTATATCCCAATCCAGGTCGTTTTCGCTAAGTTCTCCGTTTGCACCGATGTAATGGCAGAAACTCCGTTCGCCGTCTGAAGCGACTGCTACAAAGGTAAAGGATGTATTCGTGCTATCAACTTGTTGGATTCCGGTGGTATCAACCCGATTTTCCTCAAGGGTTTTTTGGAGTAGGTCTCCGAAATGGTCTTTGCCGATCTTACCCATAGCTCCCACAGAAACACCGAGGCGTGACAGTGCGATTGCGGTGTTGTTTGCACACCCGCCGGTATGGATTTCCAATTGGTCAAATAGTGTTAATTTCCCTTTTTCAGGGAAGGAGTCTATCGGTTTTGCGAGGACATCAACTACGAAAATTCCGAGTGATAGCACGTCCATCAGTTCACCTTCAAATTTCGTTCACGTGTTCCTTTAATTCGGATTGATGTTGAATTGATAAAATCAAACATGTTTTTAAGTTCCATTGGATTCTCCTTCTGTATTCTTATTGATATTATACATTTTTACAGTTGATGTTGTCAATTGCTTTCGGGATTAAGATACATTATTACGATTGTTTCACTCTCTACAGTTTTATTGCTACCTTCTTGTCTTAATGGGATTGCTGTTGGGTGCCAGCCAATTATTACAGTTCGGGGTTTTATATCGTCAGTATTAAGTAGGTTGGCAGGATTAGAAAGATATAAGAACAGACCTTCCTGCTGCAATATTTTGGCGAATTTTTCACGATTTCCAGTAAGTCCTTCTGTAGATGGAATCTTCTTTACAATTTCATTTAGTGGTACCTGTGGCAGTCTGTTATTCTTTCCAATTGTGATTGTACCTAAATTGACGGCTTTTTCACCATTTATTATCCAGGTATTCTCAAGTGTCATCTCATTAGGTTGTGTGTCTGCAGCGAAAAAAAGATCGTTCACATAAGTACTTGGACTCCAAGGTTCCACGATAATTTCTTCCAAGTAGGCTTGTGTATTTTGATAAAACTCAGCGGGTTGTGTTCTGCCCTTGTTAAGTAAGGGACGAATGACATCGTCCTGATATAGCGTAATAAATGTTTCTGTGGATGCAAAACTCCTGAGAGAAATATACGTTTGCAGATGCGCGTTCTTCCTTTCTGGATAGACCGTTAGTATAGAAAACAGGTCTATTTCTATGTCTTTTGGTAAAACTATTCGTGTAAACCCGATTATACTAACAGAAACGATAACGATGATTAGTCCACCGAGCCAATACCTGTATATCCTTTTACGTGGTGAAGAAGTGCGTCTGCCAACATAGAAGACAATTCCACCGCAACCGATTAAATATAGTGGTAATACAGTAGCTAAGAGTTTAATGAGTGGGACTTGTGTCGGCATTTTTGACAGAAAAAGTTTATTTATCTTTTCCTCGTGTTCGCGAAATGGTGCGTATTTGTCAGCAAATTGTTTAGGCGACTTTCCGTGCGTTGTGAGGAACCATCGCCAGAATGTCTCTCCTGCTTTTAGGTTTGAAAATGGAGGTGCATTGTAATCAAATGCCAAACATATAATTTGACCGCTGCCAAAGTTTCGTTTTGCAATGTATATCTGATCACCTGTCCCGACTAACGTTTGACATCCCTTTTTTGGCTCAAAATAGATATTCTTATAGGGGGTGTGCCCGTCATTGGGTTTAGACGTTGAATCAAGTCCGAATTGCTGTTTTAGAATAGGTGGAACTGAATCAATTGTTTCATCACGGATGAATTTTACGGGTAGATACTGTTCAAGAAAGCTTCCTTGTAGGTATTTATAATTCTCGCCCCCTGATAAGAGAAGCGTTCCCCCCTGTTGTACCCAATTTAGGAGTGCGTTCTGTTGAGATGTAGAGATACGTCTGTCGGTTAATGATACCTCTCTAATTATTAGGAGGTCAACGGCACTATATCCTGCCCAGTGTGTTGGCATTGCTTGTGAATTTGGAAGATATTTAACATGTGCTTGGGCAGGTGCTTGTGTATTATCTCCGTCTTTAGTTTCATCCAAGTTTAGTTGCATTTTATCGGCAAATTTTGCGATCTTGTCTCCACTTGCTCCCAATACTAATACAAAATAATCTCTGTTTTTAATCGGCTTTTGTGGTGTCAATTCATATTTTACCAGTGTATCTGAATTGGGTGCCTGGATACGTTGTTCAGAACCATCTCTCGGAACAAGTTGAGCAATCAACTTTATATCATTCTTAGGACAGTAGATATAGAGTTTTTTATGTTTCCGATCTGTTTTACTGAGCTGCAATGGTGTGGCATATTGGTAAATGGGGGCATCCGTATTTAAATCTCGGACCTCAACCGTGAGTTTTCCGGTGAAGGTATTGGGTTCATTCTGACTACGAATAATTATATTCATCTGTGCCCATTTTCTTGCTTTATATCCACCGTTGAATCCCAAAGAAACATCATCAAAAACTATTTCTGAGAAGGTAGGCGAAACTGCTATGAGGAATAAGAGAAGTATGGTTGTTGATCGCATTTTTTTGTGGGGTATCAGAGGTGAAACTGTGTTTTAGATGAGTCGTGTTGGATTTCTTGTCAACTGTGTTTCCGTTGCTCCATCAAATGCATGTGTGCTGAAGACGCCGTTACCCAACATAATCATTGAGGCGACTCCTCCGGATGTTTCAACTTGCGCTATTGTGTCTATAACGCGTTTGTCAGCTAACAATCCACTTTCCACTGAGAATTGCTTTGCTACAGCGAAACAGTCGTTTAACATCTCAGGATTGATTTTGGTATTTGTCAGTTTTTTTAGCGTGGTTAATGCGGTATCGGCAGCGTGATTGATGCGTTTCGTTTGTTCGGTATTTCTGAGGACTTCGCTTGTTTGGATTGGACCGAAGTAGCGATAATAGATAGGCTGTTCTGGAATTGGTAAAGAGTCTGCTACCAGAGGTGCCCCTTCCTTTAGTTTTACGAGACATCCGCCGTGGTATTGTGAGCATACATCTCCTAATCCTGTGCGGTTTTCCACTTCAGCGACATGTGCAATCATTGCGAGTTTTTCATTGTCTTGCTTTAATTCTATCAGATCGTTTAGTGCGTAAGCTGTGGCGAGTGCCGCAGCACCACTCAACCCAAATCCACAACCGAGTGGAAGTGGTGAAGTGAGATTTACCTTTATACCTCTGACAGCTATGTTTTGTGTTAGGTGATTGACAACCGCGCGGACGGTTGGAAAAGTTATCCTCTGATTGTTAAAGCGTACTGCTGTTTCATGATGTTCAGAAACGGTAACCTTTACACCTTCTCGGACCGTGAATCCCATACCGAGTGAATGCATCCTTGCGGGGTCGGTGTGTGTGATGATTTTGAATACACATGAGATGTTGCCTGGGGCAAACGCTTTTGCCATTTCGCTCCTTTATTCTTTGATATGTACAACCTTAGCGTTTCATTTGTATACAAAGTGTATTTACAATAGGTTCAGGGTGTATCTGTCCATTGGACACGTCTATAGATATGACTTAATGGCAGTTCGCAGCGAATTGAATCCAGTGGCAATATATCCGCGAGATTCTGAAATACGATAGACATCCACTGTGTTCCTATCCGAAAATGGTGTTCAACGTTTACTTTGTCTTGTGAAACAAGGATGTATTCTTGCAGGGACTCAATCTGCTTATAAGATTCAAATTTCTTTCCTTTGTCATAAGCTTCAGTTGATGGTGAAAGTACCTCTACGACAACAGTCGGGTTGAGGAGCGTATCAAACGCATTATCTTCAAAACAGGGTTTATCGCAAACAACGCCAACATCCGGATAAAAGTAGGATGTTAACGGGTTTGCCTTCACACACATTTCTCCGGTAAAGGTTATACACTCTCGTTCCATCAATTGGTTGTAAAGTCCATAAAATATATTTCCTGTGATGAGATTATGTGCAAGACTTGCCCCGGACATCGCGAGTATCTGTCCGTTGAGATATTCATTTTTGTACGGTGCTTTACGTTCCCACGCGAGGTACTCCTCAGGCGTCAGGTGGGTTTGCACAGCAAAAGCGGTCATGGTATCCTCCTTAACTTGGTACAGTTACATGGTTCTGATTTTGAGAACGTTATCAGTTTCGTCAAGGACTTGTAGGCCTTGGATTGAAGGCATCTTCACCGTATACACCGTTTCCGATTTTTGCCTTTTGTCCTCTGCCGGTGACAGGAAACCTTGATGCGTCTAATCTTGGAATTACATATCGTTCGAACCATGCTCCCATCTGTTGTCGCATATCCTTTATCAGTGCGTTATGAGACTTGTTTCCAATCTGGTTCTTCCGTTCATCTGGGTCTTTTACTAAATCATACAGTTCATGCGGACCGTAAGGGTAACGATGAACATATTTCCATTCTTGGGTGCGTATCATTCGGACAGGACCGTATTCGTCAAAAACGACCACTTCATCTTGAGCATCGTTTGTTTCTCTGGTAAGTGCTGGGACGAAACTTCTACCGGGGGACATATCGTCATTTGGATCGGGAAGGTCGAGGTAGTCCAGAAGTGTCGGCATAAAATCGTATTGACTGACCATTGCATCACTGGTTTTTCCTTCTGGAATTGTGCCGGGTTGACTCATGATGAATGGAACTTTGACTGAATTCTCATACATGTTTAGTGGGAAGGTACCGTTGCCTTTGTGCCAGAATCCGTGATGTCCGCATGAATATCCGTTATCACTGCTGAAGACGACGAGTGTGTTATTTCTGATACCTAACTCACTCAGACGTTCTAAAATGCGTCCGACATTTAGGTCCATTGCTGTGATCGCTGCGAAATAGCCCTTTAGAGATTCGCGATTCCCCATGTGTTGTGCTGTTCCTCTTCCTGCCCACGGATGCAACGCTTCTTGTGGACATGTTTTGAATGGACAGTCATCATAAGAGTCTACAATGTCTTGCGGATGTCCGTTGAACGGTGTATGAGGCGCGTTGTAGTTAACACTCAGGTAGAAGGGACCGTCGCTATTAGCGGAGATAAAGTCTAATGCATCGTCTGTAATAACGTCAGTGAGATATCCCGGTTGTCTTTGTACCTGTCCATCTCTAATCATGTCAGCGTTGTTGTATCTGCTACCTCCTAATGGCAATGCAAACCAGTGTCTAAATCCGTGTTGTGGCGTTAGACTATCCCCGAGATGCCACTTGCCGCTTAGTCCGACGGTGTAGTCATTTTGTGCGAGGACGTCTGTATAGCAGGTTAGACCTTCGAGATAACGTTCAGCGTTTGGTGGCATACTGCCGATTCGGCAGAAATCATGCACGCCGTGTGCTGAGGGGATGCGTCCGGTCATCAAGCTTGCCCGTGCTGGAGAGCAGACGGGAGTTGTGCAGAAGAAGTTGGGAAACCGAGTCCCTTCTGAAGCGAGTTGGTCTATGAAAGGTGTTCGGACTTCATCGTTTCCGCAACACCCTGCTGCCCAAGGTCCTTGGTCATCTGTCAAGATAAAAATAACGTTAGGTTTGTTTTGCATTTTTGTATCTCCTGATTGAACATCACCGATTAGGATTGTTGGAGCAACTGTTGCAGCGACAGTACCAGTGCCAACGTTTTTCAAGAAGTTTCGGCGCGATATGTGTGTCGTCAAATTCTTTTCCTTATTGGACATGGTTGCTCCTTTAGCGTTAACATTTAAAATGGTGATTTTTACACGTTTCGTCGTGGCGGTGCGTATCTTGGATGGAATGAATCTTCTCCGTAATTGCCATCTCCGAGTTTTGCTGCTTGTCCGCCGCCTGTGACTGAACATCTTGCACCATCCAATTCTGGGTCTACATATCGCTCAAACCACGCCCCCATTTGTTGACGCATTTCGGATATGAGTGCGTTGTTTTCATTTTCATCTATTAGGTTTTTGCGTTCTTTCGGGTCATTCTTAAGATCGTAGAGTTCATGGGGTCCGTAAGGATACCGGTGAACATATTTCCACTCTTGTGTGCGTATCATCCGCACAGGTCCGTATTCGTCAAAAACAACGATCTCATTCTGTGCATCGTTTGTTTCTCCATCGAGTGCGGGGACGAAACTCTTGCCGGGTGACATATTGTCATTCGGATCAGGTAGACCGAGATAATCCAGTAGCGTCGGCATGAAATCGTATTGACTGACCATTGCTTCACTAACGCGACCTTCAGGGATTCTACCGGGTTGGCTGATGACGAAAGGAACTTTGACGGAATTTTCATACATATTCAGTGGGAATGTGCCGTTGCCTTTGTGCCAAAATCCGTTATGTCCGCAGGAGTAACCGTTATCACTACTGAAGACAACAACCGTATTTTCTCGGATACCTAATTCGGCGAGTCTGTCTAATATACGTCCGACGTTTAAATCGAGTGCTGTTATCGCAGCGTAATAACCTTTCAGAGACTCACGATTCCCCATGTGTGCTGCTGCACCTTGAACTGCCCATGGATGTAAGGGTTCTTGGGGGCATGTCTTGAAGGGACAATCATCATAGGAATCTACTATATCTTGTGGGTGTCCTGTAAAGGGTGTATGCGGTGCGTTATAGTTGACGCTGAGATAGAAGGGACCGTCTTTATTGGTGGATATGAAATCTAATGCATCATCTGTGATAACGTCGGTAAGGTAACCGGGTTGCATCTCTACCTGTCCATCTCGTATCATATTTGCATCGTTGTATTTGCTACCGCCTGTTGGTAAAGCGAACCAGTGGCTGAATCCGTGCTGTGGTGTTACACTTTCCCCGAGATGCCATTTTCCACTTAGTCCTACGGTGTAGTTGTTTTCTGCGAGGACATCCGTGTAACAGGTCAATCCTTCGAGATACTTTGATGCATTAGGAGGCATGTTTCCATCCCGAATCCAGTCGTGGACTCCGTGTGCGGAAGGTATGCGTCCTGTCATGAGACTTGCGCGTGCGGGTGAGCAGACAGGACTTGTGCAGAAGAAGTTTGGGAAACGTGTGCCTTCTGCTGCGAGTTTGTCAATATAGGGAGTTCGGATTTCATCGTTTCCGCTACACCCCATTGCCCAGGGACCTTGGTCGTCTGTTAGAACAAAAATGACATTTGGTTTGTTTTCCATTAGTTGGTTCTCCATTTTTATTGGGATAGGTCATAGTTATATACTCATTCACTGGCTGAAACATTCGCTTTTTGTAGTTCTTCAAGAAGTCTGACAATTTCTCGGTAACATTTATCAAATGAGTCTGCTTGACGTGCTTGTTCAATGTCAAAGAGTGCTGTGAGTGCAGGTTGGTCACGTTTCTCACGGTAGGTATGGCCAGTTTTCATCCGCTGGTATAACCATTCTTTTGCCCCTCGGATTGCTTCAGGATTATCTGGAGGATTAATATCATTTTTTAATCCTCGCATCCCACGAAGGGACTCGGCAGCTGCAAGGAACCATGCCTCAAATTCATATTTAGCGAGCACAACGGCAATCGGCATTTTACGAAAAACTGGTGCAATTTGATGAATTAATGTCGGTGCTAATTCTGCAGGACAGTCATCGTCACTGTCAAGAATAATGAGTATGCCACCTTGTCTTTCTATCCTCTGAGCGGCTATTCCGACTGCATGTTCAAGTTCTCCAGTCTTTAAGACCTTATTTCTGGAAAATCGGACGGGAGTAGAAACAACAGGGAAAATTTCAGGACAATGCATCGCTGCGACACGTCGAATCAAGATTGGCACTGCTTCTACCTCACCTTTCCCCTCAACAACACATCCAATATTGACCGTCATTCAAGCTTTCCTTTTTTTTCCTTTGTATCAGGAACGTTGTTGATGGATTCAGAAAGTGTAAGTTGTTCCACTTTTGGACCATGACCTTTAGGTATCTGAGTAAGGTCAGGTTGAAATTGATCAAGACGTAAAAATTCACCCGCCGTGCACAACCGGTCACGTAAGGCAGATTCTCCTACTGCGTCTACGGGTGCAATAATTGTATTCCCATCATCTACTTCAACAACGAGAATTGACTCCACATCCAGATGCTTGTCATCAAGCAGATCTGGACTGTGTGTTGTAACGATAACTTGTGTGTTGTATGTTGCGTGGCGAAACTCATCAAGCAACGTACCCACTATAGCGGGATGTATCGTGATTTCTGGTTCTTCAATCCCTATAAGGGAAACGTGCCTGTTTGTATCGTGGTTTCCCTGAGATAATGCAACAAGAATCCCTAACAATCTGAGTGTTCCATCAGACATATTGTTTGCCAGAAATCGCCAAGGGTATTTATCACCTGAAACGACCTGCTTAAACGCCAACATCTGCTTGTTACCAAACTTTTCGACTTCTATCCCACGAACACCAGGAACGATTATTGATAGATACTCCTCAATGTCTTGCTTCACTTTAGGTGAAAGTTGCGCGAAAACACTTGTAATGTTACTGCCGTCACAAGTAAGTAATTCGCTATGTTCTGGTGTTTGCACGTCGCGAATTATATCCGGATTGAAGTTGTAGAACCCCATTTGAGAAAACGCATCATAAACGGGACGAAATTCTGGAAGACCTGAAATGTTTACCAAGTAGAGCCGATCAGACACAGCATCTGGTGCAACTTCTACGCTTGTTTGCGTTACTGTTCCTTTATTAACATTGAAGTATATATCGGGTTGCAGTCTACACTGTTCTTTCTGTACTTCGTACCTTCCAGATGTAAGTGCGCGAATACAAAAGGCGTAATATCCTGTTGTACCATTGGGTAGAGTGAATTCAAGTGAAATACTGAAATGATTCGGGTGACCACGAGATCGACGTCGGACATTATTGATACCCCCACGATCGCGTATTGCATGTTCTAATGAGTAATTCAATGAATCAGCAACGAACCGCAATGCATCAAGGAAATTACTTTTGCCAGAACCGTTGCGACCCACAAGGAACGTCAAAGGCTGCAACTGCACGTCACACGCAGCGATGCTCTTATAGTTCTTGAGAATGACTCTTTTGATAAAGGTTGAATTTTTCATGTTAGTATCCGAACTGGGTTACGCCACTGGAAATCCTTTACCGACAAGCGGTTCACCATCTTCCACTTCGATTGTTGGGACAAGAACATGTCCGGGAGATTGGGCGTTGTTATAGCGTACACCTTGCGCCATAAAGATCATGACAAATGCTCGTCGCTGATTGTCAGTAACATTCGGTGGTGTTCCGTGCCAGTTGAGGCAGTGATGGAACATACATTCACCTGCTTTTAGTTCTATAGGAATTCCATGACTGATGTCCAAACTCCGTCTTTCGTTCCAGGGGTTCGGAGGTGGTTCGCGATCTTCTTTTTGTGCTTTTGCTGTTTCGGCATTGAATGCTGCTCTTGCTTCAACTGAGAATCGTTTATCCTTGTGGCTTTTCGGTATGACGTGCATGCAGCCACTGTCAACCGTTGCTTCATCTAATGCTAACCAACAACTGACTATGTTGGGAGGGCTCAGGGGCCAGAAGAAGAAATCGTGATGAAATCCGAAATGTCCATTATCTTGAGGCGGTTTGGATATGACTTGGTCATGCCAGAGTCGGACTTCGGGTGTTTCCAATAGTGCGCGTGCTGTTCCCGCTATTAACGGATTGTGGATGGCTGCCTCGTAACTTTCTTCTCGTTTCCACATGTTGACGAATTGATGGATTGCACGCGGATGGCCTCTGCCTCTATTGAGTTGCTGTCCTTGACGGTCATGTCCGAATTTGAACTCTGGCGATGAGTCGTCGCCTTCGTTGAGTTCTAATTCTATGATGGCGTCTAATCCATCACGCATTTTTTCCACACCATCGCTATCTAAGACTCTGCCGAATTTGAGGTATCCGTTTTCTTGAAAAAAGTCTACCTGTTCTTGTGTTGCCATTAGGTTCTCTCCAGTATGAATGATCTTATGTGTCATCGTGATTTGAATATTACTGTGCATTTCTGCTACCATAAGTATAGCATATTTTTCGGGTTTTTTGTAGAGTTTTAAATTGTGTAGGGAGGGTAAAATTAGTGTCTTGCTTTCTGTCAGAATAGTTGATTACGCGAATTACACGGATTATGCGAGTTTTTGAGTTTACTAAAGTTGTTTAAGTTCAACGTTTTTCATCATGTCTCCCTCAAGCGATTGTGAAGTTGAACGAAGTTATTCCCTTTCTCACACCAGAGACTTCAGAACCCCAACACCTTATTCAATAAGTCTTTACTTCTCCACGTCAGCCTATGATCCGTTCTTTTAACCTGTAGATGTGATGAGATATGGACCTATACCCATCATACTAAGATTGAAAATTCCGTGTGCCAATATACAACTCTCTAAGCCGTATTTTTTGAATAAAAAACCGAATGCTATACCAGATGGGAAAATCTGAACAAATTTTACCCATTCAGGTGTGAGAATATTTGCATGCGCAAGTGCCCAGATTGCAGAAGTTAAAGCAACAGCGACCCAATACTTATTTCCGCTGAGTCGAAATTGCTGTGCCAAATAGTTCTGAATACCAAGGCGAAAGAGTATTTCTTCACCAAACGCATAGGCTATAAGAACGAGAGCTGTCAGGACTGTTGGCTCGCTACTAATGCCCAATCTGGATCCCTGATCTTTAGATAATTGCTTGATGACCTCCGATAACTGTGGAGAAGTCAATATAAACAGAATAACAGAATACAGTATAGTCCCAGCGACCGCTAAGAGTATGGCGGTGATATAATTCTTCCATGTAATCATTTCAAAATTATCAGTTCTATTGAAAAGCCTTCTTAGTAGTGGGATCTCTACGATTCCCAGTTTCTTACAATAATAGATCCCCATGCATGTGAATATTACGGTTCGCACAGAAACAACCGTATTTATTGCGAGCAACGTGGGAAGAGGCATTACTTCAAAGAAATTCGGAATCAATATGACAACAATAATGTCAAGCACAATAGCAGTGACAGCAAAGAAAACGCCATATTTCAGATATATTTTTACCTCTTTTCTATGTCGGATGCTATTTATCAGAAATATTATGACGAAAATAAATATCAGAATACCGTAAACAGTAGATAAAATCATTTTAAATCTCTCTACAATCAATAAGAAATGATGTCGCATTACAGGTTTTTGTGAGATGGGATATAATACTGCACAACCTAACAAGTTATGCTACAAATGAAGACTTTGCGGAATTCCTGTCATTCATACTTCAGATCTGAAATTGGGTTTCCATCTGTGTCAGTAATACGTAGGATAAATGTACATGCACCTTCCTCATTACACACTTTAATAAGGATACTGTTTTTGCCTGGTTTGAGTGTGACAGGAATAATATAAGTATCAAGCCTAACAGCATAGGTTTTTGTATGGACGAATTCCTCTTTGCCGTTTAGCCATAATTTGCCTTGGTCATCACTGTCAAAACGTAACTGGACTTCACGTTCATCAGGGGATGTGACGGTGGCGAAGGCATAGAAGACCTGCCAGTTAACATTCCTCTCTCCGAGATGGATATTACCGTTTATTTTCCTGTCGCTGAGCTTTTTCCATCTCACAGGTCCAACTTGTCCATCATGTGTTATCGTTAAGTCAATTTCCGTAATGTCTTCAGGTATGTAGGCAGTATCAAAACCGATTCCTCCTGTATTG
Source organism: Candidatus Poribacteria bacterium (assembly GCA_022828145.1). GTDB lineage: Bacteria > Poribacteria > WGA-4E > WGA-4E > WGA-3G > MSPOR6. Next base: position 18,102 of record JAJEJA010000071.1, on the reverse strand, counting down.
TCAAAAGGTGCGAGTACCATCCACGCGTCCTCAGTCACAAAACCGGTGTTCTGGATATGTGCATCTGCCTTTTCATGTCTACCACTTGCACGATAATATTCCGCTAAACTGAAGTTGGTATCTATTTGAAGTTTTAGACTGCTTGTATTATTAGGATCAAGTTCAACAATCAGATCATTAATCTTTTTGATATACGTATCTGCATTGTCATGCCTACCTGTATCCCGAAAATATGTCGCGAGACTGAGATAGGCATTTAACTGAAGATTTAGCTTTTCTGTCGGAAGGTTTCTGGTGAGTGTGTCAATTCTCTGAATATGCTGATCCGCTTTCTGATTCATATTATTATCGTGATAGAACATGGCTAAGAGGAGATGTGCATTCAGTTGGATGCTGCGGTTATTAGGAAAAGATTCTATTATTTTGCTCACCATTTCAGTGAAACCGTCTTTATCCTGAACATTCTTACCAATCTTACCAATCCTTGCGAACAATTGTCGGTGAAAACTTGGTAGTGTTGTAACTGTTTTCTCTGGATTGTAATCTGCAGCAGATAGGTTTTTGGTGAATTGTTCAAGTGCCTCACCATACCATTCGTTGGCGAGGTATACTTCGCCTTTCGTCAAGATATGATCTGATATTTTTGGTTTATTTGGTGAACGTTCGAGAAATTGTATCACATTCTCTTTGGTCTGTTCATTGGAAGAGATGTCTATATCAGATACATGTTCTTGATCTTCTCCTCGTGCACGCTTGTGTATTTTATCCCAATCCCAGAATAGGATGAAACCGCCTCCAACACTAATCAGTGTTTTGTTATCCTGTGAGAATAGTAATTTATCAACTGTAACCGTATGTCCATCTAATGTGGTGAGTTTCTTACCGGTCACTACATCCCATAACGTGATTTTTCCACCCCAGCAGCCAATGATCATAATTGTGTTATCTGGTGAAAAGATGAATGTCTCGTTGTTTTCATCTTCAGTAAAACGTATTTCCTTAAAGTGGGGTTGCTTCGCTCTTCCTATTATACGTATCCGTTTTCTGCTGCTGACAGCGATTAGTGAACCGTCTGAAGAGAATGCAAAGTGTTGTATAGGTTCGCGTTTTTCATCTCCCCGCATTAACTCATCAAAGAAGGAACTCAACTCTGTTCCAGTTTCCGTTTCCCACAGTTGAACATGTCCACCCGATGTTCCACTGACCATCATTTTTCCATCTGGCGAAAATCCCAAAGTATTGATAAAAGGTTTATTTTCGGAATCTTCATCGTGTTCTGAGGTAATAATCTTTCGTTGTTCCCCCGTTTCTATATTTAGCAGATGGATATGAAAACCCCCCTCTGCTAAGGTTATTGCATCAGGCGAGAATACCTCTCCAGTACCGCCTGTAAAAGTCTTTAACTCCTGTCCAGTGTTAACATCAGTCAGACGAAGGACATGTGTTTTATAGTCTGGTATTAATGGATTGTTTTGTAGACCTTCATTAGCAAGTACTGTTCCATCGGGTGATAACACAAGATCTCTCCATGTCCGCCAGAATAAGCGTTCCTCAAGTGTTGCTTTTGTTACCGAAGTTGTTTTTAGGAATTCCTTTAGATTCCAAACAGAGATTATACCGTTGTCTGATACACTCACCAGTTTAGAACCGTCATTTGACATTGATGCAGTCCTCATCCATAGGTGTCCATCGATCCGGTTTTGCATCGGTTTTCTATTTTTTAGGTCCCAAAACAGGATAGTTCCATCTGTGCCACCGCTTGCAAGCGTATTACCGTCTGGCGAAAAAGCTAATGTATCAACAAAACCGTGATGTCCTGTGAAAGTAGCGATCAATTCACCAGTAAGAGCAGACCATAATTTGATAGTGCTATCTTCACTTCCACAGGCAAGTTGTGTTCCGTCTGGAGAGAAAGTCAATGCAGTGGGTCTACCATTTCTCTCGTTTTTCAAAGGGTTTTTAATTACCTCTTTTCCATTTTCGTTTGTTACGCTCCATAAGTTTCCTTCTATAGGTTTTTGTAAGAGGAGAGATACTTCTGTCGTGGTCGTATCCCATAGTTGAACTGTTGTATCCAAGTTACCAGTAGCGAGGTGCGTTCCATTAGGAGAGAATTTCAGTGTCAAGGCACGGTTTGTTGTATCGTAATACGCCATGTAATAATCGCGCAAACGAAATTCTCTCCCGATTTTCCTGAATGTGGCTAACTGGGTACCATTATTCGTATCCCATAACTGAATTTTACCGTCATCACTACCGATGGCGATTTTTTCCTCTGTAAGCGCGTAGTTTTCGAGATGTATGTGCCTAGGTCTCTCTTCCATTTTTGTTGTTGTGGTCTCTCCAGTTTCAACATCTACTCTATAGATAGTATCTCTTGACATGCTCAAAAAGACGAGTGTTTTGCTATCATTTGAGAACCGTATGATAGATGCCGCAGGTAGAATCTCTTTATGTGGCTCTTTAATTGGAACTTCACTCCTTTTGGCTATATTCCATAATGCAACGCCTTTTTCAAGTGAAGTACCTCCGAGGCTGGAAAGTGGGTCTTCTCCGCAGGCAGCGATGAAGCGACCGTCTGGTGAATATGTTACCTCTCCGCGCATGTTTGGTAATAGTGAAATCTCGTTACAAGTTTGGACATCGTAAATCCAGACACCCATACTACTGCCTACCGCCAATTGTGTTCCATCTGGAGAAAATTGAATATTCCTTATTGCTCCCTTACCTAAACGCATTTTTGCTTCTTTTGGCAGATGCCATTGTGGATAATTTTCTGTATTACTAAACCCCAGACCTGACATCATTAGCACTATAACGCAGGTTGCGGCGGAGGTTAGCCATGGGAGAAACGGTTTGCTTGCAGATGACACTATAGATCTTGTTTTGGTGATCTCGCGCTCAGTGTTTTTAGTGAGATGGGGTGAGATTTTGATATTCTCTACTGTTTTTTTGATCATGGGTTTATGTTTCCTCAAGATGTTTTATTGTTTTAGATCGGAAACTGGTGGTTGCCTGCGGTTAATCCGCCATCAATGACGAACACTGCGCCTGTTGCAAAACTCGCTTCATCGGATGCGAGAAAAAGGGCGGCGTTGGCTATGTCTACTGGTTTGCCAATACGTCCGAGCGGATACCACGGGATGATTTCATCTAAGATACGTGGATTACGTTCTATCATGGGGTCCCATACTTCTGTCTGGACGGTACCGGGACAGATGCAGTTGATTCGGATATTGTCTCTTCCGTGCGCGACTGCCATTGAACGCGTCAATGCGATGACACCCCCTTTCGCTGCAGAATAGGCGTGTATCCCCTGCAATCCGATGAGTCCGTTTACAGAGGCGATGTTAACGATACTACCACCACCGTTCTGTTGCATAATCGGTATTGCAGCGTTGCTACAATGACTCGTGCCTTGAAGTGCTACGGATAGGTTCGCTTCCCAGTTGTTGTTTAGGACATCTTCTGTAGAGCAGATTGCGTTGTTTACAAGTATGTCAACTGTTCTGTAGATATTGACGGTTTTGGATATGAGTGCTTCTGCTGCCGTAGGATTAGAAACATCAGCATTCAGGAATATCGCTTCTCCACCGGCATCACGGATGATGGAAACTGTATCAGTTCCGAGAGCATCGTTTACATCATCAACGACGACTTTAGCACCTTCTTTTGCAAACCGGATGGCGATTGCTTTGCCGATTCCGCGTCCTGCTCCTGTGATGATGGCTATTTTATCTTTTAACCGCATGATTTATAGAAATGCCGTTTGTAGTAGCAAATTCATTGTGAGCCTTGAACTTGTGAACGGCACACGGAGTGGGCCTACTACCTTTAAGCACATATTATGACATTGAATTATGTATGCACACCCTCAACTATATCTCCTAACACAAATCCTAATGTTGGAGCGTTTGCGATATGAAAAGTTTTGTGCGGTCATGCTGGGGGTTATCAAAGAAGTCGGCAGGTGCTGCTTCCTCTACGACGACTCCTTCATCAAAGAACATGACTCTATCCGCGACTTCCCGTGCGAATCCCATCTCGTGTGTAACAACGAGCATGGTCATCCCTGAATGTGCCAATTCACGCATTACGTCTAATACTTCAGAGATCATCTCTGGATCAAGTGCGCTTGTGGGTTCATCAAATAACATGATTTTTGGTTCCATTGCTAATGCTCTTGCAATGGCAACACGTTGCTGCTGCCCGCCAGAAACTTCTGATGGATATTTATACGCTTGATCGGCAATACCCATCCGTTCAAGCAGTGCTAAGGCATCTTCTTCAGCCTGACGTTTTGACAGTTTCCGCACTTTCATAGGACCTAACGTTATATTCTTTATGTTCGACAAATGTGGAAACAGATTGAATTGCTGGAATACCATACCGACTTCCTGACGGATAAGATTGATATTCCGAAGATCATTGGTGAGTTCAATGCCATCAACAATGATTGTACCGCGTTGATGCTCCTCCAGTCTGTTAATTGTTCGGATAAATGTGGATTTTCCGGATCCGGATGGACCGCAAATCACCGCCTTTTCACCTTTTTTAAATGAGGTGGTAATCCCTTTGAGGACATGGAAATCGTCGAACCATTTGTGAACATCTTCACAGACTATAATTGGGTCGTTAGTTACGTTTTCAGTAGTTACGTTTTCAGTCATTTCAGATTCCTTCCTATAGTAGACATTTTGGCTATCATTTTGCGGTGTGTTGATGTTACAAAATCCTAATGTTTTCCAACTCCTAATTCTGCCTCAACAATCTGACTTACATGGGACATTGCGAAAGTAAATATAAAATATATCACAGCGATAAATACATATAATTCCGGTTGATATCCAGTCCACTTAGGATCGCCGAGAATCTCATCTGCTGTCCCTAATACTTCAGTGAGTGCAATGATTGATACCAATGATGTATCTTTAAAGAGCGCGATGAACTGTCCTACAATTGTGGGAATTACAGATCTGAGTGCTTGCGGCAGAACAATAAAGGTCATCGTTTGGGGGTAGGCGAGTCCGACAGCTTGTGCAGCCTCGTATTGTCCTCTCGGAACCGCTTGAAGTCCACCCCGTACATTCTCTGCCATGTAAGCCGCTGAGAAAAGCGTGAGTACGATCATTGCCCGTATAACTTTGTCAGGTCGAAAATCACCGGGCATAAAAATCGGTAACATGAGACTTCCCATAAAGAGAATGGTTACCAAGGGCATTCCGCGCACGACCTCAATATATGCTATTGAGATCCATCTAATGGCGGGTAGTTGGCTTCGCCTACCGAGTGCTAACAGTATTCCAATCGGAAAGCATGCCACAATACCGACAACTGCCAGAATTAGTGTTAGGAGCAATCCACCCCACAATATCGTTGAGATGGAATTTTCACCAAATCCATGCAGCATGAACATCATCCAGGGAAACATTAGTACCCAGCCTATGATCACCCATCGCTTCAAATTCTGTAGATCTCTGCCAAGTACATAAGAAACGGCGATCAGTGTAGTTGCTATGATGGCGGCTTCTCGGAGAGAAGTATTAACCTGAATAGGCAATAGTGCTATGACAGCACCGACGCAAGCGACAGCAGATGTAATTTGTTGGTTTAACCCCTTCCAAATACCCGCACTCAGCCCCATGAGTACTGCAAGTACATATATGACCTGGCCAACTCGCCATAGCTGATCTTTTGGAAATTTACCAACCGAAAGCTTCCGCAAGTTTGGGGGTATAACTTCCCATTTTGCCTGCGTAAATACCCAAGTATAAACACCTTTGAATAGGAAGTATAGTAAGACGATGGCAAGAAGTGTTAAGAGGGTATTATACCAGTTGCTAAACAGGTTATCCTTTAGCCATCGTTTTGGGTCTTTTTTGGTACTGGGTGGTTTAATTTCCGGTGTAAATGTGAGTTCTTCCACTTTTTTGTTCCTTTTTTCAGTTCTTCCTCTATCGTTCAAATCGGGTTATATGTCGGTTATACCAATTCATGAAAACTGATGTTGTTAAGCTCATTATCAGGTAAGTCACCATAATCATACCGAATAGAGGGATTGTCTGTCCGGTAGGAACCATCATTCTTTGTGCGACGTGGAATACGTCTAAGAATCCAATTGCGATTGCCAAACTGGAGTTTTTCGCAAGGTTCAGATATTGACTGGTGAGTGGCGGTACAATAATCGGGATGGCTTGGGGTATGACAACTGATAGAAGTACCTGTGCTTCAGTCAAACCGACTGCTCTGGCTGCCTCCCGCTGTCCCTTTACGACTGCCTGTATACCACCCCTCACGACTTCAGCAATGTATGCGCTTGTATAAACAGTGAGTCCAACTAAGAGTCCAAGGAATTCTGGTGTAAGATTTATCCCACCGACGAAGTTAAACCCTTGTAATTCAGGCACTATAATTTCAAAGGGTTGACCTGGTGATAGGAACCACCCTGCAATAGCGACTGTCATAAAAACAGGTGCAGCAATCCACTTCGTTCCAAAAATGATATTGGAGGCAAAGGATGGACGGTCTGTCTGTTCAAGTCCACTTGAACGTGAGAGATGTCGGAATGCCGCAAAACAGAGGACTACGATTATGGCGGATACAACACCCCAAAGCAGATACCACAACCAAACGGATAAGCCTGCATTCCCTGCAATTGTGGGTAGGTAGAAACCCCGTACGTTTAAGAAAAAAGTATCAGCAATTGTGATACTTTCTTGGATTCTTGGTAGTGAACGTGTGAGCGCATACCAGAACAGAATCTGTAGCAGCAGGGGAACGTTGCGAAATATCTCTACGTAAATAGCTGCGATGCTTCTGATTAACCAGTTGGTGGATAGTCGAGCAACGCCGAATATAAAACCTAATACCGTTGCGCAAAAGACACCTAAAATACTAACCCTTAGTGTATTTACAACACCCACCCAAAATGCTTTAAGATTTGTATCTGAAGCATTAAAATCAATGCCATCGGTTATTTCAAACCCAGCTTCATTACGCAAAAAGGACAGACTGAGTGGATGTCCTTGGTCCCTAAGTCCGCTCATCATGTTTGCGTAGAAGAATCCTGCCATCGCGGCGACTCCGAGCAGGAAAAGCACTTGAAATAATACTTTCAAAAACCGGACATCTCGCCAGAAGGGAGGTTTTGTAGGATTTTGTAACATTGTTTATTCTGTTGAACTACTTAATTGTATAAATTCTATTTAAAAAAACAAATTGATATAAAGTTATTTAGTTTTATAGTAGTAGATGCGCGCTTATGTAAGCGCGCATTCGAAACATGAACATAGAGTAAATCACGGTCTAACGGAATGGCATGGAATAGAGCAAACCGCCTTCTGTCCAAGGTTTATTAACGCCACGAGGCAAACCGATGGGAGTGAGATTACGTTCAAAAATCTCACCATAGTTACCTACTGCCATAATTATCTGTTTTGCCCAGTCGGCAGATAGTCCAAGTTTTTTGCCGATATCACCGGATTCACCCAAAAAACGTTTGATTTCGGGGTTCTCAGTTTTATAGTCCTTCACATTCTTCTGAGTAATCTTATGCTCTTCTGCAAAGAACGTTGCATAGACTACCCAACTCACAACATCATTCCATTTGTTGTCACCGTGGATTGTGAGGGGACCCAAAGGTTCCTTTGAGATAGTAATATCCAGAATAACGTGATCATCTGGATTCTTAAGGTCCTTCCGACGCGCAACAAGCTGCGACTTGTCACTGGTAACGACATCCACTCGACCTGCATCGTAGCTACTGTAAAGCGTGTCAATATCCCCATAGGTCACCTCATTATACTTAACGCCTAAGGTCCGCATCGTATCAGAAAGGTTTAACTCAGTCGTACTGCCTGCGGTAACACCTATGGTTGCTCCATCTAACTCTTCAAGCGATTTTAAATTGAGAGATTTAGGGACCATGAATCCTTGTCCGTCGTAGAATGTCGGTGGTGCGAAGTCAGTATTCAGTTCTGTATCTCGTCCCAAAGTCCAAGTTGTATTTCGGATTAGGACATCGATTTCACCCGATTGAAGTGCTGTGAAACGTTCAGCAGCATCTAAGGGTACAAATTCAACTTTATCAGCATCCCCCAGTACTGCGGCTGCAATTGCTCGTCCGAAATCTGTGTCAAAGCCACTCCATTTACCATCTTCTGTAGTGAACCCAAAACCGGGTAAACCACCATGCACACCACACACTAATTTATCACGTTTTTTGACTTTGTCTAAGATACTCTCGTGACTATCGGCAAATAGTGGGGCAGCCATTAAGAATGTTAATAGAATGATTAAAGTGTGAAAACCAAATCTTTTCATTTTTCTTTTCCTTTCATTATTATAAGAATAGATGGTTCAGAAGAATCCATTTAATTTAATTAGGTTAATTCATATAAACTTACAATTAACGCCAAATGCGCGTGGACAATACGCGTTTAGTATTCGTCATGATTTGTCAGGTTTCGCTTTGCTCTACCCGACCTACAAAATAAAACTGGACAGAACAGTAGATTACTATTTAATTAATGCACGGCCAGTATTTTCTTCCCCTTGAAAGACTGCGATGTTGTCTCCGGTTGCATTTTTGACAAGCCAGATATGTCCTGCATGGGTATGATGAATACTAAATGCATTCGCAGCGGCTCGTCCACGATAAGACTCATGCCCTTCAGTATCTATCCAATAATAGGTGATATCAGTATCCATTTTGTTGACAAAAAGGATTGTAGTCCGTTCACCGTCGTTTGACTCTAAAGTTGAGAGTTGGTTCGGTTCATATCGCTTCAGGTCTACCCATTTTTCATCTCCTCCACACTTCGGGTCGAACAGCTTATCATAAGAAGCAGCAAGTTCAGGGGGCCACGCAAACCTTGGTGCGTTATCAGGATTATATCCTTCCAAATGTGGTAGATTGAGCCGTTTTACAGCGTTTGTGTATCGCCAGTCAGCATCTTCATAGATTTCGGTGAGCAGTTCTGCCAAATCAGGATCATATTCTTTCAAGATTCCGCGTTTACTGACATGGTTATGCTGTGCGTCGTTTTCTCTGTTGGTATTGAACCATGATTGTGTGCCTTCAGCCCAATACTCTTCTTTGTTTGTAGAGGCATAAGTGCTTTTCCACAATTCTTTATCCATTGCTGCTTCGTACAGAACTTTAAGCCGTTTATCAAAATCTGGGTCAACGGTACTCAACCCCATCTGGTGTATTGCATGAGCGAATTCGTGCACGAGGATGTTTTCGGTGCCGTAAGGATCGCCTGGATAATTAAGCAGGTTTTCTTCCCCGCAACTGACTGATGGACGGTGGGATGTTGCCCCGAGACCACGGGCGCGACGGTCCCAATAAAAGTCGGGTTTTAAGTCGCTATGTTCGGGAATCGCAGTCGTCATCTCATTATAAGCCATGATTGAGAATCGGACTTTATTCTCCGCCAATGCTTGTAGTAGGTCTGGACGGTGTCCGATCATTTTATTGATCAACCATGCAGCTTCACGTATGGCATACGGGTTGACAGTTTCCGATGCAACGATGGGGAAGCCTTCTACATCAAGGCACTGTTGATAAAAATCAGGGAGTTCAAATTTTTCTTTGATAGCAGGTGGCGGTTTCGTTGGCATTTCAACGGTATCATTACCAGTTGAAAAAGCAGACGTTATAGTATTCACGCGCAATAATACTGATGATAGACTCATGTAAAGTTTCCAATCCTCTTGGTTCTATTTATCAAGAAAATGATTGATAATTCAATGAAGTGTAAATAAAGTATAACACGAAACGTCAAATATGTCACGTAATATTTTCTGAGGAGTGCGTAGCGTTTTTATCACCTAAGGAACACACCTCATGTCATAGTACCCACAACCTAAAGGTTGGGGCTTGTGCTTCGTAGCAGATGCGTTGTTTTCTTAGAAAACACCCGTCTTATTTCTGCTCCACTTCAGGCTGCTAAGCCAGCCTTTTTGATATTGATAGCAGCGTTTATGTCTCTGTCGTGATTTACACCACAACTTGGACAGGTCCACTGTCTATCTGAAAGAGAAAGATTTTTATTATGCTTGCCACAATCACTGCAAGGTTTAGTAGTGGCAGTCCATTTACCTATCTGTTTGAAGTTTTTAGCATGCTTGATACATTTCTGCTCAATTATCTGAATGAACTGGAAAAATGATAAGTCTGATACTTTTCTCCCCCAAAGGCGTTTCATGCCATCAATGTTAAGGGTTTCAAAATAAAGTGTGTCGTATTCTGTGCAGAGTTTATCAGCAAGTTTCCATTGCCAGTCAAGGCGTTGGTTAGATATTTTTCTATATTGCCTTGCCAATGCACGTAACGCACGATACCAATTACCCGAACCCTTTATTTTTCTGCTGAGTGCCTTATTTAGAGACCGCAACTTATTGAGTGATTGTTTCAGAAACTGAGGACTTTCAATCTTCTTACCATCAGATGCTGTTAGAAATGTTTTCAATCCAAAGTCAAAACCTGCGCTCTTACCTGACTTGGCTTTGGGGTCTGAATCGTCAACATTTTCGCAACTGAAACATATCCAATAATCACCGCAATAATCGCGTTTTATAGTTACTGTTTTGATTGTCCCTTTCATCTCACGATGTTTGTGAAATGAAAACCATGTATCAATACAATTGATCTTGATACGATTATTTTCAAGTTTATATCCTGCTTGTGTGAACGTCATTGAGTTATATTTATGCTGAGGCTTAATATGAGGTCTACCCACTTTACGAGTCGTTTTGCCTGCTTTACGTTCTTTGATGTTTCTGAAAAAAGCATCGTATGCCTTTCCTATACGCAATACAACATCTTGTTCAACTTGACTCGGCAACAACTTCCAATGCGGTTTTGTGGTATATTTCAACTTCTTGAGATGAGAACACATCTTACCAATTGATATATTCTTTTTATACCTACGATAATAACGACGCTGTAACTTCATGAAATGCACGTGTATCTGGTGCATATCATCAAGCAAGTTGCCTATCTTGATAGTATTATCCTGATTTTGAAGTTTATATTTATATGATTTTCTCAATGTTCACTGTTTCGGAAAAGATTCTGTCTCCCTGTGCTAAAGGTGTGGCAGGTGTTAGCACCACCCACCACTGAAACAGTCTAATAATTATAGAACATTTTGATAAAAAAGTCAAGTGCATTGTTAGCATAAAAACTTTAGCCGTCTACATCCCACAAGCTAAAGCATGGGGATTTGACGGGAAGTGTTAATTTTCACTATATTTGTAAAGCTTATGATGCCCCAAATTGTGCAACTATACGCAGACGTTGCACTTTTTTGTGCAGTTGAGGTGATTGACAATTGAGATACTCTCTATATCTCTTTTATTGCGTTGGCATATTTATTGCTATTTCTAATCAGAGGCATTCAATTGTCGGTAAATTGCATGTTCCGAGAAAAGTTTCTTCTGTAGGAGCGATCTCCGAATCGCGACTAAACGCTTTGATAGTCGGGAATCGGAGTTCCCTCCTACAGAAGAGGAGTTGTTATGTTAATTGGATATTATCTGTAAGAAACTGCGAAAACTCAACAATTGAATGCTTCTGTATTTCTAATACAACCTACTTGACAATTTTTCAATTCCTCGTTAGAATTCGGCATGGAATATTCTGTATAGTAGACCAAAAGGAGAAATAGAGTGAAAAAATTCATAATCATAGAAATTTGCGTTGTAGTAGCACTCGTTATCGGTATCTGGATAGGACGTCTTACAAGTCCATTTAATGACTATACGCATTACTACAAGAACGCGGATAATGCCTGGATTAAGGTGCAAGAGATAAATAATCCTCCCGTTACAATAGATGATCCTGACAAAAAGCGACTGGAGAAAGTCCGAGCAGCCTATCGTGCTGTGTTTGACAATTATCCTGACTCCCATTGGGCTGATGACGCACTTTATCAACTTGCGTTACTACCGCGTTCCGATGAGGAAGCATTTACGCTATATCGCAGATTGATCCGGGACTATCCTGATAGTGAATTTGCCGATGATTCGGTGTATGCAATTGCATTTGCATCTTATGAGATAGGTGAAGAGATGCGAAAGAAAGGCACGCTTGAATCTGTGGATGCATTTTATGATCGCGCAATTTCTCTCTTTACAGAACTGATCACGATTTATCCGGGCAGTGTATTGGATGCTGAAGCACAGTATAACATAGCGATGTGCTATAAAGGTAAAGGCAATTTAGATGCAGCCTTAACACAACTTGATAATATACGTTTAGAATACCGTGATAATCAGATACTACACAGGATTATATTTGCTACCGGTGAAGTCTATTATGAGAAGCAGGATTATGAGAACGCACGGATAGAATTCACGAATGTGGTTGACTTTGGGGATCCTAACTACGCACCATTTGCCAGTTACTATATCGCGCAAGCTTATTTCGCCGAAAGAAAATATGAGGACGCTATTCAGGCGTGTCAAAAGGTTATAGAGCTCTATCCAGACACACAATATGCTGAGGATGCACACTTCTATATTGCACGTCCTTATGAGAAACTTGAAAGGTATGACGAAGCAATCACACATCTTGAGGATGCAATTGCGACATTTCCGGATAACGTTAGTATAGTGGCTGCGAAGTACTATTTAGCGCAAATTTATCAGCTCAACAAGGATACAGACCGAGCAATTACCACATTTCAGACGTTTGCGGATGATCCTATGCATGTATACGATCACCGATTATCAGCACAATACGAAGTGGCGGAGATATACAAGGAAATGGGGGATATGGAGCAGGCTATTGAAGCGTACGAAAAGTTACTCAAAGATTTCCCCGACCCACATCAAAGAGCTGATCACCCTTCTCGTCAGATTACTGAGAATTATGTGCAAACACTTAAAGCAGAATATTTGCGTGAATAGTGGTAAGTATTTTATCATCTTAGTATGCATAAGAGACGGCACTCGGAAAGTGCCTACTACTATTAAGGAGAGACGGCACTCGGAAAGTGTCTACTACTATTAAGACTTATAAAATCCCAAAATTGACACTTATAGTGACAATAACTTTATGCGCCCCACCTAATTCTGCTTGTATCTCAATTTCGTTAATGCTATTATAATCGCGAATACGATTTTTTGGGAGAACGTCTATGAGATTAACGCAAGAACAGAAAGATACCTATAAAGAAAAAGGGGTGCTGATTGTCAAGAATGCTTTGACAGATGAAGACACTCAACCGGTTATTGATGAGATTGAGGACTGGATATCTGAACGAGCTATCTCCTTACATCAGCAAGGGAAAATTGAACATCTTCATGAAGATGAACCGTTTGACAAACGTTTTGGCAAATTGCTTGCACAGTCAGGTGAAATCAATAGCGGGATGGATATCATGCACTATCGTGGCAAAGCCATCTTCGATTTCATGCGGAACGACAATCTTCTTGATGTGATTGAAGGGATTGTCGGTCCTGAAATAACATGCAATCCGATTCAACATGTTCGTGCGAAACCCCCCGTCGTTGATGGTAACGCGAGTTGGGCAGGTGGTGTGCCGTGGCACCAAGACGCAGGCGTCATGATGGAGGAAGCTGAAGGATCAAATATCGTTACCTGTTGGCTACCTTTGGGTGATAGCACGATTGAAATGGGATGCCTTGAGGCACTACCAGGAATAACGGAAGATATCGGTTACCTGACACACCAGAAAGCAGGTGGTACTATGATCATACCAGACCTAATGCCAGACGTTGAACCGATGATGCTTGAATGTTATCGTGGGGACATCATTTTACTGAGCCGTTTTACACCGCACCGTTCACAACCGAATAGGTCAGACAGATGCCGTTGGTCGTTGGACCTGCGTTTCCAAACGACAGGACATCACACAGGTAGAACAGCACATCCAGATTTTATCGTGCGTAGTCAAGAGAATCCTGAAGATGTGCTAACAGACCATGAAGAATGGTGTCATCTATGGGTAGATGCATTTGAAAACCCGCGCGGTTTCGCTGGACATCGCTCCATATAATTGTAAAATACCGACTCACACTTCTTGAAACAATTTTGTTACATTTAATGTGTGAACCATGATAGAATGAAATACATATCTATTAGATGGTATAAAACAAAAAATAACAGATAAGGTTTCTAATTCTCTGTCTATACACAGGAGGTTAATTATGTTTCGGGTTGTTATATTTGTCACGAGTGTAATGCTCATCTTGGGAATCAACATGAGCGTTTCAGCAGAAATCACCGAAGACATGATTGTTGCAGCGTGGCTTTTTGATGGTGATGCTAAAGATGTTACCGGCAATTTTGATGGTAAACAACAAGGTGGAAAATATGTTGAAGGTCAGATAGGTCAGGCAATAGAGTTAAACGGAACAAGCGAATGGATTGACATTACCGAAAGAATGGGTTCCTTTGAGGAAATCACCTTCTCCCACTGGGTCAAATGCACTGGACGAGATAGCGGTTGGCGAGTTTTCTTCAACGTCAATGGTTGGAAAGCAGGGGATATCCACTATCAGTTACATCCTAACAATAAGGTTGAATTTTCTATTCACAGTAACCCTGGTGGTAACGATACATTCGCTAACTTTGCTGTAACAGGCGGCGAATTGAATAAATGGATACATATCGCAACCGCTTACAGTGCGATCGAGAAAAAGATGCGTTTCTATATAAACGGTGAACTTGATAATGAACTCGATTGGGGTGGGAACCCTGGTGTCCTTGATCCGGGCAGAATTGGTGACTGGAACAATAGTCGTCAATGGCAAGGTATGATTGATGAATTTATTATTCTGAACACCGTAACAAGTGAGGGAGATATAAAATCTCTCATGAACGATGGTTATGAAACATCTCTCGCTGTTGATCCAAAAGAGAAGATAGCTGTAACTTGGGGTAGTCTCAAGAAATAAGTAATAACTTGTCTAACTGTAATCTATAGGAGGTATATTGTGCTAAGATTAACTACAATGATGCTCAGCCTGTTAATGCTATGTGTATTTTTTCTACCTTGTTCCGCGGAAGTTACAATGGATATGGTCGCCGCCGCTTGGCTCTTTGATGGTAATGCAGAAGATTTTTCCGGAAACGGATTTGATGGTGATCTTCAAGGCGGAAAATTTGTTGATGGTAAATTCGGTCAAGCGATTGAATTGAACGGAACAAATGAATGGATCAACATTGCCGAGAGAATCGGCTCGTTTGAAGAAATTACTTTCACGCATTGGGTTCAATCTACTGGACGTCTGAACGGTTGGCGCGTTTTCTTTAACAATAACGGTTGGAAAGGTGGAGACATTCACTACCAGTTACACCCAAACAATAAAGTCGAGTTTTCCATTAATGGTAATCCGGGTGGTAACGATGCATTTGCTGACTTTGCATTTACAAGTGAACAGCTCAATAAATGGGTACATGTTGCGACAGCGTATAGTGCCACAGAAAAGAAGATACGCTTCTTCATTGATGGTGAACTTGACGCAGAACGCGACTGGGGTGGAAATCCTGGTGTCCTTGATCCCGGTAGAATCGGTGACTGGGGGAATAGTCGTCAGTGGCAAGGATTGATTGACGAATTCATCATTTTTAGTGCTGCCTTAGATGTAGCAGACGTGCAAAGTGTCATGAATGATGGTCTTCAGACAAACCTTACTGCTGTTGATCCGAAGGCAAAACTTGCTGTCACATGGGGTAGTCTCAAGAGATAGCAATGATTGTCGTCCCTTCTGGAGGGTGCGATATCCTTATCGCACCCTCCAGGTCTGGTTAATAGGAAATTACTTATGAACAAATTTTTCAGATATTTTAGAAATACTACAGTCTTATTTACGATCTTATCCATTCTTATTCTGATAACATGTATTTGGGATACTTCTTCAGCTGCAGCCCGTGATAAGGAGTATGTTGCTAAACAGATTACGAACTTCAAAGTTGATGGAAACATCCGTGAATGGGATCGCGCAGAAGTTGTGCCTTTTGATCAATTAAAAGATGCGGGAAATGAACTTCCTGACCCTGATGACTTTACTGGCAGCGGGCGCGTGGCATGGAATGCAAATGACCCTACCCGTATTTACTTTCTCGTTGAAATCACCGATGATACACTCCAAGACATCCATCCAGCAGACAGTATGTGGTGGGTTGATGATAGCGTTGAATTTATGTTCGATTTTGACAACAATGTCATAAGAGATGCTCTGGTTCAATGGACACTGGGTGCTAACGGGACAGACCTTTCTGCAGCAGGTTCTTCAAGCAATACGGAATGGATAGTGGTAAAAGATGGTAACGATTATATTTACGAGGTTGCACTTGACCCTACAAAACAGCGTGGACCAAATCCGGGTAATGATAGTAAAGGAAAAGATTTTAGGGCAAAAGATGGGTTAACCGTCGGGTTCAGTTTCCACATGAATGATTGTGAGAACGGTGGGCGTGAACACCAGATCAGGTGGATAGCTGGAACCGCTTGGGATCCGCTTTCTTTCGGTGACCTTACTTTTGACAAAGAGTTCTTGGATGTAGAACCCTCAGGGAAAATTGCGTTGACTTGGGCTGCATTGAAACAGTAACCTCACTGGGACAAACCTGTTCCGACCTTTTGTATCCCGCGTTTTGAGTTTGCCACTTGTTTCATTATCTACCCACACGGTTTCCAAACAAAATGTATAATCTGAATGGAAAAGTTGCATTAGTGACGGGTGCTGGTGGCAGAAACGGAATCGGACGTGCCATCGCAATACGTTTGGCGCGAGAAGGTGCGGATGTTGCTGTTAACGACATTTCAGAACGTCCTTACACTGCAGAAAACACAGATTGGCGCGGATTGCCTGATGTCGTTGACGAAATTGAAGTGATAGGTCAACGCGCTATCAGCGTTATTGCAGATGTATCCGATGCAAAACAGGTCAGTGAAATGGTTGAGAAGGTTGTCGCGCATTTCGGTAAAATTGACATCCTTGTTAACAATGCAGGAACGAAAGCAGGAAAAGACCGTGTGCATGTCGTTGACCTTGCTGAAGATGAGTGGGATAGAGTGCAGCGTGTAAATGTAAAAGGTGTGTTTTTATGCTGTCAAGCAGTAGCACGGTATCTTATCAAACAAGGAACAGGTGGGAAAATCATTAATATTTCCTCCATAACAGGTAAACGTGGGTCAGCACGTTATGCAGCTTATTGTGCGTCCAAATTTGCGGTAATCGGTTTCACACAATCCTTGGCACACGAACTGGCACCGTATAAGGTGAATGTCAACGCTATTTGTCCCAGTCTTGTGAATACTGAACGTGTTGGACATCTCGCTGTTGCTACGATGCCTGAAGAACTAACGTTTGACGAGCAGCGTGCAGAATTCACGCGTCGCGCTGAAGAATCTGTCCCTTTAGGACGGCTTGCTGAAGGTAGCGACGTGGCGAATATGGCAGCATTCCTCGCCTCAGACCAAGCTTCCTATTTGACAGGACTATCTATTACGGTGTCTGGGGGGTTAGTGATGGATTAGGTAGAATTACCCGTTGAATGTGACTATCCGAAAAATTATCGTTCAAAGAGTTTTGTCTGTCTACTGTCATCAGTGTTGCGGTATTTGCCAACATTCTTACCTTTTGATTTGCGTTCTTTAAATGTTGTCTGCACATCACGTAGTGTGAGTTCTTCATGGACTTTAGGCATTTCATTTCGTGCTTTTTCCAGTCTGTCACATAATAGGATCAAGGCTAATACTGACTATGTTATTACGGCTCGTGTGACACGAGTATCTGATAATACAACGTATGATTTGACTTATGATGTCAGTATCGGTCCCTAATGGACTAATGCACTTGATAAAGTTAGGGTTTATAAATCCCAGCTTTATCTATACCTGAAAGGAGAAATTCTCATGAAAAAAGGACACAAACTCACAATACTTCTATCTGTTTTTGCTATCATCATTGTTGCAGCTGTTTTTATAAATATTGACATACTCCCCGTGCTGAAGCATCGGGGATTCTTTTGTCCCTTTTAGGAACATTCCTTGTGTTTACAAGGCAACTTTGGAACATCTAATCTTATTCCAAAGGGGACTGCCATAGGTCCCACTACAG
>JAJEJA010000084.1 GCA_022828145.1 Candidatus Poribacteria bacterium | reverse complement strand
ATTCATCCTGATTGTGCTTCTTTGAATAACATTTATCTTTCATTAGCCTTCTCTGTCTATCATTCATATTGATATTGTTGTAGCACATTCATCCTGATTGTGCTTCTTTGTACAACATTCATCCTTGATTTGGCGTATTGGTAGCACAATCAAGGATGAATGTGCTACAGATCAATAAATCCAAATCTAAGCACGAAGTTTTATTTCGCGGGTTTACGTGATACGTAGCACAATCAAGGATGAATGTGCTACAGATTGATAACGTCCAAGTCTCAGTACCAAGCCAGATCGTCCAGAATGACAATGTCTGTAGCATAATATAAAAGAATGTGCTATAATCAGATCAGGCCAAGACTATAAATGGAAAAGAAAAAACAAAAAATGAACCAATATACTTACAACTTGTACTATCGTCGTAACTTACCACATATACAACCTCCAGGTGCAAGTTTTTTCATAACATTTAACCTATCAGGATCCATACCGAGACGCATCATCCAACAGTATATTACGGAGAAGAGAACACTTGAAACTGCAAAACAGACAACACTCACGCAGAATCAAGATACTCAAGAAAAGAAACGTGAGTGGTTCCGAAAATTCGACAAAATATTAGATCAGGCAAACATCGGACCGGTATGGCTCAAAAACGAACAGATAGCCGAATTAGTATCTGGAAGTCTTCACTATCTAAATGGGAGAGTATATTCTTTGATTTCATACTGCATTATGGCAAACCATGTCCATGTAGTATTTACACCACTGAAAATCCAAACTTCTGACACAGATAAGAAACAGACTGACGGTATGCGTTACCATTCGCTTTCATCCATCATGCATTCACTCAAAAGTTATACCGCCCAAAGGGCAAATCAGATATTATGCCGTCGTGGTTCATTTTGGCAACAGGAAAGTTATGACCATTGTATCCGTCATACTGATGAACTAAATCGGATTATTACGTATACCCTCAACAATCCAGTAAGAATAGGCTTAGTCAAAGAATGGGAAGAGTGGAAGTGGAACTATCTATCCAAAACATTCAGCTTGTAGCAACAACCAAAATCATCGTACAACATTCATCTTGATAGTGCTGTAGCATATATATGCTTGATTATGCTTTTCTGTGTATCATTCATGTTGCTATTGTTGTAGCACATTCATCCTTGATTGTGCTTCTTTGAATAACATGCATCTTTCATTAGACTTCTCTGTCTATCGTTTTTGTTCATATTGTTGTAGCACATTCATCTTGATTGTGCTTCTTTGAATAACATGCATCTTTCATTAGACTTCTCTGTAACATCTTTCATATTGATATTGCTGTAGCACAATCAGGATGAATGTGCTACAGATCAATAAAATCAAAATCTAAAAACGGAGCTTTATTGTGCAGGTTGACGGGATGCGTAGCACAATCAGGATGAATGTGCTACAAGTTGATAAAATCAAAATCTAAAAACGGAGCTTTATTGTGCAGGTTGACGGGATGCGTAGCACAATCAAGGATGAATGTGCTACAAGTTGATAAAATCAAAATCTAAAAACGGAGCTTTATTGTGGAGGTTGACGGGATGCGTAGCACAATCAAGGATGAATGTGCTACAGGTTGATAAAAACCCAATCTTAGCAGGGAACTTTTTCGCGTATGCTGACCTGATGCGTAGCACAATCAAGGATGAATGTGCTACAGGTTGATAAAATCAAAATCTAAGCACGGAGCTTTATTGTGGAGGTTGACGGGATGCGTAGCACAATCAAGGATGAATGTGCTACAAGTTAATAAAATCCAAATCTCAAAATGGAATTCTATCGCGCAGGCTGTAGATAATTGTAATAAACCAAATTTGATAGATTTACGTCAATTATTATACTACTCTAACGCATAGGAATTTTAGTCTTTTCCTATAATCTGGACGAACTTTTTCTGCTTATTTCTGTCTAAATGTATGTATAAAGTATCTTCTTTTAGTAAATTGGAGACATGAAATGCGCATATTTGAAGGATTCTCTGTAGGACTTTCTGCAATTCGAAGTAACAAACTCCGGTCATTACTCACTATGTTGGGTATTATCATCGGTGTGGCTTCGGTTCTTGCAATGATATCTATAGGGGATGGTGCTAAAGAGATTGTTTTACAAGATGCTCAAAAGCTCGGTGGCGTAAACCAATTCACTATGTTTCGCAGCAGCTATAGACGCGTTGGAAGTCGATGGATGCCAAACAGAAGCAATGAGCACTTTGAGTATGAGGATGTCTTAGCTATTGAAGCTGAATGTCCGTCTGTAAAAGTTGCTGTCCCCAGAATACCTGAATGGAGAGGTGTTCTGATTCAGACGAATGATGGCGCAGAAGTGCGTAGCGGCTATAACGGGGTAAATTATACTTTCTCTGAAGCAATGGATTGGGGAATTCAGGAAGGTAGGTTCATTTCAGCTGAAGATATTGAGAATAAAGAAAAAGTTTGTGTCATCGGCACTGAAGTCGCATTGAATCTGTTCGGTAACAAATCGCCTTTGGATCAGGAAATAAAGATCGGTAGAGGCGGCGACAGATATGATAGGTGGGGTAGAAGAGATCAAACACGGATGGCTGAACGATTTACCGTCATAGGTGTCATGAACCCGAGAGGAAGAAGTCTACGATTTGGTTGGAACCTTGACGATATGGTGTTTATGCCACTCACAACGGCACAAGAACGTTTCACGGGAAACGATTACATTTCAATGCTATCTGTACATGCAAACACAGTTGAAGATGTACCGAAAGCAATTGAGGAAGTAAAAGAGGTCATAAGAAAACGACACAATAATCAGGATGATTTCTTTGATCTCAGAGATATGCGGGAAGGTATGGCGCAATTGGAGAAGATTAGTAAGGTTATCAAAATCGCGTTAGGGAGTATCGCAGGATTTTCTCTACTTGTTGGTGGTATAGGGATTATGAACATGATGTTGGTCGCTGTAACTGAACGTACCCGCGAGATTGGTCTGCGGAAGGCACTCGGCGCGAAACGTTTTGATATAATGCTACAGTTCTTGATTGAATCTATAGCGATGTGTCTGATCGGCGGTGCAATAGGTGTTGGTGTAGGTATGCTTGCTGGAGAAGCGATGTCAGTATTAGCTGTCAAGATCGTGAAAATGGTCCCCGAATGGCCCTCAGTCATTTCCATGCAATGGGTGGTCATCTCCGTTTCTTTCTCGGCATTGATCGGTATATCTTTCGGTCTCTATCCAGCAATCAAGGCATCTTCACTATCACCAATTGAGGCGTTACGAACAGAGTAAATTGGAGAACTTATGAGTCTTTTTGAATGTATTATCTTAGGAATTACCAGTCTGAAGCGAAATCCACTGCGTTCAAGTTTGACCATATTAGGTATAATTGTCGGGGTTGGTTCTGTCGTGAGTATGGTTTCTGTTGGAGATGGTTCATCTGCCATGGTGCTGCGTGAAATTGAACGTACTGGTGGAACAAAAATCATTGAGATCTATAAAGATGATTGGGACAGACAATCCGGAACGTTAAGTCGGGCAGCCGGGGAAGCAGTTCGCGGTAGAAGTCGTTGGCGTAGAAACCGTGCTGAACATCTGGAAACTGACGACGCTTTTGAAATATGGAAAAACGCAAGCGGCGTCGTAAATGTAATCGCTGAAGATGATATGCCGGGATGGAGTGTAAGCTATAAGGGACGAAAGAAGGAATCTCGCATTGTTGCCTCAACTGCGGGATATGATAGATCCTATAACTGGTATACCTCATCCGGTCGTTTCTTTAATGAAAATGAAGTAGACGCAGCAAGTAGCGTGGCAGTCATCGGTTCAAAAATCGCTGAAGAGATATTTCCAAATGAAGACCCTGTCAATAAAGAAATCAAAGCGTCACGTCCATCTTTCTGGAGAGGGAGAAGTGGCCTATACGAAGTACGTCTAAAGGTCATAGGTGTTATGGAAGAGAAGGGCGACGCAATGGATACAACAGGTTGGGACGATCGCTTCATTATACCGATAACAACATTACAAGATCGGTTCAAGGGAAGGCAAGATGTAGAACGGATACGGGTGGAAGCTATTGATGTTGATACTATTTCTCAAGTGATAGATGAGGCAAAATTGATATTAGGTAGAATACATAAAAATACAGGTGAAGAATATAACTATTGGACAGCAACAGAGGAGTTAAAGACTGCTAATAAAGTCGGGTTAGTCATGAAAGCTCTGATGGGGGGTATTGCAGGTATTGCGTTGATGGTTGCTGGCATCGGTGTAATGAATATCATGCTCGTGTCTGTTACTGACCGGACACAGGAAATTGGATTACGGAAAGCACTCGGTGCAACTTTCAATGATATCATCACACAGTTTCTTATTGAAGCATCTGTTTTAACTTTGACGGGTGGTATTCTTGGGTCAATCTTGGGTATTTTTATGGGGAAAGGGACAGCAGCACTCATCTCCAAATTTGTATGGGAAGATAGCAACTGGCCATCAGTTGTTTCATTTGAAACTATGTTCATTGCCTTGATTGTATCGGTTGGTATCGGTGTGTTCTTCGGTTTGTATCCTGCTCATAAGGCAGCGAAATTAACACCGGTTGAAGCATTGCGATCGGATTAAATCCTTGTGGTTAGTCCAAGTTAAACTTGTAGGTTGGGTAGAGCGAAGCGAAACCCGACATGATAGAAGGAGGTTAGGACTTTGAAAAAATTAATTATTACCGTAGGTATCATTGTCATACTTATTGGTGCAGTAGGCTGGGTTGTCCTGAGCCGTGGCAAGAATGGTGCAGCAACAGGACCTGCTCAGAAAATTGAGGTAGCGAAACTTGGAGATTTTCAGATGACAATCCGGGCAACTGGGAATCTTGAACCCCTGCTGGATGTGGAAGTTAAATCTAACGTTGAGGGTGAAGTCGTTAAATTATATGTGAAAGACGGTGATCCTGTAAAAGAAGGAGACATTTTAGTTGAACTCGATCCAGAGATATATCAGGAGGAACAGAAGCAAGCAAAGGCTGATGTTGATGCTGCAGAAGCACAATTGACGCAGGCAGAATTAAATATTGAACTCAAGAAAGAACGTCTAAACAGTGACCTCACTCAGAAAGAAGCTGCTGTAAAAATCGCAAAAGCTAATCTTGAAACAGTGAAAGCGACTACGCTTACACAAGTTAGCAATGCAGAGACAAATCTACAAGCGACACTGAATGAATTAGACCAGGATAAGATTGCTTTGGAACAGGCGAATATTGCCCTTGAACAAGCGAACTTAACGCTTGCAGAATACGAAACATCTCTTGAATCTTCTAAAGTTTCCGTAGACACAGCCAAGTCAGAGTTTGATAGGAATAAGTCACTCTATGAAAGTGAGCTTGTATCAAAACAGTCATTGGAAGACGCAGAATCTCGGTACGTAAGTGCCGACTCACAATACAAGAATGCGAATAAACGTGTAGAATCGCAAAAGAAAACAATAGATTCGCAAGAACGGACAATTCTTGCGCGTAAAACAGGCATAAAAACTCGCGAATCAACAATACAATATCAGAAATTGAGTTTAGAGAATCTAAAGAAAATGCGTGAGAAGTCTGAAGAGGAGAGTCAGATTCGTTTGGATAACGCAGTTACGCAGTTACAAGAACTCACACTCACTATTGAAAATGAAAAACTTTTGACTGAACAATCAAAAGTTAGTGCTGGTGCCAATCTCCTTCGCAGGCAGAGTAGTTTGAAGAATCAGGAGGAACGGCTTGAATGGACTGTCATAAAAGCACCGATGTCTGGCACAGTTACACAACTCGACATAGAACAAGGTGAGATTGTGACATCTGGACGTTCAGCATTTTCACAGAGTCCACCGATAATGACTATCGCAGATCTCTCAAAAATGGTTGTCAAAACTTTCATTAACGAAGTTGATATGGAAAGGCTTAAGGAGGGACAAACTGCGAACATCAAAGTTGATGCGTTCCAGACACATAGATTTACAGGTAATGTTTACGAGATTTCTCCAAGCGGTCAGCAACAAGATAACATCATCTCCTTTGAGGTGATGATTGAAGTTAATGATTCCTCTGGTAACATCCGACCCGGCATGAGTGCTGATGTAGACATTATTACTTATGAAGAAAAAAACGTTCTCCTGATTCCGATTGATGCTGTTATATCCAAGAATTCTGCGACCGTCGTTGCTCAAGTTGGCAACACGTCTCCCTTCAAAGTTGGTAAAAAAGTAGATATGCAGACTCTCAGCGAGAAGATTTTCTACGGAACAGTGCAAAGTGTTGGGAATGGCAGTGTGACTTTAGAATTAGATCCGAAACAACGCGGAATTATGCCTGGTCCTGCAACTGTTTCTCTGCTGATCAATGGGGATAAAAAAGCGGACGGTGTATCAGCACAAATTACTGTTACAAAGGGTAAGTTCGTCATGTTAGACAAAGGTGATGGTAGTCCAGGAATTGAGACTCCTATTGAGACAGGTATGCAGAACGAAACTGAAGTGATCGTCAAGAGTGGCATCACTGATGGCGATAGAGTTGTCCTGCAACGTCGTCAAAGACCACAGAACGAATGGGGTCGGTAAACCAGATTAAATAAGATAAAGTCCCTGATAACATAAATCGGCACCAAATTGAATACTTGGTGCCGATTTTTTTAATGAAAGACCGATAACTAAATGTCCCTAAGATTACAACACAATCACTTGACCATCATAGGCAAGGTATGCGTTATCAGGTAATTCAATGTCCTGTTCAGCACACTGATCCTTAAAATAGCGATGATCAAGTCGATGCATGATATGGGTAAAATAGGTCTCTTTCGGTTTCAGTGCCTGACTGATCTCTAATGCTTGACCAACTGACTGATGTGTTGGATGTCTCGGATTAAAACTCAATGCGTCAATAACTAAAACTTCAATCCCTTCCAGCAAAGCCTGAGATGTTTCCGGTAATGCTTTTACATCAGGTAGGTATCCGAAGTCGTCAATTCTATATCCGAAGGTGTCAATAGTACTATGCTCTACGGGAATGGGTGTTATGTCAAAACCGAGCAGCTTAAACCTATTTTCAATGACATGCGGTATAAGGTGTCCGACACCCCCTCCTTGAAATGTGTCTTTTGTGAACATATAATCGTAATTTCTTTGTAGTATTTTTAACGTCTGTTCAGGTCCATAGATAGGCATATCAACCTGTTGTTTGCGGCATGGCATCACAATATCGTTAGTTCCACTGATATGATCAGAATGACAGTGCGTATAGATGACAGCGTCGATCTGTTCAATTCTGTTTCTATTAATCTGATCCATGAAGTTTGGACCGAGGTCAAATTGTAGATTCTTACCATCCTTTTCAATATGTATGGATGCACGCGTTCGGTAGTTTTTTGACCCGTTCAGCATTGCATCTATGCATGTCTCACATTCACATCTGTATTCAGGCACACCTGTTGAAGTTCCTGAACCTAATATCGTGATCTTCATACACTATATTTCCTTTATTTGACAGTGGATAATAGTTTACTTAGTTTAACCGAGTGCATCGTCAACTTTATTGATAGCAGCAGCCATCAATTGTGCATGCTTTTCCTGCATGTTCACATTGAAACCGAATCTGAGAGCACGTCCAAGAATAGACAATGTCTTGGGACACATATCTCTTGCGTATTCAACATTCCCTTTATATCGTGGATCGGTCCAGGGATAGCCTGCAGGATTTGGTGAATGTTTAAAAAGTATGGAATCCCAATAGGTATATATATGTCTATCTGGGAAACCTTCGTTGTAAGCAGTACCAGCACCCAACCCCTCTGCTTGCAATGCTTCTGTATATTTTTTCGCAAGCTCTGTATCCCGCACTATGATAGCGGCACTAATTCCACATTCTCCACTCGGATCGTCAACGTGCTGACGAATATAACCTTTAGGATTATCTGATAACTCAGCCAAGAATGCTTTCTTGAGTAAACGGGTATGTCCAAGAATATCATCCAATTTTGATAACTGAACTCGTGCAATTGCGCCCAGAATTTCTCCTGCCCGATATGTCTGACAGGAGAAAGGTTTGTTTTGCCATTCGGAGCCACTCATCCACATCGGTAACCCAGGTTCAGATGCAAAGGCAGCGCGTTCATAAGTGTCATAGTCATTTGAGAAGACTAATCCACCTTCTCCACATGTGATGACCTTATAGTAGTTGAGGCTCCATGCGCCTGCGTCCCCCCATGTTCCTGCGTATTTGCCATTATATTGTCCCCCAACACACTGGCAACAGTCTTCAACGACCTTTAGGTTGTACTGTTTCGCGATTGAAAGTAATTCTTCAAGTCTACACGGTACACCTTGCATGTGGACGGGTATTATTGCTTTTGTATGTGATGTGATTTTACGTTCAACATCCTCTGGGTCTAATCCGAGCGATTCATCAATCTCAGCGATAATGGGAATCGCACCGACTCCGACTATCGCAGCTGCGGTAGCGATGAAAGTATATCCGGGTAAAATCACCTCGTCTCCAGGTCCTATACCGACACCTGTGAGTGCGCAGATAATCGCGGATGTCCCAGAATTGACCATGAGTGCATGATTCACACCAAGTCTTGCAGCTGCTTCCTGTTCGAAGGCAGCAACATTTGAATTTTCAACAAAACGGAAGAGTTTTCCATTTCGTAATACCTCTGTAACAGCATCAATTTCACGTTCATCTATCATGCTTGGACCGTGCATTCCACCAGGAATAGATTCAGTAATTATAGGTGTTCCACCCTCTACAGCTAAACGGTCAGCCATCTTGTTCCTCCTAATTCTATTGACAGCATCAGAATATTGATACTTTACAGTATGCCGTTTTTTTTGTCAAGTTGAATCTGAAATAGACAAGATTGTATACTTTAATATAACACATACACACGATTCTTGCCACGCAAGGTCTCATCGGGCAGCACAATCGGCATCTCAACGATAGCAATCATCAACCCATCAGCACTAATAGCAAGCGTATCATAAGGCAATTGTCCCTCAGTCCGATACGTATACAGATATTTTGACAAGCCACTATCACCTTCTGTCAAGTTAAATACCGATACACCGTGCAGACTCTCATTCGGATTCTGACTCCGCTTAGAAACTGCTAAGGCAGCATAACGACCACCCGCATCAATACGTAGACCTTGCGGCATGTTCTCAAGTTTCCACTGCCAAACCTTCTCTCCGCTCCACGAATAGGCAAAGAGTGTCATGCCGTTAGGATGCAGAGCAGATGGACGTTGTGCGCCTTTCTGAAGATGATAAGGGATATACGTATCACCTGTCACAAACAGCGCAGTGTCGTTAGTCGCACCAATCGTGCCCGTTGTTGCAATAATCGGCACCCCACTAACCTCAAGCGGTGTTGCTAAACTCTGTTTCCATATCGGTTCAGATTGATTTACATCAAAAATGAAAGCGCGACCATCATCTGTTGTTACGTTTACAAACTTCCCGTCTGGCGCCATACTTACACCTCGCCAAAAGGTAACACCTTTGAAGTAGGGAGTGAGGGGTTCAATAGTTGAATGCCATCTCTCCTTACCTGTGCTTGTATCAATTACAGACAGCAACGCGTTACCCTTACCACTTTCATCTATAATAAGTGCAAGCACGTTCCCATCAGTACTAACATCAAACCATCGGAAAATCTTCTGCATCGCACTATCATGTGGAAACTTCCATTTTGCAGCACCTGTCTTAGCATCAAATCGATACAGCAGTGATCGCTTCTGTGGAATATCTTCATGTGTCCAAGAATGTACACCAGCAACTAACAGATCACCATTCGGCAGTGACCGTATACACGATTGACCGGGATAACTCACCCATGCATAGACACTCTCAGGATTACTCGGTTTTGAAGTCTCAATGTCATCCGCAGTGCGGTATTTCCAACGTAGTTCCGGTGTGTCACCCGTCAATTCATAACAGTAGATATAACCATCCGCAGCTTGTTCACCAATATAGAGCAGCTTGTTATCTGGACTAAATGCGATGTGTTTAACATACCCCTCAGAGATACGAGTCTTCCAATCTACTTTACCTGAAATCGCGTTAACAATTGCAAGATGTCCTCTGTTCGTTGCAACAGCAATCTTATGTGAATCAGAACCGTTACTAAATGTTAATGCTGTCGCCACGGTTAGAGAAAGTGCAGGTTGACGTAGGTTTTCCATCAATGACAGTAGGGTGTCTAATTCAATCGTTTGAATGAGATACGGTACAGGTTTCAGTGGGGAAGTTTCGTCATGGATGTTCTTTCCATAGCGAAACTGATAACGTTTGTTAGGATGCCATGTAAACTGCAATTGTACACGTTTCTCATCAAGCTGTGTAGATGGCACATTCTTTAATGCTGCCCCTAACATTCCTACAGCAACCTTATCCCCTGACTCCAGTTCATCCGTCCCAAAATGTATTTGACTGGCAGATTCAAGCACAACACCTGTGCGAACCCATGTGACGTTTAATTCAGCCATCGCCACACTCATGGGGAGTGCAGTAAGCAACAAAAACAGACAGAAAAATCGAATTCGTTTCATAGATATGTCCTCATAATATAGTGGATTTTACAATTAACTTGACATTTTGAGATGTAGGAGGGAACTCCGATTCCCGACTATTAGGGGTTGCGTCGCGATTCGGAGATCGCTCCTACAGAATATATGTAAACTTATTTATATAATTTACTATAGATACAAAATATATTTAATCCGCGACTCTCCATAATCCACGA
>JAJEJA010000009.1 GCA_022828145.1 Candidatus Poribacteria bacterium | reverse complement strand
TCTCCAGAATACATAGCACATCGTCTTTCATACAATGATTGGTTTCTACGTGAAGTCACTGAGAAAGGACAAGTGCTTTATGAAACCGATGGTTTCTATATCATGCCACACAAAATAGAGAATACAAAAATGAACCCGATAACTTTAGAATGGGTAGAAAAGGCTGAAGGTGATTTCAGTGCAGCTGAACAGCTTCATTACGGGACGAACCCTGTATACCATGTCATCTGTTTTTTGGCGCAACAGTGTGTAGAGAAATATCTAAAGGCGTGGCTGCAAGAGAATAACATTCCTATACAGAGAACACATAATCTAAATGATCTGTTAGACTTAATTCTTCCGACAATGTCTGCGTGGCGGGTATGGCAGAATGATCTATCAACATTAACAAAACATGCGGTAGATTCTCGGTATCCAGAAGAGATTGCTACAGCAAGTGATGCAGAGAACGCAATGCGTATCTGTGGTGAAATACGGGAAGCGGTTCGCACTCAGTTGAAACTATCACAAAAAGAACAAAACATATAAAGAAGATGTTGAAAATATACTGCAGATTTGTTAATCTGATAAGGAATGAGATATCCTACTAAGTATGTTCTAAGAAAATATCAGTCTAATTAGTTACATCATCTACTATATGATTTATTGACTAAAGGAGAAAGTACTATGTCGCATCTTGTGAAAATTCAACAAGAGATCCTCGCTCTGCCTGAAGCCGAATACAAACAATTAAGACAGTGGTTCAGCGAATTGGATTGGAAAAAATGGGACCGCGAGATTGAAGATGATTCAGAAGCTGGTAAATTGGATTTCTTGACTGCGGAAGCTATTGAAGAAAAGAAAAAAGGAACTCTTAAGGACCTTTAAGTGCATAAAACCACCTCGCGTTTCTGGAGATTGTTTCAGCAACTTCCGGAAAAAGTACAAAGGATTGCCAGACAGAACTTTGAACTTCTCAAAGTTAATCCACGACATCGATCACTACATTTTAAGAAAGTTGGCAAGTATTGGTCAGCCCGCGTAGGACAGGATTATAGAGTACTTGCAGTCAAAGATGGAAGTGATTATACTTGGGTGTGGATTGGCAAACACGATGAATACGAAAGACTAATTGGTCCCTGATTGTCTTATGCTATGAGAATAGATAACCAATACACACTTAAAATCTTAATCTTCATTCCCTTACCACATTTTACCTAATTTGACAAGACTTGAATTATGTGCTACATAGATAAAAATTTGGGTATAGTAGGAGATAGGAGATAGCAACCATGAGAAAACAGGATGATGTTGAACAACAGTATTATGAAGCAGTCGATATGCTTGTTGAGAGGGTAAAGGCTGACCCAAATATGCTTGCAGTGATTGTAGCTGGTAGTTTCTCTTACGCTCAGGTGTGGGAAAGGTCCGATTTGGACGTTGAGATTATCGGTAAGGATGGTATACGCCCAAGAGAATCGTTTTTCTCACTTGTAGAAAACAATGTTATGATACATGCAAGTTTGACTCCGCGAAGCTCGTTCAAACGTTCCATTGAGAGTGCGCAAGAAGGTTCGTTTATGCACTCTTACTTTTCGCATAGTACGTTGTTATTTTCTCGTGATGACTCAATAAAGGAATGGTATGATAAGAACGCAAAAAGGGATAATATAGGTGAACGTGACAAACAGCTACAACTGCTAAACGTTATTGCAGATACATTGCCAACCCTAATTTATGCAGAAAAGCAGTTTTATGTGAATAGAGATATAATAACATGTTTCCTGTCTCTCCTAAGTGTTGTGGAGAGTTTAGCACGTATTGAGGTGCTGTTGAATGATGAGATTCCCGCGCGAGAAGTCATACAACCGGCTTTGGAATATAACCCAGAATTCTTTGGACATGTTTATACTGACCTTATAAACAGCGAAAAGAATGAAAAAGTTATAAAAGATGCACTCGATGCTGTGAATGCTTATATTGATGAAAAAGAGTTCATCTTCAAAACAATTTTGGATTATCTTAAAGAACAGAAGGGGCCCCAATCAAATTCTGAGTTGAACGCATATTTTCATACCAAGTTCCGGGATGCATCTGTTGATGTAATCTGTCAATGGTTAGCGTGGAAAGGAGTCATCCAACAGGTATCTACCCCTATTCGGTTGACAGTTAAGAGTCAGATTTCATTAGAGGAACCCGCATATTATTATGATAAATCAGAAACTGAGTTTCGTGCACCTAAACTGAAATCAGAAGTTCATCCACAAATTGCGGAAGCTTTAGAAAGGTTCACCGACACAATCGTAGCGGATCGCTATATCGTCGCTGCAATACTCACAAGTAATCTCAAAGAGGAGAACGTCTGGGAAAAGACCAACATCCATATCACACTCATCATGAGAGATGGAACGAAGTTTCAAAAACAAGAATATCAACTAATTGAGGATGGGATCCCTATTAGAGTCCGGTTGGTAAACAGAGATAGATATAAGAAGCTAATGGAACGCAACATACAAGGAGGTCATCTGCATGCACTATACGCTCAAAGTGAGATACTTTTTACCAAGGATCCTACGCTTAAAGAGTTGCATAAAGACCTGGATGTAATTGGGGAACGTGATAAACAGACGCAATTGCTGAATATGGCAGGAGGGTTAACGACGATCCTTGACAAAACTGAAAAATGGTTCTATGTGAAAAAGGACTATGATTATACATTCTACTATTTGATGCTTGCGGTTAAAGAGTTGGCACGTATTGAAACCATCATGAACGGAGAAGTCCCTAAACGCAAGGCTATTTATCAAGCACTCAAAAGTAATCCCGAATTTTTTAATACTATTTTTACTGATATTCTTGATATTCCAAAGGACGAGTCAGTTCTTGCGAAGGTATTAGATACAATTGACGTATTTTTAGAAGAGCATATACAGACATTTTTTAAACCTCTTCTTGAATTTCTGGAGGATGCCGGCGGAGAACGTTCACTGTCTGACATCTATGATCATTTTGGGAGTCGTCAGATGTGGCTCAGCATGGCATGCGAATGGCTATCACGGAAGGATGTTCTGGAGTTGTTCTCTTCACCTATACGATTGACGATGGATAGCAAAGTTTCGGTAGACGAACCAGCATATTTCTATGATATTGACAATCCTTTTTTATAAAACGAAGGGGGGCAAATATGAGACAAACGGTCTCAGTAAAAGGTGCGAGAGAGAATAACCTACAAAATATAGAGGTAGAGATACCACGAGATCAACTTGTCGTTGTAACAGGAATCAGTGGATCAGGAAAGTCCTCATTAGCATTTGACACTGTGTATGCTGAAGGACAACGCAGGTTTCTGGAATCAATGTCAACTTATGCCAAAAGGTTTATTACGCAGCTGAAAAAACCTGACGTTGATTTCATTGATGGACTGTCCCCTGTTGTCTCAATTGAACAGAAGACGGTTACAATGAACCCGCGTTCAACAGTAGGAACCATGACCGATCTGCAGGATTATTTGCGAATGCTGTTTGCTACTATCGGTATTTCACACTGTCCTTACTGCGGAAAAGAGATCCCCATCAAAACCCACTATCAAATTCTTGAAAAGCTGCTAACCCTCCCAGACGATACAGAAGTAGAAATACACGCACCTGTCTTTAAAATATACGGTGAAGATTACGAATACCTTTTTGACGATATAAGAACCAAAGGATGTAGACACGTACGCGTTGACGGCGTAGAACACGATATCAGTGAAGAAGCAGAACTTGATCCTGATAAAGATTATGATATTCAGGTAATTGTGGACAAATTCTATATAAAGAAGGGTATTGATAAACAGGTATTGGCAGCACTTGAACATGCAATGATAGTTGGTGAAGGTTTCATGCGTTTTCATATTGAACTACCGGAAGATGAAGATGTAGACCTTGATGCGTTTATGTCAGACTTTGGATGTGAAGAACACGGTGTTTTGATGTGTGAATTGGGACCCCACCATTTTACCTTTAATGAACCAACGGGGGCGTGTATAACGTGCTCCGGACTCGGTACATATCTACAGGTCCATCCGAATTTACTTGTTCCAGATAAAACGCGCAGCATAGCGGAAGGTGCTTTTGTCAAACAAGCATTTAACTATGAACCTGACAGATGGGATGGCAGGATGATGTATAGTCTGGCACAACACTATAAGATTGACTTGAATATGCCTTTTGCTGACTTACCTGAGGAGCTTGTGGATATCATATTCTACGGAACACGGGGTGAGGAGTTTCCGCTCTGTCAAGCTGAAGATGCAAAACCTATGCAGAAACGACACATCGGAATGCCTGTACGTTTTGATGGGATTATCACACGGATTGATAGACGCTACAGAAGGTATAGGAAACAGGGAGAAGCACACTCTGGAATGGAGGAATATCTACGCAAGGTCATGGTGGAACATACTTGTCCCGATTGTCATGGTAGAAAACTGAAACGACAAAGATTACTTGTTACTGTCCACGGCAAGACGATCCATGATGTCGGTGAATTGCATCTTGAACAACTACGCGATTTCCTCAACAGTATAACAGAAATGCCTGAGAAACATCAGGAAGCAGGTAGACGGGTGATTCGAGAATTGGTGACCCGCATTGAGTTGTTAATTGGAATCGGACTCGACTATCTGAATCTCAATAGAAGGTCTGCTACACTGTCAGGGGGTGAGTCACAACGTATTCGCTTGTCTACTCAAATCGGTTCTGGATTGATGGGAATGCTCTATGTGCTTGATGAACCGAGTATCGGGTTGCACCCAAAAGACAATGTGAAGATGATTGAGACATTACAGAAACTCCGTGATATTGGCAACACTGTCATCGTTGTTGAACATGATGAAAGTACAATACGGGAAGCAGACCATATCATTGAAATGGGACCTGGTCCAGGTGTTCACGGTGGACAGGTAGTAGTGCAAGGTACTTTTGATAAGATAGTAGAGAGTAACGAGTCATTGACCGGTTTGTATATGAGCGGAAAACTGAAAATTCCAATGCCGGTAGAACGTCGAAATATTAACGGGAAATTCCTAAGCATCACTGGCGCAAGAGAGAATAATCTACAGAATATTAACGTTGAGATACCTTTAGGAGTCTTCATCTGTATTACGGGTGCTTCCGGGTCTGGTAAGAGTACACTACTCAATGAAATTATATATAAGAGATTGTACTCGATCTATCATGATAGCCGAACACTTTACGGTGAGCATGATGAACTTAAAGGCCACGAGAACATCAGTGATGTTATTAACATAGACCAGTCTCCCATCGGTCGCTCCCCGCGTTCAAATCCTGCTACATACATCGGATTCTATGACAATATCCGTAAACTCTATGCAAGTACACCTGAGGCACAAGCTCGCGGCTATACAGCGTCACGATTTAGTTTTAACGTGAAAGGTGGACGTTGTGAAGAATGCCACGGTGAAGGTTCAATAACGACTCAGTTACACTTCATGCCTGATGTTGAGGTCACCTGTCCAACCTGCAAAGGTGCACGTTACAATGATGATACACTTGAAGTAACCTATAATGGTAAGAATATATCCGAAATCCTTCAAATGTCTATTGAGGATGGGGTTGAGTTCTTCGTTGATCAAAGATTGATTAATCACAAATTAAGTGTTATGAATGAATTGGGTCTTGGATATTTGAAAATTGGACATCCTGCACCTATCCTCTCAGGGGGAGAAGCACAACGGATAAAACTTGCAAATGAACTCAGCAAAATCAAACGCGGTAAACATAATCTCTATATACTCGACGAACCCACTACAGGTTTACACCTTGCTGATATTCAGAAGCTATTAGACAGTATCGGAAGACTCGTTGATTCTGGACATACGGTCATTGTGATTGAACATCATCTGGATGTCATAAAGACTGCTGATTATGTGATTGACCTTGGACCTGAAGGTGGACATAAGGGCGGCCAGGTATTAGCGCAAGGGACACCTGAAGAAATTGCAAAAGCACGTAAATCTTTCACGGGTAAGTTCTTGAAAGAACATCTTGCGTAGACCGTTTCTTTAGTTAAATTACTAAATGAAAGTTAAATATCCTTACATACAACAATACGGAACTATATTACCGTTTTTCCTACTTGCAGTTATTTCGGTAAATGTGCTGAACGCACAAGTCGTTAATGACGGCTTAGTCAGTTATTGGTCCCTAAATAGGGAGACAATTCAAGCCAATACCGTTATAGATATTTGGGGAAGTAATCATGGAACACTCAACGGTGAACCCAAGATAACCAAGGGTAAATTCGGTGAAGCATTAGAATTTGATGGTGTGGACGATTATTTAGAAATACCTGATACAGCTGCACTCCGTTTAGACAGCAAAGGATCTATTGAATTCTGGATAAATATTATACAAATCAATAAATACCAAGGTATTCTCATAAAAGCACTAACATGGACAGGATCGGGTTATGTCCTACGGTATAGTTCCGAATACCAGTTTCAAGGTGGATGGGAATGGGTAGATTTTCATGAAGATGGAGAACTGATAGAAGCAGAATGGTCTCATGTCGTGATGACGACTGATGGTGAAACAGCTTTTCTATACCAAGATGGAAAGTTAGTCGTATCAGAAGAAACAACCGTTGCTGCTGCTACGCAACCCTTGATAATAGGTGAAACGTTAGGTTATTATCTAAACGGAATTATCGACGAAGTGCGTGTATATGATAGACTTCTAAGTGAACAAGAAATTAAACAGAACATGAGGTCTAAAGGATTGTCTGTCAATAATAATTCTAATAACATGACAATCACTTGGGCAACTCTCAAAATTCTGTGAATAATGTCAGAGACGAAAGGTACCTCTCAACATTTGATGTAAGAAAACCTAAACTATGGATGCAATAGAATTAACAAAAACCCTTATAGGGTATGATACAGTAAGTCCTAAGAGCAATGTAGCGGTGATGGATTACCTTACCGATATACTGGAATCAATAGATTGTGAAGTAGAACGCGTTGAATATAAGGATCCTGCTGGCACGTTAAAAGTCAACCTTATCGGCAGGAAAGGTGGGAATTCAGGCGAACGAGGACTCGCACTCCTTGGACATATTGACACTGTCCCAGCAATTGGTTGGGAGGAAGACCCTTTTGAAGCTCGGATTGTTGATGGTAAGTTGTATGGACGGGGCAGCTGCGATATGAAAGGCAGCGTTGCCTGCATGATTGAGGTTGCATCACGATATTCTTCTTCTCAGTTTGACGCACCACTCTATGTTGTCATCACAGCGGATGAAGAAGTCGGTTATTTTGGTGCAACGGCAGTCGTAAAGAAGTCAGAAATGTTCAAAAAACACGGATTTCCAGAATACGGTGTTGTTGGAGAACCTACAGAGTTAAAAGCCGTTTACGCACACAAAGGAGCAGTCCGATTTACTGTTACTGCCCACGGACGCGCAGCGCATAGCAGCACAGATAAAGGTGACAATGCTAATCTAAAGATGATTCCTTTCCTATCTGAGATGCGCGATATTCATCAGGAATTAACGACAGATACCCAGTATTACAATTTTGAGTTTACACCACCCTATACAGATTGGAATATTACGATTAGTGATGGGGAATGTACAGCGAATATCACGGCACCCAAGAGTGTCTGTAATATTAACTATCGACCTATGCCAGGAGACAATCCTGAGGAGTGGATAGACCGTGCCCGTGAAGCTGCCGAAAAGTATGGTTTAGCGTTTGATCTATTTATCAATGCTGGTCCTGTTCGCACAGAACCAGATGCTGAAATAATAAAAGCAGCACTGGAGATAACGGGTGATTCAGAGCCGCATACTGTTTCCTACAGTACAGATGCAGCGGAATTCTCAAAGTATATGGAGACTGTTATCATTGGACCGGGGAGTATCCTTCAAGCACACACCGTCAACGAATGGATGGCAATAGATCAGTTTGAGAAAGGCGTTAATATCTTTAGTCAATTCGTAGATAGATTCTGTCTATGAAACAGGTATCGTTTGTATTAAAGGTAATATGTGTCTGAAGACTATGGTGTATACAAGATTATATACGGTCAGGGATTGATTTAAAAAACACGGCATCCGGTTTAACCCATTCAGCTTCACCGTCTAACCAGACTTCGCGTTTCCAGATTGGCACAATCTGTTTTAGACGATCCATTGCATATTTACATGCTTCAAAACCATCTTTACGGTGAGGGGAGGCGACACCCACTGCGACACTTACTTCACCAATTTCGAGTTTTCCGACACGGTGAATTATGGCAACGCGTTTGATCCCCCATTTTTCTAATATCTCTTGTCCAATCTCTGCCATTTTTTTTTCTGCCATCGGTTCATAAGCATCATATTCGAGGTGTTTGACTTGCCGTCCATCAGTATTATTCCGAACTGTTCCAAGAAACAGGACTACAGCACCTGAATCAGGGGATTCAACAACTTCGCGCACCTGAGCTTCTGTTATAATCTCAGATGTGATTTTAAACATTCTTACCCCCTGTGACGGGTGGTATCAATGCTACCTCATCCCCTTCTGACAACTCAGTGTTTTCTGTGGCATATTCCCAGTTAACTGACATCTGCATCACTTCGTAAAACTCGGCTATCTCTGGCCATTCTTCCTCAAGTCTTTTCAATATCGTCTGGACAGTAGCACCGTCAGGAAGTTGCATCTCTTCCTCAGATCTGTCTAACATCTCATGACACACAGCAAAGTATTTTACAATAACATTCATAAGGACTCCTTCATGGAATAGAAATCTATAGTATCATAACATTTAAGAGTATAGCACAATAGGATGATAGTGTCAAATTTTGGTATTGCTTTATGGCGGTTTATTTGATAAAATAATGGTAGTTTAAATGACGTGAGTTTGATTAATCATTTCGGTTGCGTTCACTCACACCATTTCAGAACCGAGAGGCGTAAATTGTAGCACAAACTTTCAGTTTGTGGCACATCTTCGCAAACTGGAAAGTTTGCGCTACATTTATCAAACTCACGTTAAATGCAAAGGAACGGTGGGATAAATGGATAGTTTAGTCATAAAAGGCATAAGGTTTCATGGTCATCACGGTGTCACTGAAGAAGAGAGGACAATTGGAGGACACTATGAAATCGATGCAACGTTGAACTTATCCCTAACGAAAGCAGGAAAATACGATACACTCGTAGATACAATAGATTATGAAAGTGTTGTGAATATGCTTGTCGAAATTGCCACAAGTCAGAAGTTTAAACTCATCGAAGCACTGGCAGAAACGATGACAGATGAGATATTGAACAGATTTGATATAGAAGCTATCCGACTCACTATAAAAAAACTTAAACCCCCAATTAATAATCCCATTACCTACTTTGCTGTTGAGATTTATCGAGAAAAGGAATGATAATGCGAATTTTACTTCGACTGTGCGCTGTTCTCATCCTGTTTTTTCACATTTCTGCCGTTTCTATAGAGAAAAGGGCAGATGCAGCTGGAAAGAAAACACAACTCTTTTCAGATATATCACCCGGTTTAAAAATATATCGATATGATTGGGACCTTGAAACTTGTGTGCTTTATATTGCAGAAATATCCCGTGATGAACCGGCATTAAAGTTCGAAGTATCTCTTGCGAATTCAGAAGTCCTTGGAAAAGAGACAGTGCGTTCTATGGCAATGCGAAGGACACAAGATGGTGACCGAAAGGTTGTTGTTGCAGTGAACGGTGGTTTTGGTGTACTGGGAGATATGCGGGGATATGGTGGAGTCTTGGAAAATATCTACATACAGGATGGAGAACTCATCACACAACCGACTGACAACGATGCATGCTTCGGTGTTACAGAATCTGGAGAATTCATCAGTACCCCCGTTAAGATGAAAGCAAGCATAAAGATCGGTGACCATTCATTGCCAATTGGATGCATTAACCAACGAAGACTTGATGGATGTCAAATAACACTTTATACTCCACGTTTTGGAGATTCGACACGCACCAACCGTCGCAGGGGAAAAGAGATAAGACTCAGCGGACTTAAACTGCCGATTTCGCCACTCTATGCTAATAATTACAACGTGGACACTGTTTCAACTAATGGCAACAGTTCTATACCAGAAGATGGACTCATACTGTGGATAAGTTCACAGATAAAAGAACCAGCAGTATCAGCGTTTAAACAGAATGCCAGCGGCACTATCACTGTCTCATTGGACCCGCCAGAGTGGAATGATGTCCGCCATGCAATTGGCGGACGTATACGTCTTCTCAAAAATGGGAAGATAAATCAAGAACTTGTGGATTTACATAAGAAAAATCTGGATAAACATGTACCGGGAAAACGGAATCAGTTCTTAAACTTAAGCCATGAACCCCGCACTGCACTCGGATACAATGAAGATACGCTTTACTTAGCTGTAGCAGATGGTCGACAACCCAAATACAGCACTGGACTAACGCTTTATGAGCTTGCAAGTATCCTAATTGATCTTGGTGCAACTGAAGCAATAAATCTTGATGGAGGATCCTCTAGTACTTTTGTCGTAAATGATCAAGTTGTAAATAAACCCTCTGGACAGAAGGAACGAGAAGTGCTAAATGCTGTTTTTATTACGATGGACGCAGATTAGTTAGTGCTTTGTCAACATATTATTGTAGGTCGCGATTCGGAGATCGCTCCTACCGATGGGTTGCTTACGGTAGGAGGGAACTCCGATTCCCGACCCTATCAAGCCTATCAATTAGCACTTGACTAAGCATTAGTACATTGGAGGAGAACTTTGAAAACTTATCTATCACTTTTTTTTATTCTTATACTTGTTGTTAATGCCTCTGACAGTCAAACTGACGAGGAGACACCAAAACTACAAAAAGTCGTCCCTTTATCACAAACTGCTATTCAACTACAGTTTGACAAAGCACTTGAAGCTGAAACTGTAGAAAACATTGAAATCTATAGGATTGAGCCAAAAATTGAGGTAGAATTAGCATTATTGGATAGTAGACAGAACCGTGTGATGCTATTGACTTCGCAACTTGAGATAGAGAAGTCTTACAGTCTCAGCATTCAGAATACACAAACAAAAATAGACTTTAGTCTCCCATCAGAAAATGAAATTACATTTGGAGAGGGAGAATTAGTTACATTCTCGGGCGGACTACAGGATACAAGCTTAATAGTCAACAAAGACCGGAAAACCCGTAATCACAACGCAGGTGCTGAAACAACCCTCTTATGTAATCCTACAGGTAGCGTTTTCTTCGTGGCTTATGATCTATATGATGCATTTGAAGACATGGGTATCAGAGAACCTGAACAGGTATTAGATGTTTCAATCAATCTAAATGTTGAGGAAACTAATCCTGAAATTGAACAAACAGTAATACTACGTAGAGTACTGCTACCCTGGAAGGAAGGCAGAGGCACATCAGATAAGGCGCAAGAGAATGAACTTACTTACAACAGTCCGCTTCATCGTAACCTACCGTGGAACAAATCCCCAGCACAGGCTATGCTCAGGGGAATAGATGGAGATAGAGAAAGCGATTACAACGGTTCTGAGGATGTGGCACACAGAATCGATGGCGAATTCAAAATCAAAGAGCAAGGTAAACGGTATACATTTAAAAGTGAACTAATTACAGATGCGGTTCGCTTCTGGGTTAAGAACCCTGACTACAACTACGGTTATCTGTTCGCACTGCGGGATGGCAGCGCGCCTATAGTCTTTACGTCTAAAGAGAATCAAAACAAAAACCTGCGTCCAAAATTAACAATCCGTTACCAAACAAGGACAGGTACGGAAGAAAAGTGAAGGAAACAGTACTGTATTCACCTATCATTATACTGTTGCTGCAACCTGATCGCATGAAGATATTGTTCTTCAAAGCGTGGGACCCCTTTAGCAC
This sequence comes from Candidatus Poribacteria bacterium, assembly GCA_022828145.1. Classification (GTDB taxonomy): domain Bacteria; phylum Poribacteria; class WGA-4E; order WGA-4E; family WGA-3G; genus MSPOR6. The sequence continues at coordinate 107,044 of JAJEJA010000009.1, read as the reverse complement.
GTTTGAGAAACGTCTTTAGATACCGATTCATCATGACGAAATCCTTTTTTTTCAAATAAGCAGATGCAAGGCGATAATACGCCTCTATTTCATCTGGGTCAAGAGATAAGCCTTTTTCATAAGCAATTATTGTAGCGTCGTTGTCTGATGATTTTTCATGCGCGAGTCCTAAATTAAAATAAACAGTGGCATCACCACCATCAAGTTCTATACCTGCTTGATAGTATTCAATAGCATCATTGTAGCGTTCTTGGTTGAGGTAGGCATCGGCAAGATTGTAGTACGTGTCAACAAACGTTGGATCAATTTCAATTGCCTTTTGGAATACAGTTAATGCTTCGGGGAATCTATCGGATAGATCGTAGGCAAAGCCAAGATTATTGTAAAAAGCAGGATTTTGAGGATCTATTTCAAGGGCAGCCATAAACATCTCAATAGCAAGGAGAAAGAATCGCTGGTCAATGTAAACTAACCCGAGATTGTTATACGCATGCTGGTGTCTGTCATCAAGTGAAATTGCTGTTTGGAAAGATTCTATTGCTTTTTCTAATTCGCCAAGTTTGTGATATGTTTTTCCTAACGCAATGTGCCCTTCAGGATCAATTGGGTTTAGTACCTGTCCCATCTCAAGTTTCATTGCTTCGCGTTGAAGTTCTCTACGTTTGCGTTCTGCTTCATCTGGAGCAGGACAACCGCTTAGTATAAATTGCACTGTTATTAAGATTACAATACAGAAAAAACGTAACATTGCCATCCATATATAATGAGGAGTATTATTTTCATGATTATTGACACACATACGCATTTCTATGACCCTACTCGACCTGAAGGTGTACCGTGGCCGAATCCGGATGATGATCTTCTATACCGAAAGGTGATGCCAGCAGACTACAAAAAACTCGCTGTTCCTGAAGGTGTAACTGGGACTGTCGTTGTTGAAGCAAGCCGATGGATAGAAGATAACCAATGGATACTTGATCTTGCTGCAAAAGAAAACTTCATCGTCGGACTTGTTGGGAATATTGACCCTTATGATGCTGACTTTGAAAAGCATCTAAATCGGTTTTCTGCAAACCCGTTATTCAGAGGAATCCGTATCGGAAGTGGTCATCTACGATCACTCGGGGATACAGGCTTCATGAAGAATATTGAGAAACTGGCTCAGAAGGGGTTGACGTTAGACCTTCTAATTAACCCCGACGCGTTAAAACAAGTTCCTGCCTTAGTTGAACACACCCCAACAATGCGAGTTGTTATCAATCATATTGCGGGAATACGGGTTGACGGTAACGCTCCAGATTCAGACTGGATAACAGCAATTCAAGAAGCTGCACGTTACCCTAATGTCTTTTGTAAGGTTTCCGGTTTAGCAGAACATACAGGACAGAAACCTGCTCCAGACGATGTTGCCTTCTACACACCGACGATTGATGTTCTATGGAAAGCATTCGGTGAAGACAGACTTATCTATGGAAGCAATTGGCCCGTGTCGGAACGTTTCGCAGCGTATAAAGTCGTCCAAAAAATAGTGAATGATTACTTCAGTGCAAAAGGCGATGCAGCAAAAGAGAAATATTTCTGGAAGAATGCTAAAGAAGCTTACCAATTATCGGTCTAATTATCTGGCTAATCTACCCATCGCATAAACTCATCTGCAGATTTGCGGTGGGGATCCTTAATTTCTGCTGGATAACCGGTATAGAAGAATCCGATTATGTATTCTTCCGATGAATCTATACCGAGTAGTTTATAGGTTGCTTCCTCAAACGTGATGCTACCGGTGCTCCATTGCATTCCGATACCAGCATCCCAAGCTGCCAGTTGTATGTTTTGCATGGCACAACAGGTAGCCGCATAATCTTCGCGTTGTCTCTGTTCATCTCCGTCTTGTATACAGGATACTGCAACGATAGTCGGTTTAGACATAAACTTTTCATAAGCCATTTGACCTATCTTTGCGAGATTCACTGCGTCAACGTGGTCTGGTGTATCCTCCATTTTTATATCACGGTATCTTTCGGCGAGAATCTGTTTAGTCTTTTCACCGATAACAGTAAACCGCCACGGTTCTGTGATATGATGGTTTGGTGCCCATATTCCGTAACTGAAGATCTGTTCAATTACGTCTTTTGGAACGGGTTCCTGTTTGAACTTGAAAACTGATCTTCTTGAAGTTATTGCATCTTTTACGTCCATAAAACCCTCCTTTTGGAATTATAGTGTATTCGATGGTCGATTGCAAGCGACAGATCAATCAGATATTCCTCATAAAATGCTCTAAAGTTATTAATCTCAATTTTGGTAATTCTCATGCCTTACTCTCAATGATGCGAATAGGTTTAACACTATCTAAAAAGAAAAGATTCCTTGCGACTGGATGGTGTTTATCACATAATTGCTCAAAAATATTCCGGAACGCAGACATTCTATCTCCCTGAATTTCTTCAAGTTGCGGCAACTGCTCGTCAAATAACGGTTGGAAAAAGTATTTATCACCCCGATGGAGATCATCAGGTAAATAGAGTTCATAGGTTAACCCGTTAAGGATATTTCCGAAATATCCAACCATCACATGGTCACGGGCGTATTTTAGATCTTTACTGTTTACCATAGGTTGTTTCTTGAGAAAAAGAATATATTCAACAATTTTGTGAATAAGTGCCCGTTGCTCTGGTTCCATATCAGGGATCGGAATTTGTGAGACATGCCGTGAGGTAAATTTTAGAAACGGACCGCGAACCTGTGGCGTAGTCCGTGCATAAAACCATGAAACTGCTCTGGTATTCAGCACACCAAGAATCCACAATTCACTTGTGGATAAAAGAGATGCGGGACTTCCGACATAGTAACCTTCATCATCATAAGCGAACGCTGTTTCACTCGCCAGATCTGCATAGACACACTTCGGTTGTGTGAATCGGGTTATATCCGTTGAAGCTGTTTGGATTTCATACCATTCTTGCTTCCCCGATCTTTTTTCCAACGCGTCCCGGGATTTTTCCAAGTGATTCTTGATAGCTGGATAAGCATTGATGTCTATGCCTCGGTGCGTCCAGATAAGCCACTTATCTTGCGCCTCTCTTCGTGACTCGTCTATTGGTTTCACTCGCCAACGTTGAATGTCGCGCGCCATTAGAAACGGTTTCAAAATCTCTGCTGATGATGGATGTTTGGCAATGAGAGAATCCCGTGTTTTAAGGTGGACAATAAACGCTTCGTTATATCCTGTGATGATTCCACTCGACCGGTGATCTTGCATATATTGGCTTAACGGTTTGCCAGCGTTCCGGAATTTCTCAAGTAGTTCTAAGACTGCAGCGGATTCTTGGGTTTTTCCATCATGAGTCATAATCTTTTGCGTCGTAGTAAATGGGTTTACTGGGTATTGCAGCAGCATTGCAACGATGTCTTTCGGTAATTTGAAATCATTTCTCCGCTCAAACGCAAAAATATTTCTATAAGTATTATGAAACGCTGCAGTGATATCAATCCCCAAGTCTTTTGCAACTGTTAAGTCTGATCTGGCACTATCCCATTCTTTAATATGTAACCATGCAAAACCGCGATGACAATAAGAAATGGCATCATCAGGATCTATACTGAGAGACATATTATAATTCTCAATAGACTTTTTAAATTTACCATTAAGAAGGTAAACATTACCGAGATTAAAGTAGGCTCCCGCATGGTATTGATTTATCTTTATTGCAGTGTTAAGGTTTTTGACCGCCTCATCAAACATATAATTTTTGCCATAAGCCACCCCACGATTGATATACGCCTCAGCATAATCTGATTTAGTATTTATCGCCATGTTAAAGTCCGCAACTGCCTTTTCAAAATCCCCTTTTTCATCATAGACGTTACCTCTATTGTTATATGCCTCGGCATAGTCTGGATTAAGTTCAATCGCTTTGTCAAAATCTTTAATGGCAAGATCATGCTCACCCTTTTCGCTGTACGCAATACCGCGATTGTTATAGGAGATGTGATTCCGTGTATTTGACACTGTGATCATTGCTTTTCTCCAAAAAATGGACTCGTGATGTTAAATCATAAAGTATCTATCAAAGAATATCAACTGAATTTCATAGGCAAGTCCAGATTTGTTTAAGGACATCGTTGGGAACGGGTTCCTGTATGAATTTGAGATTGATTTGTTTTGAACGAATTGCGTCTTTTACGTCCAAAATATCTTCCTTTATGATTTGTAATAACTATGACTACGTCAACATTGCAACAATGTCTTTCGGCAGCTTAACACCGTTTTGCCGCTCAAATGTTGAAATGTCTCTATAGAGGTAACGAAAAACTTCAACAATATCAACCCCCATGTTTTTGGCAATTATTAGGTCTGATCTGGCTTTATCCCATTCTTTCAGATGCAACCACGCACCACCACGATTGCAATATGCGAGGGCAAGTTTTGGATCCAAGTCTATTACCTTGTCATAGTCCGCAATCGCCCTACCATAATCGCGTTTTTCGAGGTAAACATTGCCACGATTATAATACGGATGAACAAGTTTTGGACTCAAGTCTATCGCCTTGCTATAGTTTTCAATGGCGCGGTCAAAATCACCCCTTTCACAGTAAGCAATACCAAGATTGTAATAAGCCTCAACAAAATTGTGTTTTAGTTTTATCGCTATGTCATAGTCTTCAATAGCATGGTCAATTTCACCTTTGTTCCGGTAAGCACTACCTCTATTATTATAAGGTTCGGCATAATCCGGTTTTAATTTTATCGCTTTGTTGCAGTCTTCTATAGCTAAATCGTACTCACCTTTGCTGCGATAAACTGCACCGCGATTATTATAGGAAAGGGCAAAGCCTTGCTTTAGTTCAATCGCTTTGGTAAAATCTTTGATGGCAAGATCATGCTCCTCTTTTTCTCCGTAACCAATACCGCGATTGTTATAGAAGATAGCATCACTTGGACTCAATTCTATTGCCTTGTTATGGTCTCTGATTGCCCGATCAATTTCATTTCTCGCTTGGTACACGTTCCCACGATAGTTATAGGCACGAGCCAATTGCGAATCCAACTCTATTGCTTTGTTATAGTTTTCAATAGCAATCTCAAGATTACCTTTAGAAAAGTACGCGAATCCAAGATCTATATATGCTTCCGCAAATTCAGGCATCAGTTGTGTTGCCTTGTTAAAATGTTCAATTGCTTCTTGATAATGTTTGTCTTTTTCTTCAGAATTATCAACTTCATCTCCGATCTTTTGACAAGCAACACCTTTACCTAATGCTGCGTACACATCCCAACGAATGTCTTGACCTCCAATAAACCCAATAAGATCGTGATATATCTTTTGGGTAAATATCTTGTATTCTTTTTCGAGATATTTCAGCAAGTGACGTTTGAGGGATTTCGGAATCACAACTTTCTTATCAGGTTCAATAGTGCCATCAGGAGGACGAATAAATACGCTCTTCTGTATATCAGGACGACTTCCTTGATGTGGGTTCGGAAGCTCTTTAACCCAGTCTTTTACTACTCCGTTTTTATTTTGCAAAATAACCCTACCATCTTTAAAAGGGGAACCTTTGCAAGCAAAAAATAAAGCGATAAGGTAGTCGGTAGTAAAGTCTATCAGGTTGGTTTTACCGCCAAAGTGTTGAATTTCAATTAGAATTTCAAATTCTTCCGTTTCATCGGTATACTCTTTAGCATGCAGCAATTCTGACTTTTGGATATATTCTACACCAAGATGTGATAATCCTACAGAATCTAATTTACGGTAAAGAGTTGAAGAAACTTGTTCATAGTTCTCCGCCTCGCCACGATAGATGTAATCACTATCAAGGGATTTCTCCTTTATATCGTGGATTATTGCCAAAATTCTGTTCAATACGGTTTGGCGATTTTCTTGAGTTGTTGTGTTCATTTACTTTCTCCAAATTATTTGCTGACTTCAAGTTCTTGAATATACTGCTCAATAGAAGTCTTGAGATGGTGATTCTTTGCCTTATCTGCAAGTTTCAATGCAGTTTGTAGATCATTCTTTGCTTCCCACGTTCTACCTAACTCGTGCTTTGTAAATCCACGATTGTAGTAAGCTTCAGCATAATCAGGTTTGATGCGGAGAGCCTCATTATAGTCGGAAATGGCTGCCTCATACTGCTCCTGCGCTGCCTTTACAAGTCCAAGATGGTAGTAAACTGTTGCCTGAGCAGGTTTGATGCGGAGAGCCTCATTGTAGTCAGAAATGGCCGCCTCATACTGTCCTAATAAATACTTTGTAGCACCCCGATTATTATAGGCATCAAAAAAGTCTGGATTAATTCGGAGTGCCACACTGTAATCAGAAATGGCTGCCTCATACTTCTTCTGCGCTGCCTTTACAAGTCCAAGATGGTAGTAAGCATCCGCAGAATCAGATTCTTTATGGAGAACGATTTTAAAATCAGAGATTGCAGATTCATACTTTCCTAACTCGTATTTTGCAACTCCACGATTGAAATAAACATCTACAAGATAAACATCAGCAAGGTCCGGTTTTAGACTGAGAACTGTGTCATAATCAGAAATAGCGGACTCATACTGGCTTAAAGTTCCCATCGTGTATCCACGATTGAAGTAACTTTTAAAATCATCTGGCTTTATCTGTATTGCAGCGTCAAGGTCGGCTATGGCTGCCTCATATTGTCCATTGTCAAACTTCGCTTTTCCGCGAATTCTGTAAAATTGAGATGAATCAGGGTTTAGCAGATTTAGTGCAAACAACACTTTACCAAACTCCGATTCCCATGCATCCCGTTTAACACTCCCTTTCTCAACATCAAGCACCAGCAACCCGGCATTTTGCAGTGTGCTATTCTCACGAATATTTTTCAGAAAATCATCAACTTCTAAACCCGCCTCTGCCGCGGCATGTGCAGCATCAAGTGGTCCTTCAAACTGCTTGACAAGTTGCTGTATCGGTTCACTACCACCGAAGACACCACCTGCGTTCTCAATCGCTTTCCGATAACGAGTAATATCCTCACGCACCAACACATCCATCTGTGATTTTTCAGCATAGAGACGCAACGCTTGTGCTTTATCGTAAGGCGGGTTCGGATTCTGTTCAATTACTGAACGCACCTGATCGCCAAACTTTTTCATTCCTTCCGTATGGCAACCCATACACGATAGTCCGTTACGGACAACAGGATCTCTCGCGCCAGCATCTGAGACAATGTTAATTGGTGCTTCATCAAGTCGTTCACCTGTGGCAGTGGACAGATAGTACGCCTGCAACCCGTTAGGTAGATTGAAGATAATCTCGCCACCGTCATGTGTGAAATCAAGCGGATGTGTGAAGATATTCTGTTTGCCGACATTCCCTGCAAAGTCGTAGGATTTCCAATATGCACCGTACCGAGATTTGTGGCGTTCAACAATACGATTGTTTACTGATACACCAGATTCGCTAAAACCGGCTCGCCAAACACGTACACCCGGTGCGTTCTTCAAGTTTTCGACAACATTAACCTCAAGTTGCGTTTCTAATTCTCTGTCTGTTTTCGGCAGGTCAAGGATATCGTGGTAGAGCGGTGGTAGTGAAGCAGTGGCGATAAACCAGTCAGCACGGATGAATGGCAATTCACAGTCTGTCTCTTTACATAACGTTGTGTATGTTGCTGACTTTAGCTGAACACCGTAGGGGTATGCTTGCTCAATTTTATACCATTTGTCAGTTTTGATGTCCCATTCATAGTTCCGTAGGTCTATATAAAAGATGGTCTCCTCTTGGTCAATAGGTTTCGGTATGATTACTTCTGCTCCCCAAGAGAGACTATTGATGAGTTTTGATAAAGCGATCCGATAAGCGCGAAGGTTAGCATCTGTTGCGCCGGCGTTGTAAAGGTGCGTCAATGTAAAATAACGTGCAAAGGAACGGTCAAAGTCGGGGAGAGATGTCACATGGGTATGGATAGTTTTGAGCATCGCCTCGGTGGTGATGAAACTGCGTTGGGGTTTAGGAATTGCATCCCAATCTGGTGCGCCTGCTTCAATCCAGCGGCGAATCGTGGCAATTGACTCATCGTCTAATGGGTCTTGTCCCAACGGCATTTGTGAACCTTTGTCTGTGTCTCCGAGTAGACGCAGATAGAATTCAGAGGTATCGGGTTGGCGCGGAATAACTGATTTGTCCTCAATTAAATTGGAATGCTTAATCGTAAGCACATCTGCATAAGAACCAAACTCGCCATGACAGTCAAGGCAGTTTTGTTCAAAAATAGCATGTGCTTGCTGTGCAAGATTCTGTTGTGCCTCCGCGATTTGATAGTTAAAAACAAGTATCAGTAGGCAAAAAATAACGTAGCAGTTTTTCATTCTTCTCTCCCAATGATATGGTCTACTTGACAACCGAAGTAGGTGTCTTCTACATTACACATTAGATATACAACACATAACTAATTCCAACCTGCTAACTGCAGGTATTTCTCCCAAAGCATATCACCCCATAGCAATACAATAACTGCAGCACCTGCGATAAAGGGTCCATAAGGGATCGGACTCTGACGACTCTTTTTACCAGTTGATATCAATACTGTTCCAATTAATGCACCACCGAAGGCTGACAATCCTATGACTAAAGGGAGTGCTGGAAATGCACCGAGATATAATCCGATGATCGCCATTAACTTTACATCTCCCATCCCCATCGCTTTCTTCCGCATTATCGCACTGCCGACTATTGCTATCAATCCTAAACTAAGTCCACCGAGAACAAAACCTATGAGTCTATCGCGTAAATAATCTAAATCTTGACTATAATAGGCTGTCAGACCTACGATTACGATACCGAGTGAAAGTCCAACGATACTAATAGAATTAGGGATAATTAGGTGTTGGGCATCAATTACAAAAATCGGAATTAGTATTGAAACAAAAATTAGCGCATGGAACAATTCAAGTGTGATTCCAGATGTGCCGAATTTGTAATACATCACAAGAAACAGAATCGCTGTGACTACCTCAACTAATGGATAAATAACAGAGATTTTGGTTTGGCATTTGCGACATTTTCCTCCCAAGATTAGATAACTCAAGAGTGGTATGTTATCGTAAATTGCTATGGATTCATTGCATTCTGGACAGAAGGAACGTCTGGGTGAATATATGGATAGATCTTCACGCGGGATGCGATAGATACATACATTTAGAAAACTCCCTATTGCTAAACCCAATATGAAAATGAAGATTTGTATCCCTATCTGTTCCAAAGATTACCACCAATACTGTTCACCTTCTGTTGCATCTATAAGATAGACTCGGCTTATCTCAGCGATCCCCCCGACACGATATTTCTCAGGTACGCGCGCGTGATCCTTTGCGATTCCTATTTTGAACTGATCTTGTAAGAGGGTGTATTTTCCACCCCAAGGGGTTTCTGGTATTGATTTTAGATAGGATCCGCGCCATCCGTCTATATTTGGGTCTGTCATAAGTTGTTCAAGACTTGTGGGGTATTGCAGTGTATGTTTGTAGTATTTTTTAATAGCTAATGCAAGTGTTTCAACGTTGATATCTGCTTGTGTTGCTTTTCGGTATTCTGCCCAAGGCGGATAAGAGAGGACTCCGATCACAATTACTAAGGTTACAAGAATGATAAGTTGAATTCGAGTCATACCGGTGTTTTTGTCCATGAATAGTTATTTATAATTCTGCCCTTGTCATGAAAGTTGCATAGATTGCGGAAGTCCGGACCAGATCAGGAATAAAGACGCGTTCGTTGATTGCATGCCCACCCTCACCCCGTGGTCCGTAACCTATTCCGGGTAGACCTGTGTTGACAAAATAGTGCAAATCGGTAAATCCTGTTGTTGTCTTGAAAATCGGTTTTCTGTGCCGAATTGTTCGCACTGCTGCTGCAAAACCTTTCGCTACTGAAGAATCGGTATCTGTCAAACAGGGATGAATTCGTAAGATTGCTTGTGTATTTAGGTTCATATCCTCGTAGAATTCGGCTGCGCTGTTTATCGCCTCCATTAACTCAAGTTCAGCGAGTTCAAGTTTCTCGTTAGGCGTTATACGCCTATCAAGCGTGAAAGATAGTCGGGCAGGAACAGTGTTGACTTTATCTCCTTCGGTACCTTGAAAAGTTCCGCCGAGATTCAAGGAAGGAAATCGTTCCGAACCATCGGGTAAAATGAAGGCACGTTCTGGAGAATTTAGTCGACGTTTGAGTCGCTGCAGTACGGAGACGAGTTCGGCAGTTTTTTCAAAAGCATTTACACCTTTCTCAGGATGTGACCCGTGTGCAGCTTTTCCCTTAACCTCAATTTCGAACCATAGCGCGCCGTTGTGTCCGTTGCCGATGTTCATTTCGGCACCACCTTCACAGTTTACAACGTAGTCGGCTTTGACTAACTTTTTCTCTATGATATATCCTGCACCTAATTGGCCCCCAGTTTCTTCATCACATGTGAATGAACATTCAATGTTAAACGTTGGCATCATGCTGTTTTCTTGAATAGCTTGAATAGCAAATAGTAGAGCTGCTATTGCGTCCTTCATATCGTCTGACCCGCGTCCGTATAACCATTCTCCTTCAATCTGTCCACTAAAAGGATCATTATGTCGCCACTGTCCGGCAACTGGTACCACATCATAGTGTGCATTGAAATGTACTGTCTTTTCCGCTCCGACATCCCATTTTGCTATTAGGTTGAATCTGGGATATTCTGCTGCGTTTGAAACCACCTGCTCAGCAGCTCGCTTTGGTACTTTTACAATTTTTGTCAGCATTCCCAACGTTTGACACTTCTCATCAAGCAGTTCAATCATCTCTGCATAGTTTTCGCCTGGTGGATTGACGGTTGGGATTCTGACGAGTTCTTGAAGCAGACTGCACAATGTAGTCTGATTTTTCTTAATATAGTCTCTAACAGACATCAGATAGTATCCTTCTGTTTGCTACAATTACGATACAACTGCTTGATCTTTATCGGATAAATGTTTAACTGTCTCACCTGATTCTGTAAAAGTGCGAGTTACCTCAACAGAAGCATAAGTCCAAAGGATTTTCATAGTTGCATCGCTCTCATTCCAGAACCGGTGTGGAATTCCAGCGGGAACAAAGGTTGTATCGTAAGCCTGCATTTTGAAGACATCCCCATCTACTTCACAAGTGGCTTCGCCTTCCAAGATTGTCACCGATTCATCACAGTTATGGTAATGTCTGGCAATAGCAGCACCCGGTTCAAACATCGTAATACCATTTGTCAGCGATGTTGAGTCTATCCATTTACCAGTCAACGGAACCGTTTTCACACCTGTGCCACGGTCGATCGGGATTTGTTTATCAAAATCTATGACATGTGAATCTTTGCTCATATTTATACCGCTTCTAATTAACTTTAGTTTACTATAGTATACCATTTTTTACCGAAAATAACGACTTTTTTTGAGGTATTCCACTGTCAAGTATAGGTATATTCTTTTAGACTTGATAGGTATTTTGTGTTATACTTATTTATTGACATAAATATTGAAGGAGCAAACAATGCGCGACGCTGAGAGGAAATGGGATGGGTCTATAACCCGTTACCCTGATCCTGCGATTGAGGTGATTGATTCACGATTTGTAAAATATAGAATTGGTAATGCAGTGGTGGAACGCTTATGGTCTGGTGCCCGTTGGTCAGAAGGACCTGTGTGGTTTGGAGATGGCGGATATCTACTTTGGAGTGACATACCAAATAATAGGATACTGAAATGGGAAGAAGCCTCTGGGAAGGTAAGTGTATATCGTAAACCATCCAATTATAGTAACGGCCATACACGAGACCGACAAGGAAGACTTATCAGTTGTGAACACGGCACACGACGCGTTACTCGAACTGAATACGATGGAACGCTTTCTGTGTTGATGGATCACTATGATGGTAAACGGCTCAATGCACCAAATGATGTTGCTGTGCATGCAGATAGACATATATGGTTTACCGATCCAGGATACGGTATTATGCTGAATTACGAAGGACACGTCGCAGATTTTGAACTACCCACTGCAGTATATCGTCTGAATCCAGAAGCAAGAGTAGCGACTGTTGTTACAACGGAGCTTGAGAAACCGAATGGAATATGCTTTTCACCAGATTATGAAAAACTGTATGTTGTAGATACGGGTGCAATACATAAAGAGGGAAGTCCAAGAAATATATATGTTTTTGATGTTGTAGACGGTGAACACTTAGAGAACAAACAGGTATTTTGTGATATGTCCCCAGGTATAGCAGATGGTATCAGGTGTGATATAGACGGCAATCTATGGTCAAGTGCCGGTTGGGTGGGAGATGGATATGACGGTGTACATATATTCGCTCCAGATGGAACACTGATAGGTAAAATTCACTTACCAGAAATCTGTTCAAATTTATGTTTCGGAGGAACAAAACGAAACAGGTTGTTTATGACAGGTAGTCAGTCACTATATTCGGTCTATACTGAAGCGCAAGGATTACCTCTGTTTTAGGACGCTTTTATCGCGCTGGATTTAGAAATGTGGTTCTACATAAGAAAAGGTCTGGATTACATCATTCATTAGAAGACGTTGTGCAATATTTTCTATGATTTGATTACTTAGGTTTCCACTTAACCAGAACTTTTTGCCTGTCCGAACATTGTTGACAGAGGAGATACCGATATCTTTGATACCCTTGACAGTACTATCGCCAACAGCATCTGTTACACCCGGTTTGTATTGGACTTCTATTGTCCAATCGGCTGTTTCTTCTTTTTCTTCAGTCAGCTTAAACACTTGTGTAATCGGATCAGCAAGGAGTTCGCTGCCAATTCTGTGTATGTGTTCGGTGTTAAGTGTTCCTTCAATCCAATATATTGATGCAGTACGGACCGCTTCAACACCATCTATGCCAAGGTCCGCAATATCTTCAAGAATCTCTTTGCCAACAAAGTCTGTAATTTCTGATTTATATGTAACTTCAACTTTCCAAGAATTCATTAGTTTTTCCTGTGATAGCGGTATGATTTTAATTCTACACAAACATCTTTTAATGTGAGTTTAATATATGAACAGCGAAGTGATACGGGTTATGGTTATCGGTGCACATCCAGACGATTGTGATATTAAAGCAGGCGGTGTTGCAGCTCTATATAAACAGAACGGACACCATGTTAAATTCGTTTCCGTTACCAACGGCGATGCAGGACACCATCAGATGGGTGGTGGTGCTTTAGCACAAAGACGAAATGCTGAAGCACAAGCTGCAGCGGCTGTTATCGGTATCGATTATGAATTACTTGACAATCATGATGGAGAACTTGTTCCTACTTTAGAGAATCGCTTTCAGATTATTCGTCTGATTCGTGAGTTTGTACCTGACCTAATCATGACTCACCGACCGAATGATTATCATCCAGACCACCGTTATACGTCAATTCTGGTTCAAGATGCTGCCTATATGGTTACAGTTCCAAATGTATGTGCCCTGACACCACACATGCAGCGGAATCCTGTGATTATGTATCTTAGTGATGGTTTTAAGAAACCGAATGCATTTTGTCCAGATATAGCGATAAACATTGATGCAGTCATTGAACAGAAAATTGATATGCTCCATTGTCATACTTCTCAGTTCTATGAATGGCTTCCATACAACAGCGGAACACTGGATTCAGTGCCTGAGAGCGATGATGCCAGACGCGAATGGCTTTCAGATCGCATGCGTAACCGCTTCAATGTGATTGCCGAAGACCATAGAAGTCTGTTGACGAATCTATACGGTGTCAGCGTAGGTCTTGATACAAACTTTGCTGAAGTTTTTGAGACCAGTGAGTACGGTTCCCGACTCACTGCCGAGAACATACCGATCCTTTTCCCATTCTTTGAATAGGCTGTCAATGGCACATATTTAACAAACAACTATAGTAAGGAATTTCAAATATCACATGCCTACCGATCAAGCTAACCCGAAAGTGGTAATGTATATTGTCTGCGTTATCGGTTTAATATTCGCGATTGTAATGGTAATTCTTTTTTTTAATGCAGCACCTGCCAGATCCAATATTGAGGAACATCGAGCATCTTCTGAAGATGCAGCGTGTCTGACTTGTCATAAACATGGTGATGAGAAATCACCTATCATGCCCCATCTCAATCTCGGTAGATGTAATCTTTGTCATGGATTAGCAAAGGAATCTCGCTAACATTGCTACCCACATTAGTTTATCCTCTGCTTGCCGTGTAACAGAAACGCATTCTAAACCGTTTTCTTTTAAAGTCTCTTGAACGTCGGCCTGTTCTGATTCCAGAATACCGGATAAGATTAGGCTTCCATCAGAATTTAATCTATCACGACAGTATGGAATCAATGGTATGATCGCTTTTGTTAGGATGTTTGCGACTATAAGATCGTATTTTCGTTTAACAGTCCGGAGCCCATCTGCTTCATGTAATGTGATTTTTTTTGAGACACTGTTATTAGCGAAATTGGTCATTGCTACTGGTATTGCTGTCGGGTCAAGTTCGATCGCGTCAATATGTTTCGCCCCCAGTTTGATAGCAGCAATTGCTAAAATACCAGAGCCAGTTCCTACATCTGCCACAATCTGATTCGGTCTGATCGCTTTCTCCAACATTTGTAGAGATAATCGTGTTGTTGGATGGTAACCTGTGCCAAACGCCATGCCAGGATCAAGTCTTATTACGATGTCTGATTCATTGATAGGTTGTTCATACCATGTTGGAACGATGTGTATCTTTTCTCCTACTTTTTGAGGTGTGAAATTTGCCTTCCACGCTTCTGTCCATTTTTCTGACTCAATTCTTTTTAGTTCAATTTTTGCTGGATTCGGTTGGATTCCCCATGCCGGTAGTTTTGACAGGAAGGTTCTTAGTGTGTTAACTTTTGAATTGATTTTGTCATCCAGCGGGAAATATGCAGTTAATAGTGTACCATTTTTGTTGTCTTCAGTTATCTCAACACCGAGTGACCGCATTTCAAATAATTGATTTGCCACGGCTTCAGATGCTTCATGAGATGTTTTTATTGTAATCTGTATCCATTTCATTTTTCAGTAAGAATTGACTACTTATCATCTGGATTGCCAAAAAGTTTTTCCCAGAAACTACTGTTCTCAGATCCGTCAGGTTTATACTCAGGGGCATCAAAATGTTCTAACAGTGTTCTCTGTTGTGCCGTGAGTTTTCTTGGTGTTTCTATCTCTATCTGAACAACAAGGTCGCCGTAATAAGAACTTCTGTATCTTGGCATTCCCTTCCCTTTAATGTGCAATTGGTCTCCGTATTGTGTTCCTGCTGGCACATCTAATTCCTGCACACCATCAATACTTTTAACTTCAATAGTAGTTCCAAGTGCTGCTTGGATGAACGAAATTTTTGCATAAGTATATAAATCGTTTCCCTCTCTGACGAAAGTTTGGTGTGGCTTTATGTGGATTACAACCAGTAGGTCTCCGGGGGGTCCTCCTAAAGTACCTGCTTCACCCTGTCCACGCAAGCTGTACTTAGTACCGTTGTCAACACCTTTATCTATTTTTATCTTGAGTTCTTTTTTGACTCTTATTCTACCTTGTCCGTTACAGTTTCTGCATGGGTTCTTGATAATTTTACCTTCTCCATGGCATCGTGGACATGTTCGGGACATTGTAAAGAAACCTTGTGATTGTGTTACTTGTCCCTGTCCATAGCACTGAGGACACGTATCAATAGTTGATCCTCTTTCTGCGCCACTGCCGTTACAATCAGGACAAGATTCAATTCGGGGTATTTCAATTGTTTCCTCCTTACCGTAATATGCTTCCTCAAGTGTGATTTCAAGGTTATACGGTATGCTCCGTCCCGGTTTGGGTCTATTGCTTGTTCTTCCAAAACCCCCTAATACGTCTCCAAACACCTCACTCAATATATCGTCAAGGTTTACGCCATACCCGTATCCGGATGTTGTCCCTTCAAGTCCAGCATGTCCATATTGGTCATATCGCTGTCGTTTTTCTGGTGTTCTCAACACGTCATAAGCTTCGGCGGCTTCTTTGAATTTGTCTTCGGCGTCTTTATCACCTTGATTTTTATCTGGATGATATTTTATTGCTAATTTTCTATATGCTTTTTTAATTTCGTTCTCATCTGCATCTCTGCTGACGTTCAAAACATCATAATAGTCGCGTTTTTGTTCCATGTGTTTTCCTACCTAAGTTATACCATTTCTAAATGATTATATAGTATTATTTTCGTAGGTCGGGTAGAGGAACGAAACCCGACACGTAGGATTAGATAAAGACTTCCATGTCGGGTTTCGTTCCTCTACCCGACCTACGAAAAGACAATAATGTTAATTAATCAATTAGATTTGGTATTACATTTATTCTTCCTCAGTTGAAATTTCGATTATGATTTCTTCGGTTACTTCATCGGAGGGTTCTTCCTTTTTCTTTCCCGTTGACACGACAACTTGTGCGGCACGGATCACTTGTTCATGCAGCAGATATCCTCGTCTGAATTCCTCAATTATATTCCCCTCTGGTACTTCATCTGATTCTGTTGCAAAGACAGCTTCATGCTGGTTTGGATCAAATGAACCACTTGCAGAGTCTATTGGCGTAAGTCCATGTGATCTTAGAACATCTAATAGTTGCTTATGTACTAATTCTACGCCCTCACTGAAGTTAGACATATCTGGATTATGTTCTTCAGTTTCAACCTTTTCATCAGTGCTATTAATTGCTGCTTCAAGGCTATCCAATACAGGAATAATTCCTTCTATGATATTCTTATTTGCAAATTTTAGCTGCTTCTTAGCATCGTTTTCAACACGTCTTTTTGTATTTTCAGCTTCTGCAGCGGTGCGCAACAAGCGTTCCCGTTCAGTTTCATATTGTGCTCTCTCTGATTCTGCAACTTCCTCAATCTGTTTTTTGAAAGATTCTTTGAGTTCTTCAATTTCTGCAAGCAATGTTTCTACAGTAGGTTCGTCATTCTTATTTTCTATCTCGGTAGTATTGTCAGAATCATCTGGTGTTGCAAAAGTCTCAGAATCAGATTTATCGTTTTCAGTTCCAATTTCAATAACTACCTCTCTGTTTTCTGACATAATGTAATTCCTCACGTTCTAAATGATTGTTTTCAAATTATATTCTTAGGGTAAGTCATTTGCAATAGTTAACCATGAATTGCGATGGCAAACTGTTTGATAAGGTCAATAGAACCTGTTTCTTCAAGTATGTTACCCGTGACTATGAAATCTGCTCCTGCTCTTACTTTTTCAGCTGCTGTTTCAGGCGATCTTATGCCTCCCCCCACAATCAATGGTGTTGTGATCTGTTCTTTCACAGCAGAAATCATCGCGTTTGGCACAGGGAGTGTTGCCCCACTTCCTGCTTCCAGATAGACCATCTGCATACCGAGGTATTCTGCTGCCAGGGCATGGGGTGCAGCGATGTCAGGTTTGTCTCTCGGAATAGGAACGGTGCCACTCATGAATTCTACTGAGGTTCTGCTCCCACCATCAATCAACATGTACCCCGTTGGTATGGGTTCTAATCCATATTTCTGGATCCATGGTGCTGCTTTTACCTGTTCCCCGATAAGATAGTTTGGGTTTCGTCCACTGATGAGACTCATAAACAGGAGTGCGTCTGCATGCGGTGTGAGATGCATGGAATCGCCAGGGAATAGAATAATTGGCAACTCGGTTTCTGCCTTGATAGAGGCGGCAATTGGATCTAATTCTTGGGTCAATAGACTACCCCCAAGTAGAATTGCATCTGCACCTGCGTTCTCTATGGTAGTGGCGAGTTTTGCAGTCTTTTCTACATCACACATTTCCGGATCAATCAAGATGAAGTATCCTGCGTCCTTTTCTTTAATTACTGTTTTTAGATATCTTAGAATACAATTTGATCTCAATTGCAACCGGTCCTTACTGTCAAAATGTCATTGATCCTTGCGGGAATTTACTTACACGATTATATATCAAAACTAAATTATTTTAACACCATCGGACGAATTTGTCAAATTCTTATAATATAGTGGGTGTGTAAAGTTATTCGGCACCCTTTTGTCAGAATCGCGGATGACGCGCCAGTTAACATAGCTGGCACGGAAGACGCGGAAGGTGTTCTGGCTCATCTCAGGTTTACTTTCACAGGATTAGCGTTTAATTCATATAGTAGAATCCCGGTAGCAACGCCAACATTCAGAGAGGATTGACCCGTTGCCATGGGTATACTGACTAATTCTGTACAATGGTTTCGCGTCTCCTCTGTTAAACCACTATGCTCATTACCAACAACAACTGCAATCGGTTTCTCATAAGTCGATGTGTAAAGCTCCTTTTCTGTCTTTGCTGTTGCTCCGATGATATGCCAACCGCTTGCTTTGAGTTTCTCGATCGCTGGTTTCGTTGAAGGAACATAGAAAATGGGAATCCTACCAACAGCACCACGCGATGCACGGATACAGTTTTTATGAAACGGATTTGCCCCTTCTCCACTTATCAGTACTGCGGAAACACCTGCAGCATCAGCCGTGCGTAACGTCATCCCAAGATTGTCAGGATTCTGAACGTTTTCAATTATCAGCAGTATACAGTCTTGACTAAAATGAAAATTCATACATCCATCCTTATCTAAGAATGTAGGATAATTTAGATGCACGGATACTATAATCGAGGGAATCGGACGAGTGGTTGTTAGTGAACCCATCAGGCTATCTCTTGTTAGATATATTGATAGATTTTCGGCAAAAACTTTCATCAAAAAATCTCTACCTGCAGCAGACGCAACAAATTCGTTTGTATAAAGCACGTTTTCAATAGGTAATCCATCGGAGAAAGCGCGTTCTACCATCATTTCCCCTTCAATAAGAAACTGAGAATTCTCGAATCTACCCTTTATGGATGTTAGATGACCAAGATTACTGTTGATTGCATCTTTCTTTTTATTCAATGTCTTCTGTTCTGCTGCTGTAGTACCGCCTTTTTTTGTGCCAACGAAACATACCTCTGATCCTACACTAACCTTCTCACCATCAAACAGATCCAGTACTCTGCTTTCAATCCAATCGTTTGTCAGGTAAAACATTCCAACTGAACTTCTTGGAAAAGTGAGGAGTAGTTCCCTTAGACTTCTTTCAGTAGTTGCACTTACAAGGATACGATAATCAGAATCATGCCCTTCCATCTGTCTCATCAACATTACACCGTCAATCTGTCTCCATCCTGACGCGAACACCTTGCAGGTTTTAAGCAATTCGTCTGTTAAGGATGAAGTTTGAGAGGTATTTATAAAGCGAAGTGCATGCTCAATGTTTGGTGTCGTGCTGTTTAAGAACTCTATCACTTTGGTGTAGTCTTTCACTATCTATTCCGACGAGAAATGAATCGTCGTTCCCTTTTGTCAATATATGATCCCAAAATAGATTGCACCTAAACCTACGAATATGTCCCATTTCATCCACCGTTGTATTTTTGCATAACCGTCTTTTGAGACGTTCTTCACGAGCTGAATTCCCAAGCAGATAAGGACAAGATCAACGCCAAGTAAGATTGTCACCAAATATTGCCACGGATAAAGTCCAAGCAGATAGGGAATAGGACTAAATATGATCACAGAGAACATAAAACTCAATGCCATGATGATTGCCAGACGCGGATTGAGATTGGCAAGTGTCTTGATGTTTTCTCTTTTATCTCCTTCAATATCCTCAAGGTCTTTGACAATCTCCCTTGCTGTTGTAAATAGAAAGGCAAAAATAGCAGGTATGATGGTGCTATGTACTGAACCGACTGCTATGCCACCAGAAATGAACGTCAGACTTGTAAGAATACCGACAACCAAATTTCCTAAGATAGGTGTACGTTTTAGAATGAGAGCATAGCTCACGAGAAGCATAGACACCAATATTGCTACAAAAACCGCATATAGATTAACTAACACACCAAGTGCAATACCGAGTCCGATAAGCGTTATGGCGAATATTAGTGCATTTCTTCTACGGATTCTACCTGAAGGGAGTGGACGATCAGGCCTGTTATGGCAATCAATGTTATAATCACAATAATCATTTATTGCATTGCCTGCGGAGAGTAGTAACAGTGAGGCAATAGAAACATATAATAACTTTACTTCTAAAAATGAATTGAGTGTGCTGCCTATCGCGAATATGCCACCTAACCAAGTAGAAATAAATGCGATCACACCGTTCAAAGGCCTGGCAAGTTCAACATACGTTAACAACGTCCGCATTGTCAACCTCTGATTGTGTCTATCTGGAGTTAACAGGAATGTGTTAAGTTCTTTCTTGTTTCAAGGTGATGTAGATAGGAATTTTCTAAGTATTCTCATTTCCGAGTTCGTGTAGTTTTTCTTCAAGCTCCACGACACGTTTTTGCAGTTTATTAAACTCTTTTAATAATTCTGGCATTTTTCTGATTGATGCTTGAAAACGTAACTCCTGTTTATGGGGTCGGGCGGGAATACCAGAAAGATGACTTCCAGGTGGGATATCTTTTGTGACAGCCGTTTTTGAGTAGATGACGGTGTTTTCGCCAAGCGTTAGGTGTCCGATGACACCAGATTGACCTGCCATGTTTATACGGTCACCTAATTGACTACTTCCTGCAATACCTGTTTGCGCTGCTAAACAGCAATCTTTTCCAATAACTACATTGTGTGCAATCTGAACGAGGTTATCAAGTTTTGTTCCGTTTTTTATCAGCGTTTCAGAAATTGTCGCTCTATCAATTGTTGTATTTGCCCCGATTTCAACATCGTCTTCAATAACGACAGAACCTATTTGTGGAATTTTATATGGACTATGGTTTGTGGGGTCAGGCGTAAACCCGAATCCGTCACTACCAATTACAGCACCGCAATGAATAATGACACGATCGCCAATAATGATATTATCCCGAATACTTACATTGGCGTATATTAAACCATCACATCCAATTTTGCTTCCCTCTCCAATATAAACTAAAGGCATAATTACTGTATTATCACCAATTTCCACATTGTCTTCTAAGACACAGTGTGCATGTATAGAGACATTTTTGCCGATTTTAACATTCTCTCCAATAATCGCTGTTTCGTGTATACCGGCCTGTTGTTTTCTCTCTGTTCCCTGTGCAAATAATTCCAAGACCTTTACAAATCCCCAATATGGGTTGTCAACACTGATTGTGGCTTTCCCGTTGCCAGAAACACCGTGTCCTAAGATTATTGCCGATGCTTGGGTAGTTGCGATTGCACTCAGATATTTTGTATTTGCTACGAAGGTAATTTGGTTCGGAACTGCTTCTTTAATGCCAGAAACACCAGTTATTTCAATCTCACCATCCCCATGAAGTTCGCCACCAATATGTTCACAAATATGCTTTAGTTTCATATATAGTTTCCTCATTGAAACAGGTGAAATCTTACAATATCAAGGTATCATCTGACGGCACACGGCGTGTGCCTACTACTATGCCAGAACGGCACATCGGAGTGTGCCTACTACTATGCAAAAACGGCACATCGGAGTGTGCCTACTACTATTAATATTCCTATTCATTTTTTTGCGGTGCTTCAACATCCTGATTATTCTGTTCGGCTTTTTCGTTTTCTGCATTTATCAGAATAATAAGTTTGTCAGTAATATCATACTTTTCATTAAAATAGAGTGCAGCTTGTTTGTCAATTATCAGATCGTAGTTTTCATCTTTTCCGGTTTTAATAATGAGTTGCTCAAGTTCCTTGAAAATCGGCTGCATCAATTCTCTGTTTTTCTCATATAGTGCTTGAGTTCCCTGCTCACGTTCTCTCTGAAATTCCAACTGTTTGTCTTGAATCTGTTTTACTAATTCTGCTGTTTGTGCCTCTTCAACAAATAGCTCAGTCTTCTCTTTCTTTTCGATCAATGTCCTAATGTCTTCTGCCATGTCATCAAGATTCTTCTTCAAACGTGCGTCCGCATTCTTTATGAATTTGTCTGCGTCCATAGCCTTCTTATAGTTTTGCAGAACACGATTGGAATCAACGACACCGAGTTTAAATGACTCTTGACCGATGCTGCCGGTCAAAATCCCGAACAACACTAAAGAAAATACTGTTAGTACAAACTTTTTCATAATTATTCCTTTTTGAACAACACATAAATGTTCGTTATGTAATTTCTACCAACTCACTGTCAGTAGATTATCTGTAGTTTTCTGATAAAATGATATGGACTAAAAGCCGGGGCCGATTGTAAAATAGAATTTGCCTTGAGGTGCCCGATTCTGTCGGTCAAACCCATATCCCCATCCAAAGCGTGCTAACATCCCTAACATCTGTAAACGTGCTTCAACACCGGCACCACGTTTCAGATTGATGTTATTGAAAATGTTTGGGGTAGATTCATCCCACACTTGACCGATATCAAAGAAAAC
The DNA here is from genome assembly GCA_022828145.1 of Candidatus Poribacteria bacterium. Classification (GTDB taxonomy): domain Bacteria; phylum Poribacteria; class WGA-4E; order WGA-4E; family WGA-3G; genus MSPOR6. Next base: position 84,646 of record JAJEJA010000009.1, on the reverse strand, counting down.
TGCTGTTGTCAACTGTGGAGAAACTTGAACTCTGTATTCCCAGTTAGAGAAAAACACTTTGTTTCCCCCAAATTCCCTGAATGGACTATCGGAATCAGGATATATTTCCCAATCTTCGTATCCGCGTATTGTATCTACGCCCCCTAAGTAAAATCTTTCGTAAAATAGGTTTCTACTATCTGTGCTCTTACTGACCATATAACCTGCCCGTGCATGAATCGCAAGTACATGATTCCACCACGGATTGAAGAACCAACTTGTGTCAGCAGTGTATTTTTGGAATTCGTTATCAGCCCCCAAGATTCCTCCAGAGTATTCATAAGATATACTGTTAGAACTTCCGCCCATGGGGTCGTAAAGCGATGTGCGGTAATCTCGGGTGTCCCGTCCTACTGCGAATAGGATGCTTCTTGTAGAACGATTTAACACTTCTCTGTCTGGCGTGTGTGCCCTAATGTTTTCATTCCTGAACCTTACAGAAAGGTCGATATCATACGCGATTGGACGTCCCAGAGAAATGGATCCACCTCGTGTATCCCACACATATCTGTCTGTTGTATAATCCGGATTTAATGCGGCACCAACGTTGCTGTAATATCGTCTGAATCTGCGATTATTGTAAATGCGTGCATTAAGTCTCGTGGGTGTCCCGAAGATCCATGGCGACCCGAAACTAAATTCAGCTGTATGGTGGTCTCTTGTTCCAAGTTCTCCTTTCAAATGCATACGGTATGCGCGTCCAAGAAAATTGTGTTGTCCTATTTCAGCTGTCCCGAAGATACCACCTTCACTTCCGTATCCACCACCGACACTGAGGGTTCCTGTCGTAGGTGATTCTGCGATATTGACGACTAAACTCTTCCTGCTGTCATTTTCTGTGTCGCTTGGTACGAAATCAACAGCGCGTATAAAAGGCCCCATCTGGAAAAGGCGTTGTCGTGCTTTTCGCAGCACTTTAACATCAAGTAGTTCATCTGATTTGATGTTGAGCCAATCCAGCTCCCGTCTTATGATTCTCTCTTTTGTCTTTTCCAAACCCGTGATGGGTACATTGTCTATAATTATAACATCACCCTGGTTAATATTCAAGGTGATGTCTACGAGTGCGTTTTCCTCGTCGAAGAGCGGAATTGGATCCACTTCGGCAAGTAAGTAACCCTTATCCAGATATGCCTGCTGTAATTTTGCTATAGACTCCTCAAAGATAGCGCGATTGAAAACTTCCCCTTCTGCTGGGTCTAACATATTCTTGATTTTTTCTTCAGAAAAGATGACTTTGTCACCCGTTTGGAGTTCAATACTGTAATTACCTAATACAAACTGCGACCCTTCATCAACAGTTATATCAAGTATTAGACCTGTTTTGTCTTCCGTAAAGCGTTTTTCATGTCCGAGTATCTTCACTTGTGAAAAACCTTGGTCCTGATAATAGTTGCGTAGGCTTAAGTTCATATCTTCTTCTTCAAAAAGCAATTCATCATAATGTTTGCCAACCCGCGTCTTCATTTTTTTTCGTAGTTTTTTTGCGGAAAGTTGGTCATTCCCTATGAAGTTGATCTCTGTAATCCTCACACGTGGACCTTCGTTGATCTCAAAAGTAACTTGACTGGTATTGTCTTCTTCATTGACGTCGTTGTGAACCTGTATACTGACAAGATAGTATCCTTTTTCATGGTATAGTTTCCGAATTGCTCTTTCACTTTGCCATCGTAGGTGATCATTATATATCTCTGAACGGCGCAAAGTAATTCTATCCATGATTTTGCCGATGCCAATTTCATCGTTTCCAATAATACTGATGCCCTCTATTTTCGGACTCTCGTATAGGATATAGGTTACCGCGATACCGCCGTCTTCTTCGTTTTTTGATACATCAACTTTCAAATCGTAGAAGAATCCTGTATCCTTATATAGGCTTTCAATATCTTTCGTGAGTAAATCTTCAGCTATTTCTTGTCCAATTTTTGTTTGAATGAGCGTCTGGAGCATCTCTTTACGAAGCGATTGCACACCGTTGAAGTCAATCTTTGTTACAATAAGCGTATTGTCTATAGGTATGGATTCTTTCTGTTTAACAACTGCTTGATCAGCCTGTGTCTCTTCTTTTTCAGGTTGCGGTCCAAATGGTGTTTGAGATGATTGACCGAAACTAACAAGACTCTGAATAAACAATAATGCTGCTGTTATGCAGACTATACTTATGAAACTTGCTATTGTTGAATTTTTCTTATGTTTCATTTTTTTGCTCCTTATACTGTTAGTGTGCAAGAGGTGCTAAGTTTTTATTATTCCTTTTCTTCACAAGCAAATATAGGTGTTCCGAAGTTGTTCGCGAGATGTCTAAATGCTGCAATTAACTTTTGTGTAACGATCCCTGGTTTTCCTTCTCCGATAACTCTTCTATCGAGTTTTACGACTGGAATGACTTCAGCTGCAGTACCAGTCAGGAAACATTCATCTGCAATGTATATATCATGTCGCGTGAAGACGCGTTCTTCTACCTGAAATCCTGCTTCATGAGCGAGCGAAATTACGGTATTACGGGTAACACCTTCCAATATCCCGATATGCGACGGTGGTGTGATTATGATCTCGTCTTTAACCAGAAAGATGTTATCACCACTACATTCAACAACATACCCGTCATTATTGAGCATCAATGCCTCTACTGCACCAGACTGTTTTGCTTCAATCTTTGCAAGAATGTTATTTAGATAATTGAGAGATTTAACACGTGGATTGATTGCTTCAGGGTAATTCCTTCTTACAGAGACCGTGACTATTTCCAAACCGTCTTCATAGTATTTTTCTGGATACAATTGAATTCTGTCGGCAATGATAACGACTGATGGGTTAGGACATTTCTCTGGGTCAAGTCCTAAATCGCCTATTCCTCGTGTGACAATTAATCTGATATAACCTTCACGGAGTTGATTTCTGCGGAGCGTTTCAAGGACATTATGCTTCATAGCATCTATTGCTATTGGTATTTCCAACATGATTGATTTGGCTGAATCATAAAGTCTTTCTAAGTGTTCATCCAGCATAAAAACATTACCGTTATAGCAACGAATACCTTCAAATACACCGTCTCCATAGAGTAATCCGTGGTCAAATACAGAAATTTTAGCATCCTCTGGTGATAAATATGCTCCATCAATATAAACCAACATTACTATTCCTTCCTCTACACTTATTCAATTGTACTTAGTCTGCAATTTTTCCATCTACAAGTTCTACCGTTCTGTCAGCTCGTTCAGCCAAACGTGAATCATGTGTTACTATAATAAAAGTCTGTTGCAATCGTTCATTTATTTTTTGTAAGACATTTAGGACTGCTTGACTGGTTTTGTCGTCTATATTCCCGGTTGGTTCGTCAGCAAGAACGACTTTTGGTTGATTTATTAATGCTCTTGCTATAGCGACACGTTGTCTTTCTCCACCAGAGAGTTGGCTTGGATAATGGTCTAATCGTTCTGCAAGCCCAACATCTTCAAGGAGTCGTTGCGCGTCTTGATAGGTACTGTTGTTATTTAAATCAGTATCTCTGGATTTATTTCGCTTGGATATCTTAATGAGTCTCCCCATTGCAACGTTTTCTAATGCGGTAAACTCAGGGAGTAGCTGATGAAATTGAAAGACAAAACCGATGGCGTTATTCCGAAATGATGCCAACTGCCGTTCTGAGAATGTCGTAATGTCTTCATCTTCATATAATATACTACCCGAAGTTGGACGGTCAAGTGTGCCTAAAATATGTAATAGCGTGCTCTTTCCTACTCCCGATGCCCCCATGATTGAAAGGATTTCAGACGTGTAGATGTCAAGATTGACTCCTTTCAGTACTTTTAATTCTGAGTCACCATCATAAAAGGATTTGTGTAAATTGTCAATTGTAATTAATGTGTCCATACTTCAACGTTGACGGCACACGGAGAGTGCCTACTACTATATAATAGTTTTTTGACATATTACTCATACTGTAACGCTTCAATCGGATTCAGGTTTGCAGCTTGCCAAGCTGGATAAATTGTCGCTAACCAACAGATTACGAATGACAGAACATTGATAAAACCCACAAAGAACCAATTGACTCTTATGGGGAGTTGATTCATCTGGTAAATTTGGCTCAAACCTAATTCTTGCAAGGAGATGGGTTCTACCAAACAGTATAGACCGAAAGCAATAGCGATGACCCATAATATGGTAAATCCAATTCCCCTTATTTTCGCATAAGGTAATAGATGTCGGATCGCAATCACTATCTGTATCAGAATGAGGAATACTACAAGTCCTAATGCCAACCATGGTGTAGGTCTAACAATATTCGTACTGAGCAACCAGCATAGCCCGAGTCCCAAAGCAGTACCGATGAATGTGCCTAACATGCCAATCACACTTCCCTGGATCATAAATATCCGCATAATGTTCCCGCGGGATGATCCGAGAGTACGCAAAGTACCAATATCTCGCGTCTTTTCCATTACTGTCATTATGAGTGTGCTTGCGATGTTGAAGGCTGCGACTAAAATGATTAACGCCTCTATAATGACAGTTGCGATTTTTTCCAACTCCAATGCAGCGAATAACGGAGCATGTGTTTCCAACCATGTAGTTGTCATTGGCATTTGTATCTTGTCAAATGCTGGTGGTTCCGTCATCTTTTGCGCGATTTCAGGAGCACGTTCAGCATCCTCAAGACGCACTAAGATAACGTTGGCTTGCCCCGGTTTTTCATATATCTCTTGTGCGGTTTCTATATGAATAAATGCAATCTGGTTATCGTAAACTGTCAATTCAGATTCATAAAGACCGATGACAACAAAGTGCTTTATTATTGGATACAGTGAATCTGGGTTCAATGCATCCTCAACCATTCTAACGACGAGTCTTAAAACATCACCTTCATTGACACCGATTCTGAATGCTAATCGCGATCCGAGTACAATTCCTCCCGTAATTTTTACATCGTTTATAAAGCTGGCTTCTTCTATGATCCTGGTATCCTTAAAACCGGTAGACCCCTTAACAAACTGAGAAAAACCGGTTACATTTTCCTCAAGCTCCGGGTCAATGCCTTTAACGAGGATTACAGCATCTATATTGTTATTATCTTGTCGGAAAATTGCTGACTGAGAATAGACCACAGGTGATGCTGCGACGACACCGTTAACTTTTTTTATTTCCTCAATCTTTCTATCGTAATCAGAAAAGTATGCACTCCCGAAATCTCTCAAGACGATATGCGCTTCATTCGCAAGAAACCTATCTCTCAGACCATGTTCAACGCCGTCCAAAACAGCGATAACTAAAATAACAGTTGCAACACCCAGACTGACTCCTATAATAGAGATAATACTTATAATTGATATAAACGATTGTTTTCTGCGTGATAGTAGGTAACGTGAGGCTACGAACCAGTCAAATTTCATATAGTCCAGGTTGTCGTATTGTAACAAACAAAACAATGCATCTGTAGCCTACTTCATTCATAATGCTTTTGAATTAGACATCCGCTGTTTTGTTTTGTATGTTGTATTTAATTATATCTTCAAGTACGCCCCATTTCTCCACTGCCTTTGGGAAGCGTTGCTCAAATTCCATACCGATTTTCTGCATGACGCGTCCAGATGCAGGATTCTTAGCGAGATAGAATGCATGGATACTTTTTAATTTGAGTACATCCAACCCATAGTTTAGCACTGCCTTCGCGGCTTCCGAACAGTAACCACAATTCCAATAAGGTTTTCCTATCCAGTATCCAAGTTCACCGATTTTTTCAGATTTATCAATATTTATGCCAATTGCCCCAATTAGACTTGTGTCTGTATAGGAATCATCCTCTATGCGTGTGATTGCCCAAACAACACCTTTTCCTTTTTTTAATCTATCTGGATGTGTACTTATCCATGCTTCTGCCATACCATCTTCATAAGGATGAGGAAGGTTACTGGTTGTTGCTGCGACATCGCGTTCTCCTGCTAGTCTTTGAACATCGTGTGCGTCCTCAATCGTAAAAGCGCGTAATATCAACCTTTTTGTATGTAAAGTAGGTGTGTCTTTCATATTCATTCTTAATTCCCCGGCATATTAATTCTCTGGTCGCATCTGTGGAAATAGGATAACATCCCGTATTGAGTATTGATCAGTTAACAACATAGTCAATCTATCTATTCCAATCCCCAAGCCTCCCGTTGGTGGCATGCCATATTCTAAAGCACGCAGATAATCTTCATCAACCATAAATGCTTCATCATCACCTTTTTCTAAATTTGCTGCTTGCTCAAGAAAACGTTGTCTCTGATCAATTGGATCATTCAGTTCACTGAAGGCATTACCTAATTCCATACCAGCGACAAAAAACTCGAATCTTTCTACGAATTCCGGATTCTCCGGTTTCTTTTTCGCGAATGGCGATACTTCTATCGGATAGTCATAGATGAAAGTGGGTTGAATCAGCTTGTCCTCTACATAAGTATCAAAAATTTGAGCAATCATTTTTCCTTTAGATTCGTTTCCATCCAATTCAATTCCTGCATGGACAACTTTTGAGTAGAGTTCATCTTCAGATAGTGCTTCAGGATTAAAGCTGCTATGCTCTTTGATAGACTCTATCATCGTCATTCTTCGCCAGGGTGGTGAAAAGTCTATCTCTTGCCCCTGATATGTAATTTTTGTTGAGCCGTGTATTTTTTCTGCTGTTTTAGCAATTAGATTCTCAGTTAACTCCATGACTTGAATATAATCTGCATAAGCTTGATAGAGTTCAAGCATTGTGAATTCTGGATTATGGTCTCTATCCATACCCTCATTCCGAAAATCCCGTGAAAATTCGTATACCTTATCAATCCCACCGACAATTAGTCTTTTTAAGTATAGTTCATTTGCGATTCTAAGATATAAGGGTTGATCTAAAGTATTATGATACGTTGTGAAAGGTCGGGCACTTGCGCCACCATAGATCGGTTGCAGTATAGGTGTTTCAACTTCAATAAAGTCTTGATCGTTGAGCATATCTCTTATTGCCTGAACAATATGCGTTCTTTTTAGGAATACCTCTTTCACTTCAGGATTCATAATAAGGTCAGCGTAACGTTGTCTATACCGCGTCTGTTTATCTGTCAGTCCGTGCCATTTTTCAGGCAGGGGTCGGATGGATTTAGAGAGTAGTTCAACTTTATCAACGTTTATTGTTAGCTCGCCTGTTCGAGTCCGAAATATGACACCGCTTACACCGATTATGTCTCCGACATCAAAGCGACGATAGATAAGGTAAGAGTCAGGTCCAACGCTGTCTCGCCGCACATATACCTGGATACGTCCAGTGCTATCCTGCAGATGTGCGAAACTACTTTTCCCATGGTCGCGCTTTGTCATTATCCGACCAGCAATCGTCACACAGTTTTTCTCATCGGGTATTTCATTGACATCTTTGTATTTTTCGTGTATACCTTGGGTCGTGTGTGTTGGTTCATATTGATGTGGATATGGGTCAATACCGGCATTCCGGATTTCATTTAGTTTTTCTTTGCGTTGCCGCATGAGCTCATTGGTTTCGTCCATACTTTCTTCCGCCTTCCTATTCTATGGTATATATAATTATACTCTCATTTTTCCTTCAGTGCAACTTGAATACTTGAAAATTATCTACGCTTGATTTCTGCCCATTTAAAAATTCCGTTTACCTTTACACAACTATGTTGACTTATCTGATGCATTATCCATTAGGTTTCTTCAGGAAAACTGACATAAGACTATTATGGTTTTGTTTTCAAATAACCCTCTATAAAGGCATCTAAATCCCCGTTCAAGACAGCATCAACGTTTCCTGTTTCAATGTTAGTTCTCGTATCTTTCACACGTTGATACGGATGCAAGACATAAGATCGGATTTGGCTTCCAAAGTCGATATTTCTACGTTCAGGTTGTAGTTTGGCAATTTCCTCATCACGTTGTGCGCGATAGAACAGATACAATCGAGAACGCATTTCCTTCATGGCAATTTCTCTATTCTTGTGTTGAGAACGTTCATTCTGACACTGCACCATTATGCCCGTTGGTTTGTGCGTAATACGGACAGCAGAGTCTGTTACATTCACATGTTGCCCACCTGCACCGCTTGCACGAAACGTATCAATACGTAGGTCTTCAGTACTGATTTCTACTTCAACACTGTCATCAATTTCGGGGGTAACATGGACTGCTGCAAAAGAGGTGTGTCGTCGTTTGTTGAAGTCGAAAGGGGATAACCGAACCAGTCGGTGAACCCCAGATTCAGCTTGAAGGTATCCATAAGCTGATGGACCGCTGACAAAAATAGTTGCACCTTTAATTCCTGCTTCGTCCCCAGGAGTGATATCTGCTATTTCGGAAGTGTAGCTATGTTGGTCGCACCAACGCAGATACATTCGCATCAGCATCCCTGCCCAATCCTGTGCATCAACGCCGCCTGCGCCTGGATGGATGTTCAGTATTGCGTTGTTATGGTCAAACTCACCGTTCAGCATCAATCGCAATTCGATTTTCTCTAACTGTGCGGTAACTTCCTTTAATCCGCTTTCAATTTCAGGTTCAAAACTGTTGTCGTTTTCTTCAATGGCAAGCTCCAATAAGGTTTGTAAATCTTCAACTAAACCTGCTACTTTTTCATATTCACCAATTTCATCTTTGAGAAAAGATATCCGTTGATTTACTTTTTGCACCTGTTGGGAGTTTGCCCAGAAATCTGGTTTCAATGCTTCTTTCTCAAGTTCAACCAACTCTTGCTGTTTTGTTGGCAGGTCAAAGAAACCCCCTGAGTTCTTGTAGTTGAATCGTAATCCTATCTATTTCTGATTTATAGTCTGATAGCATATTCTCCATCCGTTATTTTGATTTCGTTGATTGCGTTATTGATGAGATTAAACCGAGTATTCGTACTGCTGTTAAACTGACGATAGAAAACACGACACAGAGAATAGGTAACCAATCGCCATAGCGTGTGTAAAGTGTCTGGTTTCCTTCTTTAAGATCTATTTCCGCGTTTATGAATTGGTCTTCTGTTTGTTGGGGTGTTACCATCGGTCTTTTTATTCTTCCATACTTGTCAACGACACATGTATATCCTCCATTTGCACATCTGAAAACAGCGATTCTGTTCTCTACTGCCCGCATCGGTGCCATTGCTAAGTGAAGTTCAGGGAATGCAGTTCCGATAAACCAAGCATCGTTGGTCAGAATCCCCATTACATCTGCCCCCTTTTTCACGAACTTGCGAAAATGATTTGGAAACGCCGATTCGAAGCATATTGATGTTCCAACCTTTAAATTGCCATCTTTTGGTTGCTGAACATTTACAATTGGTAACGTATCTAACGTCTTGCCGTGTTCATAAGGTTGAAATTGGATAAAGTTTGGTAAAAAGTCAGCTAATGGTACATACTCTCCAAACGGCACGAGGTGCATTTTCGCATATTTGCCAACGATCTCACTGTCAGAAGATACCGATATGACACGGTTGTAAAGATCGTTGTATGCATCAAGATCAGTCGCTCCGATAAGCATAGGTATGTTCCCGATCTGCACTTGGAATTCCTTAAAGCGTTTGTTGTAGTTTGGTAATTTGCCTGATAACACATCTCCGCTTACAGCGGTCTCAGGCCAGACAATTATATCCGGTTTTTTTAACGCAGCTTTTTTTGACAAGTTGAGGTACTTTGCGAATATTCTTGGAAAATTCGATCTTTGCCATTTCTCAAGTTGTGAGATATTACCAGGTACAAGCGCAACCTGTAGACTGCTTTCTGTATTATCATGCCTATTTATGACCACAAAACCGTAGGTAATACACACTATCGTTAACAAACACGGCACTATGACAGTTATCAGTTCATCGCGCCATCTGTCTATATTAACGATTAACTTCGCAATTCCTGCATTAAAGAAAACAACTATAAAGCTGATTCCGTAAACACCGGTGATAGATGCAATCTGAATTCCTTGAACAAAGTTCCACTGTGAATATCCGATATTCCCCCACGGAAATCCGGTTAAGAGCCAACCTTTGATCCATTCTAAACCAACCCAGATTGAAGCGACAGCAGTAGGGTATAATATGCCTGTCCGCCATGGCAAAATATGGACTAATACTGCAAAGACTGCAAAATAGAGTGCAGTATAACCTACTAAGAGTGTATAACCGAGTAAGGTTGTTAGGATGTGTGCATAAGGATATAGCAGAACAATTGCTAACAATAGACCCGCGAAAAAAACCAATCCTGTTATGTACCCCATCAAAAATGAGGATTTCCGACTCACTCCCGTCTCAAGTGCGATTAATAAAGGAATTAATGCGACCCACGCCAGTGGAAAGAAGTTGACATTAGGAAAACTACAAAACAAGAGAATCCCTGAACTGCCTGCAAGTAGATAACGATAACGTTTTACAAAACTCAAAGTTCTTACCATAAGATCAAATAAACTTATGGAAATATTACCACACCTATTTGTGAGTGTCAATAATATAATACGGGTGGGGTGTGTAAAGTTTTTGCACTCTATTTGTCAGAATCGCGGATTTCACAGATTTCGCGGATTTTAAGAGGCTCATGTTCCTAACCTACTTGACACTGCCGTAGCACATTCTGTTAGATTGTGCCTTTCTTTGTAGCACATTCTGTTAGATTGTGCTTCTTCCTCCAACCCCTTTCATCCATCATTATCCTTCCCCCCACACCATCCATCTTCACACTGCCGTAGCACATTCTGTTAGATTGTGCTTCTATATTTAACGTGAGTTTGAAAAATCAGATTTCCCCAGGCCGGTAGGTTCGGTTTCCCAACCGAACCGGCTTTGCTTCATTTGCGTTTATAAAGGTTCTCGCGTAGAATCCGGTTCGGTTAGGAAACCAAACCTACCGGCCTGGGGTATTAAGGTTTTCGCGTAGAATCCGGTTCGGTTAGGAAACCAAACCTACCGGCCTGGGGTATTAAGGTTTTCGCGTAGAATCCGGTTCGGTTAGGAAACCAAACCTACCGGCCTGGGGGTATTACCACGTCCTCCGCGATTCAGACAAATAGAGTGGCAAAAACTTCCCTTGACAATCCACCGTCCCATCAAGTATAATCAATAAAAGTACTTGTCCGAAAGGCGGAACACATAACATGGCACAATTTGATGAAATCGTGAAGTTTCTGATGGATAGGTACGCCGAAACTAATATCGGAGGAAATGATGCAAGAATCTCCCTTTACCTATATTGAACATTTTTCCTTTGAAGAACATTTAAGAAGAGAAAGAGAACGTAAATATCTTATCACACATATTTTGAGAGTGCTTATTGGGAGTATTCCGTCAAGCGATATACAACTTGTAAAGCAGACACTTGAATCTATTCAGGACCATGATCGTTTGGTAGATCTGTTTAACAAAGCAAGCAACACCACCGATGTTGATGCATTATTACAAGCATTGTATGAGTCGGAAGTTTGAACCGATGCAGTAAGCGGTCCTGAATTCGTCACGGTAGTTCTCCAACCAGATAGTGAAAACAGCATCATCGTTTTCACCTGTGTGATTATGCGTCTAACCCCAAATAACATTGACGGTGCTGCACATTACCCATTTTATGACCAGATTCAAAAAAAACAATTAAAAATCAATTTTGAGTCAACGAAGAATAGCTTCGTATCGTTTCATTCTTGTATATAATCCCCTAAGGAGAAGGTAATTTGAAGCAATTTGTCAGTTTAATGTTATTCTTCGTTTTTGCTGCAACTGCTGTTGCACAAACAGGTACAATCGAAATCACCGTCTATAATCAAAATACAGAAAGACCACTTGAAAATGCAGAAGTACATCTCATAGAGACAGATCAACGTGAAAAAAGTAATGCTGAAGGTAAAGTATGGTTTACGGGAATCCCGCCAGGCACATACTCTCTTTCTATTTCTCATAATTCGTTTCCAACACCGATAAATGTCACTGTAGAAGTTACAGCAGGACATACAACACAGACGAGAGTATCCCTTGGGGAGGTATTTGAATTAGAAACAGTCGTTGTTGAAGGTGAACGTATACCCCTAACGATTAGTAGAAAAGATATACGGGGAAACGAACTCTTGCGTATTGCTGGGGTTGGTACAGATGCGCTTAAGGGTTTAACGACACTTCCAAGTATCGGGATTCCAAATGATTTTTTTGGTATACTCTATATACGCGGTAGTGAACCAGGATCAAACCTATACTATCTTGATCGGACACAACTCGGCTATCCATTCCATTGGGGAGGGTTTCTTTCAACTATCAGTTCAGAAACTATTGAGAAAATTGATATCTATGCTGGTGGATATGGGGCTGAGTTTGGTTTAGATTCACAATCTGTTCTCGATATCCATACACGTGATAGTATTAAAGGGAGGTTAGATGGAAAATTCAACCTGAATATACTCTATTCTGAGGGATTACTTGAAGGCAAATTAGGTGATAAAGGGTACATTTCAGTCTCAGGACGTAGAAGTTATTTCGATTTAATCGCAGGACCAATTGTTGAAGCACAGACAGGAACTGAACAACAGTTTCCTTATTTTTCTGATTATCAGATCAAACTTAATTACGAACTGAATGACAGACATACCCTAACAGTTAACGCATTTGCTGCTACAGACCATTTTGACTTTAAAGAAGAAGAAGATCCGGACAGTATTCAACCAGATGTTGGTAGAACAGGCATATATTTCAAGAACGGTTTTTCAGGACAAGGCATTCATCTCCGATCAGAATTATGGGATAATTTGACATCAAATCTATCTTTAACTCGAACTTTAAATATACTTGATATTGATCTAAAAGAACCGATCGTTCTCTCTTATAAGGTCGTAGATGATCAGGCAGAATTTAAAGATGCAGTATTTGAAGATGGAAAATTAGTTGCGGAAGAAATCGTAAACAATTCTTATGAGGTAAAGATAGATGTCCCGGTTTACACTTTACGAGAAGACATCATATATAAGTTGAATCCTTTGATTCAACTTGAATCGGGTTTTCTTCTGTCTTTTAGTCCAGCAAATAGCTTTGAAGAGGGAAGAATATATGAATATGAACGCATTGAAGACAGTAGAATAGGTGAAGTTACTTATGTAAATAACGACAATACATTTGGATACTTTACACCTGACAGATATGAGATAACAAATTTAGAACTAACGCATTTCGAATTCGGACACGATTTCTATCGGTCAGAAGGCTATTTGCAGGCGAGATACGATCCAATACCTACGCTTTCATTAGCACTTGGTGCTCGGTTGGATTATCTTGATCTAACTGAAGAACTCTCTGTTCAACCGAGAGCCAGTGTGAATGTCAAACTCCAGAATGATTTCAACCTCCGTTTTGCTTACGGACAGTATGAACAGAGTCCAAGTCCCTACCAACTCTTGTCTGACAACGGCAACCCATCATTAAAATCAAGTATTGCACGACATTATATCTTTGAAATAGAAAATGAATTCACGCAGCAGACAGATTTTAAGTTTGCAACATATTACAAAGATACCCAGAATATGGTCATCAATGACAGAATACCAGTTCAACCCGGAGAAGCACTTGCAGAATCAGAAGGGGGAAGCATTGCGACCGCTGATACCATCTCCAATTTTCAAAATCAAGGTTCTGCTTATGTAGGTGGTGTTGAAGCCTTCTTACGTCATAGAATTCCTGATAAATTCTTCGGATGGGTTTCATATTCTTATACACATGCTGAACAACGTGAGAAAACTAACGCGTTATACAGTCCATACCTATTTGATAATACACATATAGTGAGTATTGTTTCCAACTATAGTTTTTCAGAGAACACTGAAATGGGACTAAAATGGCAGTATCTAAGTGGGACATCTGAAGTTCCTATCAGTTCGCTGATACTCATCCAGGATCCTGTAACACGTGGATTGAATCCTTTGTTGGCAAGTGTTGATGAAGAGTTACAAGCTGAACTGAAACCTTACCATAAGTTAGATTTCAGGATAAGTCATAAGTGGAAGGTAAGAGGCACTAAAATCGGTGGGTTTATTGATATAATCAACCTCTACAACCGAAAAAACAAGATAAAATTTAGTTTCAGAGAAGCTACGATAATTGTTCAAGATGAAGAGATCGTGATAGACGAATGGGAATCAGAAGAAATTCAGCAGTTACCCCGAATTTTTTATGTTGGACTTACGTTGGAATTTTAAACAAGATCGTCCGTTTTTCTGGCACTTCTGCATAGAGACAGTGTATAATTATGGGGTATAATTATGGGTGATTACAATACATAAAATTCTGAAAAATAAAGAAAGTTGAGGAAGATGTTAACAATGAGTCGACTAATCTGTATGCTTTTAATCTTAGCATTGCCGGTCTCAGTCTTTGCACAGACAGGGTCAATTGAGGGTGTCGTCATAGACAGAATTACTGACGAACCTATTGAAGACGTAGAGATACGTATCATTGAACTTGATCTGCGAACTGCTACAGACGATGAAGGAAAATTTTCTTTTGATGAAATCAAAGCTGGAAAGTATACATTACAGGTATCGCTTCCAAAATCTGAAACTGATGAGATAGTGAGTATTGTTGTTGAGGAAGGTAAATCGCTTACGCCGAACATTTTTGTTACAAGGGTAGACTTTCAGTTAGAGGCTATAGAGGTTAAGACTGAACGTGTTCCTAAAACAGTTTTAATAAAAAGTATAGAATCTCAAGAGATTACGCGAATACCCGGTACTGCTGGTGATGTACTACGAGCCCTCCCTGTGATCCCTGGTATAGGTGTGGCTAATGATTTCAGTGGTGCACTCTATATCCGTGGCGGTTCTGATGAAGATAATCTATATTATTTCGACCGTGTTCCTGTGGGATATCCGTTCCACTTTGGCGGATTGGTCTCTTCACTGAATTCTGATATCATAGATAGAATCGATGTTTATGCTGGCGGCTATGGTGCTGAATTCGGTGTTGATTCACAGGCAGTAATTGATATTTACTCTAAGGATAACAGTCCAGAAAACCTTCGTGGTAAGTTTAATCTCAACTTACTATTTTCAGAAGGACTTTTACAAGGAAAGATTGGACAGAATGGATATTGGTATGCTGCAGGACGTAGAAGTTACATTGATCTGTTTGTAGGTTCATTGACGTTTGACGCTGGGGCAATCACTGCTTTTCCAAAATTCTGGGATTATCAAGTGAAGGTAGGGTATGACTTTAGTGATAAACATCAGTTATTCTTCAATATGTTTGCCTCAGGTGATAACTTTGCACTGACATTAGATGGTGAAGAGGTTGACGCTGACTTTAGAGGCGATACGAGCTTTGAGAGTGGATTTGAAGGTGCAGGCATACACCTACGCTCTTCACTTACAGACAGGTTAACCTCATATCTGTCATTAACAAGATCAGATTTTCTTTTTGATGTGAATTTTGGACCTACATTGTCGCTTAATATTGATGCGCCAACATACACGTTGCGAGAAGATCTGACTTATCAACTAAACGAAAGGCATCGTTTAGAGTCTGGTCTTATCCTTGGTATGGAACCGGGAGAGGTAAAAGGTGTGTTCTCTCGAATTCCAGACGAGGGTGAAGTGGACTATGACATTCGCTTTGTTGAAAAAGAGGTTATAGATGAATCTGTGAGAGGACAACGTATTGAAGCATACTTACAAGATAGATTTAATATTCTGCCTTTTCTATCAGTGGTGTATGGATTACGCCTTGACTATTTTAACCGCATAGATGAAATATCAATACAACCGCGCGGTAGTATTCGTGTGGAACTACCCAATACTTCTGAACTCCAATTCGCCTACGGTATATACAACCAAACGCCAATTCCGGCGCAACTGTCATCCAGTGTGGGTAACCCAGAATTGAAATCCAGTCAAGCGAGTCATTACATTCTTGAGCTTAAACGAGAACTGTCACAAAATACTGAGATTAAGATGGCTGCGTATTACAAAGACCTTGTGAACCTTGTGACAGCTGATGATGCATCTATATTTTTAAATCAGGGTATTGGCTATGCTCAAGGTACTGAGATATTCTTAAGACACCGAAGTAGTGATAGGTTTTTTGGATGGGCTTCTTATGCTTATGCACTCTCAAAACGAAAAGACCGTTTAGATGAACCTTACCGGTACTACTCATTTGATCAGACACACGTCACCACTTTAGCAGCAAGTTATAAACTTACACCAACTTGGGAGATAGGTGCGAAATGGCAGTATAGGACTGGGAATCCGTATACACCGGTGAATGGTTCGGAACGCAGAATTGACCCACGCTTCCTTGAGAATGTAGAGAGTATCGAGGAAATTAGTGCAATAGATATCGTTGAGAATACAGTATATATTCCTATCTATGGTGAGACTAATTCTGAACGTCTCCCATCCTATCATAGGTTGGACATCCGCTTGAGCAAAACTTTCAATTTTAAGAGTTGGAATTTAGGTGTTTTTCTTGAAATACTGAACGCATATAATCAAAAAAATCTCCTTAACTATAGCTACAATACAGACTACTCGGATAAAGATCCTATTAATCAGTTTCCTCTCATTCCTTACTTAGGCATAACAGCGGAGTTTTAGATGACATTTTCTATTTTCAGGTCATTGAAACATCTACTGATATTATTGCTTTTAATAACTGCCTCAAATGCTTTTTGTCAGAATGCGGAAACTATAGACGATGAAGAAGTAGGGGATATTGTTGTCCTTCCACCGATTGAAGTTACAACCCAACGTATTGAAATGAAACCGAGACATACACTGAATACAGATGTCTTTAAATATGCGACTGGTAGTGCTGGGGATCCGCTACGTGTATTGAATATGCTACCGAGTGTTGGTGTTCTAAACGATTTCGTAGGCATACTATCTGTACGTGGTGGCGGCCCTGAAGACAATGTTTACTATTTTGATCGACTTCCATTAGGGTATCCATATCATCTTTACGGCATTGTTTCAACTGTGAATGCGGATGTGATTCAGAATGTTGAAGTGTACCCGGGTGGTTACGGTGCGGAATTCGGTTCTGACTCGCAGGCTGTCATTGACATTTCTTCCCGTCGGTTAGCGGCATCTCAACTTAGCGGCAAACTCAATCTGAATCTTGTTTATTCCCAAATGTTCTCTGAAGGGAACATCGGCACACGCGGGTATTGGTATCTCTTTGGTCGCCGTAGTTACATGGGACCACTTTTTGAACTTTTACCCCATCTTTTGGAAATTGAAGATGACTTGGTTACACAAGTGCCAAGTTTCTGGAGTTATCAAAGCAAATTCGTCTATCAGTTATCAAAAATACACAGATTAGAATTTAATACTATCGGTGCAGACGATGGTGGTGAATTTCTAATCGGTGTAGATGAAGTGTCTGAAAGTGACTATCGGGGACCTTTCATATCTGAGAATCCATTTGATTCCCAAGGGATACATTTTTACTCTGAGATAGAAGAAAGGTTCAAGTCTGTTTTATCATTGACACGTTCTTTTTCACGTAATGAGCTGATTTATGGAGAAGGATATTATTATAGGGATTTAGAAAGCATATACTCACTTCGCGGGGATTTGAAGTATTGGATAAAATTTCCGAAATTTTTACTTGAATCTGGTTTTGAATTAACTAATCTTCCGTCAAGTTTGACAAGTATTGGTTCGCGACCACTTGAAGAGGGGGATTGGGATTACGATGTAAGAATAAAAGTAGATGGAGAGAAGGTCCACACGCATATTACGCAAGATATGCAGAAATTTGAAGGTTATCTCCAAGCAACACAAGCACTGTTGTCATCAAGATACATTGATTTTTATGGAACTCTTGGATTAAGAGGGAGTTACTTTAACATTATTGATTCTTTTGCGATTCAACCGCGGGGTTTAATTGGTGCCACATTAGGAACGGAACAGCCTGACGACGTCGGTGTTACTCTTTTCCCTATAGATGTGCGCTTTATGTATGGCAATTATGTACAGAACCCTAAATTTTACCAAATTGTACTCGGTAATGAGAACCCAGAATTATCTCCGAGTTCAGCCACACACTATGTTGTTGGCATTGAGAAAAAAATCACATCAGATACAAGATTTGAAGTCGCCGGATATTTAAAGTACTTAAGAGATATGATCGTCTATAACCTACCGGAAAGACAGTATCAGAATCAGAAAACTGGTTCAGTTAGAGGCATAGAATTCTCATTGGAACATAAAATTGGAAAAATGTTTAGGGGTTGGTTTGCTTATGCATATACAGACTCTAAACGCCAAGATTCTCCTTATGACAAGGAACGAGATTATATGTATAGCACCCCACATGTATTGACTATCAATCTAAATTACTTCTATTCTACTATTGAATTTGGTGCTAACTGGCAATACAAGAGCGGTATCCTATATGCCCCGTTAGTTGGTAGAGAAAAATATACTAATCCTTTTACAAACAAACAGGTATGGATACCCATATACGATGATCTGAAGCGCACTGTTCCCTATCACCGTTTAGATTTAAGATTTCATTGGTCATTCTTCAATGACATCACAATCGATTGGTTGTTCTTAGATATTGATAAGTTTAATGGTGGATTTACTGTTGAAATGTGGAATGTCTATAACCGAGTGAATCTATTACAAGTACGTTATAATTCAGAATTTACCAAAGAAGTTCCCATTGCACAATTACCGATTACCCCTTTCCTTGCAGCGACGTTTGTTTTTGAGTTTTGAATTGTCTAATTTAGCAGAATCTTGTATAATCTTCCCAAGCTGCACACACCATTTTTAAAATCCTGAGTTTTTGTATTCAAAGGAGGTAACGCTTTTGAATGTAAAAATATTTACTTATCAAATCTATACTAATTCTAAGTTTTTCTATAAATTGGCTATATGCCTTTGTCTCATTACATTCGTGTTTATTATAGTTACAGGAGTCTATTCTGCTTCACACAATCTGCAGATTAGAGCATATCGAACCTATGAAAGTATTGAAATAGATGGAGATTTAAGCGAGTCAGACTGGCAAGAAGCAGATGTAATCAATAGGTTTGTACAAATTGAACCGAATGAAGGTGAAGTCAGTTCTGAACCGATGGAAGTTCGGATACTCTACGATAATAATAATATCTATTTTGGGTTCAGATGTTATGATTCAGACATTTCTCAACTCGTTGCGAATGAAAGACGTAGAGATGCTCGGGATATCCACGAAAATGATAACGTATTTCTACTATTGGATACATACAATGACAAAAGGAGTGGCTTCTTTTTCCGGACGAACGCCTTAGGTGCTATACAAGATAGAGTCATAACCAATAATGGAGATACATTGAATGACGATTGGGATGCAGTCGTAGCGTGTCAATCAAAGATACATGACACATCCTGGACAGCAGAGCTTAGTATACCGTTTAACCAGTTACGTTTTGAGGAAAGTGATCCGATGAAATGGGGTATAAATGTTGGTAGGGAACTCATCCGAAATCGGGAAGAATCAATATGGGCACCAGTACCCGCATCGTACGGGGGGTTGGCAAAGTATAGAACGACTAACCTTGCCGAGCTTGTCGGTTTAGAAGGAATCGTGCCGTCAAGAAGTATTGAAATTCTTCCCTATATTCTACCTGGTGTGACACAAGAATATGACGAACAAGCAACCGTTGAAACAACGCAAAGATTCAAACTCGGTTTCGATGCCAAATACGGTGTTACGTCAAACTTAATAGCAGACTTAACCTATAATACGGATTTCGCTCAAGTTGAAGCTGATCAGGAGCAGGTGAACCTAACACGTTTTAATCTGTTTTTTCCGGAGAAAAGACCATTTTTTTTAGAAGGTGCCGGTCTTTTCGATTTTGGTATCCCTCGGCAGAGTTTTCGTAGACCACCCCCTATGTTGTTGTTCTATAGCAGACAGATAGGACTATATGAAGGCAACGCAGTGCCAATTATCTTCGGGACTAAAGCCACCGGTAAAATAGGGGGATACGGCGTAGGATTGATCCATGTCAGAACAGACGAATTCTATGATGAACCTGAAGATGATGACCCAATTGATATTCCGCACACGAATTATTCTGTAATCCGATTCACAAGAGACGGTCCAGTAGGTTCCCGTTTTGGAATGATCGCAGTGAACAAAGCTGAATCTCGCGACTACAACAGGGCAGGTGGCTTTGACTTTGAATTGCGTCCAAACGATAGATTGGATATTAGGGGTATGTTTGCAAGAACCTTTTCACCTGATATGAACGGAAGGAACAACGCATGGTATATCGGCACAAGATGGAGAAATGATCTCCTAAGAGTTAGCACTTCTTACACAGATATAGATGAAGACTTCGAACCAGAAGTCGGCTACGTGCGGGATGAAGGTATACGACAGATCCGTGGAGATGCGCGTATTGCACCAAGACCTAACAGATACGGTATACGTGAACTATGGTCAGGACCAGAGGTGAACTATGTCTTTAACCAAGAAAACGAAATTGAAAGATGGAATATCTCCTATTCACATTGGACATCGTTTGCTACAGACGACTCAATTATGGTCTTTTTAAGACGAGAATTTGAACGACTTGACGAAGTTTTCGAAGTACGTGAGGATATTTTTATACCGATAGGTGATTACGAATTTGGTGTTTTCGGAGGAAGATTCTCTACAAGTGACAGTCGTACTCTCAGTATAACTACAGGATTTGAGACCGGTGAATACTATAATGGCAATCTACGAAAATACTATATTGATACTTCACTGAAACCGACTACAAGGATGAGTGTTAACTTGGACTATGAATTCAATCGTGTGTCGCTTCCAGATGATAGTTTTGAGGTCAATCTGTTCTCAGGTAGATTGAATTACTCTTTCTCTACGAAGTTATTCGCAAAGTTATATACGCAATGGAATACAGAGAAGAGGCAGATTTTGACCAATTTTCTCATTAATTACATTTATCGTCCAGGAAGCGATTTCTATTTTGTTTATAATCAGACCTACGATACGGATAAGACAACGAAACGTATACTACAGGATTCCACGGTAGTTGCTAAAGTGACGTTTTGGTGGAATCCGTAAATTATGACAAATTTAGTTGCTTAGATGGCACATTATGTGTTATGATATTTTAAAAATGTTGACAATTTGTTGTTAATACGGTATAATTTGTAGTAGGTTAGTATAAAATGGACGTATTAGTATAATGTAGTTTTTCTTAAGGGAACTACAGTTAATCTGAAGTGAGTAACGGGAATATGTTATCATATCTCGTTTAATTATAGTCAATCTCATAAACTCCGGTAAGTGTGTTGTAAGCGCGCTATCGACATCACGAGTAAACCCGCAGGAGGAAAAGAGATGAGTAGAAGTTCCGACATAGTATCACAATTACAGAGACGTAGAGCAGAAAGAAAAAAACCGAAAGTTAATTCTAAGTTAATGAAGGTTAGTCTTGATGAGGGGCAATTGGATGGCATAGTTACTGCGGCTGAGAATAAACCACCCCCTATGACGCTTCAGAAGACCGGTGGTAGAAATTCTCTGTCACTATTTTTTTCTATTGGACTTCATGTAAGTCTTGCTTTGTTATTAGGTTTCATATATATAAAAGATCGCATTTCATCTGAAGATGATAGGATTGATGCGGCATTGGTTGCCCCAGATTTCGACTTGAGAAAACGCACTTCGTTGCCAGTTCGAAAACGTCCGACTTTTGAGGCAGAGCAACAAGAGATAAAAGCACCGATCGAAACAACAGTGCTCACGGATACAAGTCTACTAAATCCGAGAGATAGCGGTTTCACTTTACCTTCAACGCACGGCACCGAACTCAACACTGAAACCCCTGGATTAAGAGAAGGTCCCAGGATAAATCTTACGAGGGGGATGAGAAATCCAGTTCAACCTACTACGACAGTTGGGCCCCCAAAAATTGATCGTCCTACACAAGTTCCGACAGTTTCACCGGATCTCTCAAATTTGGCAAATGAAGCGAGTAATCCAGTTTTTGAGGTGCCAGGAATAGATACGTCCGATCTTGAGAGCTCACCACCAAAAGTGAAAAAAAAGGTAGAGCCGATATATCCGCAGAACGCAAAACGGGCGGAGAAGGAAGGTACTGTTAAACTGCAAGCGACAATCGGGACAGACGGCATCCCGAAAAACATTGTAGCACTCACAAATCTTGGATTTGGTTTTGAGAATGCAGCTATAAGTGCATTGAAAAAATGGAGATTTATCCCTGGTAAGAAAAAAGGTAAGGACGCTGAGATGACTGTTATCCTTCCTATAGTGTTCGAGTTTAAAAAATAGCAGATGTTCACGAAATTATACTGCACACTTTGGAAGAATGCGCTACAACTTAACGCATTTTTATTAGTCCTTTTCCAGCGAAATTGCGAATTAGATTTACGATGGATTGACGTGCGGTTACGCTGAGTTGTGTCTGTTCATGGGTAAGTAATTCAATCTCAGTTTCTACAACTGATGCTTGTTCATTGGACATGTTCTCATAAAATCTGTCTTGAATGTCTGTAGGGGAATCGTATAACGCAAGAGCGAGTGTATTTGTTTCTAACACCTCAATTAGCGTTTTGATGGACTCATCTGGCATTTCGCTGAGATCGTCAAATGTATAAAGATGATCTGCGACTTTTTCTATCAATCCAGGTTGATTCTCCTGCAGGACATCCATCAGTTGATTCTGTTGTTCAATATTAACCTTGCCTAAAAGTTTGGCAAGGTTTTTTGATGCATTCCCAAAAAAGAGCGTACTGTCCAAAATTGCATTCAACTTACCTTTAATCTCGTTCCATATCCGTTCAGCCTCTTCAGTTTCAACCATCTCAGTTGTAGAAATAGCTTCAGCAATCTGAACTTGTCTCTTGAAGGGAAATTGTGCAAATATTTTTTGTGCGTAAGTTGTCAGGGCATCTTCACTGTCCTCTTCAGATTCATCCTCTCCAATAAGTACAAGTTTCCTTCGGATTTCCTCGCGATCAGTTGAGTCGGATCCTGTTGAAGCCACATCCATTAATAATAGAAAAACAGCGATTTCATCATCGTTTACCTCCTTAAACGCTTTCATAACAACGGGTAACGGTGTTCTATCTAATAGATTTGTTAATTCCTGTATTGCAGCGTTATTTAAGAATGTCATGGACACAGTTCAACTCCTTTTTTACCAGGTACAATTTGACCAATCTGTATCGCAGCAGCATCATATTGTTCGCATATATTTATCGCAACATCAACGTTTTCTGGTGCTAAAACTACTACCATACCTATTCCCATATTAAACACACGATACATCTCATTTTCTTCTACATTTCCTGCTTGTTGTAGTAATGAGAAGATAGATTGTCTTTCCCAACTATTCTTATCTATTTTTACTTGGCATCCATCGGGGAGAACTCGTGAAATGTTGGCTGGTAATCCTCCACCGGTGATGTGTGCAATTCCCTTTACTTCACACATTTGCATGAGTTGTAAGATCAGTTTTACATAACTCTGGTGTGGTTTGAGTAACTCTTCACCAACGGTTGTTGATATATCGGGAAGGTAGGTATCTATTTCATATTTACAATGGTCAAATAAAATGTGGCGTGCCAATGTATATCCATTTGTATGTAGACCGTTTGACATCAATCCGATTATCTTATCGCCATGCGTTATTTTTTCTCCTGTGATTACCTGATCTCTTTCTACGACACCAACGATAGTGCCGACGAGATCATATTCATCAGGAGTATATAGTCCTGAGAGTTCAGCAGTTTCTCCACTGATAAGCGCGCAACCAATATCTATGCAGCCATTGGCAAGACCTAAGACAATCTGTTCAATTACGATAGGATTCATTTTTCCAGTGCCGATGTAATCCAGGAAGAAGAGCGGTTCTGCCCCTTGAACAACTATGTCATTTCCGCAATGTGCAACTATATCGTAACCAACTGTATCATGTTTGTTGGCTTTAAATGCAACCATCAACTTTGTGCCGACACTATCTGTGCTTGAGACAAGAACGGGTTGCCGGTATTCACTTAGTGCAAACAACCCACCAAATGTACCTAAATCACTCAAAACTTCCGGTCTATAGGTCTTTCTGACAAGGGTTTTTATTCTTTGCATAGCCTCTGCTTCGGCATCAAAAGATACCCCTGCATCAGCATAAGTCAATGACTTCTGATTTGACATAAGATGCTCTAACCTTTTTCCTTTCTATCATGGGTGGTGGAATTTTTATCATGTGGTCGAGAAGGCTTACGCATTATTATATCCTTCACTAAAGTAACAACCAATAATATACCTGTTATAGCCATAGCAATCGTAGTTCCCCAAACCTCAGCCTGATCTTTAGGAATTTGTGGTCTTACACCAAGAATCAGTGTAGGCAGTACCCAATTTAGGATTAGACCGAGGACCGAATATATTAGCACTATCTTTAGTGTAGAAGCCCCTTGGACAGTGCTAAGAGACTTCTTGATAGTATTACGGTTTTCTTTTCTTGATTCTGGTGATAATCGACGATTTGACATAGTTGAGGATAGCACACGGAGTATGCCTACTACTATTAAGAGAACAGCACACGGAGTATGCCTACTACTATTAAGTTAGTTTACAATTAATGGCAATTGACGCGGGATACGTTCATTTAGAGTAATTGGATAACTTCCATCAAAACATGATGTGCAGAAATTGTCTGGTGCTTTCACTGCTTTTAACATGCCGTCTATACTGACATATCCTAAACTATCTGCCCTTATATATTTTCGTATTTCTTCAGTAGTGTGTTTACTTGCAATTAATTCTGCTCTTGTCGGTGTATCCACACCGTAGAAACAGGGATATTTGTTTGGTGGAGATGCTATCCGGACATGGACTGCAGTTGCGCCACCCTGTCGGACAATTTTTACAAGTTTTCTGCTATTCGTGCCTCGCATGATAGAATCATCAACCATGATAACCCTTTTACCTTGAAGTACTTCTCGTATAGGGTTCTGTTTGACTTTAACCATCAGTTCGCGTATATCTTGCGTTGGGTTCATGAATGATCGTCCAACATAAGTATTTCTTGATAGACCGAGGTCAAAAGGTATGCCAGATTCCTCTGCGTATCCGAGTGCGGCAATTGTTGCAGAATCTGGTACAGGAATAACGACATCGGCTTTGACGGGGTGTTCTCGTGCAAGTTGCTTTCCGAATTCTCTGCGAGTGCTATTAACACCTTGTCCAAACATCATGCCATCTGGTCGTGCCAGATATATGAATTCAAAGATACATTGTGATAATTTATCGTTTGGTGATGAGAAATGGAAAGATTCTAATCCCAGGAATTTGGAACGAAAGATAACTAATTCCCCTGGTTCTACTTCTCGTATTGGCGTTGCCTCAATAACATCAAGTGCACAAGTTTCAGAAGCGAGTACATAAGCATCCCCGAGTTTTCCAATCCACAAAGGACGAAAACCGTGTGGGTCCCGTGCTCCCATAAGCGTCGTTTTGTCCATTACGACGATAGAAAATGCACCATCCACTGCACGAAATGCATCGAATATCCTGTCTTCCAAACTATGCTGTTTAGACCTGGCGATAAGATGAAAAACGACCTCAGTATCTAAACTGGTACTGAAAATTGAACCGCCATTTTCAAGGTGTTTTCTAATCTCTGGTGCGTTGACCAAGTTGCCATTATGTCCGAGTGCAAGCTCACCATGCTTATAGTTTCGTAACAAAGGTTGTGCATTCTCAAGGGTGCTTGCTCCTGCTGTTGAGTATCTGTTATGTCCGATGGCGATGTCTCCAGATAATTTACCTAAGACTTCAGAATTAAATACAGCATCCACGAGACCCATGCCGTGATGAGATGATAGTCTTTCACCATCAGAGACAACGATACCACTACTTTCCTGACCTCTATGTTGTAGTGCACGTAAACCCAGATAAGTTAATTCAACAGCTCTTGGGTGTCCAAATACACCGAAAACTCCGCATTCATCTTTAGGTTTATCAAACTGCATGCGTTGGTCAAACCTCCAACCTACAAGCGTTTCGTGAGAGTTAATTACGGTAAAATATACAATTAATTATACATGCATTCTGTAGGAGGGGAATGCCTACAGAAAAGACTGAGTACAAATATACAAGAGACAGATTATTCCTCAGAATGCTCAATCACTGATACTTCTTTCTTTGATATTATGTAACCAATGATGGCACCGACGGGAATTGCTAAGAGATACAATATCTCAATAGGTAACCCGATCAGGAACCAACCGCGAATCGGTAATGACAGAATGTAAGATATTAGAGCAAGGATAGGGACAATCATATTGACAATTATATTCTGATTGCCAAAGATCCCCCAGGGTACATTCAATAGTGCTACTAATCCGACGACAGCGGGTGCGCCTAAGAAAGCACCTGAACAAACTGGCTTGAACGGAACTTCAAGGTTGAATTTTCGTCCGATGTATCTTATACCCTCAGTTGTTCCAACAACCATAAATCCGTAAGTAATTCCCATTGAGAGTATCAACAACAGTGCTACCCAAAAACCGTGTGTTATGCTTTCTGCGATAAGTACTTCCCAAATAAACTTCTTAACAACAAACAGGTATACGAGAAGTCCAGACAGAACAACAACAACACCTATAGCAATTTGGAAAGGAATTAATAGTATACGATTTTTTGATAACATTTCAACTCCAAGACATCAGATGATTGCCAGTTAATTGATAGTTAAAAGTATACCATACTGCAACATTACTGTCAAGAATAATGACAGATTCATGTGATTCAATTGTTGACAAAATCGCATAATTAGGATAGAATGCTTGTAAGAAGAATATGATTAAATTTAGTTATGGATTGTTTTATAATAGGAGAGAAAAATGGCAGACAACATTTTCCCACCATCGGAGACATCATATCCAATAGAGAACGCACACGTCAGCAGCTTAGAAGCATATCAAGAATTGTATGCTGAATCGGTTAAAGACCCAGACACATTTTGGGCACAGATCGCTGAGCGGTTGACGTGGTATCAGAAGTGGCATACTGTAAGTGACTACGATTTTGTCAAAGCACAGATTAAATGGTTTGAAGGGGGCACACTGAACGCTTGCTATAACTGTGTTGATAGGCACGTTGAAAACGGACATGGAGAGGAAACGGCAATCATTTGGGAAGGAAATGACCCTCAGGAAGATCAGCAATATACATTTAACGAACTTCTTGTGGAGGTAAAAAAGTTTTCCAATGTGCTGAAATCTAACGGTATCGTAAAAGGTGATCGTGTCTGTATCTATTTACAGATGATCCCGGAATTAGCGGTCGCGATGTTGGCTTGTGCAAGAATTGGTGCGATTCACTCTATCGTTTTTGGTGCATTCTCTGCTGAATCTCTTCGGGATAGAATCAATGACTCCGAATGTAAAATGTTAATCACACAAGATACTGCAATGCGTGGTGCAAGAAGTGATATTCCAATGAAAGCAAACGCTGACGCGGCAGTCGTTGATTGTCCTTCAATTGAGTCCGTTGTCGTTGTAAAACGGACAGGGGACACAGTAGACCTTGATTCTTCACGGGATGTATGGTGGCACGAAGCTATGGCTGACGCTGGAACAGAATGTGAACCTGAGAAAATGAATGCTGAGGATCCGCTCTTTATTCTCTATACATCGGGTTCTACAGGTAAACCGAAGGGTGTTCTCCATACGACTGGCGGGTATCTCGTCTATACATCGTATACGCATCAGCAGATTTTCGATTATCATCAGGGGGATGTTTACTGGTGCACGGCAGATATTGGGTGGATTACGGGTCATTCATATATCATATACGGACCGCTTGCTAATCGTGCAATCACTGTGATGTTTGAAGGTGTCCCAAACTATCCTGATTATGGCCGCTTCTGGCAGGTGGTAGAGAAACACAAAATCAACCTATTCTACACTGCACCTACGGCATTACGTGCATTGATGAAAGAAGGTGATACATGGGTAGAAAAATATGATAGGTCTACACTCAGACTATTAGGCACTGTCGGTGAACCGATAAAAGAACCGGAATGGTTGTGGTACTATAACGTTGTTGGAGAGAAACGTTGTCCGATTGTTGATACCTGGTGGCAGACTGAAACCGGTGGTATTCTGATTACGCCTCTCCCTGCAGCGACCACGTTGAAACCTGGTTCAGCCACCTTCCCGTTTTTTGGCATTGAACCGGTGATCTTAGATGAGGAAGGTAATGAAGTGGCTGGTAATCCGGCTACCGGTTATCTCTGTATTAAATATGCGTGGCCCGGTATTATGCGCACTGTATATGGTGACCATGAACGTTTCATTGATGTCTATTTCAAAAGGTTTCCCGGTTATTACATGACAGGAGACGGTGTTTTGCGAGATGAAGATGGCTATTACTGGATCACAGGACGCGTGGATGATGTCTTGAATGTCTCAGGACATAGATTAGGCACCGCAGAAGTTGAAGGCGCGATTGGACAACATGCCGCAGTTGCCGAAGCTGCGGTTGTCGGTTATACACACGATATTAAAGGCCAAGGTATCTATGCTTACGTAACACTTATGACAGGTGAAACTGCTTCAGAGGATGTAGAAACAGGTATAAAACAGGCTGTCAGACAGCATATTGGACCTATCGCAACGCCGGACAAAATCCAATTTACGCCTGCTTTACCGAAGACGCGTTCGGGTAAAATCATGCGACGAATATTACGTAACATTGCAGAGGGTGACGTATCGGATCTTGGTGATACGTCTACACTTGCTGATCCATCCGTTGTTGACGCCTTAGTTGAAGGTAGAAAGTAAGGGCATAGCAGCACATCAATCAATGGGGACATTTTGTGGTTTCATCTCAAAAAATAGTTGAAGCACTCAAACAACAGAATATTACGCATGCAATTGGTGTTCCGGATAACGGTAGTGCACAGATATATGAACGGTTGCGTAAAGAACCGGATATTGAAGTCATCACTGTAAGCCGGGAAGGTGAAGCATTTGCGTTGGCTGCGGGGTTGTTTGTCGGTGACAAAAAACCTGTGATTATAATACAAAATACCGGTTTCCTTGAATCGGGTGATGCATTTCGCGGCACTGTTTACAACATGAAAATACCGGTTGTTGTGTTTATCGGATATCGTGGTTATCACAATAGAGATGAGAATGGAAAATGGGTTGACTCAGTAGCAACTTTCCTGGAACCGACACTCAAAGCGTGGTCCCTACCCTACAAGATGTTAGCATCTAACACAGATATAACGTCTATTCATTGGGCATTTCAAGAGAGCTCAGAAACGTCCTTACCTGCCGCGGTGCTTCTCATGGGTCATGCAAAGTAGTTTGAGGATATGATGATTTAAACTGATTGGAGTGAATTTTATGCTTAGTGTTGAAGCAGCACGGCAACAGATGTTAGACACAATTGATGTCTTACAAACAGAACAGAGAGAGATACTTGAATGTTCAGGTTATGTTCTGGCAGAGGATCTTTATGCCTCTGATAATATCCCACCTTTTGATAATTCAGCGATGGATGGGTTTGCTGTTATATCATCAGATGTAAAGGCTGCATCTAAAGAGAATCCAATTGTCTTATCGGTCGTGGAAACTATCGCTGCTGGATTTGCACCAAAAAAAAAGGTATCATCCGGGAGTGCGGCACGTATAATGACAGGAGCGATGATGCCAGACGGGGCAAACGCAGTTGTTATGCAGGAAGTAACTGAGTTTGATGGCGATACTGTACAGATCTTTGAAAGTGTTGATAAATCTGAAAACGTACGCTTCACTGGTGAAAGCGTTAAGGTGAAAGATTGTGTCATGTCAAATGGAAAGATCCTGCATCCACCTGAAATATCCATGATGGCGTCGCTCAATTGTGCGTCGGTAGAAGTATATCGTAAACCTAAAGTAGCAATCGTCTCAACGGGTGATGAACTCATGCCTATTGGCGAAACACTGAAACCGGGTAAGATACGCGATAGCAATCGTTACGGTCTCTACGCACAGGTTCAGAATGCTGGTGGGATACCTATAGATATGGGTATTGCACCCGACGATGCAGATAAGACAGAACAGATCTTCTTGAAATCACTTTCACAGGCGGATGCCCTGATAACAAGTGGTGGGGTTTCTGTCGGTGAACATGATGTCGTTAGAAATGTGTTGACCAAGTTAGGAAAGATGCACTTTTGGCGAGTTGCAATGAAACCTGGTAAACCGCAAGTCTACGGGTTTATTGATGACAAACCCATTTTTGGTTTACCTGGTAACCCTGTGTCATCGCTTGTTGTTTTTGAGTTGTTTGTTCGTCCAGCACTTCTGAAAATGGCTGGACACACTGAACTCTTACGTCCAACCTTTGAAGCGGTTCTCACGACTGATGTTACGAACAGCGATGGACGTGTGAATTATATGCGTGCTATTATCTCCAAAGAGAATGGTGAATACGTTGCGAAAACGACGGGTCCCCAAGGATCGGGAATACTTCATTCCCTTGTATTGGCAAACGGTCTCATCACAATTCCTTCTGGTGTAACGTTAAGTGCAGGAGAAAGGATAGAAGCGCAGTTTCTTAACTGAGTTGAAATGTTATGACGAAATCGGCAACACTTACACGATTCTGGGGTGAGATGTTTTTTTACGATTCGGAAGGATCAGGTGTTCCATTGCTATTTCTGCATGGTACAGGATGTGATTCAGCCGATTGGGATCTTGTCATATCGGAATTGCCGATGGAACAACGTTACATAACACTTGATTTCCGGGGACATGGACGGAGTCCCGCGCCAATTGAACCTTTCACAATAGACTGTCTTGCGGATGATGTGCTAAACCTTATCTATGCTTTAGAGATGCAGGAGATAGTTCTGGTGGGACACAGTCTCGGTGGGATGGTTGCTACGGAAGCAGCAAGACGGGATGCGCGTGTTGCAGCCTTGGTTTTGCTTGAAGGATGGACAAGCCTATCCGTTACAAGAACTGCATTTGATACAGGTCGATTTTACGGTTCATTATCTCACGAGAAAATCAAAGAGATACAGTGGAAAGCAGGTATGACAAGGGAACGTTTTATAGAAAGAGTTTGGGATAGTTTCTGGGGTTCTGTCAGGGAATTCGATGGTTGGACTTTTCTTGAAAATGCAAAAATACCTATTTATGAAGTTTACGGTGAATTGGGCAGGCATGAATCAACAGAGGAATTGTTGCGGATTCCATCTAATCCGAGTATACATATAAGATGGATCCCTAGTTCTGGACATTACTTACCCCACGAGCGCCCAATAGAAGTGGCAAAGATATGTAAGTTTTCGGTTTCCAGTTTTCAGTAGATTGACGTATAAAGTGCGAAAGACGGACCGCACCTTATACGTTTAGAATCTATGACGTTGGTATTTCAACCGGCAAATCCAGCCGGTCTCCCCATTCTTTCCATGATCCGATGTAATTACTTACATTCGGATAACCTAATAAGCGTAACGCTAAGTAGGTTTGGGAAGAACGGTATCCTCCCTGTCAGTAACACATTATCTGCTTTTCCGGTGTGATACCGACCGGTTCATACAATTCCCGGAGTTCATGTGCTGGTTTAAAAGCACCATTCTCGTCAAGATTGTTGAGCCATTCAATATGTATAGAACCGGGAATCGCACCCGCGCGTTCAGCCCGAGCGACTCTGCCGTAGTGTTCATCAGCGGTGCGTGTATCCAATCGAATGAAGTCGTCCTGATTCAATTGTTCATGAATTGAATCAGCACTTAGATGCAAATGTTTCTGTGGTTCTCCTGTGAACGGTGCAACTGCAGGTGGTACAACCCCCTCTGTGCTTACAGGTCCGTCCGCAGCTAACCAGGCTTTGTAACCACCATCCAGTAGACGCGTCTTCATAATTCCGAGATACTCACAGAACCAGAGTCCACGGGATGCGCGTGTTCCCGATATATCCTCATACCAGATGATTGTCTTTGTAGGATCAATACCGCGTTGTTGAAACAGATATGCTATCATCCACATAAATGCATCAAACATCTCTTGGGTTGTATTGATAAGGCTTAAACCGAATAAATCCAAATGTAATGCACCTGGAATATGTCCATTTAAATATTCATGTGTTGGACGTGTATCAACTATACAGATATTTTTATCATCAAGATTGTTCATCAACTCGTCAACTGTGATAACGAGTTGGGGATTCTCAAAACCCTTGTCCATATTAATACAATTTCCTTTCTGGTAGTAATTCATCTACCTTTTTTAATCACGTTAATAGTTTTCCATTTACCCGTACGATACCAAAGCCACATGACGCCGCCTTGGACAACATTTGAGAGAGCAATTCCGATCCAGATTCCGATTATACCGAGAAAATTAGACAATAGAATTACAAGTCCTAAACCGACTCCCAGTTGTGCGGCGAGTGTAATTAACATGGGTGATAATGTATCACCTGCCCCATTCAGTGCTTTACCCAGAACTAAGGAGAAAGCGATAAATCCGAATGTTAGTGATAAACATTGTAGAAAAGCTTTTCCAATTTTAATCACTTCCCCATCATCAGTGAATACGCTAAGAAACGTCTGTGGGAATAGCAGAAATATTATACCTATTCCCGTCATAAGCGATGTGCCTAAAAGGTTACCTATGTGAGTTGTTTTTTCGGCTCTTTCTATGTTCCTTGCACCTAAATTCTGAGCAACAACTGGTGCAACAGCGTTTGCTACACCGAATCCAGGATTCATTGCTAATATACGTAAACGCATACAGAGTGTATATGCTGCGACAGCGAACTTACCATACGGACCTATTACCCATAAGAAACCTAATCGTGACACATGACGCCAGAAACCTTGCATTGAACTATATATGCCTAACCTAAAAATGTCAAGCATTTCAACCAGGTCTGGTCTATACTGCACGTGTCGAAATGAGATGGGTGCTCGTCCACGCCAGCATAGGAATAAGAGTATAAGAACACCGATACCTCTACCGATGAGTGTAGCATACGCAGAACCTGCTACGCCAAGTTCAGGAAAACCCCATAAACCGAATATCAACAACGGATCAAGCACGATGTTGATAGGGGTTGAGAAGACCAATACTATCATCGGTGTGACAGCATCGCCGCCAGCACGAAAGATTGAACCGAGTGTCATGGATAAGAACATTGTGCTGATTCCGACGAGAATAATATGCATGTAAGTGGTTCCGAGCTGTATTATGTCAGGGTCATCAATTCTCAATGTCCGAATGCCAAATTCAGCTAAAGGATATCCTAAAATTCCTATCCCAATTGCGAAGATGAAAGCTAATATGATCGCTTGATTTGCCACATGTCCAGCTTGTGCAAAGTTTCTTGCTCCAAGATATTGTGCCACCATAATCCCAGCACCTGTTGAGATACCGAGAGAGAACACACCTACCAAACGCAACAGGTTTCCACTCACACCCACGGCGGAAATTGCAGCAGGTCCCAATCTACCTACAAAGATCATATCAACAATGTTAAATGCATCTTGAAGAATATATCCGAATGTTATCGGTATAGCAAGTCTAAACAGATGTTTTAGTATGCTTCCCTCTGTTAAATCCTCACGAGTTTTATTCATACCAGTTTTTCTTCTAACCTTTATAGATGTGTATATTGTGTAACGTCATTAACAGAAGACTATACCGGCTCAATTTAACCTTGCTTATTAACGCGGTTTGGTCTATACTCAGCACAAAACAGAATGTATAGAATAAGGTGGAATTGATGTTATGCGTGTATTGATCATGTCTGACATGGAAGGTGTTAGCGGTATAGTCGTTTGGGATCAGGTTGAAGGTGGTGCTGCGATGTTTGAGGAGTGCAGAAGTTTGTATACAGAAGAGATCAACGCTGCTGTGCGGGGTGCAAAGGCTGCTGGAGCAGATGAGATCGTAGTCGTAGATTGCCACGGTGCAGGAAAAGGTTGGACATTTAATTCCCTTATCCCAGAGAAAATACATCCCGATTGTGAATGGGTAGCACATCATGGTTGGGGGCGATATGATGAGATGTGGCAAACGGGTTGTGATGCATGTTTGTTGATTGGCATGCATGCACGCAACGGTACCCCTGACGGTGTGCTGTGCCACACTATTTCTACAGTCCAATATAGAAACCTTTGGTTTAACGATGATCTTGTTGGAGAGACTGGTGTCAATGCAGCACTTAATGGTCACTACGGTGTGCCTATCGCGTTGGTTACTGGTGATTCCGCGGTCTGCCGAGAAGCGAAAGAACTTTTAGGTGACACACTCCCAACTATAGCCGTCAAAAAAGGCCTTAGTAGATACAGCGCAAGGCAAATTCCACCAGCACGTGCAAGAGATATGATTGAAGCTGCTACAGAAAAAGCACTCAAAGAATTAGACAAGGTGCGTCCTTATGTGCCAAGTCAACCCACAACTATCAAGATTGAAGTTTCCAATGTTGAAAAACTTTCAGACTTTAAGGGAAGAACAGGTGTTGAAATCACCGGTCCGTTGACTGTTGAAATTCACGCAAAGGATTGGATGACTGCTTGGGATCGGTTCTGGCCTTTTGTCTGAAGCCTATTGAGGTCACAGTTTTGATTAGGATTCTTTGAGGACGTCGAGTTGATCCCCTGCTGCGTCTTTGCGTTCTAAGAGTTCAACTTCATAACCATCTGGATCTGTGATGAAAGCCATTTTCATCCCACCGGAAGTGAATTGTTTTTTCCATTCGTCGGGCCAAATCTCCAAACCTGCTTTTTCCAAAACATCACAGAATTCCACAAGGTCAGGAACGCCAATGGCAAAATGCATTAGGTCTTCCTGAACCTGAAGGTCATAATCGGGTGAGTATGTTAGTTCCAAGGTATGTGCGTTACCTGGGAGTTCAAGGTGGACGATCTGATTACCTGCTGGTGATTTGTCGCTACGACTCTTGACTTTAAACCCCAAATGATCACAATACCAATTGATAGAATCGTCAAGATTGCTGACTCGGACACGTGTATGTAGAAAAACAGCCATGTATGTCTCCTCATGTATTCAATGGATTGGATTTACGTAATAGATAGATATAGTAGATTTTAGAATTACTTGGACACTCTCCATCGGTTCGGTTAGGAAACCGAACCTACCGACAATGGATTGGAATTTTGTAATAGATAGATAATAGCATACACCTAAAATGTTATCAAGATATTTTAGTCCTCAAGATTCATGATATCGATTAAACAATAGCGAAAATCTTTATGAACGTAAGTGGTACAAAACCGGTTCGGTTAGGAAACCGAACCTACCGGGGTTGTTCATAAATTTTTATATTTTACTGTAACAATAGTCAACCCTCAGAACGGAGTTGTATTAATTTATTGACAGCGTGAACATAAGCTTTTGCGCTCGCTTCGATGATATCAGTACTTGCCCCGTTTCCAGTGATGATCTTTCCGTTGTCCTGTACCTTTAGCATGACCTCACCAATCGCATCCTCGCCTTCTGTTACTGAACGGATCTGATAGTCAATGAGGTTAAGGTCAATTTTTACGATCTGGTTAATTGCCTTGAATGCAGCATCAACAGGACCTTCACCTGTAGAAGCGTTTTCTATTAACCCCTCTTCAGTTTTAATACCGACGGTAGTAGTAGATGCAATTTTTGTTCCGCTGACAACTTGTATATAATCGAGTTCGAAAGTTGTTGGAACATAACGTATTTCATCACTCATAATCGCTTCCAGGTCAGCATCATGGATTGCTTTTTTCTTATCAGCGACTTGCAGGAATCTCTCATAGACTTTCTCTAATTGTTCCTTATCTAATTCGTAGCCGAGTTCGTTTAGTTTATGTTTGAGTGCGTTTCGTCCGGAACGTGGACTGAGAATAATCTGGCTCTCTTTCCAACCGATCTCTATTGGGTCAATAATTTCAAAAGTCACGCGTGATTTTATGATACCGTCTTGATGTATTCCGGAACTGTGTGCAAATGCGTTTTCTCCCACAATAGCCTTATTGGGTTGGACCGGAATTCCCATCGTGCGACTAACCCGTTTACTAATAGGAACAATTTCTTTCGTGTTTATATCAGTATAGTATCTTTTGAAGTAATCGCGCCGTGTTCGTATAACCATTACGACTTCTTCAAGTGAAGTATTACCTGCGCGTTCTCCGAGTCCATTAATTGTACATTCTACTTGTCGTGCGCCCTGTTCAATTGCGGCAATGCTGTTCGCTACTGCCAACCCTAAATCGTTGTGGCAGTGTACACTTATGATCGCGTCATCAATATTTGCTACATTCTCCATGATTCCCGCAATGAGATTGCTAAATTCTGTGGGTACTGTCCACCCGACTGTTTCGGGTATGTTTACAACAGTAGCACCTGCGTCAATAGTTGCTTCTACGACTTTATATAGATATGACAGTTCGGTACGTCCAGCATCCATTGGTGAGAATTCTACAGTTGCGTCTGGATGATCTTTACATAAACTCTTTGCGTAAGCAACTGCGTCAACAGCCATGTCCAATGTGCGTTCAGGAGTCGTTCTTGTAATCCTTTCCATGTGGATATTTGATGTGCCGACAAAGGTGTGAATGCGTGCCCGTTGTGCGTCTTTAATAGCCTTCCATGCAGCCGTAATGTCTTTTTCCACAACGCGTGAAAGTGCACAGATTTCGGGACCTTCTATTTCGTGTGATATTCTTTCAACAGCATCAAAATCACCTGGAGAAGAAATTGGGAAACCAGCTTCGATGACATCAACGTTTAGTTTTGCGAGGTGTTTTGCGATCTCTAATTTTTCTTCAATACCGAGTGCAGCACCAGGGGTCTGTTCAGCGTCTCGGAGTGTTGTATCAAAAATATAGACCTTTTCCTGTTTTGATTCAAAGTCATCCACCGTTCTATCCTCCGATATGGTTAGGTGTAACTTGAAATGTAGTTTTGTGTATTCATTTCAAGTATAAGTAGATATGTATTCTTGAACTATATTTCTCGTCCGACAGCGATTGCAATTGGTTTTATATCTTGCATAAGTTTTTCAAATTGTTCAGGAAAGAGTGATTGTGCCCCATCTCCTGTCATTGAATGGTCAGGATCGTGATGTACTTCCAGCAATAATCCATCTGCGCCGGATGCTACGGATGCCTTTGTCATATCACTTACGAGACTTCTGATACCTGTTCCGTGGCTTGGGTCAACGACGATTGGCAGATGGCTTAATTCGTGTACAGCAGGTACAGCATTGAGATCAAGTGTGTTTCGTGTATGTGTTTCAAATGTTCTAATTCCGCGTTCACACAGGATGACATCAGGATTCCCTTCTGATAGTATGTATTCTGCGGCGAGTAGCCATTCTTCGATTGTTGAAGCAAGACCTCTTTTTAATATGACGGGTTTTTTTGTTCGTCCTACTTCGCGCAATAGATAGAAGTTAGTCATATTGCGTGTGCCGAGTTGAAAGATGTCAGTATGTTCACCTACAATTTCGACTTCGCTTGGTGTCATTACCTCAGTTACGATTCCTAATCCTGTTTCCTGTTTTGCGGTAGCGAGCATTTTGAGTGCTTCGAGCCCGAAGCCTTGGAAACTATATGGACCGGTTCTGGGTTTAAATGCGCCGCCTCGTATGAAAGTTGCGCCAGCATTCTTGACGTATTTTGCTATTGTAACGATCTGTTCAGTGCTTTCAACTGCACAGGGTCCTGCCATAACCGCAAGTTTTCGTCCCCCGATCTTCGTTCCGTTGACAGCAATGATGGTGGGTTCTTCCCGAAACTGTCGGCTCGCTAATTTATAGGGTGCCGTGATAGGCATCGTTTTTTCGACACCCGACATTGATCCGATTGGCATATCTCCAAGCAATGTTTTATCTCCTATGACACCGATGACGGTACGTTGTTCACCCGTCGAAATCTGTGCTTTCAAACCCACGCCTTCAACCCTTTTGACTATCTTATCAATTTGATCTGGCGTTGCATCCGGTTTGGTGACAATAACCATAATTTTTAATATCCTCCGAAAAGACTGAATTCGTCAACACGCTTATTATTAAATAAAACAACCCAACACCGAAGTTTTTCGACGTTGGGGGTGAAGCGTGAAATCCATTGTAACTTATACTGTCTTGCTTTTAGCCTTCTTTTAGGCTATCACTACCTACCCCCGCAGTGCGTAAACGGGTATAATAAGGTCGTAAAATATGCCCAAAAGTATAAAGCGTGATCCCGTGAACTTGTCCGGATGGACTGGGACCTATTCTTGTGCGCTGAAATGTAGGCAATGTGTTCAAGTTTTTTCATCTATGAAATCCTGAATACCTTAGTTGGTAGTATAAACTGTAATTATTAGATAAAACGTGATACAAGAGAAAAAGTTTAATTAAACTACATCATCAAAGTATTATATCATATAATTTGGGGTTATGTCAAATAATTTAATTTAGAAGAATACGGTGGTATCGTTTTTTACCGGCGCGTAGGAGCAAAGCCTCGTCTTTTAAAGAATTTGTATCAATTACGATTTTTATATCTTTCTGTTGTTCTTCATTAACATAAGCACCACCTTGTTCTATGAGTCTACGTGCTTCACTACGTGAGTTTGCTAAACCGGCTTCATGAAAAAGTTGGATGATAGGTATACCGTCTTCCAGGTAGTCTTTGGATATTGTGGTAGTTGGCATTGCGTCAAGGTCTATACCTTCTCCTCCAAAAGCAGCCTGTGAAGTTTCCTGTGATCTGTCGGCTTGTTCTTTACCGTGTGCAAGTTTTGTTGCTTCGTAAGCCAGTATATTTTTTGCTTCTCTTATCTCATCATGTTCCAATTTTCCCAGTCTTTTTACCTCTTCCATTGGCAAGAAAGTGAAAAATGCTAAGAATCGTTCAACGTCTCGGTCGTCGGTGTTGATCCAGTATTGATAGAACTCATAAGGCGTTGTTTTATCTGGATCTAACCATATAGCACCACCTACAGTTTTACCCATTTTTGCGCCGCCAGCGGTAGTTAGTAGTGGAAATGTTAATCCGTGTACGCGTTCACCTTCAACTCTCCTTACGAGGTCAACGCCTGCAAGTATATTTCCCCATTGATCATCCCCACCCAATTGTAGCACACAATTATGTTCCTGAAATAGTCGTAGATAGTCATAAGCTTGTAAGAGTTGGTAATTAAATTCGAGAAAAGAGAGTCCCATTTCCCTTTCAAGTCTTTGTCTATATCCTTCGGCGCGCATCATTTCGTTGACGCGAAAATGTCTACCAATTTCGCGTAGAAATTCTACATAGTTTAGTGAAAGCAGCCATTCAGCGTTGTTTAGGAATAGTCCTACTGCGTTATCTAATTGGATGTAGCGTTGTAGTTGTTTGAGTATACGTGCGCCGTTTTTTTCGATCTGTTCAGCAGAGATCATAGGTCGCATTTCGGTTTTATCTGTCGGGTCACCGATCATGGTGGTGCCGCCGCCTATTATCGCAATGGGTTTATGACCAGCCTGCTGTAGATGTGCCATTGCCATAATCGGGACAAGACTACCGGCGTGCAGACTATCTGCTGTTGGGTCAAAACCGACATAATATGCTATCTGCGTTTCAGTGAGTAGACGTGATACGATTTCTTCGTTAGTACACTGTTGAACGAAACCTCGTTGTTGCAGGATCTCAAAGACATTTGACATGAGGTATAATCCTTTCTACTTATTTTAAATATAATATCACAAAAAGTTCGGTTTGTCAATTTATACCCCTGGAAATTGTACCCTCTGGAAAACTGAAATTTGCATATCCCTTATGTTCATGTTAAAATAGATTTACCAACATTCTAATAGGTATCCATTCCATGCGATTTTTTCAATCCATTTTTCTACCGATTGTACTCTGCTTTCTCATTTTCTGTCTTACTTCCCAAACTAAAGACAGTTATGGGATTGAAGACTTATCTACAACGGAAAGTGATTCAACAGAAGAAGTCGCTGCTGATATTGACTCCATACCTCTATACAATATTACAAAAATAAGTTTTAATGGTAACAAACATTTCAGTCAGAGAAAGTTACGTGATCTTTTCGGTTGGAAGTCCAAAAAGATTTATTCCCGAAATGAAATTAGTGATGGATTCAATAGGATAGTGTCATCCTATCGACATGATGGTTATGTTTTTGCACAGGTTTTGCCTGTTCCTACCCCGCATACAGGCGATAATTCTCGTTTGACTATAGTTACAAGAATTCGTGAAGGTAAGAGACTCCGCTATGGTGAATTTTCACTTTCAGGTAATAAACTGCTGTCTAATTCTGATATTTTGCAGGAAATGCGTCTGCACAACGGGAACTATTTTACGAAAACATCTCTTGAGCAAGGTATAGAAAGAATACAACTTCTATATAGCGAACATGGGTATCCAAAGGTTGAAATTGAACCGACTATTACGCATCTCTCACCCGCAGATGGTAGAATCTATTTTACATTGAAAATCAACGAAGGAGCACTTGTTAGGTTGAGTGAGATTAAGGTAAGCGGATTACATAAGACGAAACCCCATATTGTGCTCAGAGAAATACCATTGCAGGTGAACGAAACGTATCATCAGAGGAAGATTGACCAGAGCTACCACCGTTTGCGAAATTTAGGTTTTTTCTACCATATTCAACCTAATATGTTAGAGGAAGGTCCGACAGATGACTCTATAATCTTTAATGCAAAGGTTACTGAAGCGCGGACGGGTAGGTTAATTGGGATACTGGGATATGCACCCCCCGTTGAAGGTTCTGATGATGTTCCTCAACTTACGGGGGTGGTTGAACTCAGTGAGACTAATCTCTTTGGTACTGGACGCAATTTTAATTTTTATTGGAAATCGGGTTTGTTGAGAGCCCTTAGTGTCGGATATACTGAACCGTGGATATTCGGTAGACCTATCTCTTTAGGTTTCTCATATAGTAAACTCAAACAACGGAATCAATTCAATGATGCAGAATCAGAGGAAAGGTCGGGTAGCATTAGTGGTAATACAAGGTTTGGAAAATTCTATAAAAGCGAAATTATTTTTGGATATAAACAGATTCGTTATGACAGTTTAATTTCACAAGGTACAATACCAACCCCCCTTAATCCTATTAATAACATGAATCCTATTGATAACATGCAGGGTACTATGTCTGAAACTGACACCGTACATAAACATGATGGATCTAAATATAGTGTCTCCGTTCGTTTCACGAGAGATTCGCGGGACTACTATCTAAATCCAACACAGGGTAGAAGAGACAGCATCGCAGTTGAAATTTCACATAGCGACTTTAGACTCAGAAAACTGTGGCTTGATATTCAGCAGTATTTTCAGACTTGGGAAGACCAAATAATCGCTATAGAGATACACGGTGCATCGGCATGGGGAATAAACATCCCTCCAACAGAACTCTTTTATTTGGGTGGTGTTAATTCTTTAAGAGGTTATGATGAGGATTGGTTTTCTGGTCCTCGCCGTGCTAATGCTACGTTCGAATACCGATTCCTGATGGGAAGGAATTCTCAGATATTTGCTTTTTTGGATATGGGTTCGGTTACTTTCGTGGATAAACCGTCAGAGTTTGACAAACTCCGAGTCGGGTACGGTATCGGTGCGAGACTTGAATCTAAAGGGGGTATTATCCAATTGGATTATGGTCTGGCTGCTGGTGATTCTGCACTGCGTGGGAAAGTGCATGTGAAGTTAGGTGCTGCTTTTTAACCGATATGAAGGGACACAATCTAACTGAAGGTGATACAAAGAAAGGTTGGAAGAATAGAAGATTGGAAGAATGGAAGATTGGAAGATTGGAAGATTGGAAGAATGGAAGATTGGAAGGGACACAATCTAACAAAATGTTGAATGTTGATGAAGGTATTGTCATGAAATTGATTGCAACAATCGTAAATTTGTGTTAGTATATCTTGAGAAATAAAATATGGAGGAATTGAATGACAAACAATAGTAAACTGCTCAGTTGGGTTAAGGAGACAGCGGAGCTGTGCCAACCCGATGATATTTATTGGTGCGATGGTTCACAAGAGGAGAATGACCGACTCTGTGAACAATTGGTGCAAAATGGGACTTTTATTCGTCTAAATCCGGATAAAAGACCCGGCAGCTACCTTGCACGCTCTGATCCTGAAGACGTTGCTCGCGTTGAAGGAAGGACATACATCTGCGCCAAAACCCCAGCTGAAGCAGGACCAACAAACAATTGGCACGATCCAGTAGAAATGAAGGCAACATTAAATGGCTTATTTAAGGGGTGCATGAAAGGCAGAACTATGTATGTTGTTCCTTTCAGTATGGGTCCGCTGGGATCACCAATTTCACATATCGGTGTTGAAATAAGTGATTCACCCTATGTTGTGGTGAATATGCGTATTATGACTCGTATGGGTAAAGAGGTGTTGGATATCTTAGGTGAAGATGGTGATTTTGTGCCGTGTTTACACTCTGTTGGTGCACCACTTGAACCCGGACAGAAAGATGTTTCTTGGCCCTGCAATCCTGACAATAAGTACATTGTGCACTTTCCTGAAGAACGTTCAATCTGGTCTTTTGGTAGTGGATATGGTGGTAACGCATTACTCGGTAAAAAATGCTATGCGCTCCGGATCGCCTCAATTATGGCAAAAAATGATGGTTGGATGGCAGAACACATGCTTATCTTAGGATTAACAAGTCCTGAAGGTAAAAAGACATACATTGCGGCAGCATTTCCGAGTGCTTGTGGAAAAACGAACCTTGCCATGCTAACACCGACGATACCCGGTTGGAAAGCAGAAACAATCGGAGATGATATCGCATGGATGAAATTTGGTGAAGATGGTCGGCTTTATGCGATCAATCCAGAAGCAGGATTCTTCGGTGTTGCTCCAGGGACATCTATGGATACAAACCCGAATGCAATGCACACGCTTGCATCAAACTCTATATTTACGAATTCCGCACTGACAGAAGACAATGATGTTTGGTGGGAAGAGATGAGTGACGATGTGCCGGATACATTAACAAGTTGGCTTGGTGAAGAATGGCATCCTGGTGATGAAAAAACTGCTGCCCATCCTAATTCACGTTATACGACGCCTGCATCACAATGTCCTATCATAGATCCGAGTTGGGAAGATCCGAATGGTGTACCAATTTCTGCAATTCTGTTTGGTGGTAGACGGGCGTCCACTGTTCCTCTTGTGTTTGAGGCGTTCAATTGGCAACATGGAACGTTTATCGGTTCAATTGCCTCGTCAGAACGAACTGCTGCTGCTGCTGGTACAGTTGGCGAACTGCGACGGGATCCTATGGCAATGCTCCCATTCTGTGGATACAATATGGGGGATTACTTTGC
Organism: Candidatus Poribacteria bacterium; assembly: GCA_022828145.1. GTDB lineage: Bacteria > Poribacteria > WGA-4E > WGA-4E > WGA-3G > MSPOR6. The sequence continues at coordinate 41,280 of JAJEJA010000009.1, read as the reverse complement.
ACATTGGTTAGAGATGGGTGAGAAAACAGATGCGGATAAACTCCCGCGTATCTTCTATGTTAATTGGTTCCGTAAAGATGAAGATGGGGGGTGGTTGTGGCCAGGTTTCGGAGAAAACAGTCGTGTGCTGAAGTGGATCGTTGATCGGATCAACGGTGAAGCGGAAGCTACTGAAACACCGATAGGTTATGTGCCAGCGAAAAATGCAATTGACACCTCTGGCATCGACGTTACTGAAGAACAGATGGATGAACTACTGCATGTAGACAAAGAAGAGTGGCTAAATGAGATTGCATCAATCCGTGAACACTATGCCCGGTTTGAGGAGAGACTGCCAAAGGCTTTGTCAGACGAATTAGATGCCTTAGAAGCGCGTTTAAAGTAGAACTGTCAATAGACTATTGGATAGTCCAGACTAAAAAATGTAGGTCGGGTAGAGGAACGAAACCCGACACGTATTGATTGTGTCTATCATGTCGCCAGTTAATATTTTATTGGCGCTTCGCTCTACCCGACCTACAAGTTTGACTTGAACTGTCCACTGTGTTCTGTGCCGTAGAGAATTCACATCAGATAGAGATCTACGGTACAGATCGCAATTTCGCAGCTCCAGTAATCTTCTTTGGTTTTCATTAGAGACTAACTGTATTGCATTTCACTAACAATAGGGGGAGAGGCTATGTTAGAAAAGTTATTTAAAATAAAAGAAAACCATACTTCTGTTCGACGAGAGATAGTCGCTGGGTTTACAACATTCATGTCTCTCTCATACATCATATTCTACCAACCTGCGCTTTTAGCGAAAGCAGGTATGGATGCAGACGCTGTAATGATGGCAACTTGTCTATCAAGTGCAGGTGCGACATTCTTGATGGCATTTCTAACGAATTATCCTATTGCCCTTGCACCCGGTATGAGTATAAATGCCTATTTTGTCTTTGAGGTCTGCTTAGGGAGAGACTTGAACTTGGCTTGGCAAGATGCATTAGGCATCGTTTTTATATCGGGCATGCTGTTCGCGATACTTTCATTTGTCGGTTTGCGTGCTGCCGTAATGAATGCCCTCCCTTCTTCACTACGCAATGCTATTGCGGTCGGAATAGGGGTGTTCATTGCGCTCATTGGTTTGCAAATGAGTGGTATCGTTACGTTACACGGTGCTACGTTTGTTTCGCTCGGTGAAATCCATTCAAAACCTGTGCTGATATCAATCTTTGGTATACTAATTACATTGACACTTATGGCTCATCGAGTAAAGGGAGCTATTCTAATGGGAATTCTCGCCACAACTATCCTATCTTTACTCTTTGGACTTGTCAAATTCAATGGTGTCGTTTCTGCCCCTCCACCCATAGAGCCAACGTTTTTTAAACTACGTTTTCCAGACATCTTTAGCAAGGTTGAGTTAATTCCTATTATTTTTGTTTTCTTTTCTGTGGATATGTTTGATAGTATCGGCACGCTTACTGCCACAGGTCATGAGGCGGGTCTTCTTGATGATGGCAAACTTTCTAAAGGTCGACAAGCCCTCTTGACAGACGCGATCGGTTCAGTTGGTGGGGCATGTCTCGGAACTTCAACGGTTACGTGTTATATTGAGAGTGCTTCCGGTATTGCTGAGGGAGGACGTACCGGTCTCACTGCAATTGTTGTTGGTCTTTTGATGTTACTTGCTGTATTTTTCTCACCTTTAATTAATATTGTTGGTGGAGAAGTTCTATATGATCACACTGTAATCATCAATAATAATCCTATAACAAAAACTATGCAACTCCATCCAATTATTGGTCCTGCCCTAATTGTTGTTGGTTGTTTGATGTTAAAAGACCTCGTGAACATCAATTGGGATGATTTTACTGAGGCAATCCCCGCTGCGTTGACCGTGTTTATGATGCCGCTTACCTTCAGTATAACGGATGGAATCGCAATCGGTTTTATTTCTATCTCGTTTTTGAAGATAGTCACTGGACGTCATAATGAAGTAAATCCGCTTGTTCACTATTTCGCAGTATTCTTCATCGCAAGATATATTGGATTTGCATAAGATATATACCTGTTTCTGGCTCCTTCTATAAAACCAACAAAATAACGGTCTCAACAGAGATATTCCGTGTCTTTGATGCCAGTTTTTACTGACTTGCCCCAGTTTTTCTGAATACCTTTGTTTATCAGTGTTTTCATATAGCTAGCGTGAGAAAGTCAATCATACACTACTATTGTTTTACAGCAGGCAAACAACGACTAATGGCAACCGGCAACTTCATTGTTTCATTCAGGATAAAACATACTTCCAAAAACTGGCTAAGTCAGTATAAATTTAAACTTGACATACAAAAATAGATATGTTATTATAACTTATACAAAGGTTGCCAGGGAGGTAGAAGGCTCTATCTCCCACTACTAAACTCTCATAATAAATTATACGTTGCTTTTATCTTATACGTTAAAATCAACACTATTATTATGGGTCCCTGTGATAACGTATTGTTAACTTCAATGTTTATGTCGTGATATACTTGACATGAACCCACGTAACTGATACATTTATCACAAACTATGGCAACCTGAACTTGTCAGAGTTCAGGGGTGGCACAGAGTCCTTATCTCTGTGCCATTCCGCCTTTCATGAAGTTACTGACCATTTTTATCGCTACCATCATTTATGAAAATAGTCGTCTTAAGTGATAAGAAACCAGGACATTATAAACAATCCCTGGGCATCATCCAAAATATTCCTGATTGTGATTCAGAATGGATTGATATTGTATTTAAAAGTAAATGGCGTGATAACTTACTGCGGATATTCATGTGTGTGTTTGGGGGAATAGCGTTACCAGCATCCCTCGTTCATAGTCTCTTGCGACGGTGTCTTGATTCCGATTCTTACAATTCATTATACCTCCTTCAAGAAGCAGACTTAATTCTCTCTACAGGTTCATCAGTCGCCTCAGTCAATTTGCTTCTGGGAAGGTTGCTAAATGCTAAAACAGTTACTTGCCTACGCCCTTCTCCTTTAGGCGTTCGTCATTTTAACCTCGCCATACTCCCAATGGTGTATTGGAAAAAACAGAAAAACAGACCGACCATCTGCCAAACTATCGGTATCCCAAATCCTATTTCGGTGGAAGTATTAAATTCTGAACGAGGTATTCTTCAGAATGTACTGAAACTAAAGCACCAAAGACGTATCGGTCTGCTGATTGGTGGAACAGATAAACACGAGACTATTTCATTGTCGGATGCAAAAGAATTATATAATGTGTGTAAGAGCCTCGCAACTACTCACCGCTTACAAATTCTGCTGACAACTTCTCGCCGCACACCTCCTGAAGTAACACAATTTCTGATGTCGAACTTTGAAAAAGAGGAGTGGTGTCCAATTTTTGTCACACCCGATACAGTATCTACAATAGACGATCCGTATCAGGCGATTCTCGCATTGAGCGATATCCTAATCGTGAGTGCAGACAGTTTTTCGATGGTCTGTGAAGCTGCCAGTAGTGGCAGAAACGTATTCGTTTTGGAGTTTACGCATAAAACACACCGTCTGCCAAAAAGATATAACACCTATCACTATATGGAAGAGAACGGTATTCTCACGCTTATAAAGATGAAAGAGCTGCAAGATGCAATTACGCATTCATTTGACTCAGATACTTCCATAAACAGACTCCAAGATGCAGATAAGGCGATAACTGCAATTCTTGAATTGATGAGACGCTCCGAAAAAAATTGAACTATTTTCAATAATTAGTGTATAAAACTTAAAGGTTGAAGGCTGGAAGGGAGTAAGGCTGGAAGGCTGGAAGATTCCACTGATCCAATCGCTAATTTTCTTTATAGTCCGGTTCGGTTAGGAAACCGAACCTACCGAGTTTGTTTAGATTTTTTATAGTCAACATAAAAGGAGCATAAAATGAAAATAAGAAGTTTAGTCGCTATGTTCATGCTTGTGTTACTTCTGGGAGTGACTGCATTCATGGTTAATTCAGATGTTGGAACACCTGAAGATGCAAACACGACTGAAGAATCTGAGACACCGCATGAAACTGAGATTAATGAAGATAGTACCGAGTCTGATGAAGACACAAATAATCAAACGGATGTTGTTGAAGTTGAGAATAAGGTTGATGAGATTCATGAGAAGGTTAAGGTAATCACAGAATCCGCTAAGGAACTTTCCGATGATGAGTTTGATAGGAAGACTTCTGATTTTGAAAAGTTAACAAAAAAAATAGAGGAATTGTTTAAAGGGCTTGATAACATCAAGGATGTTGAAGTTGAATTCGTTGATTCTGTCAAGTTAGATGGAGAAGATGGTTGGGTTGTTTATACAATAACTCCTGATGGTAAGTCAAAGATTGTCAAGGGTAAGGATTTAGATGTTGGGGAGTTGTCAGAAATCATTACAGCACTGAAGGATAAAATTGACAGCGATTTGACCACCATAGTTGATTCTGATAATATTAAAGTTCTGAAAAAAGATATAAACAGTTTATCTATGAAGTTTTTGGATTCAGCTGAAGTTGATAAACTCACAGAAAAGATCGTGAAACTTACGAAAGAACTCTCTGCTGATTCTGATGAGCTGTCTAAGCAGATAAAGGAGCTTCTTAAGAACTATCAGATGGATGCTAATGGAACTTTTAGTGTGGGTGGTGTCAAGGTCATAAAAGTTAATCCCTCCGGTTCTGCAATCGTTGAGAATAATTTTAAAAACCTTGAGAAGAATTTAAAGGATATTGAAGATATTAAGTTACATATAGAAAAACTCATCAAAGACACAGATTCTGATGCGTTAGTTGATGCGATTAGAAAACTATTTGAGCAGAAACATCCTGATGCTACCATTATTATAGAAAAAGATGGAGCGAAAGTTCTTGAAATTAATCCTGATACATTCAAGAAAACAACGGGTGATTCTAATGAAATTAGTGAGTTAAAAGAGCGGGTTAATCAATTAGAGGATAGGATTGATGAATTGATTGAGAAACTTGAAGCGGATGATCCTCAACCTTCAGAAAATCAGAAGTAAAATCTTAGTTGATTTTGTTTAAAGAACAGTGGCGAGGTAAATATACCTCGCCACTGTTCTTTTTAGGGATAATTTAATCTAAAGTAACTACTGTGAATCAGTTGAAATTGGTTGGTAATATCCTGTTCCAAACAGATAACCGTCATGGCGAATTGCCCATGTCCGCTTCTGTTCTTCCTTGCCACTTTCAGGATTTGGCCATAGATAATCTACCCAACGGCCTATTCCTGTTGCTTTTGCAATTTCGATGCCGAGTTCATATCCATCAGAACCTACGATGGTTTTTAGATCAGTTCTGTTTTCTGCGAAATCTTGTCGGACTGGATGTGCGACAAAGAGATCGTTTTCATCTGTAATGAATACGTACCATTGTCCATCTACCCTTGCGGGATCGTTATAGTATGCAGCTGTTGCCGCGATGCCTTCACTTTCATAATATGCGATTGCAGACAGAACAAGTGAACGTGCATATCTTACAGGGTTGTCCTTTGATGCGATTAGAAGAGATGCGGGGTCTGGTGCCCAGGGTTCATAATAGCCAGAAGCGAAAAGGTATCCATCATATCGTATAGACCAAGTCCGTTTCTGTTCTAATTTATCTGTCTCAGGATTTGGCCAAATATATTCTGTCCAATGTCCTTCCTCAGTTGCTGCTGCGATTTCTGCACCAATAGTCAAGCGATCAACACCTTCAATTCCAGCTATGTTCCTACCAACAAATACTGGTGCTAAAGCGTGAGCAACATAAATGTTATTTACATCCGTGATAAATACATACCACTGTCCTTCTATGTTTTCTGGGTTGCCATAATGTGCTACTGTCGCTTCTATTCCGTCAGTCTTGTATAAATCAATTGCCTCTTGCACGAATGCAAGCGTAAATTCTTCTGGTTGGTTCATACTCGGTTGGTAACTCTCTCCAATAACACCTTTAAGGTTTTCACAACCGGTAAAACCGATAACTGCCAAACTTAGTATAAGCAGTAATGTACACTGTTTCCTCAATTTAAGTACTCCTTTTTTATTCAAAACATAATCAAGTAAAATAGAATAACTTTAAGACACATAACTATCCTGGTGAATTTCACTTGCAATTGCCTCTAAAATAAGATACGCTATGTGTTATACAATTGCATATTACGAGAAAATTAAACCAAACGTTACTTATTGATTGATTTAGACATAAGTTCTGCCTATTATGTTTAATGTATTTGACAAACTCATGATAAATTTATGGTGTTTTGAATGTCCAATCAGTTAGCAATTTCTGGCGGTACTCCAGTCAGGGATACGAAAAAACAACCGTGGAAGACGTGGCCCTATCATTCTATTGATGAGTGGGATGATAAGATTGAACCGTTACTTCGTGAAGTTTATTTTAGTGGTCATGAGGGTTCTGGCGGAACGATGATCCCACGTTTTTCTGATAAATATGCACAATATTCAGGAACTAATTACGCTATTTTTATGCCACATGGAACTGATTCCATCAGTGCAGCATTAGCTGGGGCATTAGATCTTGATGGGTTCAGCGATGGTGGCGAGGTGATTGTACCGAATTACACTTTTGTTGCTACAGCAAGCGCGGTGTTAGAACGTAACTGCAAAGTCTGTTTTGTTGATGTGTGTCCAGATTCATTCACGATTGATCCCGAGGCAGTTGACGCAGCAATTACCCCCAATACACATGCAATCCTACCCGTACATTTAGGCGGACATCCAGCTGATATGGGAACACTACAAGAGATAGCAGACAAACACGAGTTGAAGATAGTAGAAGATTGTGCCCAGGCACACGGTGCGGAATATCAATCCAAAAAAGTGGGAAGTGTAGGAGATGTGGGTGCATTTAGTTTTCAATCATCAAAGAATCTTACATCTGGTGAAGGGGGTATGGTGACAACAGATGATAAGGACATACATGATCGCGTTTGTGCTTTCATGAATGTTGGACGCGCGCCTGGTGGGGCAAGATGGGAATATCCAAGACTCGGCTGGAACTACCGCCCCTCTGAATATCTTGCTGCGATACTGTTGGTGAGATTGGAACTCCTTGAAGAACAGACCAATTTACGAAATAGAAACGCGCTATATCTTAGCAATGCCTTGGAACAGATTGACGGGATCACGCCACCGAAACATGCTAATTGGGTAACAAAACATGGATACCATCTCTATTGTATGAAATACGAACCAGAAGACTTTGGTAATAAATCTCGACAGGAATTTGTCAACGCATTATCCGCAGAAGGAATTCCATGCTCAACGGGTTACCGTTCACCCTTGTCCGAAGAACCTGGCATTGCTCATGTTGCAGAGAAGTATCCTAATCGGATACAAACGTTACCGTGTCCTAATGCTGAATCTGTATGTCGTCAGAGTGTGTGGCTGTTTCAGAACATGCTACTTGGAACAACGTCAGACATGGATCAGATAGTTGAAGCGATTTTAAAAATTAAAGAAGCGTGGCATTAATTGTTTCTAAGCATGGCAGATGCCAATGTGTATCCGATGAAATCAAAAGACACAAAACATACTCTTGTCTATGATGGTGCGTGTGATTTTTGCAGTTTCTGTATAAATCGGTGGAAACATCTGACTAAAGATCGTATTGTCTATGCCCCCTACCAAGCGGTTTCTCATCAATTCTCAGATATTCCGATTTCTGATTTTCAGACTTCGGTACAGTTCATTTTAGATGATGGACAGGTCTATTCCGGTGCAGAAGCGATATTTCGTGCCTTAGACAATGGTATGCTTATCTGGTTTTACGAGAAACTACCCGGATTTGCAAAAATAACAGAGATAGTTTATCGGCTTGTAGCAGAGAATCGTAGTTTTTTCTCACGTATAACAAGACGGTTTTTCAGAACACATTGAAGGGATAATACGGGCAATGAATTGTCAGGAAATGTATCTGTGCTAACCGATATGTGTTTAGATAATTCCAAATTTACTATATAGGATTGAAATAATTAATGGATAGTCAATTTCTAATAGTTGCATTAGATGCAGCAAAAAGAGCCGAAGAGATACTGCTTTCATATTACAACGCAGATACATTAGACGTGACGTTAAAACCGGATGAAACCCCGGTTACACGTGCAGACACAGAAGCAGAAAAAGCGATACGGGAGACCATCAAACAGAGCTTTCCAGACCACGGGTTTTTGGGAGAAGAATATGGCATTGAGAAGGGTGATTCCCCTTACGTATGGATTATTGACCCAATTGATGCAACAAAAAATTATATACGAAAAATACCTATTTTTGGAACACAGATCGCACTGATGAAAGGTGAAGAGCTTATACTTGGCGTTTCCAATGCCCCATTATTAGATGAACTACTATATGCACAAGTAGGTAAAGGAGCATTCCTGAATGGCAATCAGATTAAAGTATCAGATGTTTCTCAATCATCAGATGCGATGATATGTCATGGCGGACTGAAATGGTTTGTTGAAAAGGGAACGTTCCGCGGTGTCTACAATCTTATCAATGATGTTGCGCGTTCAAGAGGGTTTGGTGATTTCTACAGTTATCACCTCGTGGCTTCTGGCAGAGCAGATGTTGTAATTGAAGCAGCAATTAGTATATGGGACATCGCTGCGATTACTGTTATTGTGCGGGAGGCAGGCGGGTGCGTTACTGATATACAAGGACAAGCCATTTCGATAGACACTGCCTCATTGGTAGCAACGAATGGAGTCCTGCATGATACTGTAATGAGATATTTTGATGGAAATTGAATGGTATTATCACTCCCCCGTGTCAAGACACCGAAGCTTTAGCTCGGTGATGTAGACACGGAGACCAAACAGCTTGATATAAGGAATGCAGTGTGGTATATTAATAGGATTGACTTAGTGGTGGTTGTTAGTGCAACTGCCACACCACACTAATGGAAGTCAGCAACTTTACAGAGTCATATATGCCTAAAAGTACCCATAAAATCGCATTAAATCCTAACAATAAACAGCGCAAATGGTTTGCACAGCAGTGTGGATATGCCAGGTTTGCGTATAATCAAGCGTTAGCAGATTTCAAAAAACACTGTGCCGAAACAGGTGAATATCTATCTGCTGGCGAGTTAGACGCAAGGTTCAATGTCTACAAAAAAGAATATGCTTGGACTGCTGATATGGATCAGGTTGTTTCACAGCAAAGTATCTATAAGCATTTAGGTGCAGCGATAACGAACTGGGTTAAGAAGTTAGCAAGGTTTCCAAGATTTAAGAAGAAAGGCATCAGAGATTCCTTTTCATCTACTAATCAATCGGCAGAAATAAAAGGCAAGCAGCTCAGGCTGCCAAAGATTGGTTGGGTAAAAATGTTTCAAGAACTTCGTTTTGAAGGCAAGATTAGCAGTATTACTATATCAAGGACTGCCCACCGCTGGTTTGTATCTATTACTGTTGAGACAGAGAACACTATAGCAGTTGATAAGCATTCAACGCACCCTGTTATCGGCATTGATGTGGGTATAAATACATTGGCAACTTGTTCAGATGGTAGTAAATACGAGAATCCAAGACCTTTGAAACGATACGAAAAGAAGTTAGCAAGGTGTCAACGCCGGTTAAGCAAACGCGTCAAAGGGTCTAAAAACTGGTATAAGCAAAATGCTAAGATTGCCAGGCTACACTATAAGATTGCCTGTATCAGAAACGATGCACATCATAAAGCGACAACCGATATAGTTAGCCGTGCATCTGGCATAGGTATTGAAACTTTGAAAGTATCCAATATGCTGAAAAATAGGAAGTTAGCGAAGGCATTGTCCGATAGTGCCTTAGGCGGATTTCTTTCTATGTTAAAAACTAAAGCAGAAGCCCACGGTATAATCCCCAAAGAAGTAGACCAATTTTTTGCGTCGTCAAAAACCTGCAGTAGTTGTGGACACCAAAAGCAAGACTTAGACCTATCCGAAAGAACATATCAATGTGGCTGTTGTGGTATCTCAATAGATAGAGATGTCAATGCTGCAATCAACTTGAGAAATGTCGCGGTAGGGCATACCGAGACAAAAAACGACTGCGGAGTTCAAGTAAGACCTCGCAAAAGTTCAGGAGAAGAGGCAAAGAACATTGAAACAGTAAAAGGTATTTGGAAGCAAGAAATGCTTCCAATATAAAACCTAAGAATCACCAGAGCTTTAGCTCGGTGAGTATGTCAACTTCTAACACATTTTATAATGATATACTGGTGTGGCAGCTCACAAATGACTTGGCAGCATATAAAGCACGCGTCTACGGAATTAGAGCAAGATCCAATACAGATGAAAACGCTTTAGATGCGATCCATCAAACATTGAAACGACTCAAATTCCGAACAAATACGATCAAACACCTTATCGTTGTCACAGATGAACCTTTCACAACCCTTGAAGGACATAGTTTAGAGCATACTATACAAGCATGTCAACACGCCGAACTCATCGTGCATGTGCTTGGTAGGAATTTCCCCGAACATAAACAGTTGGCAGCAGAAACAGGTGGAAGTTGGCATGTTGTCCCACAAGATTAATGAGAGGAAGTGTGAATGTAATCATTAAGAAATTGTATAACGCGTAAATCCTGTTTTTATGAAAAACAGTGATGTGGCTCCATAGTTTCTTGTTGCTTTGTTTATTAGAATTGTGCTCTCTTCACCACAGGGTTCGGTGAATCTTGGTCAAATCAATATCTTTGCAAAAAGATGCTACCATATCAACCATCTTTTCTTGCTTAAGTATGCAACCGTAGGACCGCAGTGGAATTTCATATATACTCCCTTCAGTAGTTTGCCATGCGCGCGGTGATGGAATTGCTGCCTGTACTGACGCAATAACTTCTACCGGATCCATCTCTGGCACTATGGGGTCCTGGATTAACCCATGTGGACAGTGTTCCGAGGGTTCGTCCCATTTTGCATATCCGATAATGTCTTTCCCGCGGTGTAGGGCACGATACTGCTTCATATTGAACTGATGTATATCTTTATCTTGAGAATTCCAAAATACAGGAAAGTTTTGAGTCCCCCAACACCTTTTAAGTTCATGTAAAATATTAAAATCTTCTTGTTCTACTGCTTTCCATTTAAGTTGAGAGGAATTTGGGCGAGAAGAGAGTTCTGTTCGTAACTCTCTGGCAACCTCTTGATACCCGACTTTTTGATACAGTTGATAGGCTTCTACAGTCTCAACATAAAGGATGCTGCCTCTATAGCCTTTTCCCTCAAAGTATGCATTTAGGTCCTGCATCAAACGGGTTGCAATCCCTTGTCGACGCATGTCTGGAGCAACAAATACAAGTGTCACTAAACCAAAATCTTGAACTTTTCCCTCAACAATTAGCGAAGCTCTTGAACCAAGGACATGTCCAACAACTCTTTCACCAACAAGTGCTAAACGAATGCCTTCTCGTTCAAGAGACGGACTGTTGAACTTTTTTCGGTAATGGTTTTCACTGCATTGCTCAGCTGGGACTAACAATTTTAAAACAGCGTTATCATCGCCGGGCTGCCAATGTCTGTATGTAATTGTGTTACGCATGAGTCTCCTTTACTGGCACGTAGTTTTCACATCTATTACACAGTAATGGATGCACTTTTTAATACTGATCGATGCAAACTTTGGGTGTGTAAAGTTTTTGTCACCCTTTTTTGTCAGAATCGCGGATTATCGCGCCAGGGGCATAGATGAGCACGGATTACGCGGATTATTGACTTGGAAAATCAAGGATGTATGCGTAGCATAAGCATTTTTGCACAACAGATTGGCAATCAGCACGTGTCCGTTTATGTACATAGCACTCCGCTGGAGTGCAGCCTGTTGACAATCTTTTTTCTATAGACATATTGCTCCGCTGGAGCAAGGGTTCTACGATCCTTTTCTTTTAAGTGAAAAAAGTTTTATATTCCCGATTGTTTTTACTGTTTGAATTAGGGTGCAAAATGTGCTATACTATATACAGAATTGAAAAAGAATGAGAGAACAAATGCATCTTGATTTTGAAAACGTGCTGGATCTATCTTATGTCGTTGATGAGAATAGTCCACGAGAATTGCCGATTGATCCTGTCCATATCTACGATCAAGCAACATTAGAAAAAGACGGATATTTTGAAAGCCGTGTTGACATGTCTGGACACTGCTCCACACATATTGACACACCGTGTTTGATGTACCCCGATGGTTATACTGTAGCAGAAATTCCGAAGGATAAATTGACCGGACATGCTGTGTTAATGGACTTTTCCGCTATCAAAAAACCGAATGATGCAGTGACTGCCAAAGATGTTGCGGCATGGATAGCAGAAAATGGTGAAATTCCAAAAGATAGCATCGTCTTTATGCGGACAGGAATGGATAGATTCGTTTATCAAGACAACTTTAACCGCGAATGGATCGGCTTTAGTGAAGATGCGGCTGAACTACTTGTTCAGAAAGGTATCAAAGTTATCGGGACAGATGCATGTAGTATAGATGCAGTTGCGGGGCATCCACCTTTACATGATGGATTGCCTCCAGCACACCTCGTTTTTCTCGGTGCAGGTATCCCTCACGTTGAAGATTTATGTAATTTAAGTCAATTACCAACCCATTTCTATGTCGTAATTGCTCCTCTTAAGTTGGCACGTAGCTCCGGAGCACCAACTCGGGTGTTAGCTTTTGTATAGAACCTTGTTAGCACTTCCAGACCAAGACTGCACCCTATTAGAAAAATGGAAATCTTCATTCCAAAATCACTTTCAAAAATGTTACGGGAGATAGGTGAAATCGGAGATGTCAATGCTTATCTCGTAGGCGGAACTGTCAGAGACCTAATATTAGAACGATGTACATCTGACATCGACATTGTGGTAGAAGGAGATGCAATCAGCGTTGCAGAAAGGGTGAAGACACAATGGCATGGTGAAATACAGATTCATCATCAATTTGGGACAGCAACAGTAACAACTGGAAACCCAACCTATCCAAAGATAGATTTTGTCACTGCCCGTCGTGAAACATATCAGCAACCAGCAACGTTACCTAAGGTAGAAAAAAGAACATTAACGGATGACCTGCGGCGGAGAGATTTTTCAATTAACGCATTAGCGATGTGTATTAATTCAGATGATTTCGGACATGTAATTGATATTACTGGAGGATTTGAAGATTTAAAAACTGGTAAGATTAGAGCCTTACATAGTGGCAGTTATATTGATGATCCAACCCGGATTTTTCGTGCTTTTAGGTATGCAGGTCGTTACAACTTTGGTATCAGCGAAACTGACTCTGACTTGATTAGGGAAGCATTACCTTTAATATCAGATCTCAGCGGTGAGAGGATACGGAATGAACTGGATAGAATTTTACTTGAAGATAACGCAACAGAGATTGTCCGATCGCTATCTGATTTTGGCATTTTTAAGGCTATCTTCAAAGATTGGAGAACCACTCCGGGCCTTATAAATGGTCTGAAAACTGCTGAAGATGCAATTAAGTGGTCATCTATACATCTTAAAGACGATACTTTATTGAAGAAAAATATAAGATGGATGGCATTTTTCGGTTTAGACGAATCTGGGTGCTTGCCAACATATCACATTGAAACTTTATGTTACAGACTCGTATTGGACCATCAACTTCACCGTATAGCGAGTCATCAAAAAGAAACTGTGTGTGAGGAAAAATCTGTAACTTTTCTTAGAGGTGTGTTTGAAAAAGTTGGATACGGTTTAGCTGATAATACAACCTTTGATTTTATTAACGGAAAATGGTGTTTAGTTGACTCTGACAATAAGAGTACTTATATATATGATGAAGGTGATATATATAAAATACAGACACCATTAGCAACATATTCTGAACTTAAGAACGTTCTGCGTAAGATAGTTGAAGATACGCGTAATAGTGAAATATATTATCAGCTTCAAGAATTTCCTTTAGAGACTCTTGTGTTAGGGTTTACAGATCGGAATTTATCTGAGTATCATCGTGATTGTATCGGTTTATTTCTGATTAAGCAACGAGATGTGCGACCGATAATAACAGGCGATGATCTAATCCAGTGGGGAGAAGAACCTGGAGAGAATTTTCAAAAAATCCTGCGTCATCTGTTTGCTGCGCAATTGGATGGTAGGATCTCCTGCAAACAGGATGCCTTCACTATCTTTCAAGAGTATAAACAATAAACGAACAGAATCTATAAACCCCTAATCTATGATGGAATACGTACAAAAACATGCCTTTTAGTCCTGATGCGATATGGAATGCCATACTTATCGTAACCCAATTTATCATTTTGCTAACCTTCCACGAGTGGGGACATGCAAAATCTGCCAATATGTTAGGGGATCCTACTGCGAAAGACTTAGGTCGCATGTCGCTTAATCCCGCAGTTCATATAGATCCGATTGGTACACTTATCTTACCGCTCGTTGGATCACTTATGGGAGGAGGTTTTTTTGGTTGGGCAAAACCGGTGCCCGTTGATCCGTATAACCTGAAAAGTCCGAGACGGGATCTTATGCTGATTGCAGCTGCGGGTCCGTTTATGAATATCGTCTTGACTTTTGCTATATTCTTTATCATGGCAGGATTAAAGCTTGTCTTTGATGTCTTTGACTTAAAAGCAGATCATGGCGCCATTTACGTACAGGTTTACTTATTCTTAAATACATCTGCACAAATTAGTGTTTTCCTTGCAGTGTTTAACCTATTGCCACTATTTCCATTGGATGGCTTCAGTGTTGTCAATGGATTATTGCCAGAACGTGCATCGCGAGAATTTTCAAAACTTGCTCCTTATGGAATGCCAATTTTAATGGCATTGATTTTTCTGCCTTTTGTGCTACCAATCAAAAGTCCTTTATACTTCTTAGGTGAAATTTCGTATTTTATATTCGACCTAATTGGCAAAATCACGGGGCTACGATAACTGCTGAAAAAACTTACACGGTTACTATTCAAAAATGCTATCCGATATTACACTTACTACTTCAGAAACACAACGTATCTATGACGTAAAATTAGACGGTTTTGAGGGACCTCTTGACCTGCTACTTCATCTCATACAGAATGAAGAGATGAATATAAACGACATTCAGATTGCTAAGATAACTGATCAATACCTTGATTATGTGAATCTTATGGATCAATTGGATCTGGATGTTGCATCTGAATTCCTGGTCATGGCTGCAACCCTTTTACATATAAAATCTCAAAGTATCCTTCCACAGATAGTTCCAAGTATAGCACATTCGATCAGCAATCAACAACAACTTGTTCAACAACTATTAGAATATAAACGGTTTAAGGGAGCAGCACAAGTCTTAGATGTATTTGCTGAGAAGCGGACGGCAATATACAACAGAAGTCCTGAACTGCATGCGGAATTAGATGGTTCTCGGACTTATGAGATTAAAGCAACACTTTTCGACCTGTTAACAGCGTTCAAGAACATCAATGACAAAATTTCACAGCTTGATCCAGATGAACAGTTTCACACCGTTGAAGAACAAGAGAATATCACCGTAGAGGAAAAAATTGCGTTTATTCAGAGACGTTTAGAGGTAGAAGAGCAGCTGCATTTTGATAGTCTTTTTCCGCTGTCTTCAAGTAAAATTGATTTAATCGTCACATTTCTTGCGATTTTAGAGTTAATCCGTATTGGTACGGTTGTTACTGTACAGCCGGATCTATTTGAGAGTATCTATATTGTCAAAGCCAAGGTTCAAAAGGACACTATGCAAAACATATCACAGCATGAATAGGAAGAAAACTGATGGATGCAGATAGTGGAAATGACGAAGTTCAGTCGAATCTGACCGAAATACCCTTAGAAGAGCATGCGAAGTCTATCTTGGAGGCAATTCTATTTGCCGCCAGTGAACCGATAACGATAAGACAGTTTCAACATGCACTGCCGGGGCTGAATGCTCGTGTTATTCGCAGGTCACTTTCGGAGCTTCGCGATGAATACCAGGAAACAGGACGCAGTTTTGGACTTGTAGAAATTGCAAATGGATATCAGATATCTACGCGTCCAGAGTATTCTGAGTGGATTCGTAAGTTCTATATTCAGCAGGTGCGTGTTACGTTGTCACCTTCTGCGTTAGAAACGCTTGCAATTGTTGCATATAAACAACCTGTTACACGAGCAGATGTTTCCAACATACGGGGTGTCAATAGTGATAGTGTTATAAATGCGCTTGTTGAAAAGGATCTTGTCTGTGTATCAGGTCGGAAAGAGGGAGCAGGACGTTCCCTACTTTTTTCAACAACTAATAAATTTCTTCAACAGTTCGGATTGAAAGACTCATCAGAATTACCCTCACTTGATGAGATTGAGCAGTTCTTATCTACATCAAATAGCCTGGACCATCTCAATTCAGTTCAGGAGGAGGTCGAATAGTGAATTACAATGCATGGTTTGAATGTGATTTAGGGTGTAAATTTCCGCTTACAGACATCATCTATCGTTGTAATACATGTGATGGGTTGTTGCAAGTTCAGCACGATATGGATGCCTTAAAACAGCGAAGTGCCGACGATTGGAAGTCTCTTTTTGAAGAACGGTATATGCGGACGCAATATCCTTATGGTAGCGGGGTTTGGGGCAAAAAAGAAATTGTCTGTCCAATAATTGATGATGAGAATATTATCTCAATGTATGAAGGTGGCACGAACCTATTCTGGGCAGAGAGATTCGGGAAGCAGCTCGGTGTATCAGACCTATGGATTAAGCAGTGTGGCAATAGCCATACGGGTTCATTCAAAGACCTTGGTATGACAGTTCTCGTTTCAATGGTTAAACAGATAATTGCTGAATCGGGTAATATACGGGCTGTAATGTGTGCTTCAACGGGTGATACTTCTGCTTCGTTAGCTGCGTATGCATCAGCGGCTGGCATTCCTGCTATTATTCTGTTGCCAAAGGAGAAAGTCACTCGTGAACAACTTATCCAACCCATTGCAAATGGTGCTTTAACACTTTCGCTTGAAACGGATTTTGATGGGTGCATGGCAATAGTTCAGAGACTTGCAGAAAGAGAAGATTTCTATCTTGCGAACTCTATCAATTCTCTCCGTATCGAGGGACAGAAGACGATAAGTATAGAAATTGTGCAGCAGTTTGATTGGGAGGTACCTGATTGGGTGATTATTCCCGGCGGTAATCTCGGGAATGTCTCGGCACTCGGATTGGGTTTCCTTATGATGTTAGAATTAGGTATGATTGACAAGCTCCCGCGTATTGCTTGTGCACAGGCTGAGCGTGCGAATCCCCTTTATAGAAGTTATCAAACTGGATTCACTGAGTTCAAAGCGATTACCGCACAATCTACGCAGGCAACTGCAATTCAGATAGGTAATCCTGTCTCTATTCACCGTGCTATTCGGACCTTACAGAAGTTTGATGGGATAGTTGATCAGGCATCTGAGGATGAATTGGCAGATGCAGCAGCAAGAGCTGATAGAACAGGTCTATTCAATTGTCCTCACACGGGAGTTGCCTTGGCAGTATTGATAAAAATGATTGAACGGAAACAGATAACTAAGAATGATAGAGTTATCGTTATTTCGACAGCGAACGGTTTAAAATTTCCCGATTTCAAAGTGGATTATCATAATGTCACGCCTAATACGCCACCCCCACGATATTTAAACACGCCGATTGAACTTGAGGCTAATTTTGACAATGTTCTTAGACAGATAGACAAACATCTGGATGTTTAAAAGACTTGAAAAATAAGACATCTTATGTTATAATCCTAAAAAATTTAAAAACGATAGGAGAATATGCATGGCAGATCAGTATCAGCCCAAACCGGAACACAAGTTTACTTTCGGGTTGTGGACAGTTGGGAATCCAGGGCGTGATCCATTCGGAGATATTGTAAGACCCCCCTTAAAACCTACCTATAGTGTACAAAAACTTAGCGAATTAGGTGCTTATGGCGTCAATTTACACGACAACGATCTCGTTCCATTTGAAGCTTCTGCAAAAGAGCGTGACGCAATTGTCAGTGAATTCAAGAAGGCTCTTTCAGATCACAATATGAGAGTGCCGATGGCGACTACCAACCTATTCTATCACCCAGTATTCAAAGATGGTGCATTTACCTCTAATGATCCAAAGGTTAGAGCGTTTGCTATTCAGAAAACCTTAAACGCAATAGATCTCGGTGTGGAACTTGGGGCAAAGGTATATGTATTCTGGGGTGGACGGGAAGGCGCGGAAGTTGATGCTGCGAAAGATGGTCCGGATACAGTCAAATGGAATCGTGAGGCGATGAATTTCTTCACACATTATGTCAAAGATCAAGGCTACGATCTTAAGTTTGCGTTAGAAGCAAAACCGAATGAACCCCGCGGGGACATCTATTTACCCACGACTGGACACATGTTGCATTTTATTGAGACGCTTGATCATCCTGAAATGGTTGGTGTTAACCCAGAATTCGCGCATGAAACGATGGCTGGATTGAGTTTTTTGCACGGTGTGGCACAAGCTTATGAGGCAGGCAAACTATTCCACATAGACCTCAACGACCAGAAGATGAGTAGATTTGATCAGGACTTACGATTCGGTTCTGAAAACATTAAGAGTGCATTTTTCCTCGTTAAGTTTCTTGAAGATGTCAGTTGGAATGGTAACAGACACTTTGATGCACATGCTTACCGAACAGAAGACGAACAAGGCGTTTGGGACTTTGCAGCAGGATGTATGCGCAGTTATCTGATACTAAAGGAGAAAGCAGATAGATTCAATGAAGACGCTGAAATCCAGGGAATCATTTCTGAATTGCGTGCACGTGATCCTGAACTTGAGACACTCATGGCGAAGTATAACAGAGATAGTTTAGAAGAATTAAGAAAAATAGATTTTCAACCGGACACCATTGCCAAGAAAGGTCTTGGATACGAAAAGTTAGATCAGCTCACATTTGAAATTCTTACGGGTGTTAGATAGGGCATGCATCTTGCTTTCATATCATTAGACTGTTGGAGCATCCCCAGATGAGTACTCTGATTATTGCTGTTCTAAGTTTCATCGGTTTTATCGTTGCATACAATACTTATGGTAAGTGGTTAGCGCGGAAGATTTTCGGTTTAGATCCTGAAGCGAAAGTACCGAGTCAAGAACTGAAAGATGACGTTGATTATGTTCCTACCAAAAAAGAGGTCATCTTTGGTCATCATTTCACGAGCATTGCGGGTACAGGTCCGATTGTAGGTCCTGCGATTGCTGTTTTTTGGGGTTGGTTACCTGCACTTCTCTGGGTTGTTCTTGGTTCTGTTTTTATCGGTGCTGTTCATGACTTCGGTGCTCTTGTCGTTTCGCTTCGCAATCGTGGACAAAGTGTAGGTGAAGTTGCTGGTAGAATGATTGGTCCGCGTGCGAAATTTCTATTTCTGATCGTCCTCTTTATGGGTTTGACGATTGTCCTTGCAATCTTCGGTTTAGTCATTGCACTTATTTTCTCATACTATCCTGAATCTGTCCTATCCGTCTGGGTTGAAATCCCGCTTGCTGTTGCTATCGGTCTTTGGATTTACCGAAGGGGTGGCAACATCCTTATCCCTTCCATTGTTGCTCTGGGTATTATGTATATTGGTATGGCTGTCGGTGCGTATGTTCTTCCGATAGATTTGAGCAAATGGTTCGGAATTGACCTACTCGGTTCTTCCTTTTTGAACGTAGTGGTAATATGGACCTTAGTGCTGTTCGTTTACTGTTTTATTGCATCTGTGCTTCCTGTATGGACCCTTCTACAACCGCGTGATTTTATCAATAGTCATGAGTTGGTATTAGCACTTGCCTTATTAGTGCTTGGACTTGCGGTTGCGGGATTTACTGGACAAGCAGATCTCTTTTCATCTGCACCAGCAATAGCGAAAGACATTCCGCCTGATGCTCCACCGATTTGGCCTTTCCTGTTCATAACAATTGCTTGCGGGGCAGTGAGCGGTTTTCACTGCATGGTGAGTTCGGGTACTTCAAGTAAACAGGTGGCTTCAGAAGAAGATGCACAATATGTTGGGTACGGTGCAATGCTTCTTGAAGGTGGACTCGCTGTTGTTGTCATCATAGCATGTTGTGCGGGGATAGGTATGGGTATTTTCACTCGCACACCAGACCTTGCAAGTGCAGGGGGTTATAGATTCCAACCTATTCTGAAGGAAGGAACCACACAACCCGTTGTTAATCGAGATGCATGGAGGGATCGATATGCCACTGGTAAAAAAGTGCCAAATCCAGATGGCACACCAACAATTGTTGGTGGTGGTTGGGCAAACCACAAACTCAGACAAAAAGTGAGTGCCTTTGTTGAGGGTGGTGGTAATTTCCTTGCAGCACTCGGTATTCCGTTGAAAATGGGAATAGCAATTATGGCAGTGCTTGTTGCAAGTTTTGCTGCGACAACGTTGGATACAGCTACCAGATTGCAACGTTATGTGATCCATGAACTCGCGCAGACTGTTAACTTTAGACCTTTGATGAACCGTTACATAGCGACAGCGTTTGCTCTAATCCTTGCTGCTGCTGTAGCACTTCTGCAGGGACCAAGTGGGCCGGGTAGCGGTGGACTAACACTTTGGCCCCTATTCGGTGCCACGAACCAACTGCTTGCTGGTTTAGCATTCATGGTAATTGTTTTTTATCTCATTCGGCGAAATAAACCTATATGGTTTGCTTTCCTTCCTATGGTTGTAATGCTACTTATGCCTGCTTGGGCAATGTTACACCAGATGTTTAATCCCGATACAGGATGGCTCTTTGAAGGTAAATATCTGCTTTTTGTTTTCGGATTAGTTGTTGAAGGATTACAGTTTTGGATGATTGCTGAAGGTGTTATCGCGTGGCGAAATGCTCGGGGTAATTATCCGGAACTTCCTCCATTGGAAACTATTACCGCTGATTAATAGGTATTTTCAATGCCAGAACATATCGTCCCTACGGGACTGAAGAGGGATGGGGCACACTTTTTTCTATAAACATATCGTCCCTACGGGACTGAAGAGAAGACGACCCGTACAACCATAAGGATTCAGAGTGATTCATCAGAGATTCTAAGTATTCTTAAGTTTAAACCTATAGGTAGAGCAAAGCAAAACCCGACCTGCAGAAGATAACTATACCTTCAAATTAGAAGTTGGCAGAACACTATATTATTAAAAAACATTTGTAAAGTACAAAAATGCAATGTATAATATAACAATAGTTGGAAGTCAAAGTGTTGAAAGAAAAGAAACTAATCTATCAAAAAACATTGTCAACAGAACATGTTTAAATTTATGCAATTCTATAAACTAAGCACAAAACTTTTTATTTTATCTGGATTGCTCTGTTATATAGTCTTATTATGTTCTGCGCCGTTATTACATGAGCATAGTTGCTATGACTATGAACATGAACATAAACATTGTGCTCAGGAAAATCGTTGTGCTCAGGAAAATGAAGAGGAACAGAACTCTCATACTGATGGGAATTGTGCGGCTTGTGCTTTTATCAACACCCAGTTTACATTAGAGTATCAATCTAACACCTTCTCATACAATAGACCTGGCGATGATAAAGTTCCAGTTTCTGAGATATGTTTCATTGATGCAATCCCCACCCGTAACCTTCACAGTCGAGCTCCCCCGTCCCCAAATACGTCAATTAGATTATAAATCGTAAAGCATATAGTTACTTGGACCTTTCTGTAGCATAACTTGTCAGGTTGTGCAGAAAACGAACACTACCTAACAGGTTGTGTGACAACATAAGTAATCCGTTCGTTTTGCTAAACACATAGATCAGAATGTTCACGTAAATCTATAATCCACTTATATATTTCAGATAGAAAGTTATAGAAATAGATGTTTGGCATAATTTAATATGTCTCTGTCTGCAAGTTATATTTTGCAATTCTGCATCTGTTTCTAATGTTATTGATAATTTGTTTTGATTTCATGTGTCTTGCCAATCTGTAATGAAATTGGTATAAGACTCTACTGCTGTGTTTATTCATATCCACAGCGATTATATTAGGAGAATATAATGTTTAATTGCTTTTATGCGCGCGATAATTCATTTAATGTATCGCAAATCATTTTAATTTTTATAGTAGCCATGCTACCATTTTTCGGTGGTTGTGGTGAAGATGACAACCCAATCGTTGATGACCACGACCAGGACCATGAAGGGGATGCCCCCATTCATGCTGATGTTGACGGTTTCATTCTGGAAGTCGATGAGAAGGAGGTTTATCGTCAGTTTGAAGGTACGCATAGCGGTAGCCTAACAGTTGGTGTTGGTGAAGAGATTGAGGTGCATGTCGTATTTCTTGATGACCACGAGGAGGAAGCCCACCTCCCTGAAGTAGAAACCGTGGATGAACATGGACATGAAGAAGCATTCACGTTAGGCCTGACAGAATACGACAAGACTATTATAGCGATCCATCTGGACCACGATGAACACGACAACAGCGAAGAAGAACACAGTGATAACGGAGAAGAAGAACACGGTGACGCGTTACCGTTTGGACTTGAGGGATTGAAGGCAGGCACAACGGAAATCAAACTCCAACTGCTTCACGGGGATCATCCCGATTTCACGGCGGCATTTCCGATACCGGTAACTGTTGAGTAAGGGGGACCCCATGCTAAGCACTTGTGCTTGTTCGGATAGGTCTCTCGCTGTAGGGATGCTTAGAAAGCGTCCCTACCTATTCGTGCTGGTGTCTGTGATAATAGTCTGTCTATTTTGCTGTCTCAAAGATTCCCAAAGTGCTTCAAACACAACATTCCCTTTGGAAGGAGAGGTTGTTGAAGCACGGATCAATAACCGACTTGAGGGTGTTACGGTTCGTATTAAGGGACTTGAGAAGCACGTCCGAACCGATGCAAACGGTCGGTTTAAGTTTGATACAGTGCCGGAAGGACATCAGACGTTGGAGTGTATGAAAGAAGGTTATCAAAGGTTTGAGCAAGTAATTGAAGTGAATGCATCTTCCCCTTATCTCAAGATTGAACTGGAGGCGTTATCGTTTCAACTGCAACCCATCAGGGTATACGGTTCAAATCGATCTCTTTCACAGTTTGAGGAAACAACCGACTTAGCATTGAGTGAAACAGAGCTCCAAAAACGATTAGGGATGACGTTGGCGAACACGTTGGCGAACGAGACGGGTATTTCACAACGAACGATGGGGCGGGCGATTGCCCGTCCTGTTATTCGTGGATTAGGCGGTGACAGATTGTTAATTCTTGAAAACGGCGAACGCACAGGGGATAAATCTGCATCCAGTGCCGACCATGCCGTATCCATTGATCCGACGACTGCCGCGGGTGTTGAAATTACACGCGGTCCCGCATCGCTCATTTACGGCTCAAGTACGTTGGGTGGTGTCATCAATGTCAAAAGCAATAACATACCGCAAATTCTACCGGGACGGCTTAATATGCATCTAATGTTCCAAGGTGAATCTGTAAACTCAGGTTTGACAGGAACAACAGGATTCACGATCCCAATTGGTGATTTTGCGGGTAATGTAGAATGGAATCGACGTCTTGCCTCTGACATACGAACGCCGGTGGGTGTCCTTCAAAACACTACCCTTTCAAACGTTAATTTTTCAGGTGGTGCTTCGTTGATTAAGCCGTGGGGTTTCATTGGTGCCGCTGGCAGCAGGTATCGTTCAGATTATGGCGTTCCTGGTTCTCCAGAAGGACATATCAGCGGGGTTAACATAGAACTCGACAAGCACCGTTATGAAGGACAGATGGAGTACCGGTTCAATACAAGGATGCTTGAAAAGGTAAAACTCCAGACTGCCTATACCCATTATCAGCATCAGGAGTTAGAGTCCAACGGGAGACTTGGTGTGGAATTCGGTTTACTCACCTACAACGTCTCAGCGATGGCTTACGTTTTAGAGAATGCGATTGCAGGGGTCTCTTACGAGTACCGCGACCATGCGACCGGTGGATTTTATTGGACACCGCACACCCGTGAGTTTACGCTTGCTGGTTTCTATCTAAACCAAATTAAGTTTGACAAACTCACTTTTCAAGGAGCTATCCGCTATGACATTAGACAGTCAAAGCCGTTTAGGCCTGGTGCAGTTATTCGATCTGGAACAGTCCAACGTCGCGACTTTAAAGGCTTGTCAGGGGCTATCGCTGCAATTTACCACTGGACAGATAAATTGAACATCGGGAGTAACTGGATGAAGACGTTCCGCGCACCGGGTATTGAGGAACTTTTCAGCGATGGACCGCACTTAGCTGTATATTCTTATGAGATAGGGAACACTGATTTGGAACATGAGATCGGCTATGGTGCTGAGTTCTTTGTCAGATACGCAACTGATAAGTTCAGACTAAATCTGATCCTGTTCCGAAATCGTATATACAACTACCTCATTCCGACGAACACCGGTCTGAAGGAGTGGGGTAGCGGTGCAGCGGGATGGTTGTGGATTTACCAATACATGGGGCATCATGTCCTGATGCATGGCGTTGAGATCCAGATTGGTGGTGAGGTGCTGCCGAAAATCCGCCTTGACTTCGATATGAGCGGTGTCCGTGGGAGGCTTGAACCTACCAGACAACCCTTGGAACGTATTCCTCCCCTCAACGGCAAACTCATGTTGAGTTACACACCCTCCCCGTTTCATTTTCACGTTACATCCCGTTTCTCAGGCAGCCAGACCCGACTCGGTGAATTTGAGGAACCGACAGACGGCTATCTCATTTATAGTATTGGAGGTTATCTCAATTTTTCGTGGTGGCAGCTTGAGAACCTGGTCGTTTTTGAGATTGAAAACCTCTTTGATACTACGTATCGTGAACATCTGTCCCGTATCAAAGCGGTAATGCCGGAACCAGGACGGAATGTGAAACTCTTGTATAAGCTTAATTTTTAAGTAACGTGAGTTTGATAAAGAACACCACCCCACGCTGGAATACGAGGCACTGTTAACTTTACAGATGGACATTCAGCTTCAATTGCCAAAACATCTTCATATTTGAAGTATTCATTTGAACGGTTTGCAACCCAAACATCTCCTACTTTTTTGATGTTTACGCAATACATGGTGAATTGGTTGACGCCACCTTGTTTGCGTACCTCCTCAAGCACAATCGTTCTGGTTCCGTCCCCTATGGCAATCATTGCTAACACGGAAGCCGCGCCGATGATAATACCAAGCATTGTCAACAAGGTACGCAGTTTTTTAGCAAAAACTGCAGTAAAGACGATGAATAGGTTTTCCCCAATATGCATTTTTTCCGATTTTGGGATGTTTCGCTGAACCAGGGTTGACAGATTCTCAATAATAAGATGGTGATTTTTCGGATATTTTACACATACCAGATCCTAAACATCATGTTAATCTATAATGATTGAATTGCCTTTATGTAAAAAGAGTGATTCCTTGTTTGGATCATGAGATGGTATCTCATGGACAACATTGTCATCGGTGATTGAGAGTCCTGGAACTCGCTGAGAAGGACTTGGATTAATAAAATAAAGCATCCACCCGTTTGGATTCTCTGGGGGTCGGTGAAATATTAATCCACCACCATTGACTTGCATTTCCTTGAGTGTGCCTAACGTTTTGCTGTATCTCTCCTGCATGCTTTCTGGCATTAAGGTGGTTGATTCTTCCATCAATTCAATGAGACTTGCAAGGGAGGCAACACCTGATTCCATCAGATCAACGATCGTACTACTTGGATGAACATCTTCTGTCGTTTCAGGATTCGGTTCTGCCAGTTCTGTTAACGCTTTTTTCTCTTCCTCTTCCAAATCAAGACTTTCAATGAGTTTTGCAAATTCTTCATCATCAAGTTCGTCAAGGAAATCAAATAGGTCATAAAAATTGGCGTCTTTCACATCATCATCTTCATTGTCAGACACTTCGCTTTCTTTATTGTCAATGTTTGACTCCTGTGGATTAGTTTTTTCAACATTTTCCTCAGTTTCGGTCGAGGTTAATGTAGATTCTTGTTCAAGAGCATTGTCAGCTTTATTCTCTTTTGTCTGCTGTGTTTGTGAATTCTGATCAGGATATTCTCCGAGCGATTTTTTGAATCTGAGAACGTCCCATTGATTGAATAGGAATATCACTACACATAGGACGATGGTCAAAATACTTGCTATCGCCAAATGTTTCCAACTATACTGTTTGATCATTGTTTTTCCTCTTAAGAGTAGATTTTTAGTATACAGATAATGAATGTTATTGAAAGAAGCACAATCAAGGATGAATGTGCTACATAAGAGGCACAATCTAACAGAATGTGCTACAAAGAAACACAATCAAGGTGAATTTGGTCTCAAAGATCACTATAGTATTAGGCATGCCTTTAAGCAGGTTGTCAATAGTATTGAGCGTTCTCAATTTATTCTGTGCGTAAAGCTTCAATCGGGGACAACGAAGATGCTTTTATTGCTGGATACAGTCCGAAGAAGATTCCTATCACAGACGAAAATAGAACCGATACTAACAACCACTGGACTGAAATAACAGCTGGCCAGTGTGGAACGATTTTGACAATCTTTACAGCGAGAATTGCTGCACCTTTACTGACGAAAACTCCCATTCCTATTCCAAGCACACCACCAACACTACACATCGCTATTGATTCTATCAAAAACTGTAATAGTATATCCGCCTTTTTTGCGCCAACTGCCATCCGTAATCCAATCTCGCGAGTCCGTTCAGTGACAGCGACCAACATCATATTCATAATCCCGATACCACCGACAAGCAGGGAAAAACCTGCGATGCTTCCCAAAGCAATTTTTATCACAGTGCTGATTTTATCCAGCTGTCGCATGCCAGATTTCATGTCCCAAATGACGAAGAAATCATCTTTGTTACGATGCCGTTTCCGTATTGTCGCTTTAACCTCCTCCATAGCGTTCGGAATATCAGATACCTCCTTCGTCTGAATTGATAACATCTCAATCTTATCAGAACCCGTAAACCGCCTTTGTGTCGTTGTAATAGGGATAAAGATTTGTGCACTCAGACTAAATCCGAACTGCAGGTATCGTTGACGAGGCATCATAGTACCGATAACTGTCATACGTTCCTTTTCTCTGTTGTTTCCAGTTCCTCTGGCGATCTTTATCTCTTTGCCGATAGGAGATTCCTCTCCAAATAGGTCGGACGCGACTTCTGCCCCAAGTACACAGACTTTTGCAGCATTTTCAATGTCTTCATCTGAGATAAAACGTCCCTCTTGTATTTCCCAGTCCATTGCTTCGGCATAAGTAGCGTTCACACCGTTATAACCAGTACGGACTTCAGCACCACCAGCAACTTGTGCAAGAACACCACCCCAGGCAGGAATACGAGGCACTGTTAGCGTAACTGAAGGACATTCAGCTTCAATTGCCAAAACATCTTCATACTTGAAGTATTCATTTGAACGGTTTGCTACCCATACATCACCGACTTTCTTTATGTTTACACAATACATGGTGAATTGGTTGACGCCCCCCTGTTTCCGCGCCTCTTCAAGCACTATCGTTTTTGCACCGTCCCCTATGGCAAT
This sequence comes from Candidatus Poribacteria bacterium, assembly GCA_022828145.1. Classification (GTDB taxonomy): domain Bacteria; phylum Poribacteria; class WGA-4E; order WGA-4E; family WGA-3G; genus MSPOR6. Next base: position 13,718 of record JAJEJA010000009.1, on the reverse strand, counting down.
CATTGCTAACACGGAAGCCACGCCGATGATAATACCAAGCATTGTCAACAGGGAACGCAGTTTGTTAACATAAATTGCTGCAATGGCAACAGATATGCCTTCACGAATACGCATTTTTTGCATCTATGAGGTAGATACTATGACTCGGCACGTTCAAGACGAAGCACACCACGTTGTTCTGTGCCAACGAAGAAGGTGTCTCCATCAACGACAAGAGAAATTATCGTATCTGGAATTTGGGGGACAACCTGTTTCCAAATTCCTTTTTCGTTTTCAAGTTGATAGATACCGTCATCGTTCGCGCCGTAAACTACATCCTCTGCAGTTGCTAACGTCTTTATGGTTAGTTCCTTCCCCTTCTGATCAGTGATTGTATGCCAGACAACACCATCTATTGAGTTGAAGACCCCTTTGTCTGTTGCCACATAAACCGTTGTATCGGTAAGGACAATCTGATTAAAGTGTTCTATCGACTTCGGCAGGTTTGACGTAATATCGTTCCAATTTCCACCCCCATCGAGCGATTGAAAGAGTTGTCCGTCTCGTTTACCAACGTATACTGTTTCACCTGATGCAGCGATTTTAAAATTTCTCGCCATGTTTTCACGGGTAAGATCACAAGATTCTTCAACCCCAGTATCAACCCACCAAGAGTCACCTGGTTTCCATTGGTAGAGTTTATAGTTGTACTCCATGTAGAAAGTTTCACCACTGACAGCAAAGTTGCCATACAAACCTTCTAACATCAAGCTATAAGCGAGTTGATAATCATCATGCATGTGTTTCAGTTGATTTAAAAAGACTTCTGCACCGAACTTAGAATCCGACAGAATTTCCTTCTTTGTTAATGTATCTGGTTCGCTCCATGGGTGCGTAGAAGAAGTGATGAGTATACGTTGCCCTGGAATCCTCTCACCTTCAAATGCAAAAGTAACATTTCCAAACACATGCCACATGAGTGTTCCTGAATCTAATGAAGGAATCTTTTCATCATCTGGAATATAACCGTCAAGTGGCAGCAAATATTGTTCATCTGGATCAGTACGATAGTATGCAGTTTCATTATTCCGTCGTATAACTTTCGCATATAGATATCCATCGTATTTGGAAATTTGAACAATTTTCGGTGTACACTCTCTAAATTTTGTTTTTACCCCTAAATCTGGAATTGTCTCAGTTCCTCTTTTCAAGAATATATCAACAGCCTCCCATGTAACACCTTCATCTAATGATTTGACCAAGCCTCCAGACACCATCGCATATAACGTAGTAGACTTCTCGGCAACATTATCTGCCTTGATACTGATTAGATTTTCAACACGACATTCAAACCTTGTGTTGAATCTATGCCAAGTTTTTCCACCATCTGTAGAACGATGAATACCCGTAATACCACCGGTATAGAAGGTGTTTTCATTTAGGGCTGCTGAGCAGTTAACACTAAACTGCTTAGGTGTGATGCCAGAGGATTCTTCAGTTTTCCAATTTTTCCCAGCATCTATCGTCCGAGCCACAACACCTTCTTCTCCGCCTATTAGTAATAGAGAGTTGCCAGATGCAAGGAGTTTTATATCGGGTAATGTCTTCAATATCTCACGAACATCTGTTGGTGTAATATCGGTCCACGAATTTCCCTTATCTGTTGAGCAGAATACCCACCAGGATTGTCTTCCTTCTCTCCCTAACGCAAGATAATTCTCTGAAGGTGTTCCATCACCTTCCAAAATATTTACAGTAACTGCTACATAAACCTTGTTGTCACTGACTACCAACGAAGAGACTCCAACAGGAGCGTCAACTGGTAACTGTAGATGTTCCCATTCTCTTTCATTGTATCGGTATACACCCAATGATGTTCCGACAAAAAGAGTGTTTTGACATAACCTCAATGATTTAATGCCAGCTTTCTCTTTCAAAGTGCTTTCTAATCCGTTGTTCATTTTTTTCCATGACTTGCCAGCATCATCGGATCGAAAAACACCTTCATTGAGGGTTAAGTAAAATGAGTCATCTGTGATAAGCAATTCCTGGACATGTCCTTTTGGACAAGGACCGATAGAATTCCACGTATTACCACCATCGGTTGATGCAAACATTTCATGAGATGGGATAATATAAACAGTTCCATTATGTTCAGCAATTGGAATACTTCCCTCAGTTTTATCGGGGAAGAATTCTGAGTTAACGGGTTGCCATTCGTCTTTTTCGGGGGTTAATTTGTAGATGTTCTTATACCCCATCACTGCATAGATTGTTCCATCCGATGTTTTAGATAGTGTACCAACTGAAGCGGCAACACCCGGTTCATTCATCTGTATCCATTGCATGATGTTCTCAGTAAGGTTTTCTGGCAATTCAAAGCCACCTAATGTTTCGCGTACCATTAATTCTTCCTCCTTTAATCGTTTTCTTGCGCGATGCAGTCTACTCTTAATAGTATTCAAGGGTACATTTAGAAACTCACTTATATCTTCACAACGCATTTCACCGAGATAGTGAAGTGTTATGACAGTATATTCAGTTTCTGGTAGTTTACTTAGCAGCAGCTTGACTACCTCGTGCCGTTTTTCATCAGCCTGCATTTCACTCTGTTTATCAAGATGTTGTGTATAATAGAGTTTTTCTATCTCTGCTTCAGACATAGTATCAAGTGAAACAATAGGCAGCTGCGTCTTTCGGTAGGAAGCCAAACAACAGTTCTTTGCTATTGCATACACCCACGGGGCGAAACGGTTCGGGTCTCTGAGTGTCCATAGTCTTTGGTAAACCTGAAGAAAGGTGTCCTGTGTGATCTCTTCTGCAAGATGGAAGTCACCCAACTTCCGCCATGCGAAAGCGTGTATCTGCTTCTGATATTTTTCTACCAAAACTGTAAACGCGCTCTGATCACCGTCCAATGTTTGCTGGATTAATGTAACATCGTTGTTTTTCATAAGTTTCTCCTATTGGAATTTCCTTATGACACTATGATGCATTTAAGAAGGAAAAGGTTGCATAAAATGCATTTTTTTTTAAGGAAGGCAATTAGAATTTAATTAGAAATGGTATAAAGAGTCAAAGATAGTCTGCGCTACTTCAAAATCAGCTGGTGTGTTAATGTTGAGGAATGAATATCCATCAGGGTCAATTTTTTTCCAAGTTTCTGGTATGATTAAATTGATATTGGCGTGTGATTTTAGTGCATGTACTCGGTATTCAGCATCGTTGAGCATCTTTTCAATGATTGGTAAGCAACGTTTTGAATATACAGCACAAAGGGTTTGTAGGGTTATCTGTCCTTTTTCGTTGCAAGTGTAGGGTATTACTGCTTGATGTTCTCCTAACACAGAAATAAGATATTGTAGTAGGTTTGTGTCTATAAAGGGAATATCGCAGCCAACACATACGACTGCATCGTTTGTCGCATTGGTCAAGGCAGAATGGATTCCGCCTAATGTCCCTGTATTTGGAATTATATCGACTTTTGTCTCTATTCCAAGATGATTGTATTCATCAGGGGTGTTTGTGATGATGAGGATTTCATCAGCGATAGGTTGGATTCTGTGAATAATATGCTCAATAAGCGTGCGATTTCCGAGTCGGAGGAATGCTTTGTTCACTCCCATTCTCCGACTCTTACCGCCGGCTAATATAGCACCTGTAACCATCTGCTTGTTTCTCAATGTTTCATACAAGTGATGGACCGTAACGCCTATTCATCACAGAAGTCAATTCTTCAACAAGTTGCGGATTGTCATCAGCGATATTGTCTAATTCATCTGGATCATTTTGTAGGTCATACAGTTCAATGAATCCGTCTCTGTTTTCAATGAGTTTATGTGTCTGTGTCCGAATGCAAGTGAAGCTTCCCAATCGGCTGACCGTTTCAGAACGATGGGTTTCAGTCTCTCCCCGTACTACTGGTCCGATTGATTGTCCGTCAATATTCTCTAAAACCGGTACTCCTACCAAATCACAAATAGTGGGATTGATGTCAATGAGTTCTACCAACTCGTGTGAGACACGATTACCTTCAATTCCCGGTCCTGCTACAATGAGCGGAACGCGCAGCGATGCCTCATAAGCCAGACTTTTTGTGTAAAGCCCATGGTCTCCGAGCATTTCTCCGTGGTCACTTGAATAGATGATATAGGTATTCTCAAGCATACCGCGTTCTTCCAGCGCACGCAGCATATTACCAATCTGATTGTCAATCAGTTCAGTTGCTGCACAATACTGTTGGCGCGTCACCTTAACCTCTTCAGGACTGATATTAACGGTGCGTTTTTTTACCCAATCGGGTTTTCCGTCCATGTTATCTATGATGGGAGCAGGCATTTCTGCGTTGCGATACTTGTCTCCGTATTCTGTTGGCGGATCAAAAGGGTCATGTGGACCAACGAAGCTGACAAATAGGTGCCATGGGAAATCATCAGGGATATTTTCAATAAACTCGGTTGAACGTCTACCGATATAGGTATCCTCAAAGTCTTCTGTTTCAAGCACGGAGTCGTAAGACCCGTTCTTTATCCAACCTCCAGATGAACTTCTGTTTCTATAATCTCGATGAAACTTCTGCAACAATCCTTTTTCTTGAAGGTAATTTGTGTAGGGACCGATTGGTGTTGCTGATCTCCCTGCGTGCATTTTTCCTTCACACTCTTCAGGATGTGTGAATCCCCAACCGTAAGCACGTGGACGATCACCGTAGCGACCGTTATAGCCATCAGGTTTTGCCAGATCAAGTTTACCAACACATCCAACGCGATAACCGTGGTCTCGCAGTTGTTGATAGTATGTAGGTATTGCGGTAGGATAGAAACTCCCGTTCCCTAATGACCCCAAACGAGAGGGTTGTATACCGGATGCTAAACCTATCCGTGATGGTGCACAGACAGGTGCGTTCACAGTGCAGTTTGGAAAATTAACTCCCATGTCTGTCAGTCTGCGTAAGTTTGGTGTCTTGAGTGCTTCTGGTGCTTTTTCATGTGTTTCTACATAGTCATACCGATGTTGGTCAGACATTATAAAAAGGACGTTTGGTTTATCAGTTTTTCTGTTCATATAGGATGACTCCGGGGTAAATCTATTAGAGTGCCAAATCTTACATTGTAGGTCGGGTAGAGCGAAGCGAAACCCGACTTTCCTGTATAATGAGAGGTTACGTGTCGGGTTTCGCTTCGCTCTACCCGACTTACTCAGATTTAGAGATGAGTTTAAGGACAACAATTGTCAGATCATCATACTGTTCTGCATCTTTCACGAATTCTTTCACGTCATCGACGATGTGCTGTATGACCTCTTCAGAGCTGCTGCTGACAGGTATATTTGCCGTCACTTCATTTAGTCGTTCTGATCCATACATTTCTTGTTGTTCATTAAGTGCTTCAATTAGTCCATCGGAATGGAATATAAGAAAATCTCCATATTGTAGGTCGAAAGTAACGGATTCGTATTGTACGTTTTTCATACTTCCGAGTGGCAGGTCGCTATTCTCAATTTCGATGATGACATCTCCTCTTTTGATAAGTGGATAGGGTTGCCCACCGTTTGCATAATCGACTCTATTTTCATCTTCATAGAGTATAGCTAAGTTAAGCGCGATGAAGCTGGGTCCGTACATTCTTGGAGCTAAACCTGCGTTAAGGTCTGTCAGAATGACATCTGCGTCAGAATTAAATCGTGCAACTTCATGTAGCATTCCATTGGTCAACACAGCGTTCATAGCACCTCGTATCCCTTTTCCAGCTGCGTCGGCGACTGCTATAGCAGTTTGCCCGTTTTGCACAGTCAGATAATCGAAGAAATCACCTCCGACTTGTGTAGCGGGTAAAGACATTCCGGCGATATCAAAGCTTGTGGCGTGTGGCGGTTCAGTTGGGAGGAGTCCCATTTGTATATTCTGAGCTTCGTTTAGTTCTGCTCGGATGCGTTCCATTTCAGCTTCTTCTTTTTCACGCATTTCTACTCTGAGTTGTGCTGTTTGTCTTCGATTGACTATCAATCTATACAGTAGTGATCCAGCAGCGGCGAATAGAATTAGGGTTGGCAGATAGTTACGCCATCGACTCCAGAGGGGTTGATCAATGGTAAAATTCAGGACTGCGGGTTGTTGCGTATAGGGCCATCCTTGTCTAAATGCTTTTATCAAGAACGTGTATTTCCCAGATTTTAGTCCTTCATAACGGATCTGAGCGGGTGTTTTTGTTTCTCCCTCTGTCTGGGAAGTCTGGGGTTGATAAGTTTGCAAGACAGTGTCCCCAAAAGTCATTTCATTGTTCTGTTTGATGTCTGAAGAGACTGTCGTCCATGCGTTATTGTTAATACCTATCAATCTAAATTTATATTCGACGTCATCTCGCAGCGGACTGATGCCTTGGAACTTTATAGTGAGATTTTTTTGTCGTGCAGGTAAGAGTTCGTCTATCTGACTGAAAGTTCGTTTTCCAGTTTCTGTTGCAAATTGTTCTTCATAAGTTTTACCAGCATCAACAGAGATTATACGGCAGAAGGGTAGTGCACCGAGGCTCGCGCGATATTGTGTTGCCCCTCCTTCAGTGCCAAACCAGATATCCTTGTTATCCGTTACATGGATATCGGAGACGTTATTATGGATTAGACCGTCTTTTGTTGTAATGGATTGGAAGGATTCACCATCGTATCTGACGACTCCACCGCCCCAGGTGGCGAACCATATATTTCCCCAATTGTCTTCATGCACATCTCTCAGATCGTCAACGAGGAATTCATCCTCTGCCGTATACGTAGTGACATTTTCCCCATCATACATCACTGCACCTTGTGAAGTTGCTAACCACAAGTTCCCACTTTCTGTTAACAGTACACCTTTGACATGTTGAAGCTCAATAGAGACAGTATTAATTAATTCTATTCCGTGAAAAGTCTTGATTCCATCCTGAAATACAAACATTATAGTCTCTATCTGATCATTTTCTTGCTCATTAACATCGGTCTGTTGGTTATCTTGACTTGATGGTGTTGAATGTATTGCGTAAAGGGGGATTCCGCTTGCTACACCCGGAAGTTCATTTATTGTACTTGCGTTGTCAAGGTTCTCCCAGTACATCAGCTGTCCACTACTGATGTTATAGAACCATTTGACGAATTTGTTTTCATTTATAGTGAGTATAGGTATAACGGAACTAATTTGCATGAGTTCCGTATGTAATTGCCTATTCGTATTGCCAAGATTTGTAAAACGTCGGACTTCACCCGTATCGTAATAACACCATAATCGGTTTTGTGTATCCAGATGGAGTGAAGTTATTGCCGTTGTAGGCGGATTGAGTATAGCGAAATTATCAAAATAGAGACTTTTTGTACTACCATCAGGCGCAATTAGGGTCAATCCTGCATCTGTAGGTTTACACAAGAATCCACCTATTGCGATCCATGACGTGCGATTTGAGATTACTTTTGGTGTCAATTCGCTGTTAACAATCGGTTCTCCACCTGGACCGTAGGTTGGTCGAATTTGTATCCACATACCCTCAAAAGTACCGTTTTTATGTCGATAAAGCGTGTAAAGTGTGTTTCCAAACTGGTCAAGAAAAGGTTTATCTATGAACCAAATGTCGTTGTCTACTTCAATTATTTGGATTATCTCAGTTCGCTTTCTTGAATATCTACTTAAATCGTTGCTGCTATTTTCCGGTATTAAGTCTGTTGATAATGGAAACTGATTGAGTTTTTCCTGTTCAGGTATAAACTGTGCAACGCCGCCTGGTATGTTAAGCCATAGATTTCCTGAGCGATCCGTATACATTCCTCTAACACTATTACTTCCTAAGATAGTGCGTGAAGTATGATTTACTATAGTGGGTTGCGGTTCATATACAGTCACCCCGTTGTCATGCCCGAACCATATTTTTCCATCCATCGCCTCAAAAATTGTTTGGATTTTATCGCTTCCGAGTCCATCATCAACGCCGTAGATTTTGTGTGGTGTGCCTGCTTCATCATTGATAGATGTATCTAATTCGAAGAGTTCTACATTATCTTCAAAATACCTGTTCTCGTAAAAGTGTGCCCCCGTTTCACTTGCAAACCAAAGGTTATTCCATGCATCCTCAACTTTGAAAACAGCCTTAAGGTATCGACTTTGGTTTGTATCGGCATTTAAGTGTCTCAAAGGATTGAGTTTGTTTCCGTCCCACCAACTTAATTGTGAATTATCACTAAACCATATCCTTCCATGTGTATCATTTTTAACCGATAAATCACCTTTTTCCAAGAAATTGATCTGTTCTGATGTTCCGGGTTGTGTTCTTGTTCTATCGGGAGTATTAAAGACTGCTTCAAAGACGTTTCCATTGTAACGCATGAGTAAAGCCTGTCCACCGAACCAGATGTGATCATCAGCATCTTGTGCGATTGCATGGATTGATCGGTCAGTCGGTATATTAGGTAAGTTTTCCATTCGTTTTAATTGTGTTGATTGCCAAACATTCAAGTCACCTTTCAATTGTATAATTAGTACACCTTGTGCATCATTTCCAGCGATCCAGATTGTTCCATTTCTGCTCTGAAATATGACATTTATCTTTGCCACTGTAGTATCACCGATTGCGATCTTATATTCCTGCAAAGGTTCTTGACTACTTGTTGATGTATACCGGGTGATAGAATTATTACTTCCGACCCAAATATCCCCTTGGTTGTCGACGGTCATACAGTTCCCATTATCAAAGAATTCAAATGTTTCTCCATTATATTTGCTAATGACTCCAATTCCTTCTGAAGGGTGTTTGCTTAGAATCAGGATATGTCCCCATTTGTCCTCTGTAATTGCAATTGTTCTACCGCGCAGTACATTCTCATCTTGCGCGAAAGTTTCAAAATTACTGCCATCATAGCGAGAGACGCCACCTCTATCAGATCCAAACCATAATACGCCTCTACTATCTTGATAAATAACGGGTACTATAGGTCCAACAAGACCGTCAGCGACAGTATATGTTCTCATCTGTTCAAGTGCTGCTAAAGGTACTGCAATACTAACACTTAAACTTATGGTGATGATGTAAACAATTTTCTTTATCAGATTCACAGTATCCTACCTTCATATATAAAACTTTTCTATAAACATATCGTCCCTACCCAATCAACGCCAAATGCGCTTGGGCGAATACGCGTTTGGTATTCGCCATGATTTGTCGGAACTGAAGAGACCAAACATAAGTGAAATTCAGATATTACGTTCCGCGGGCTATGCGGAGAAAAATTGTATACGTTCAATTGCCTTTTCAATTACAGTGTTGGGATAGGTTAGGGATATTCTGAAGTATCCTTCGCTCCATTGTCCGTATCCAAGTCCGGGTGTAATGACAACCCCTACTTCATCAAGCAGAGCAGTTGCGAAGTCACGACTTGACCCATTGAATTTTTCCGGTACGGGTGCCCACACATACATGGTTGCTTTCGGCTTCTCAATATTCCATCCACTTTTTCTTAATGCATCTACGACCATATCTCTTCGTTCTTGATAAATGCTGTTTAATTTGGGGGTAATTTCATGTGCCAGTGAAAGTGCTTTTGCCCCAGAAAATTGTAATGCACGAAGTGAACCGTTGTCAATATTATCCTTTACTTTTTTGACAGCATTGACAACATTTTCATTGCCAACAACGAAACCTAATCTCCAACCCGTCATGTTAAATGCTTTACTTAGCGAGAAGAACTCTACTGCCACTTCAGCTGCACCATCTACCTGTAAGATACTGGGTGAAATATAACCATCATAGGTGTTTTCACTATATGCGTTGTCGTGTGCGATAAGTATGTTATTTTCATGTCCGAACGCAATTGCGCGTTTAAAAAAATCAAGGTCAGCGACTGCAGTAGTTGGATTGTTAGGGTAGTTTATCCACAGAACTTTTGCAAGTCTTTTTACATCATCTGGGATGGCATCAAAGTCTACAAAGAAATTGTTCTCCCTTAGTAGCGGCGCATAATATGTCGTTGCACTTGCAAAAACATGACCGATATTATAGGTAGGATAACCTGGACTCGCTGCAATCCCAACATCACCCGGATTTAGTATACCTAACGCCATTTTTACGATAGCATCTTTGCTGCCGAGCGTCGTAACAATTTGATCATCAGATAGTGTGACGCCGAACCGGGACAGATAGAATTCTTTTACTGCTTGGGGGAATTCTGCAACGGGATTATCACAACCGTAGCGATGTCTATCGGGATCTTCAGTGTCTTGTATTGCATTGCACAACGTGTTGACGACTGCGTCAGGTGTTGGATAATCGGGGTCACCGATACCGAGACTAATCACATCAACGCCTTTTTCTTTTGCTGCTGCCATTTTCTGTCGCAGATCTACAAATAGATAGGGAGGAAGTTTCTGTAAACGTTCTGCTAAAGTTATCAAAATAGTGTATTCTCCTTTATTTTATATTGTAGCGCAAACTTTTAGTTTGCGTACACTAATGCACAAACTAAAAGTGTGTGCTACGGCACAGTATCGTAGTTTATGCCTCACGAACCAAAAGTGTGCATATATTCACTGCAATTCAACGACTTCATACTTTAATATAGTTCCAGATTGTCCTGATATCAGACCTATATTGGCATCGGTCATCTGTATTGATGTCAAATCTACTGTTGTATCGGTGCGTTGTGGTCTCCAGTTTTGCCCACCATCACTGGTATGAAGTACAAGACCGTTCTTTCCTACGACCCACCCTTGATACTTATTGATAAAGAAAACATCGTATAAAAACAGCTGGGTATGACTTTTCTGCTGGGACCAGGTCTTTCCACCATCTACAGTATTGAAGATATATCCATCTCCACCGACGACCCACCCGATTCTGGGAGAAACAAAATGGACTGCATTTAGCCAGATATTTGTGCCTTTGTCCTTTTTGGATAACTGTTGACTCAATGAAGATTCATACCAATTTTCCCCGCTATCGAGGGTGAATAGGAGTGTCCCAAACAGACCGACCACCCATCCTTGACTTTTAGACGTAAAATGTATATCAAAGAGATTAACAGAAACACCACTTTTTTGAGGTGTCCACGTTATTCCGCCATTATTCGTATGGACTATTTCTCCTGCGCTGCCAGCTGCCCACCCGTGTTCTTTATCTATAAAGAACAACGTGAGTAAGTCTTGTTTTGTGTTGGATTCTTGGGGTAGCCAGATTTCGCCGCCGTGGATGGTGTGTAGAATAATTCCAGCTTCAGCCGCTGCCCACCCTTCTTCGTGTGACACAAAATGTGTGGCACTAAAACACTCCGCTGTGCGACTATCCTGTGCTTTCCAGTTTGCACCTCCATCATCGGAATGCATGATCGCGCCTCTATCCCCGACAACATAAGCGTGATTCTGGGTAGTTAGACAGACATCGTAGAATAGGTGTGTAGGATTTGATTGTGCGTTCCATGTCACTCCGCCATTTCGTGTATGGAGGATAGTCCCGTTTTCGCCGACTGCCCAACCGAGTGTTTTTGATATGAAATCTACTCCTAATAACAATCCATCCGCGCTGTTATGAAAACGTGGACCACCACGTTGATGTTTCCAGACGATTTTCTCCTTCCTATCTGTGCCATGCGTTGTATGTAGTATGACACCTAAGTCACCAACAATCCACCCATGTTTTGTATCGACGAAATCAATATCGTATAAAGTGAATGTATGTAAGGGTTCATTACCAAGATATGCTGGTTGACCGTATTCCTGCTTGTGACGTTCATTGCTTCCCTGAGTGAGTGACTCCCAGTTTTTTCCGCCATTCGTTGTATAATAGATACTCCGTTGATCTCCTACGACCCAGCCAGTTTTCTCGTCAATAAACTTAAGGCCGAAGAGTGCAGACGTTGTGGAAAATTGTACTTGCCAAGACGTTCCACCATCTGTTGTATTGTAGATATAGCCTGTATTTTCACTATCATTGGGGTTGTTGTAGGTAACAACCCAGCCAGTTTGTTTGTTGATAAAATAGACGTCTTTTAAGGATTTTTTATTAAAGAAATTTTCATCAACTTTTTCGAATGTCTTTCCCGAATCAATTGACTTTAGGACTGTTCCCCAATCGCCTACTATCCAACCGATGTCATCTATAAAATGTAAGCTGTGTAGATTGTTTTTTGTAGATGTATCTAATTTCTTCCAAGTTTTACCACCATCATCTGTGTGAATTAAGGTGTCTTCTTCACCAACACTCCAACCCTTATACCTATCTTTAAAATAGACCTTATTCAGCGGTTTTCCAAATATTCCACTGTTCTGTTTTATCCATTTTTTACCACCATCAGTGGTATGCAGAATGATACTTTCAGATCCTTGTGCATAAGTTTGCTTATCATCGTCAATGCTGTCTGAGGCTGTCACCCCGGTAGAATTTCCCACTGTCCATCCGTGTGTTTCCGATATAAAATGAACATCGTTGAGATGTGCGCTCCAGTCACCTTTCAGTACAGTTTTCCATTCGCCTCTTGTTTTTTTTACGGTATCTGAACAGCCGAGGGTTACAAGTAGTGGAATTAATAAAAGTGAGCATAATGATCGGAGCATTTTTAGATTGCCTCAAAGAACGGCACACGGCGTGTGCCTACTACTTTAAGAATAATGATTGTCTCTATTGTGCGTTCTCAAAAAGCACTTCGCTAACATCATGTAATCCTCTGGATGCATTGACTACCCATTTTGCTGCACGGATAGCACCTTTTGCAAATGCTTCTGGACTATGTGCGCGATGAACGACACTGAGTTGTTCACCTTGCGTTGCAAACATGACAGTGTGGTCACCGGCTATGTCTCCGCCACGAATTGCATGAATTCCGATCTGTTTTTCGGGTCGGGGTCCTATGATTCCGTGCCGTCCATAGACACCTACTTCATCCAAATCCCATTCAAGTGCATCGGCGACAGTTTCGGCTAATCTGAGTGCCGTGCCACTTGGTGAATCCGCTTTATGGTTGTGGTGTGCTTCTATAATTTCAATATCGTAATCATCACCGAGCGATTTAGCGATTAATTCAAGTGCACGTATCATGACGTTTATACCAAGACTCATATTTGGTGCCATAACACAACGGATTTTTGAGGCTAATTCTTTTACTTCATCTAATTCGTCATTGGTAAATCCTGTCGTGGCGATAACCATTGCTTTATCAGATTCTACTACCTGTCTGAGATGTTGTAATGTTGCTTCAGGTTTTGAAAATTCTATGATGACATCTGATTCTGATATGACGTTTGATAGTTTTGCTGAAATCGGGACTCCGATCTCACCTATCCCCGCTACAACCCCTGCATCGTTTCCTAACTCAGGATGTTGTGGGAATTCTATTGCACCAACAAGTGTAACACCGTCCTGTTGTGTAACACCTTGTATGATAAGACGTCCCATTCTACCACATGCACCGTTTATTGTGATATTTACCATTGTTTTTCCTTATTTTATTCCGATGACTATTTATTGTCTACAGTGATACTACCCACTACCTGAAGGTAGGGGCTTCGGTTTCTTAGACAATAGCGATTTCGCCAAAGGGTCAACCGTCTTACATCGTCTCCACCAGCAGGCTATTTGCCATTTTTGGAACGGCTATCGTGTATCAAGACACGGGTACCCCAGCCTGCAAAACTATATTAGCAGCATTGATGTCTCTATCGTGATGTGTATGGCAACTTTCACACGCCCAAAACCTATCTGCAAGTGTGAGGTCTTTGTTCTTATATCCACACTTAT
>JAJEJA010000118.1 GCA_022828145.1 Candidatus Poribacteria bacterium | reverse complement strand
CTTGTTGGGCAGAGATAATAAGGCATGATGAATGTTATAGAAAGATGCACAATCTAACAGAATGGGCTACAAAGAGGAACAAAATGGAGGATGAAGCGGGTTGCAGAAAGAAGCACAATCAAGGATGAATGTGCTACAGCAATACGTACATTCATAGCGTTGAAACTTACGCAGCGTCCTTCCCCTCTTCCAATCTTCCATCCTTCCCCTCTTCCAATCTTCCATCCTCCCCCTCTTCCAACCTTCTATTCTTCCATCTCGACTTCCCTTTAATTACACTTATTTGGAATAATTGATATAAATTCACTAAAATCTGAATTAAAATGAAAAATATGCTTGCATTACTTTTACAGTAATTGTATAATCCTATGAAATCCTATGTTATGTTTACTAAAAAGGTCGGGTTTAAAATGTCAATTTATGAAAACGAATGGGTAATCCGTAAATTCTAACAGTTAAATCAATTTTTAACTCGACATTCACAAGAAAGAGGAAATGACAATGGTTAATAAATTTTTCATTCTGCTTTCACTCTTATGTATCTGTGCCTTTATGATTGGGTGTAGTGTGCTGTTTTCGGAACAGGAATGGAGCGATAACTACTCGCTACTTGATGGCACGAAGTCAACCAGCTTGGAAGCGATTGATGGTGACATGGAAACCATCGGACATGCACAGGCAAGAAGGGGAACAAAGGGAGTCGGGAGAAGTGCTCCTGAAGTTATTGTCACTTTACCTAAGAAAAAGGTCATTCGTAAGGTTATTATCTATTCGGATAATATTAAAAAATTTAATCTCTATGTAGACAAAGGCGGAAGTGCTTTATCAGATACAGATTGGGAGTTAATTAAAGAGGTGCAAACTGTCAAAAAAGGAATAGCCATTATTCCCGTTTTTCACCTACATCCAACCGATAAAGTCAAGCTCGTTGTTATAGGAACAACGGACGATGCATCATTATTACGTCAGCAAAATGCAAGTAGGTTAACCAATGTAACAAACAGTTCACGAGATGGCACAACCGGTGCAGGGGGTTTCAGGCGTGCTCGTGCTGCTGCGAAAATCCGTGAAATAGAGATTTTTGGCTACAAAAGAGATAAAGACATCAAAGATGATCCAATTCTTGAAGATGAACTAATTGTTGAAGATGAACTAATTGAGGAAAAGGAGGAAAAGGATACTGGTCAGTTTGAACCACTGTTATATTAACCCAGAACTCGGATAGAGCAGTGTGTGGATGGAAGAGTGGAAGGGTAGGGTCTCCTGATCGTAGGGGTTGGGTGTCCTGACCAGATACTGATACATAACTAAAATAATTTATAGATGGAGGATCAAATAATGGATAAACGAGTTCTTCTTATAGTTGCGCTATTGCTATTGTGTGCTTTGATTTCTTTGCCGCAAGACGCTGTGGCAACAATAATAGAAGTTGTAGGCAAGTCAACGAAGCGCACGCTCACAACTGGTACTGATGATGTAACTTTTACTGTACGTTTTACAGGTGAAGCCGGAGATAACCGCGCACTTGCCCTTGAGGCTGGTGGGCTTAAAATAAATACAAATCCACTACTTACTACAGTTGAACTTAGTCAGGAAAATCTTTTAGTTAGAGCCGGAAAAACCTACGAGGTGACAGTTACGGTTGCGCGGTCGGAAATCCCAACTGCTCGAGACCAAATTAATATCACGTTTCAAGGGGTGGATACTTTTGAGCCGACTTACATCTTTCAAGTAAGTCTCACGCTTGCTGTTAGACTTCCTACTGACCCCGTTATTGATATCAGTATGAGTATTGATGGAAATGGAACGCAGTACCTATCACCAAGCGAAATTAAAGATGTAACTTTTAATCTATTGATTGATAGCGATAGTACCGGGAATGAGAGAGTAGATTTGGCAGTAGTAGCTGATGATTTGGCTTTTTACGAGGATCTGGACGTAGATGCCGCGACGATTCAATCAGAAATTGCATTAGTGCAACTTGATAAGTCTTCGGTAAATACTAGGCCGGACGTTACAAGAAAAGCGGCAGTAACAATTCCAGCAAGCCTCATCGAGAAATACGGTGGGTATGCTGCCACCGTCAGAGCGACTTCCAGAACCGACTCGCTTTTTACTTCCACCATTAAAGTCTGGGTGAACGTCCGCGCTATGACAAGTGGTATTCTGTTAGAAGGATTAGGTACGCTAACGCAGACCTCTAAAACGAGTGATGCTGAAGATATAACTTATACTTTGCGGGCAACAAATACCGGTGACAGTTTGGACGCGTTGGACTTCAATCTTTTCAGCGATTCTCTTGATGCTGCGACATTAAGTATAGAGACACTCACGCTGTATCCTGATAGTTATGAGGATATTACATTGACGATTCCACGTACAGCACTTTCGCAAGCCGGTACGTATGAAATCTCAGTCTTAGCGGAATCACAGAATGATAGTAGTGTATTAGTTACCGTTGTCACTGAAACGATCATCATAGACGATACAGCAACGGGGACTGACGAAACAGATGAAACGGATGAAACAGGGGGCGCAGGAGGAGAAAGTGGATCTGATGAAACAGATGAAACAGGTGAAACGGATGAAACGGACCTCACGCCAACTGATCAAGCGACTTACAAAGTCATCTTTAGCGAATTTATGTTTGTGGCAGGGGAAGATGAAATTGGATTGCCCCAATGGATTGAAGTTTATAACAATAGCGGGACAGAGGTAAACCTGCGAGGATGGAAACTCCAATTGAAAAGCCTTGAACCTTCCCCTTTGGATATGACGGTTACGGTCGATGCGGATTTTCTTATTCCGGCACAACAAGCGAGAGTGATTGTTACCGCTTTAGGCAGACATTCAGAGGCTGGCAATCTTTCCAATGACGCTGTTTATCAACTCCCCCCTTTCCCTTTAACAGGACTTGCACAAGAAACATTAGTAAATCAAATCCAATACATGACTGGTGGCAGTTTCTCAGTCAAACTCACTACTTCTGAAGATGTACTTGTTGACCACATCGGTACACTTAGTGGTGCCAAGGAGGCTTGGGAATTACCGGAATGCTTGATTGAAGGTGTTCGCAGTTCACTGATACGTCGTTTTGATAAGGGTGTGCCACGTTCGGGGATAGAAAGGCGTGGTTGGATTCGTGCTTACGACACGAAGAATCTCGTCGCAGGGGTTTACTACGGCAGCCAACACGATCTCGGCACGCCAGGGTATCGGCGTGGCAAACCTTTACCTGTGGAACTTTCACAATTCTCAGCAAAGTCTGTTAACGATGCTGTGGTTATCAGTTGGACAACGGAATCTGAACTGAATAATGCCGGGTTCAACATATTTCGCAGCACCTCACGCACGAAAAACTTCCAACGGATCAATGTAAGATTGATACAGGGTGCCGGTACTACAGGACAACGCACCCAGTATCAATTCATTGACAAATCAGCTAAACCTGATGTTGCGTATTACTATCGGCTTGAGGACGTAGACCTCTCGGGCACACGTGGTATGCTTACAACGTATCGGTTACGAGGCGTTATTGCACCGACCGGCAAACACATAACAACCTGGGGAACACTTAAAGATCATAGATAACGTGAGTTTGATAAATCAAAACAAATAACTCCGTAGGTTGGGTTGAGGAACGAAACCCAACATCTTGACCCATTATAGAGCAATACATGTCGCCAGTTAATATTTTATTGGCGTGCCTCTACCCGACCTACAACGCTGGGAAAATCTGACTTATCAAACTCACGTTAAATTATGTAAATAAGTTTACATATATTCTGTAGGAGCGATCTCTGAATCGCGACGCAACCCCGAATAGTCGGGAATCGGAGTTCCCTCCTACAGACGTGCAAATATAATTCGTGGGTTAGGGAGAGCAGAGCGCAACCCGACACCCAATTTCAACCATTTTAAAGGAGTTTAAAATGAAAACTTTAGTCTTAAATCCCGTTTTTTGTCTTTTACTTATTACATCGTTTATCTTCGTGGCAATGCCAGCAATGGCTGAACCTGTTGAAATAACAATATCCGGCGAGTATACAGCGGAGGATACAAATACGCCTGAAACTGAAGAACAGCTTGTTATCAAACTTGAATATAGTGTTGAACCTGATCCTGCACCGACAGTAGATGATCTAACGTTCGCGATCGCGGGTGGTCCTCCTACTGTTGTGCCTTCTACTCCGCTTTCTGAAGGCGATGATAACGATCCGAAAACATACTTCATAACTTGGAGTAGTGACAGTGCCAGTGGAGTTGACATTCAAGACGGTGGTAATGCAAATATCCTGTTTGTCTTGCGAGGTTATGAAATCACAATTGTTACGGCTTTTGAGCCCTTTGCGGCAGCTTACTTTATAACCCCCATTACTGCTTTGGCACTCCCTACGGAAATAACAGACAGTAAGCTTGTACTTAGTGAAGGTTACTTGCCAGGTTTAGGTTATGCGATTGTCGTTGCAGATAAGACTGCGGCTGTTCCAACGCTGCCAGCGAACAGTCCACCCTACGAAATTATTAAAGCTTCGTGGAGTGATGTTTCAGATGTGAGTATGCCGAATCTCTGGACACTTTTCCAAGGTGGTGGCACACTCAACCTGCGCGTTAATGAACCCGGTACGACCAACAGATTGGGTAGCAAACAAGCAGATAACACCTATAATGACGACCATGAACGTAACCAACGGCAAGTCGTTATCAACGAGGTGATGTGGGCAGAAGATGAGAGTTTTGTTGGGGATGCTACGCGCGTTGTCCAGGAACAGTGGATTGAGATTTACAATAGAACGACCACCCCGATTGCGTTTCAGGAACCATCGGTGCTATTGGATACAACTAACCCAATAACTTATACTTCTAACATTAAATTCACCACTTCAAACGTTTTCCCCGGTCCTGATCCTGAAACTGATATGTTGAGCAATGTTCCGTTTTTTGATCTGACGTGGGCAATTAATACTAAAGGACAGCATGGGAGTAGCGCAACACCAAGGCGAGAGTTCAAATCTATGCAGCGTGTTAACTATACGAACGGTTGGGAGCCTGCACATTGGAATATTGCTTCACTTCTATTCCTGCGAAACTATAGAGGCACACCCGGTAAACCAAACCTGGCTGCCACCGTGCCAACCGCACGGACAAAACCGACCCAAGATAACCCCGCAAAGGACAAGATTATTATCAATGAAATTGGGAACTTTGCGAACGATACGTTAGATTGGGTTGAACTGCGTAATGTTTCGGATACTGATCAATCCCTTAAGAATTGGGTACTTACCAAAACGACAGGATTCGGTAATGAAACCGAAATCGTTCGTTTCCCAGATTATACTATTCCTGCCCGTGGTCTCCTACTGTTAGTGAATAGGGACCCGACACAGACGCCGCTATCTGTTGGATTTGATATCACTTATGATAATGCTAATCAGGCGTTTGGTGCTGGACCCCAACGTTATTTCGTCGTTGATGATGACAGTCTTGTAATTCCAAATGATGATGCGTGGTTGCTGCTTTTACGTAGCAATAAACCTTGGGATGTTGGCGATGAGAGGAATGTCTACCAAACCGGTTTTAAGGTTGAGGATGCTGCAGGTCCCGGTGCGCTACACGATAATTTTAAAAAGCAGGATCTAAGATCCGGTTCACCTAACTATGAAAAGAAATCGGATGGTAAACCTAATGGTGATATATGGCATACAAAGGTTTTCCCGTTGAACGGAAATCTTCAAGCCAATGCTGATTTTCTTCAAGGTGATCGCTTAAATGAAAAAGATAAAGTGTGGGTGCGTGATGGTGCTATACAAGGTTACCTTAAAGATTCGTGGAAGAAAGCCGATTTCACCGGTATCGGTTATGATCGGCGTGTTGAAGGAGCAGATCAATACGGCGGTACTCCGGGTTATCCCAATGACGTGGCAAGAGGAAAAATATCACAACTTGATGGTGGTAAACTGATTGTGAATGAATTGATGCTTACCACATCAAACAATAGGTTAACGCAATGGATTGAACTCTATAATACCTCAAAAACCCGAGGTATTGATCTTGCAGCGGATAGTAGCGAGGAGACTGAAGATCAAACAGGGTGGCAGCTGATTATAGAGAACCATGATTCAGGTTCATGGAAAGAAAATAAGCGTAATCTGTATATTACGGTTAACTTAAAGGATCTCTTTACCTATATTCCACCGAATCAGACTGTGCTTATTGTAGCAAATGATGGGAAACCATCAAATAGAGATTATTACCCAGATACACGTGTCGCTAGTATATATCGAGATCGAGAGCTTCGTAATAGGTTCAGCATGGCAAATAGGAAGGACCTCATTCTGAATGCGGAGGGTGGTTTCTACATCAAGATAGTTGATGGTGATGGTACTATTTCCGATGAGGTCGGCAATCTTGATGGAGACCCACCCAATCTTCGTCAGGGTATCGGTATTGATGCGCCTTATAGTTGGGATTGGTCGACAGCGTTAACGGAAGAGGGCGCCCGCACGTCGTTGATACGTCTCAGAGACGCGAACCGCCGTCCGCGTGTTGGTATTCCGAATCGTAATGTTGAGGGTGATTTGACGGGGGCTGTTTTGCCGTTAGGGTCGAAAGGATCGCGTCCACCTAAATATGCGTGGGTCCACGCTGTGGATACCGATTTCGAGAGAGTTCCGAAAGTAAAGCTATGGTATGGTGAGAGCAGCGACATCAGCACACCCGGATTTGTGCGAGGTATCCAACTGCCCGTATCCTTGTCTTTTTTCCGTGCGACACTTGAAAACAGTGAAGTCGTTATCCGATGGACAACTGAATCTGAAATCGATAACGCTGGTTTTAATATCCTGCGGAGTCGTAGTAAGGATGGCGAGTATCAACAGGTCAACACTGCGTTGATCCCTGGTGCTGGGACAACAGGTGAACGTAACACCTATAAATGGGTTGACCGGACTGCGAAAGCGGGTGTTGTGTATTACTATCAAATTGAAGATGTATCTTTCGCGGGTGAGCATAATGTGCTTACCACATCACGCCTCAAAGGTTACATTTCTGCGAAGAATAAACTGACAACGACGTGGAGCGAATTGAAGAGCTTACGATGAGGTTACTTTCAGGGAAAAAATAACCTATTCCGTAGAGTAGTGAGGATACATTGCCAGTATTCTCACTATTCTATATATCATTTTTGACGATGTTACCATGCCGGATCTTGCGCTTCAAAACCAGGCCGGTAGGTTCGGAAAACGAACCTACCGGCCTGGGGGATTCGTTTCAGCTCTGGTAGAATCCGCGTATGTTATTCTGCCTTGATAAGGATATAGATCTTATGCTTCAATTTAGGAAACGTTTATAAACGCAATTGGAACAAACCCGGTTCGGTTCGGAAACCGAACCTACCGTCCTGGGAAAATCGCGAATTCAACGGGGTTGGAATATTGAGAATTCCCGATACAATACATTAATCTTCATTGGAGGTTTAAAATGATACGCGTAATTAAATATACTCTTTTGCTGACTATTCTTATATTACAATCAGGTTGCTATATATTCTATTTTGAGAAACCGGATGAGATCACAGTCTCACAGTTGAAACAGAAATATGCTGTTAGTTTAGATGATGGCTGGACAAAAAAAGAAGCAGATTCGCTATTGATGACCTTTGAATCCTTATGTCAGCAATCTGAAACCCCAAACCACACTATGTATCCTTCTGTGTGGAAAATAAGTAATGAAGATTTAGAAGATGATGTTCAGATTGAATCTGTAAAAGATTTGAAACATGTTACGATGAGTCGTGATGTTTTTTTCCCTGAAGTTCCTGAAGTAAAAGAATCGCAAGAGGCATCGCGATCAAACGAACGGCTTTTTCGGATTGTCGCTCAATTTGTAACTGATAATTGGACAGACCTCTCCGCAGTAAGACGATTGCTGAAGGATGGAACAGATAGATATGTGATAGAACTCGTACTAAAAGAGATGCATGGTCTGAGTATAGTTCGTCCAAGTACGCCTGAAGCCGTAAAGATGGAACAGGAACTACGCAAATATCGTGTACCCTTACGTGTATCGCAAGGTACAAACGAAGAACTGATGATGCTACTGTCAATGTATGAAAAGTTCCCTAAAGGATTACATAATATAGGTGGCGGGTTAAAATATCTCCTGATTAACGAACAACCATCGGCCCGAGGTTCAGCCTGGATTGGTAAGTTTTGTGTTGAGTATACTAAACCTGTTTTTCATATAAAGAATCGACACCAGTTTCGACGTATTATCCTTCATGAAAAGGCACATTTCTTATGGGAGTATACGTTAAACTGGGATCTTAGAGCAGAATGGGCAAAAATTGGCGGCTGGCAAAAAGACCTCAAGAATAGGTTCGGATGGTCAAATAACAGGAGTCAAAAAGAATTTGTTACAGCTTACGCTGGTTCAAAGAATCCGAATGAGGATTGGTCAGAAAGTGTTGCATATTATCTTTTACAACCTGATAGATTGCGTTCATGTTCATTAGCTAAATATGAATTTATTGATAAAGTTATGAACTTGTATAGCAAAGGTGGGGGGCGTTACGAAAGTTTGAAGTTGAAGAGCCTGTTGCACTAAACCTATATGATTAAATTTTACATTACTAAAGGAATTCATTCTCATGAAAAACAAATTATTTTCAATAGTGATAACACTCTGTCTAACACTAACCTTTACACCGAGCATCCTTGCCCAAGACTCGTCAAAATGGAGTTTACCGGAAGGTGCGAAAATACGGATCGGAAAAGGTGATATCCGTGAGATTAAGTATTCACCAGATGGTACCAAATTTGCGGTGGCGAGTAGTATCGGCGTATGGATATATGATGCACAAACAGCTGAAGAACTGCATCTATTCACTGGACATACGAATTTAGTCTCCAGTATATCTTTTAGTCCTGATGGTAGCATGCTTGCAAGTGGGGGTCATGACAATACCATCCGATTATGGAAAGTGAACACGGGAAGGCTTCTCTATACCCTTCGGGGACATAGGCATGGCGTGCTGAGTGTATCCTTTAGTCCTGATGGTAGCATGCTTGCAAGTGGTGGTAATGACGATTTCATCAGACTATGGGATGTGATCACAGGTGATCTTATTCACACGCTTCGGGGACATACGAATGCAGTCTTGAGTGTATCCTTTAGTCCTGATGGCAACATGCTTGCAAGTGGAAGTAGGGACAACATTATTCGACTATGGGAGGTGAATACGGGTGATCTTCACGACACGCTTCGGGGACATAGGCATGGCGTGCTGAGTGTATCCTTTAGTCATGATGGCAGCATCCTGGCGAGTGGGAGTGCGGAT
Organism: Candidatus Poribacteria bacterium; assembly: GCA_022828145.1. GTDB lineage: Bacteria > Poribacteria > WGA-4E > WGA-4E > WGA-3G > MSPOR6. The sequence continues at coordinate 105,945 of JAJEJA010000118.1, read as the reverse complement.
AGTTCTATCCGGCTATGGGATGTGAACACGGGTGATCTTATCCGTAGAATTTGGGTGCATAAAACCCTTTTTGGCGATAAAGAGCAGGTCTCCAGTGTATCCTTTAGTCCTGATTTTAGAACCCTTGCAAGTGGAAGTTCTGACTCCATCATACGGTTATGGCAAGTGATCACAGGTGATCTTATCCGTACCTTTGAAGGACATACGGATCGGGTACGATGTCTATCTTTTAGTCCTGATGGTAATACACTTGCAAGTGGGAGTTGGGACAGCACTATACGATTATGGAATGCCAATACTGGCACACAGATCCGCACCCTTGAAGGGCATACGGATCAGGTTTGTAGTATGGCTTTTAGTCTTGACGGTAGCACATTTGCCAGTGGAAGCAAAGACAATAACATCCATCTTTGGAATGTGGGCACTGGTAAACAGATCCGCACACTTGAGGGACATACGGATCGGGTACGATGTCTATCTTTTAGTCCTGATGGTAATATACTTGCAAGTGGGAGTTGGGACAGCACTATACGATTATGGAATGCCAATACTGGCACACAGATCCGCACCCTTGAAGGGCATACAAATTCGGTCTGGTGTTTATCTTTTAGTCCTGATGGTAGTCTCCTTGCTAGTGGGAGTGCGGACGATACCATCCGACTCTGGAATGTGAACACGGGAAAGCATCTACGGACACTTGATGGATATCCAGCTGATGTCTATAGTGTATCTATTAGTTCTGATGGTAGCACCCTCGTAAGTGGCGGGTGGGACAGCACTATCCGAATCTGGAATGTGAAGACCGGAAGGCATATCCGTACCCTTAAAGAACATAAAGATCAGGTATTCAGTGTATCTATTAGTCCTGATGGTAGCATCTTCGCGAGTGGGAGTGCGGACAACACTATCCGATTGTGGAATGTGAACACAGGCGAGCACCTACGGACACTTTGGGGACATAGGGATGATGTTTTTAGTGTATCCTTCAGTACTGATGGTAAAACACTTGTGAGTGGGGGTAATGACAATACCCTCCGACTCTGGAATGTGAATACCGGTGAACTGATCCGCACTTTATCGGGACATACGTCTTGGGTCAAGAGTGTATCCTTTAGTCCTGATGGCAGCACCATTGGCAGTGGGAGTTTAGACGGAACAGTGATTTTATGGAGATAAAAATTGTCCAAGCTTGAGTCTAATCTTAGAACCTACTAAAATATGAGGAATATTATGAAATTCATAAGTTTGTTTGTTGCGATAATTGCTTTCTTGACTTTTTTGCTCCCTTGTTTAGCACAGGAAGATACGCCGGAAAAATATATAGTAAAACTTGTCTATTTTGTTTCAAAAGACCGGAACCCTCAGAAGGACATAGATACTAAGATCGAAAAAACGGTGAAGCGTACGCAGAAGTTTTACGGTGACGAGATGGAAAAGTATGGGTATGAGAGAAAAACCTTCAGAGTGGAAACCGATGAAAACGGAGATATAGTGGTGCACCATATAACAGGAAAACAAAATGGCACACAATATCATCAAAAACCGTACAGTGTGTTTAATGAATGTGCCAGTAGGATTCAAACGCCAAGTACGATCTTATTTGTTGTACTTGACCATGGTCATCAGAGAATACAAGGTTATAAAGGCGTGACTTATGCAGGAGAACGTATACTTGTCCCAACGTCGGGAAATTGGTACCTCGCTGCGCATGAGCTCGGGCACGCCTTTGGATTACCACATGCTCTCCGTGATGGTAGACCCAGAATGTCTTATGGAAAATGTGCAGCAGCATGGATAAATCTCAATCCCTACCTCAACGGTGGTAGAATTAGTAAGGTTGAGCGAAGGGGAAAGGTTGAGATGCTTCCATCTTCTATAGCATATCCACCCAATAATATGCATCTCTTTCTTAAGGTAACGGATCCAGATGGACTCTATCTTGTCCGATTTCGACACGCCAACCGACTTCTGCATAGTTGTCAGTCTATATCAGGCGAACAGGCGATCGTCCAAATCAATACCTCAACAGTAATGGGTAAAGCCATCTATGTTGAAACCCTTGATCTCAATGGAAATGTAAGAAGGGACGCAGGTCATTTTAAATTTGGGGATATTAAACCGAATCTGATAGTAGACATTTCTGGTGAGGTCACGGATGTGCCCGATCAACACTCTAACAACATACAGGGACCGTGGCTATGGATGATCGCACCAACGAAACAGAATCAAGGTGGCAAGGATTCAACGCATATCGATTCTTTGGCAGTTGTCAGTGAAAATACGATTAACGAAGAAACTATATCTAAATACGGGGCAAATAAAGGAGATACCGTTGGCGCGTATAAGTGGACGCTCGGTAGGCTTTCTTCAAATGGAAAAATCAACATGATGCTCGTAAAAAGAGGCATGACAGAAAACACCGATCTCAACGATTTTACGTCTTATGCACTCACTACACTTGTGTCCAAAACAGATCAACCGGATGTCATGATGAGAGTTGGGAGTGACGATTCTATCAAAGTTTGGCTTAACGGTGAAGTCGTCTTTAGTAACGCAGTAAACCGAGTCTATAAGAAAAACAGTGATGTGTTCCCAGTTAACTTGAAAAAAGGTGATAATCTTCTGCTTGTGAAGGTTAGTGAGCGGGATGGTCCCTGGTGTATGCATGTTGGCGTGGATGCTGAGGTATTCCCTGTTTATAGAGTTCCGACGACTACACCTGTTTATGGTGTCGCTTTAGGTTGTATATACGATTTGACACCTGAAATGAGCAATCCAAGTTCAGATATTGTGTATATCCTTACAGTGATAAACACCGGCAATGCAAAAGACACAATAAAATTGGCAACATCAGGTAAGGTAAACGCGACACTCAGCCAGGAGTCTGTATCGCTTGTTCCTGGTGCTTCTTCAAAAGTGACATTGACGATCCCCGCAACTACTCGTGTAGTTGTCGGTGATTATAAGGTTAAAGTCATAGCCACATCGGAAAGTGATAGCACAAAAACTACCCACATCATAACCACCGCTACTGTTAAGCCGGTTCATGGTGACGGATTAGAAGGTATAGACTAACGGTATAAGTTATTTCTACTTGACATTTTGGTGATTTAAAAACTATAATTCTTTAGACACCTAACAAAAGGAGTCAATACGATGTGGAATTTGTTGATAGGTTCAGGTGGTTCAATTGTAGCTGCTGCCCTAATCTTTCTCATTTCTTATTGGTATAACAGCAAAAGACAATCAGATGCAAAGGCGAATGAATATACGCGTCTCATAAACGAGATCGTTAATTTGAATTCAAAATTCATCATTTTGGATTCAAAAATTGACAACGCTTCAGAAGCAACAAAAAACGACTATACGCGCCTTGCAAATGAAATACAAAACTTGAATTCCAAACTTGACATTGAGTCTGAAACTCGCAACTCTCAGTTTAGCAACTTAGACGATAAATTCAACACCCTAAACGAGAAGTTTAACACCCTAAACGAGAAATTTGACAACGGATTTGATCGATTTTTTATTGAGATAGACAAACTTCATACAACAGTAGAAGCAAATGCTCAAAAAATAGAATCTAATACCTTGGCGATCAAAAACCAGACCAATGACATTAATAACTTAACGACGATCATTCACGACTTACAGATGATAATGCTTAAGGATATGGATGACGCTCAAATTTCTTAGAACTTACCCCAATACCTTCACCAAAAAAAGACATTCTATTGGATTGTGCTTGTATTTAATGCAGAATACCAAACGCGTATTCTGCCACATTCTGTTAGATTGTGCCTGTCCTTGAAGTGTAGCATATTCTTCCAGATTGTGCGTTTCTGCTATAAACATATCGTCCCTACGGGACTTGGGACTTGAGAGGGTTTCTGCATGAAAGAATCCTTAAGGCTACACCCATAGAAGCGAAGTTTCCAATCTTCCATCCATCTTCCAATCTTCCACCCATCCACTGAAACCTATTTAACAATTATCAGTCGTCGAGTTTGCTGGAATGCCTCTGTTGTCAACTGGTAGAAATAGAGTCCGCTTGCGACTTTTTCGCCGGATGCGTTCTTACCATCCCAATAGGCAGCCCGACCCCGGTCTTGATAGAATCCTACGGACTGGAAACCGAGAGAGAGCGTCTGAACAACACTCCCTGTTGCGTCATATATCGTGATGGATACGTTGCTGTCTTCTGATAGACGATAGGGTATCCACGTCTCTGGATTAAACGGGTTCGGATAATTCTGCAATAGTTGGCTATGCTTCGGTGTGCCAATACTGTCAAGTGTAACGGACAGGAAAGCTTCTGCTACACTGGGAGGTGTTACTTCAAAGGTGAACTCGTCAGATGCAATATTACCGTCTGAGTCGGTAACGATGAGCTGCATGGTATCACCAACCTGAACGACACTTCGGTACCTGAGGTCTGCTGTGGCAGCGGCGAAGTAATTATCCTTCACTTGCGTGGTCATAACGTTCTGCGTTCGTAGGTTTTTGACTGTGATGTGATAACCGTCGTATTTCTGCTTACCGTCTAAGTGTCCACTTACGATGAATGCCCAGGTCTGCTGCTGTGTTGCGATTTCCGTTGCGCTGGGAGCTGCAGCTGCGTCAGTTTCGTTGCGCCACTCTGCACCGACGAAAGCGACATCGCGATCTGCTGTGACATTGACGATATAACCCTGTCCACCCTCAATTTGAAATCCGTTATCCGGAGCGTCTGGTGTCCAACCGACGAACTTTTGGTTATCGGCATCAAGTGCGATGACCATTGTTGAACTTGTCAAACCTGCAAATGCTCTGGCATTCACCGGTTTCGGTGTTGCTAAAGGTAGCGATAACATGTTCAAGCCTTTTAACAGTTTTAGATTGAATATGTTGGCATACCGGTCGCTGTCTTCCTTAGTGGCGGGTCTTGCGATAAATACGTGTTTGCGTCCATCGGCTGAGTTATAGTTTCCCACAACAGAACCATCCTGATTAATATTCCAACCTTCTGTGCTAACACTGCCTGGGAATACCAATGGCCGTAGTCCGTGCTGTAGTGATCCGACAGAAGTTCGGACGATATCGTCTAATCGTTTGGATCTGCCAACGAGAGTCCCTGCATCGTTGATACCGTGCACATAAAAGTACTCAAACGATTCAGCTTGTGGCAGGTCAAGGGAAATTATTCTACCGTTAGGTTGACGCATATATGGATGATAAACACCTTCATCAGAAATGTAGCTACCCACTATCCGTCCACTCGTATTTACAAAATATGCAAAAGTTTCCTGGGCATCTGTTGCTTCAATGATGATGTCTCCAGAGAATCCTTTACGGGTACCAGCATCGTCTATAAAGTGTCCTGTTAGTGCGCCGGTTGCATCACTGATGCCGTATATTTCGGTTTGGACAGCATTTGGGAAATCGTATTGTGTCAGTTCACCATTCTCTAAAATGACACCGTGGAACAGTCCGTCGCTATCCTGATAGTGTCCGGCAGCTCTTCCATCGTTTCCAAGTGCATAGAAATGCGTTTTCTGGGAGTCTGGAAAATCATAAGTGGTAAAGACATCGGAGATGAGCGTAAAGGCGACCTCTTTTCCATCGGCATTCCGCGTGTATCCAGCATAATCGTCAAAGTCGTTACTTGCGGTCACCGCTAAAAAATCTACACCGGGGACATTGATACTCTCAAAAGTATAGTTGAGTTCTGTGGGTGTGGGTGTCGGAACGGGAATGTCTACGCCCGGTTCATCAGTGTCTGTTTTAAGTTTTGCGATGAATCCGTGCCTACGTCCATCTGCTGTTTCATAGTGTCCAACGATGGATCCATCTTGATTGATATTATATCCCTCTGTGCTAACGCTGTCTGGAACCATAAGGATCTTTAACCCACCTTGAAATGTACCGACAAGTGTGCCCGGGAGATCATCAACGCGTTTAATCCGGGCAACAACAACATTAGAATCGTTGATACCGTGGACGAAGAAGTATTCCAGCTGCTCCGCATTTGGTAAGTCAAGAGACACAAAACGGCCATTCGGTGTTCTGACATAAGGGTGATATATACCGTCAGCATCTATGTAACTTCCGACCATACCACCGCTTGCGTTGACGAAATCAGTGAATGTTTCAGTTGCGCCAGGGACTTCTATTATTTCATCTGCCGAGAATCCGCGTCGAACCCCCGATTCGTCTGTAAAGTTCCCTGTCAGCGCACCTGTGGCGTCACTAATACCGTATATTTCGGTTTGGATGGAACCTGGAAAATCGTATTGTCGCAGCTCACCATTTTCTAAGACGACACCGTGGAACAGTCCATCGCTATCCTCGTAGTGTCCGGCAGCGTTTCCATTATTCCCGAGTGCAAAGAAATATGTGTTTTGTGCATCGGGGAATTCGTACGTCGTAAAGACTCCATCAATGAGGGTGAAGGCGACATCTTTTTCGCCATCAGCACTGCGTGTGTAGCCTGCATAATCCTCAAAGTCGCTACTTGCGGTAACTGATAAGCTGTCTACGCCGGGCACCTCTATCGTTTCAAAAGTGTAGTTATCGCTGATAGAAGCGAGAACAGGTTGAACGTTCTGTTGCGCGTCAATGTGCAATGGGAAAAATGTATTGAGACACATGAAGAACGTAAAAATAAAAAACAGTGGACTGGATTTAATTAAATTTCGCATACTATACTCCTTTCTTGGGAATTCCTTACTAAAAGCACTATAAGAATATGTGGGTTATTTTACGCATTACAGAATTGATTATGTTTTGTTAGAGATAAGTATTGGTATACAGGAACTGCATAAAGATTACCATATTTTTCATGAAAAGTCAATACCAGATTTACCTTAATTAGTTGAATACTATTTAACAATGATCAACCGTCGGGTTTGTTGGAATGACTCCGTTGTCAACTGATAGAAATAGAGTCCACTTGCGACACTTTCACCGGATGCGTTCTTACCATCCCAATAGGCAGCCCGACCCCGGTCTTGATAGAATCCTACCGATTGAAAACCGAGTGAGAAGGTTCGGACAACACTACCTGTTGCGTCATATATCGTGATAGAAACCTTGCTATCTTCCGATAGACGATAGGGTATCCACGTCTCTGGGTTGAACGGGTTGGGATAGTTTTGTAATAGTTCGCTGTGCTTCGGTGTGCCGATGCTGTCAAGTGTGACAGATAGAACCGCTTCTGCTACGCTCGCGGGTGTTACTTCAAAGGTGAACGCGTCAGAGGCAATATTACCGTTAGTATCGGCTACGGTCACTTCCATTTTATCACCTACCTGTACGACATTTCGGTAGCTGAGGTCCGCTGTAGCAGCGGCGAAGTAGTTATCCTTCACTTGTGTTGTCATGATACTGTTTGAGCGTAAGTTTCGGACTGTTATCTGATACCCATCATATTCTTGCTTACCGTCTAAGTGTCCACTTACGATAAATGCCCATGCCTCTTTCTGCTTGGGTATGGCAGCGGGTGCAGCGGTTATCACCGGTTGATCTGTCCAGGGTGCGCCGACGAATAGAACCCTCCGAGTTTCTGGGACGTTGACGATATATCCTTGTCCACCTTCAATTGTGAATCCTTCGTCGGGTGCGCTGGGTGTCCACCCGACGAACCGTTGGTTTTCAGCATCAAGTGCGATGACCATTGTTGATCCAGCGAGTCCCGCGAGTGATTTTGCTGTCATCTGATGCTGTGTTGCTAAAGGTAGCGACAACGAGTTCAGACCTTTGGTGAGTGTGACGTTGAAGATGTTGCTGTAATTGTCACTTACTGTTTTTTCGACGAGTCTTGCGATAAATCCGTGTCTGCGTCCATCCGCTGTATCGTAGTGTCCGACGATGGAACCGTCCTGATTGATATTCCACCCCTCCGTGCTAACAGCACCGGGAAACTGCAATTCTTGTAGGTTGAGAGGACTGCCGACATAAGTACGTGGAACATCTCCGATCTCTTTGGCTCTACCAACGACAGCTCTTGCGTTGTTGAGTCCGTGGAGAAAGAAGTATTCCAGGTTTGTTGCGTTTGGCAGGTCAATAGATAGAAATCTGCCTATTGAACTCCGCATGTATGCATGATATACCCCTGCGGCATCCTGGTAGCTGCCGACGATATGGCCTGTCCAGCTCACAAAATCGGCATAAGTTGCCGATGCACTGGGAGCTTCGACTACTGTATCCCCTGAGAATCCACGACGAACACCAGAGGCATCTATATAACTACCTGTCAATGCCCCCGTTGCGTCACTTAGACCGTATATCTCGGTTTGAACGGCATCTGGAAAATCGTATTGTTGCAATTCACCATTCTTTAAGATGACACCGTGGTACAAACCGTTGCTATCTCTGTAGTGTCCGGCAGCTGTACCGTCATTACCGAGTGCATAGAAATAGGTTCCCTGTGAGTCGGGGTAATCATAAGTGGTAAAAACGCCATTGATGAGAGTAAAAGCGACATCTTTTTCATCATTAGCATTCCGCATGTTGCCGGCGTAATCAAAAAAGTCGCTACTGGCAGTTACCGCTAAGAAATCTACACCGGGAACATTAATACTCTCAAAAGTATATTTGAGTGCGGGGGGTACAACACCGGGTCGCGCTTGTGGAGTCCCTGGTTTCGGTCTTGCGATAAACCCGTGTCTCCGTCCATCAGCAGAGTCATAATGTCCTACGATAGAGTTGTCCTCATTAACATTCCATCCTTCCGTGCTGACGCTGCCTGGAAACTGCAATTCTTGTAAGGCGACCGGATTACCGGCATAAGTGCGTGGGACATCACCCGCCGTTTTGGCCCGACCGACGGCAATTAGGGCACTGTTGATGCCATGGAGATAGAAGTATTCAAGATTTGCTTCTACAGGAAGGTCGAGTGTTGCAAAACTACCCCCTGGTCCACGCAGGTATGCATGATAATTACCTTCGGTGTCTACGTAGCTACCCACGACATTGCCTATCGTGCTTACAAAATCAGCGTAAGTTTCGGTTGCGCCTGGGAACTCGACGACAGTATCTCCTGAGAATCCTCTTCGGACACCGGATGCATCCGTAAAATTACCTGTCAGTGCCCCGGTTGAATCACTATACCCGTATATCTCCGTTTGAACGGCACCCGGATAATCGTATTGCCGCATTTCTCCGTTTTCCAAGATAACGCCATGATAGAGACCTTCGCTATCTTCGTAGTGTCCGGCTGCGACCCCATTATTACCGAGTGCGTAGAAATAAGTGTTTTGTGCCTCAGGGTAATCGTAAGTTGTGTAAACGCCATCTATGAGTGTAAACGCGACGAATTTTTCACCATCAACACTATGCGTGTAGCCTGCGTAATCCTCAAAATCGCTACTGGCAGTCAAAGCTAAGAAATCAACATCGGGAACGTCTATCGTTTCAAAAGTATAGTTGTCACTAAGGGATGCTGCAACGTTTTGCGCTGTAGCGTTTGATGGAAAAAAAGCATTGAGACATAGAGACATTGAAAACATGAAGCATAAAAAATTGGTTTTAATCGAATTTCGCATAATATAACCTCTATTGGATCTTTTTATTTATGGATCAATATCAAGAATTTAGGAAGTGCTATTTTTTGTCCCCGCAGCCAAACCTGAAGCGAATCGTTTCACTGCAGCAAGCATCTTCACTTCGTCTTCCATATTCTCTTCAATTACATTGATGATTGCACTTCCCACAATAACACCATCAGCGACTTCTGCAACCTGTCCTGCCTGTTCAGGTGTTGAAACACCAAACCCAACACTAATGGGTTTGTCGGTATGTTTACGAAGTTCAGTTATCATCGGTGCGACTTCGTCAGACAAAGTTGCACGCGCCCCTGTTACACCTGTCAACGAGACACAATAGATAAATCCTGTACTCACCGATGCAATACGTTGCATCCGTTCTGGTGAACTCGTCGGAGCGACAAGAAATATGGTTGAGAGATTATAGTGCGTAGCCGCTTCCAAAAGAGGTTGTGCCTCCTCTGGTGGTAAATCAGGAACGATAACGCCGTCAACACCTGCGTCTTGTGCAGTTTCACAAAACAGTGATTCCCCCATACTGAAGATCGGATTATAGTAACTCATCAGTGCAATGGGAATATCTGTATGCTGACGGAGTGTTTTTACCATCTCAAGTATCTGTTGCAGTGAGGTACGATGTTTGAGCGCACGTTCGCTGGCACGTTGGATGGTAGGACCATCTGCTATCGGATCAGAAAAGGGGACACCAAGTTCTATAAGGTCAGCACCTGCTTCTTCAAGTGCCAGGAGCAGTTTTTCGGAGTGTTCGAGTGTCGGATCTCCCGCGCACAAGTAAGGCATAAATGCACGCCTGTTCTGCTCGCGGAGAGTTTTAAATTTCTTGTCAATGCGATTCATAGATAGGATTGTTTTTTCTACTTAAGGGACTTAACTAAATTATACGATGTATAGAGCGAATTGTCAAGAGGAGTTTTGAGAGCATAATACAACAACTAAAATTGATTGAAAATACACCGATACTATGTTATTATAGATGTATGGAAGGATGGAAGAGGAAGAGGGGGAGGATGGAAGAGTGGAGGAGTGAAAAAGACAGAATACGGTAAAATAACAGTTATTGAGCCATTTCAGGAGATTTTTAATGATAATCAGAACAAGAGCACCCGTTCGTATTGATTTCGCAGGGGGTTGGAGTGATGTAGCACTTTTCACAGAAGAATCAGCAGGACGTGTCGTCAACGGGACGATAAATCGTTATGCATACACAACGCTTGTCTGTGAAAGCCAAACCGAATTCCCCGAATCAGTTGAATTGCGGCGTGTCTTGGATAAGAAGATTAGTATCTACTCCGCCGATTTTGATATGTTTGTGGAGGCAGAAGATGTCCGGCAGCTTGAATATGACGGCAATATTGACCTCGTTAAGGCAGCTGTTCGTCAAATGTCAATCCAGATAGGGAGTTTTGACCTTATTACACAGTCAAATGCACCCCCTGGTAGTGGACTTGGCACTTCTGCTGCTATGGGAGTTGCGTTAATTGGTGTGTTGGGGGCAATTAAGGATGTTACATACCTACCTTACCAGTATGCGGAACTTGCCAGTCGCATTGAACGGTATGAACTCGGTATTCTTGGTGGCAAACAAGATCACTACGGTAGTGCTGTCGGCGGTATCAATTTTATGGAGTTTCAAGGTGAAGATGTCAAGACATCACCGATAAAATTACCATCACAGATTCGTTATGAATTGGAAAAAAACCTTGTGTTGTGCTATACAGGACAGTCCCGACTCTCTGGCGATATCCACAAGAATGTCACACAGGCGTATAAGAGCGGTGAACCGAGTGTCCGGGCAGCTCTTGAAAACCTTAAAGCAATTGCAGAATCCACTAAGACGGCACTTATGAGGGGTCGTCTAACAGAATTCGGTGAACTTCTAACTGAAAATTGGCAGAATCAGCAGAAACTGCACCCATCTGTCTCAAATGAACAGATAGATAAACTCTTCAAGATAGCACATGAACAAGGTGCTATCGGTGGGAAAGCGTGTGGTGCGGGCGGCGGCGGATGTCTCCTCTTTTACTGTCAACCGACACGCGAACACAACGTCCGTAAAAAACTTGAAGAAGCGGGGACTCAGATAATTGACTTCAACTTCGATTTTGAAGGACTCCAGATATGGAGATCGGATTAAAAAAAACAATATCCAATGAAAGGCAGATACATGGAAAACACACATATTGAGACAGATTTAGAGGCTGCAGAATTTTTAAAGACTGCTCGGGAAAATATACTAAACGAACTAAAAAAACGCATCGTGGGACAAAGCGATGTAATTGATCAACTTCTCATAGCACTCTTTTCGCAAGGACACTGCCTTCTTGTAGGTGTACCCGGATTAGCAAAGACTTTACTTATCAGTACCTTCTCCAAAATACTTGAACTTCCATTTAATCGCATCCAATTTACACCTGACCTAATGCCTTCAGACATTATCGGAACGGATATTATTGAGGAAGAGGTGAATACGGGGAAACGTGCCTTTCGTTTTATTAAGGGACCTGTTTTTGCCAATGTCGTTCTTGCTGATGAGATTAACCGCACTCCCCCAAAAACGCAAGCCGCACTCCTACAAGCAATGCAGGAGTACAAGGTAACAGCGGGTGGCAATACTTACGCATTAGAACTCCCCTTCTTTGTGTTAGCTACGCAGAACCCAATTGAACAGGAAGGAACATATCCGCTACCTGAAGCACAACTTGACCGATTTATGTTCAACATCTACATAGACTATCCAGAGAAGGCTGAAGAGAAAGAGATTGTGCTGACGACGACTTCCACTTATGAACCTGAAATAGAACCGATTATCACAGGTGAAGAGGTGTTGAGATTACAACAGATAGTACGTAAAGTGCCAATTGCTGAAGCGATGGTAGACTACGCTGTGGAATTAAGCGTCAATACACGACCTACACAACCCGATGCACCAGATTTCATTAGAGATTGGGTTAATTGGGGAGCAGGTCCACGTGCATCACAATATCTTGTGTTGGGTGCAAAGGCACGCGCAATCATGCACGGACGTTATCACGTCAGCTACGAGGATATAAAGGCTGTCGCAAAACCTGTTCTACGGCACCGAATATTGACAAACTTTAATGCGGAGGCAGATGGAATTACCAGTCTGGACATTATCTCACAATTGCTGGAAAAAGTTGAACCACCAGAGGTAAATTGATTTTCCCATCATACAGATGAGAACGTTATGAAAAAAGAAGAAACTGACCTTGATACTTTTAGGATAGATAGAAGCAAACTCTCTGTTACATCACTGTTTGATAAATCAGACGATAGAGAGTATTGGCATTCAAAAACACCACAGGAACGATTGGCAGCACTTGAATCGATGCGGCAAATAAACTATGGCTACGATCCAACTACCGCACGACTTGAAAGAGTTCTTGAAATTGTTGAATTCCCATCAGACTGAATATCTAAAATTATACAAGCTAGCGAGTGGTCGTCATAAAGATTTAGAGGACCTGGAACATCTTTGAGATTTGACGTGTTGAGGTATAAACAAATGGAAGATAGAGAACTAAAGCCACACAATTCAGAATTACCATCCGCTCAACCTACACTCCTCACAGCTGAAGACCTGTGGAAACAGACTGATGATGGCTATCGATATGAATTGGTAAAAGGAGTAATACATAGAAAACCCTTCGTTGGATTTGCACACGGTGTTATGAGGAGTAAGATTGCAAGTTGTCTTTATAAGTCTGTTAAAAAGAACAAATTAGGGTGCGTATGTAGTGCAGGCACAGGATTTAAGATTTCTCAAAATCCAGATACCGTGCGTGCTCCAGATGCTGCCTTTGTTCGCCAAGCAGCAATTGATGAAAAAGGCATTCCAAAAGGTTACTGGGAGGGTGCCCCCGATCTTGCGGTTGAGGTAATTTCTCCAAGCGACACATACACTGCCATCGCTGTTAAAATTGATGAGAAAGTAGATGAATGGTTAGATGCGGGTTGCGCGATGGTCTGGGTAATGGATCCGCGTAGAGAGACTGTGGCAGTGTATCGGTCGCCTGAAGATATGACCGTCTTGCATGGGGATGATATCCTTGAGGGAGAGGATGTTATCGAAGGTTTTCAATGTCAAGTGCGGGATCTTTTCCTGTAAGGTCTATTCAATCGTCAGTGTTGTTGTTTTGCTGTTCGTATTCGTCTAATTTTCTGTATATCGTTCGCACACCGATGCCGAGTATTTTCGCCGCTTCTGTCTTATTATTGCCGGTTTCTCTAAGCGTCTTATAGATGGCTGCCTTTTCAATTTCCTCCATTTTCATGCCGACCCATCCGATGACCTTTTCCTCATCCAATATTGGCAGAAATTCGTCCGGTTTGTGCTGGTCTCCGCGTTGTTCTACCGATGTAGCAATTGATGTTACTTCTTCTGGTGTCAGATTCTCCAGTCCCTCTTGACTTGCTAAGAGTACATCGTAAGCTTTTCTAAAAACATCAGCAGCATCGTCAGTATCTGCGATATGCATCCAACCGTTTTCCACATCGGTCATTGGGAAGGACGTTTGATCTTCAGGGTTAGTCGTTGATTTAAGCAAGCGCGACACGTACGCAATCAGGGCAAGGATTGTCTTGTATATGGCTTCATTTTTTGCAGCGATACTCTCAGGGGGTAGATCTATGACCTGCATTGCTGTTCCAGGTTGATCTAAAACGTGAACAGGAAATTGGGAATGACCAAGTTCTAACTCCTTAGGAAAATCTTCTATCTGAAGTTTATCTGATGTTGCTACGATCATCGCGGATTCAACCGCATTTTTGAGTTGTCGGATATTTCCTGGTAAATCTGCATTTTGAAGATGGTTGAGTGCGTCCGCTTTTATACCAGTAATAGTTTTATTGTGTCTCTCATTAAATTCATCTATGAAAGCATCTACAAAAAGCGGTATGTCTTCACGTCTGTCACGGAGTGGGGGGATGTGGATCTGAAATAGGTTTAGTCTATAATATAGGTCTTGCCTAAACTTGTTCTCCTTGACCGATTGACCGAGATTGACGTTTGTCGCAGCGATAATACGCACATCAACTTTTACGTTTCTTTCTCCGCCGAGTCGTGTGAATTCTTGTGTCTCTAACACTCGGAGAAACTTCACCTGTACTTCTGGAGACATTTCTGCTATCTCATCAAGGAATAACGTGCCACCATCTGCGAGTTCGAACATACCGCGTCGTTGATTCGTTGCACCTGTAAAAGCCCCTTTTTCATGTCCAAAAAGTTCACTTTGCAGGAGGTCTTGGTATAGCACGCCGCAGTTGACTGCCTGAAAGGAACGGTCTTTGCGAGGACTATTCTCGTGGATGGTTCTTGCGATAACATCTTTTCCAACACCTGTTTCCCCTGTGACGAGAACAGTTGCAGTCGTCGGTGCAACCTGATGGACTTTACGTATAACAGCCTGCATCGCGTCAGATTCACCTATGATGGAGGTTGTATTAGGATTAGCAGGAGGTGTTGAAAGATTCATCCTATCAGCCTTCAATAATGAGGTATTGGATAGTTCAGACTAAATTAGTAGGTCGGGTAGAGGAACGAAACCCGACACGTGATGATAATGTCTATCCTGTCGCCAGTTAATATTTTATTGACGCTTCGCTCTACCCGACCTACAAGTTTAACTTGGACAATCCAGTAGATTTGCTAAACTATTACATCAAGTATTATTTGCGGATTCTTCCTTATATCCTCAAAAACCTGAAAACCATCACGACACGCAGCTTCAAACAATCTTCTCATCACAACGCCTTTGAGGGCATAATTTGAAGTGCGGAGTTTTTTCTGCAAGTCTCTTCCTGTTTCAACCACGTGGACATTCGGTAAATCCTCATTAACTGCCTTTCTCTGACTTTTTGGCAGTAGGAAAATGAGTGGCACTGAACGTTCCACTTCAAAAACACGCTGTAAAGATTGAATGTCGTCAGGTCTCAATAACGAAAATACGAGGTCGTAACGCTCAAGCAGTTCTATTGTGCGTTCAGGAACACCATTCTCACCAAGTTCCAATATCTCAAGTTCGTGAAGGGGCGCAGTATCAAAGGGGATAACGATATCCTTTTCGTTAACAGGTTCTCTCTTCTCGTCAACTCGGCAGTAATACCAGGGATAATAGAGGTCAACGGTAGTTTTACCGTAGTCTTCATGTTCACGTATCAGCTTTAAACCTTCACGCAATTGGGTGGACATAGGTCCGGTGAACATCTCTCCAGCGGGTAGTCGGTAGTCTCTATCCTTGCTATACCATCCCTCTTCATTGAAACCACACAGTTCCTTTATACGAGACTTAAGACGACCAGAAGAACGGCAATCTTCAGCACTGAGCGGATTTTCAAGTTTGTGATTTTGTCCTGTTGTATATGCATTAAAGATCAATACTTTCATATATTATGCTTCTGCTTCCTGTTCTCGTCGTTGCCATAGATATACGATTGGACTGGCGATAAACACTGAGGAATATGTTCCGATTAGCACACCAACGATCAATGCTAAAGCGAATGTGTTGATTTCCTCACCCGAGCTGGAAAGTACAAAAATGACAGCAACAACAAACAACGTTGTCAGGGATGTAATCACAGTTCGACTTAGCGATTGATTGATGCTACGGTTTAGGACTTCTACATATTCTGTGCCGCGTAAAGAGATACCGTTTTCTCTGATACGGTCAAATACAACGATTGTGTCATTTAGCGAGTATCCGATAATTGTGAGGAACGCTGCGACTGTGGGTAGATTAATTTCTCTTGATAACACAGCGAATAACCCTAACGTGATAAGGACATCGTGAACGAGTGCTGCGATTGCCCCGATGGCAAAACGGAACTCAAACCGCCAAGAGATATAAATCAGCAGAATAGCAATGGATGAGATAACAGACCAAAGTGCTGACCATTTAAGGTCGCGTCCCACACTGGGTCCTACTTCAGTAACATTGATGTTATCTGGAACTGCATGCCAATCACCACCACCTTCCAAGAGTGCTTCTGTAAGAATGCTACCGATACTTGCCTGTAATTGGATAATAGCATTCTCTGTCAGGTCTATGCCAAATTCATTTAGAAACACCAGTTGAATTGCGGTACCCTCAGCGACGGTTTCTACTTGGTCAATTTCGTTCCGTCGTTGTAAATTGCCATCGATTAATTCAACTGTTGCACCCGGTTTCAGTAGATGTGCTTTATCTATTGAACTGCTCACTTGAAGACTTTTTGCGGTCGCATCACCAGGGTCTCCCATGACGGGTATATCATACGTTTGTTTCTGAAATTCAGGACGATGTCCCATTGAGATGAAGGCTTTGTTTTCATTAGGTTCGAGTTGTATTTTCACACCCTCGTATCCCAATTCGGCTAACTTTGTCTCTAATTCTATTTCTGTTACTGCCCTATCAAATTTTGCTTCTATTTTCACACCTCCGCGAAAATCGATTCCAAAATTGGGTCCCCCGTGAACTATCAGGAAGACGATACCGATAAGGATTAAACAGGCAGAGAACATAAACCCTGTACGGTATTTACTGACGAAATCAAACTTAGTATCTCTTAAAAATTCCAATTGTCTATCCTTTTATCCTTTCCGATTTTGCTATTAAATGCTTAATTTCTGCACGTCCCGATTACCGATGACTAAACCGTATATTTCACGTGTGACAACGATTGCGGTGAACATACTTGCGAGAATACCGATGCCGAGTGTGACCGCAAACCCCCTGATTGGGCCGGTACCAAAATGATATAAGACGAGGGCGGTAAAGAAAGTTGTGAGATTAGCATCCAAGATTGTTATAAATGCGCGTTGATAACCGCTGGTAATTGCAGCCCAAACAGCCTTTCCTGATCGTAGTTCCTCCCGTATCCGTTCAAAGATGAGCACATTTGCGTCAACAGCCATACCGATAGTAAGCACAAGTCCAGCGATACCGGGAAGTGTTAGTGCTGCACCAAAACCTGCTAAAGCACTTATGATGATGATCATATTAAAGACAAGTGCAATAATCGCGATAATACCCGAAAGTCTATAGTAAAGTATCATAAAGACCAAGACAAATGCCATGCCGATGATAGCTGCTTTTATACCGTTATCAATAGACTCTTGACCGAGGGTGGGAGCGACAGCCCGTTCTTCACCGACTTGAACACCAACAGGGAAAGCGCCTGCATTTAAGATATTTGAGAGATAGTTTGCTTCCTCAGATGTAAAATTTCCCTCAATCATAGCATTTCTTCTAATCTGAGTTCTGATGACTGGAGCAGATTGCACCTTATCATCAAGAAGAATTGCCAGGTGTTCTCCGATATGTTCACCAGTGATTTTTGCGAATTTGTTGCTACCTTCACTATCAAAGGTCATAAGAACCACAATGTTAAAAGCGGATCCGGTGCTGGGTCTTGAATCTTCAATGTTGTGTCCTGATAAGAGGACGGGACTTTCCAAGACATACCAGTTCCCGGTTTCGTAATGATACCGAATTTCGTCGTTTTCATCCAGTTCTTCTGGTGCAGGGGGTGGCGTATTGGCTGATCCGGTCCACAGGCTGCCACCTGATGGTGATTTCTTTGCGATTTTGAATTCTAAGCGTCCCATAGTTTGGACAATACGGAGCGGTTCTGATGAGTCTTTTGCCCCTGGTAACTCTATGATTATTCTTGGACGATTCGCCTCCTGGACAATAGAAGGTTCAGCAACACCGAAAGCATCCACTCTATTACGCAACACGATCAATACCTGTTGAATTGCCGCATCACTGTACTCTTGCATACTCTTCTCTGTTAAATTGAGCCGGTACATTGTTTGTGACTCATTTTCAGTAACGACCTCTGCGTCCTCAAAAAAGTCTACATCGTTCAAAAGTTCAACTGCTTTTTTTAGATATTTATCCTTTTCTTTTTGATCAGATTTCAAACGGGAAGGAATTTCAACGAGGACGTTTAGTGCATCTTCACCATTAACCAATTCGGCTTGTCGGCATATAATCTGTTCAGCCTTAAGCGTTTCGGGAATAGCATAAGCATTATCTCTTAGCAACGCTCGTTTTGATTTTTCTAAATCAACTTCAAGCACAAGGTGAACACCCCCTTTCAGATCTAACCCTAACTTCAGTCGGTTTGCGGGTAGGATTTTCCTTAACGTTGGTGGGATACTCCCGTATAGATGCAAATTTTCAAGTGTTTCATTTGGGTTTTCTTTTGCTCTATCAGATATAAGTCGGACGAAGAATTCTTTTTCTTCAGTACTGTCAAACTCATAGTCGACATTTTCTTCAAATCCCAGGTTCTTTAAATGGACATTAAAGACGTCTTGCAGTTCATCGGTTGCTTCTTGTAAGTTTTTACCTTCAGGGTAGTCGACGTCTGCTAAGTTTACCTTAAAAGCATTATCCTCTGTGACTTCAAAAAGAGGAAGGTCTTCTTGGATCCACAACGGTAGGTTACCGTACAGGGGTAGGTATAAACTATCCGGTGTAGGCATAAGGTATAAGAGTGATAATAGCAAAACGCCAATGATTAAAACAATTTTCCAGATATTAAATCTGTACATCAAATGCTCCTATTTTCTAAACTATATTTCAGATGGAAAGACTTAGGCATATTACATAATGGATGCGCCTGGGAGGAATCGAACCCCCGACACAAGGCTTAGGAAGCCTCTGCTCTATCCGCTGAGCTACAGGCGCGCATCCGTTAGAACTCCATATATTCACAAATATTACGGTGGCAATCTGCTGACTTCTGTCAATTGCGCGGTTCGGCATTAAACCTCATTTGCAGCTAAATTTCAACCAGAGAAAAGATCGGTTGATTCGGTACTTTTTTACGTCCCTCGAATTTCGTGAGTTCTAACAATAGCGCAATACCTACGATGTTCCCGCTAAGTTTTTTGACAAGTTCAATGGATGCTGCGAGCGTTCCACCCGTAGCTAAGACATCATCACAGATCAGAACGCGACTTCCGTTTGGAAAAGCGTCCTGGTGGATAGCGAGTGTGTCAACACCGTACTCCAGATCGTAGGTCACTTCATAACAGTCAAAAGGTAACTTGCCACTCTTACGTATTGGAACAAAGCCGACTCCCAGACGATGCGCCAGGGCGGCACCAAGGATAAAACCACGAGCGTCAATTCCTACAATTACGTCAATCAACTCAGATTTAAAACGATTTACGAATATATCAATTGCAGCATTAAAGGCTAATCCATTCCCTAACAGCGGTGTAATGTCTTTAAATGATACGCCGGGTTCGGGGAAATTAGGTATATCTCGTATAAACTTTGTAAAGTCGCTCATAGATGTCAATTAGTTTGTTTATGGTATTTATACTGCGTCATTTACTTTTTTAGGTTGATGCAGCGTGAGGATGAATCATAATTTTCATGCCCTGTCGGGACTCCATTACTTCAAATGCCTGTTCTATCTCAACGAGTGGAAAGTGGTGTGTGATAAGCGGTTCTACGCGAACTAAACCTCTTTCAAGAAGGCGAACTGCCAATTCATGATGACGCGGAACACATCCATGGGAACCGGTTACAAAACACTCCTTATAGTGAATTGTATTGGAAAGCACTTGCATCGGACGCATCGTCTTCGGTAGTCCTCCGAATAGGTTTACATAGCCGCGGTGTGCTACCATTTCAACACCTTGTTCGTGTGCCTCAACGGAACCACAAGTCGTTACGACTATATCCGGACCTTCACCATCCGTTTCCTCAAGACAACGTTCAACGACATCCTCCTCTTCAGAAGCGATATAAACATCTGCTTCGTAGAACTTGGCTATCTCCATCCGTAGTTTGCTTCTTTGTATAGCGATAACCTTTGTCGCTCCCATCACTCGTGCAAGGTCAATCATCATACATCCAATCGGTCCCAATCCTATAATTGCAACGGACTTTCCAAGCGACATATTTACGAGTTCAAGACCGTTAATAGCACAGGCAAGCGGTTCAGCAAGTGCAGCGTGATCAAAACTGAGACTCTTACCGAAGGGTGTGACGGGACCTTCTTCTAAAACAAGGCGCGGGAGTTTCATATACTGTGCAAATGCCCCCGGAATTTGATAACCGATGGCGTAATTGATATGACAATTATTACCGAGACCATTTCTGCACCACTGGCACTGACCACACGGCACATCCGCGCCGATAGAGACGCGATCTCCCTCCTTAACACGCGTCACATCCTTGCCGACTTTGACAATTACACCTGAGTTTTCATGTCCGATAATGGTGGGAGGTTCAACACGAGGATTGCCGTGGTGGAAGATTCGGACATCTGATCCGCATATACTGACAGATTCTATTCGCATCAAGGCAGATTCGTTATCTATTTCGGGTTCTGGAACATCCCGAACATCAAACTTTTCAAGGCTTTCAAGTATAGCCGCTTTCATATTTTTCCTTGTTGTTTGTAAGGTTTACGATGGATGTATAAGCACTTTTGCATAAAACTCGCTTCTATTCTTCATTAGGTGTAGTATGTTCGTGCTATCCTTTAGCGACACCTTGTGTGTTATCAACGGCTTTAGGTCTAACTTGTGCGTTGCCATTGCTTGTAAAACTGTCCGCCAGTCATCATCGTTGCCGGATGTGCTGTAATCGGAATTCCACGTTCCGAACACTTTCACCTCTCTTCGCATTAACTGCGAAATCAGCGGTGCCGGTAACGTTACATCTGTAGCGGGATTGCCGAGTAGAACGACA
The DNA here is from genome assembly GCA_022828145.1 of Candidatus Poribacteria bacterium. Classification (GTDB taxonomy): domain Bacteria; phylum Poribacteria; class WGA-4E; order WGA-4E; family WGA-3G; genus MSPOR6. Next base: position 84,686 of record JAJEJA010000118.1, on the reverse strand, counting down.
CTGCCCCCACGTCCGACACTTCCGAAGGCGTTCCGATACGTTTCCGGTACGCCTGCCGCTTCAATACAGACATGCGCGCCTTTCCCTTCAGTATGGTCGTTCACGATGTTAACAACGTCTGCTTCTGTGCTGTTAAAGACATTTTCAAATCCGATACGTCGTGCAAGTGCAAGCTTTTCTGGAACAACGTCAAACAGAAGCACCTGTGCCGACCCCATAATTTTTGCCCACTGTGCGACCATTACCCCAATCGGACCGGTTCCAAAAATAGCAACCGTTTTGCCGACAAGCGACTCTTGAACTCTCCGAATTGCATGGAGTGCCACTGCAGCGGGTTCGGTCTGTGCTGCTTCTTCCAATGAGACACCGTCTGGTATTCGGATGATGTTCTCTTTCGGTGCGACAACATATTCTGCAAACGCCCCGTTACTTCGTGAACCGAGGTAATCGTAGTCGCTGCATTGGACGTATCTTCCGCTCTCACACGCAGCGCATTTACCACACCATAAAAGTGGGAAAACAACTACCTTGTCCCCTTCCTCAATACCATCAACTTCTGCCCCGCAAACGTCAACAGTTCCAGCGAATTCGTGTCCACAAACTGTCGGAAACGTGTATGTACCTTTTGAGAAAATCCGTGGAATGTCTGAACCACATACACCACAAAAACCGATTCTGACTCGGACTTGTCCATCAGCGACAGCCGGAATAGGTATCTGTTCTAATCGCAAATCTCCAACCGCGTGCAGGACAAGTGCCTCCATCAACGGGTTGCTCATTATCCATCTCTCTCTTTGAGACCCTGTGCGATTGCCTGACGGATCTGTTGGATATTCTCTTTTCGGGAGCCGGATGTATGAAATACACTGCTGCTGCCGCCGACCAAAATATCTGCCCCTGCTGCTACCATTTTAGGTATATTTTTGAAACTGACATTTCCATCAACCTCTATCGGTAGTTCAGCATCGTTTTTATCCAAAAAAGCGCGACATTCCTCTATTTTTCGCAACGTCGCCGGTACTAATTTCTGTCCAGCAAATCCAGGGTTGACCGTCATAATTAGCACGAAGTCAAGCCTATCAACAACATACGTTATAGCGGAAAGCGGCGTTGCTGGATTCAAAGCAACACCCGACTTTATACCGTGTGCTTGAATAACAGATAAAGTCCTATCCAAATGGATAGCAGATTCAGCATGGACTGCTATCTGCTGTACACCGATGTTTGCAACTGCTTCTACAAAGAAATCGTTATTGTTGACCATCAGGTGAATATCAAAAGCGCAATCTGTTTTTTGCCGTAATTGTTCAATGAGCACCAACCCAATCGGCATATTCGGTACGAAGTGTGCGTCCATCAAGTCAAAATGAAGCAGGTTTATTCCCGCTTTTTCTAACTCACGTATATCTGTTTCCAGGTTACAGAGATCTGCACACATCACTGAAGGTGCTATGCTGATTTTTTTATCTGCGGGACTAAGGCATTGACTCTCATGAGTCGGCAAGATATTACTCCAATCAAATACGGGTTTCTCAAATAGGTATTATAACATAAATTACGCAAATTGTCAAATTTTGGTAATGATGTTCTGAAAGAAGGGACTGCAGTCTACTCAATAGAATGGTTTTTTGTTAGCATTTGGAACACCATGCTATCATTTTTCAGCAGAAGTCAAAAGAGAAGACGATCCAGAATCCAAATATATCGTACAATCCTTGTGTTTCTGTAGTATTGAAGCAGGATGCATGGGTGTGATATCACCTTGCAGACAAGCGCGTACGGCTTCAGCCTTCCGTTTATCTGGAACAGTACAGATTATTTTTTCAGATTTCATTATCTGTTTTATGGACATAGAGATTGCGTGCGTCGGGACATCATCTAAACCGTTGAACCATCCTTCACCGACCTGTTGTAGACGGCAACTCTCATCTAATTCTACTACGATATAAGGGTCTTCTGTCTCAAAATCTGCTGGTGGGTCGTTGAATGCAAGATGTCCATTTTCACCGATACCAACAAACGCTACATCAATCATAAGATCAGAAATTATTTCATTTAATCTATCACATTCAGCTTGTGAATCTTGTGCTTCACCGTTGATAAAATGTACCGTTGCTGGCTGGACAATTTCAACCAACCTGTCATGTAGATACTTTCGGAAACTGGCAGGGTGCGTCTCTGGGATACCGATATATTCATCCAGATGAAACATCGTGGTCTTTTTCCAGTTTATATCGCTGTCATCCGTCAGACCTTTCAGGAAGTCAAATTGGGATGCTCCCGTTGCCACAATAAAATTCGCATTTCCCTTGTCTCTGATAGACTCTTGTAACTTTTGACTGGCAGCACGTGCTGCTGCATGACTTGTTTCTATCTTTGTCGCAGCTATGTATACTTCCATAATGTCTATCCGCTGTTATTCGCTTGTAATATACGAAGAAAGTCCTTTTTCCAACTTGGTGAAAGAGCCTGTAACTTTCTTGCCTTGTGAATTCTCTCAAAGTTTTTGGTATCAAAGAAGCGAAGATTTAGTATCTCTGTAATACTCATCGATTTATCAACTTTTTCAACATGCGATATAGTATCACCTGCTTTAATCTCACCTTCCGTTAATACTCGAAAATAGAATCCTACCCTTCTGCTCTCTAAAAACTGTTTTGGAAACTCAGGTATTCCCATTTTGTATCCCAGTTTGAAACACGGTACACGGGGTTGTGTAATCTGAAGTTTCACAATTTGTCCAATCTGAAAGACATCTCCAATATGTACCTCAGCTTCAAGCATCCCTTTTACAGTAAGATTTTCTCCAAACTGACCATAGGTCAAGTCATCTCTACTTAGCACCTGTTTCCAGTGAGAATAGTGTTCAATCGGATAACCGTAAATCGCTTTGAAGGTACCACCGTGTACTTTTAAATCACCCTGTCCATCACCTTCAATGTTATCATCTTTCACCATCACGCTACCCGTTACAGGTTCTTTAAATATCCCTGTCTGAATTGTCTTACCGCCATATTCAATAGGCTTAGGTTTAGAAACGTTGATAGATATGAGTTTCATCATGTGATTAGATTTTTATAAATGTCAACTATTCACGAACTTGTCCATTGCCATAGACGATATACTTGTAGCTTGTTAATCCCTCAAGTCCCATGGGTCCCCGAGAATGTAATTTCTGCGTACTAATACCGACTTCTGCCCCCAGTCCAAATTCATAGCCATCAGTAAAGACAGTACTGGCGTTGACATATACGGCAGCTGAATCTACCTCTTTCAGAAATCGTTCTGCTGCATGATAGCTTTCAGTGATAATGGCATCAGAATGATGTGAACCGTATTCTTCTATGTGGTCAATTGCTTCTTCCATGCTACCAACCACCCGTACTGACAAGATATAGTCAAGGTATTCAGTACGCCAGTCTTCTTCCGATGCTGTTCTTGCTTCCGGGAAAATAGTACGTGTTTGATTACATCCACGAATTTCAACATCAGCTTTTTGCAGCTTCTCACAGATAGAAGGTAAGTACTTCTCGGCAACTTGTTCATGAACCAATAAGGTTTCAATCGCATTACAGACCCCAACTTTATAGCCAACCTTAGCATTCATACACAGTTTCGTAGCCATTTCAAGGTCCGCATCTGCGTCAACATAGATATGGCAGATACCATCTGCATGACCGAGAACCGGGACATCTGATTCCCTCATCAGAAACTGGACGAATTCATTACTACCGCGAGGTATGACAAGATCAATATATTCAGGTAATCGGATAAGTTCATAGACTGCTTGTCGGTCAGTCGTATCAACGAATTGAATTGCATCAGGTACACCTTGCTCTGCTGCGGTATCGCTGAGCAAACTTGCAAGTATGGTGTTGGAACGAATTGCTTCGGAACCACCCCTTAAGATTACACCATTCCCAGATTTTATACACAGAGCAGAGACCTCAACAGTCACATCGGGTCGTGACTCATATACAACGCCTACAACTCCGATTGGAACCCTCACTCTTCCTATTTTGAGTCCATTTGGTCTTTCCCCCATGCTAATCACGTCCCCGATAGGGTCGGGAAGTGCAGCAACCTGTCGTAAATTGTCTGCCATCCGTTCTATTTTCTTATCATCAAGTAATAGTCGTTGCATCAAAGGTTTTTCAAGACCCGTTTCTTCACCTTTTTCAAGATCAATGCAATTTGCTTCTTGTATTACATCTTTTGCGTTAAGGAGGTTTTCAGCCATTGCTAATAAAGCACTATTGCGGATGTCTGCTGAGCTACGGGACAGGACACGCATCGCTGATTTTGCTTTTTTAGCTTTAGTTTGTATGATTTTCTGTATGTCTTGGTTCATAACGTTCCTACTTACGTGTCGGGTTTCGTTCCTCTACCCAACCTGCTTATTAAGCCTGGATTATCCACAACCTTTCTAAGTTTTATTATAATTCAGCAATACTAAATTATCTCTATGAATGATTTCATCGTAATCGTGATAGCCGAGGATATTTCCGATATCTTGTGTTTGCTTTCCTGCAAGTTTGGATGCATCTGTAGAGTTGTAGTTTGTTAAACCTCTTGCAAATTCAACTCTATTCTCTGTGACACATGAGACTGTATCGCTATAGTTGAAGTGTCCTTCAACCCCTTTAACACCAGCGGGCAATAGACTTTTTCCACCTTGCAATAGCGCGAGATGTGCTCCATTATCTACTACAAGTGTTCCTTGCGGGGGACGGGAATAAGCGATCCAACGTTTTCGTCCAGAAATACGCGAATTTGGGAGAAAAAGTGTTCCAAGTAATTCACCTTTCAGGATACGTGTTATGACGAGTGGTTCCCGTCCATAAGCAATCGCTACCATCTCACCAGAACTGGTTACGATTTCAGCTGCATGTAATTTCGTCAGCATTCCCCCTGTCCCCTTTGTTCCAGCTTGACCTGCTGCTTGCCACATATCTTCATTAATCTCATCAACCGTGTATATCAATTCTGAGTCCGGATTTAGTCTGGGATCTTCAGTAAAAAATCCGAGTTGATCAGAGAGTATGATCAACATATCAGCTTGTGCCAAGTTTGTAACATAAGCTGAAAGCGTATCATTATCTCCGACCTTTATTTCCTCTACTGATACACTGTCATTTTCATTGATGATAGGTATTGCACCGAGTTGAAGTAAGGTATGGAGCGTATCGTTCATGCGGGTGTAACGGGTTCTGTCAGAAAAATCATCTTGGGTCAGCAACATCAGTGCTGGACATTGTCCATAATGTCGGAAACGTTCTTCATAAGCAGCCATCAGGCGAATCTGTCCAACGGCTGCCGATGCTTGTAATGCAGGTAATGTTTGGGGTCGGGTTGATAGACCAAGATGAGGCCATCCAGCAGCAATTGCACCTGAAGTTACCAGTATAACCTCATAACCGCTGTGTCGAACTGTTGCTAAATCGTGAACAAGTCCATCCAGTGCAGCTTCATCAATTCGAAGGTCATCTGAAATAGTGCTACTGCCAACCTTTACAACAATACGTTTTACTTGAGACAGATTTTCGCGTTTCTGAATAGTCTGAGGTTTCTGAACACTCTTTTTAGTCTGCAGTAAATCGGATTTAGTGAAACTATTTGAGACACTACCCATGCTTTAGTCCGAATATTTATAGTGAACATTGAAAATAACGATACAAAGTACCTGTAGGAGCGATCTCCGAATCGCGACTTTACGTAGTGATAGTCGGGAATCGGAGTTCCCTCCTACAGTGCAAAATGTCCCATTAATTCAAAAGTTTACTATAATAAGCTTATCTAATAACTCTTGAATTAAAAGAGAATTCAAAATCATCAATTATGATTGTATCACCTTCTTTGACGCCTGCACGGGTAAGAGCGTTTATCACCCCCATCTTTTTTAATTTTCGAAACAACAACATGAGTGCCTGTTCATTCTCCATATCCGTCATGACGACAGCGCGTTTCGGTTCATCTCCAGTAATTATAAATGCATCTTCGGTTTTTTTGAGCATGAAACGTGATCGGGGTTCCGATGGTAATTCAGGCTCAAACGTAATCGTAGTTTCCTTCTCTTTACGCGCCTCGGCTTCAATATATTGTAAGGAACGATATGCTTGTTGCATCAAAGTATCAACACCTTGTCCCGTAATTGCGGAGATTGGGAATACTTTTCGTTTACCAAAATATCTCTGAACTCCTTCTATATTTGCTTCTGCTTCTGGTATATCAACTTTATTAAGAGCGATAATCTGCGGTAAATCTGTCAACATTTCGTTATAGTGACCAAGTTCAAGATTCAGTTGTTCATAGTCTTCAATAGGATCTCTACCATCCGTTGAACTCAGGTCTATCACATGGATCAACATTTTTGTTCGCTCAATGTGCCTTAAGAACTGGTGTCCTAACCCAGCACCTTTGTGTGCTCCTTCTATCAGTCCAGGGATGTCAGCAAGAACAAAGTTCTGTTCTTTATCAATGCGCACAACGCCTAAGTTAGGTATAAGGGTTGTAAATGGATATGACGCAATTTTTGGTGTTGCAGCAGAGCTACTTGCAAGGAGTGTGGATTTTCCAGCGTTTGGGTAACCAACTAAACCGACATCAGCGATCAGTTTTATTTCAAGACTAATCTCACGTTCATGACCAGGTTCACCTTTTTCTGCCACCCGTGGAACCTGAAACGTACTACTCTTAAAGCGAGAATTACCCTTACCCCCAAGTCCGCCAGATGCTACAATAACTTTCTGCTCTGGTTCCGTGAGATCTGCAAGCAACTCACCAGTATCGCGATCTTTGATGATAGTTCCAACGGGTACTTTGATGAGACGATCCGCACCGTTGGCACCGTCTCGTTGTTTACCTGATCCGTGTCCACCGTTTTCTGCAACTTGACGTGGATTGTGATGTAGATCGATGAGAGTACTCATACCCAAAGTGGCGACTAATATGATGCTTCCACCATTCCCTCCATCACCACCGTCGGGACCCCCGCGTGGTACATATTTCTCTCGGCGAAAACTGATGCAGCCATTACCACCGCTACCAGCTTTGACCTGAATTCTTGCTGTATCCATGTCTTTCCCTTACACAATAGAACTTGTATCTGCCTAAACAGTTTGGTTAGTCGTCCCATCTGTGTTGGTTGAGATGGCCAGGATCGTATCCTTCTTCATCATAATTCTTCATATTAACCTCTTTCATGATGTTGAAAGTCTGTGTTCTTGGAGCATACGCCCCATGTGTCCACCTTATGGTCAACGTTAGTTTCTCAGCACTTGATTTAACAAACATTTGCGTACTATAATCACTCCCACTTGCGCTGCATGGCGTTTGATTCCAATCATCACGATTATCTTTGCCAACAGCACGGTTATCTGTAGCCTGAGATGCATCTGGGGGAGGTCCTATCCTGTTGTCTGTACATCCTCCGCTGGTTTGTACAAAACTCTTAACTTCACCACCACTAACACTGAATGTGAACCCATAAGGATGCATACCTGAACTGGGACCTGTCTGCGGATGAATCGGGTCTTCTCCTAACCCACGTGGATTGTCTTCTATACCATCGTTGTTATCGTCCTTTACGTAGTTATGCGGGTAATATATCCAGATGAGCCATCCATCACCGACATCATGTTCTGGGTTATCATCAGCGTGCCCGTAAATAAGGTGAGACAGCACATTGTCGGGGGGATTGTGTCCACTTGGATTGATGTTGTTAGAAGGAGTTTGTGTGTCACTATCCCTGCCAACGTTGCTATTCCCGTTATTCTCGTTGTTGTTATTCCTGTTATTGTTGTTCCCGTTATTCTCGTTGTTGTTATTCCTGTTATCCCCATTATTTCCGTTATTTTCGTTATTATTGTTGCCTCCGTTGTTCCCATTATTTTCGTTATTGTTATTCCCGTTATTGTTCCCATTATTCCCATTATTGTTATTCCCATTATTGTTATTTCCGTTATTGTTATTTCCGTTATTGTTATTCCCATTATTCCCGTTATTGTTATTCCCATTATTTCCGTTATTATTGCTGCCTCCGTTGTTCCCATTATTTCCGTTATTTCCGTTATTATTGTTGCCTCCGTTATTTCCATTATTCCCATTATTTCCGTTATTATTGTTGCCTCCGTTGTTCCCGTTATTTCCGTTATTTCCACTACCTGGTGTACCACCATTCACATCATCACGTGGACCAACCCCACTACCTGGTGTACCACCATTCACATCATCACGTGGACCAATCCCACTGCCGCCGCTGTCTTGTTCTTTATCGTCATCAGCAGGTGGATCATGGGGATCAACAAGAGGTGGATCATCAATAGGTGGATCAATGATGTCATCTCTATGTCTTTCAGCGCGAATAACAGCATCTCCTTCATAATAGAAAATGTAAACTACTTTTTTGGGATAGATGTGAATGACCGGTAATCTCGATTCTCTACCATTCGGTACAAGCGTTACACATTTAGAATCATAACCGTTTGTAAGGCAAAGGGTATCGGAATCAGGAGCAAACAGGTATCTATCCACATCTTCAGGAGTCAACATATTACTTCGATATGGACTTTCGGAACAACCCATAATATTGATGAGTATGATAAAGATACTTGTAACTAAACCCAATAATATAGCCATGGTTCTTGCAGTAGATTTTATACTACTATGCCATAAACTATGTTTATTGAGATGTTTTTTTCTCATGATGCTACTTCTTGCTAAATACTATTTAGGTTCCAATTGGAGGCTACTAATACCTTCATCAGATGCCCCACCATCAACATCAATGTAGAATACCGCTATATGTTCTGATATTAACCCATCAACTTCTATTGTAATTATCGGAGATTCTGTTTCAATTGAGAATTCAAACACACGGCTGCCATCAGATTTATCACGCTGCAAGGGTTTTTTTATTGTGAGTTCATCCTGCTGACGAATAGAATTGATTTTTTGTCCCTCTGCTACTTTTATATTGAAACCGCTGGTTTCAGGAGTTTCGCCACGTTCTGCTTCGGGGAAGGAATCAGGGTAGTAGATCTGTATCGTCCAACCTTCAGTTATATTAACGATATTCTCTGACGGTTCTACTGTATTGTTCGTTGGCATATCAAGTGTGCCTGAACCTATTAATTCCTGAACAAGATCGGTTGTATCTATTGTCCTTTCAGCCTCTAAAATTAGTTTCTCGTTATAATAAAATAAGTATGTCAAATCTTCAGGATGGATATCCAATATAGTGATTTCATTACTATCATCTTCATGTAATTCCACACGTTTCACACAAACTGTATCAAATCCATCATGCAGACACACGGCATCTTCACCTGTTCTATCAAGAAAATTGTCTACATATTCAACGGTAATAATCGGGCCCGTATAGGGTACCTCTGAACACCCAACGACACCTACGAGCAGAATGAATGACGTAAGGTATGTAGTTAAAAAAGATAAAGACTTTTCTTTTTTCATAAGTTCAAAACCGGTCTCAATTTTTTCATTCTTCAATTCTCCCACAGCAATTAATGCCTCTTTACTAATCCGCGTAAAGTCTTCAGGTTTTTCCCGTGCATTGTATTCATTTTCGGCGTTTCAATAATGAGAGGTATCTCAGCGAATCTCGGATCATTAAGTATATATGAGAATGCAGCCTCTCCTATATTGCCTTCTCCGATGTGTTCATGTCTGTCAACCCGGCTTTGATACTCAGATTTCGCATCATTGATATGAAATGCTTTCAACCTATCTAAACCTATAACTTCATCAAATTTACCAAATGTTGAATCACAATCTGCTTCGGTTCTGATATCGTATCCAGCTGCAAACACATGACACGTATCTAAACAGACCCCGAACCTATCTGAATATTTTGACATGGCTATCACATCCCGCAAATGTTCAAAAGTATAGCCAAGGTTTGTCCCCTGTCCTGCTGTCGTCTCAAGTAATATTATCATATCTTCTGCATCTGTTGTTTCAAAGAGTAGGTCAAAACTCTCAGTGAGTCTCTTCAAACCAAAATCTTCACCCTCTCCGAGATGTGCACCGAGATGTGTGACAAGATGACGTATATCAAGCTGTTGTGCAAGTTCCATCTGTTTTTTGAACTGATTCCGTGACTTTTTCAATACATCTTTTTTGGGTGATGCCAGATTACTCAGATGTATATCATGAACGATTACATCCTGAATAGGAGAGTCGGACCAAGCAATCCGAAATTCTTCTAATACTTCTGTTATTGGCGGTTTAGATTCCCATCTATGTGGATTTGACAGGAAAATCTGTATGGCATCACATTGTAGTTCATCACCATTTTTGATAGCGTTATGGATACCTCCAGCTGTTGAAACATGTGCACCGAAAACCATAGAGGAAATACTCCTGCCGGACTTACGCAAAGAAATTGATTTCACGACAAATTGAACTTATATTGTAAAGAACGCACAAAGAATCGTGCTTGGTGAATGCACGTTTGGCATTCACATTAAACATTTTTACGACTGAAAACGGGAAGAATGCGTAAGTGCTGTCCTAAAGGGTTGTGTTATAAGAATCGAGGTTTGTGTAAAATATAGTAAATAATGTAACGAGTAAATCTGAGAATGCGTTACAGATAAGTGTTGTCCATGTTTAAAACATTGATATTATTGAGAATATGTGTTATAATTTTACTTATAGTAAAATTATAGTAGCGGAACATCAAATCGTAGTAGATGAAATGGATCCGTCTAAGGAATGTTTGTTATGCGTGAAATAAATTTACCTGCACATTGGAAAATCGTAAAATTAGAGGATGCCTGTAACATTATTATGGGACAATCGCCACCTTCAACAACTTATAATAATGAAGGTGTAGGAATGCCTTTTTTACAGGGAAAAGCAGAATTTACTGAACTATTTCCTGTACCGACAAAGTTTTGTACCAAAAAACTTAGGGTTTCTCCACCCGGAAGTGTACTTATGTCAGTCCGCGCACCTGTTGGGGATGTTAATTTAGCAGATACAGAATATATCATTGGGCGCGGATTGACTTCAATTAGTCTAAAACAGGGGGATAATCGTTTTCTACTTTACATGTTTTTGCATACAAAGAGAGAGATTCAATCCCAAAGTTCTGGTTCAACTTTCAAATCCATAAACAAAACTACAATAAATGATTTTAGAATCCCCTTTCCCCCACTCCCCGAACAACGCGCCATCGCTCACATCCTACAAACAATCCAAGAAGCAAAGTTTACCCGCCAACGCGAAATCGCATTAGAACGTGAACGCAAAGCAGCGTTGATGGAATATCTCTTTTCACACGGCACGAAGGGCGAACCCCGCAAGCAAACCGAAATTGGCGATATACCTGAGAGTTGGGAGGTTGTCCGACTAAAAGAAATAGCCAATTTGAGGCGTGAGAATGTACAACCGAAAGATAGTCAAGGTTTAAACTTTGTAGGACTTGAGCATATTGACTCTGGAGAGAGCAACCTGAAACGTTGGGGAGATGTGTCAAAAGTAAAAAGCGCGAAAAACCATTTTTACTCCGACGATGTGTTGTATGGTAAATTGCGGTCATATTTGGATAAAGCAGTTATCACTGAAATGGAAGGTATCTGCTCTACTGATATTCTTGTTGTTACTGCCAATTCTAACACTTTCCCAAGATTTTTAGTATACCTGCTTCATTGTCAAACGTTCATAAACCATGCTGTTTCAACATCAACAGGAATAAGTCACCCGAGGACCTCATGGAATTCTTTAGAAAAATTTACTTTTGCACTTCCGCCACTTCCTGAACAACGCGCCATCGCCAATGTTTTTCAAGCAATTGATGAAAAAACAGCAGCACTTGAAAAAGAAATTGAACATATTGATGCACTCTTCCACGCCATGCTTGAAGAACTGATGACAGGGCAAAGGTCTGCAGTGGCGTTGATTGATGCTGAGATGAACGTGTGAGAATTTCTTGATTATGGGGATAATTTTTAGGGATGTAAAACTGTCTTTATGCCACGTTGTCCAACAGCATTGTCAAATGCCGCCAAACCTTGGGAGATGCTGAACCTATCTGTTATTAAAGGTCTGAAATTGATAACTTTCTGCAGTAAGAGTTGGCGGGATTCTTCAAGACTTTTTCGAGAAAAAGCCCATGATGCCATCAGTTTATGTCCCATATAATGAAATTCTTCAAGATTGATGTTTAATTCTTCACCTTGTGGTGCAAGACCGAAAAAATTTATGCAACCACCTCTACGCACCACTTGATAAGCAAGCGATATGACCGCCGCATTGTTTGTCGTTGCCGAGATTACTGTATCAACCCCCCCTTGCGTCATATCCATTAAGTGCTGAATCCCTTCAGGTGTGGGATCGTAAGTAGCGTCTGCACCGACTGCAGCCGCTGCATCTCTGCGATGGGAGAGTGGTTCAATGACATAAGTCGCTAATCCCTTTCTTTTCACTAATTGTGTGAACATCAGACCGATAGGACCTGCTCCCAGTATCGCGACTGTCTCTTGAAAAATAGTCTCGTCCATTGCATTCAGGCAGCAGCCTAACGGTTCAAGAAAGAGCAGTTCATCTTGCGGGATATCGTTTGGTACTTGTATTAATTTACCCGTATCTATACCATGTTTTGGCATCCTTAAGTATTCTGCATAGCCACCATCAATATCGTGTCCGATACCCTCTATTGAATTACAGTATTTGTCTTGATCATTTTTGCAGTGATTGCAAACCCCACAAGAAAGCATAGGATTCACAGTCACTTTTTCACCTACATTCACCTCCTTATGCCTACTTTCAACAACTACACCTGCGATTTCATGCCCCATGACAACCGGGGGGTTATAGTCTGAGACATCTCCCCGGAGTGCAGCAATATCCGATGCACAGATACCGCACAACTCCATCTTAATCAGGACATCATCTGCATCCAATTTTGGAATAGGTACATCCTGAATACTTAATTTGTGTGTTTTTTCAAAAACAACAGCTTTCATAGAGGAAAGTTGTATTATGGTTATACGGGTTGTCTTCTCTTTAGTCCCGCCAAATGCCAAACGCGCATTTGGCGTTGATTTGGTAGGGACGATATGTTTATAGAAAAATGTAATTTTACACATATCGTCCCTACGGGACTAAAGAGGGTTTGTATAACGTTTAGCTATAAACATAGCGTCCCTACGGGACTGAAGAGGGTTTCTGACATCACGATCCTATTCAAACTCGTAGGGAATAGTTTCAGATTGATGTGTTTTTGCTGATTTTTCTGCTAAATCCATAATTGCGATGACACGGCGGGCAGATTCAGGTGTTACGATTAAAGGAGTGCCATCGTTCAAATGTGCCACGATATTCTCGTAATATCTTGGACCTGGTCTTCCTTTAAACCCGACTTTCTGTTCTTTTGGGTGTCCTTCTACTTCTGATAGGACTTTATATTGCCCACCCTCAGAAACGATTGCGCCGTGTGATCCGAGGAGTTTCCATCGGTCTCCACCCACCTTGGCGATACTTGACATTTGAATGTTTGCCGATGCACCTTCAGCGACATATTCTGCTTCAGCAAATCGTATCACAGCTTGCACATGGTCTTCATTCGTAATGTCGTCCCAAACAAGATTCGGCTGGAAGAAACCGGTGACATTATACATGCGTGCTTCAAGTACATTAAGTAGCCAATCGAGGAAGTGTGCTCCCCAATCGTAGAAATGTCCACCAGAGATAGCTTTTACACTTCGCCACCAATCGGGATTCGGTCTTCCGTAACCGCCACCCCACATTTCCACACTAAAGACTTTGCCGATGATGCCTGATTGAACGAGCTCGCGTAGCGTCCAAAAATCTGCATCCCAACGTCTGTTGTGATGAACGGATAGCATGACACCGTTCTCTTTACCGGCATTGATCATTTCTGTGGCTTCAGCAACAGTGATACACATCGGTTTTTCAACGACGACATGCTTACCGGCATTGAGAGCTGCGACAGTCGGACCGCAGTGCAGACTGTGTGGAAGGACATTTGCGATTAGATCAACACCCTCATCTGCGACGAGATCATCAACCGTGTTGTATGTTCTAATGTCAGGAAAATCATTTTTTGCAGCTTTCGTTCGTTCTGGGTCAATATCACACACAGCAACACATGTGATTCCGTCAGTGTTATTCATCATGTTTGCGTGTGCTTTACCCATATTAAATGCTGCCCCATAACCGAGGACAGCACCTTTAATAGTTTCTGCCATTATATGTTGGCTCCTTCTGTGTAGACGTTCATTCCACCAAATTCTTATGCATGATTGTAATTATAGCGCGGACGTGTGTGCATGTCGAAATTAAACTTCACAACATTATCTTGTCTTGAGCTGTCCCCAAGTCATTGCAAGCTTACCTGCTGGTTCAACATCCAATGACTCACTATCCATAACCTTTGCGATTTCATCTTCTGTCAGAACACGGTTATATAGACGGACTTCGTCAATTAAACCCAAGAATCGGTAGTTATGATTTGCAGTTTCATTTGCCCCTGCACCAATCAGAAATTCTTCATTGGGATTCACGTCGATGTCAAAGTTCTCTTCGCCAATAAATTCACCATTCACATAGAATTTATGATTACCATCAGCATAAGTTCCAGCAAGATGTTCCCATTCATCAAGATTCACTGCTGGTCCTCGAACAGGTTTCCAATGATTCGCTCCAGCACCAATCCAAAACTCCCAAGTATTTCCAGGTTCACAATAGAATATGTAACCACGTTGTGGAAAGTCAGCACGTGAGGAAACAACGGCGCGATGTCCAGTTCCATTTGAATCTACATTTGCCCATGCTGTTATTGTGAAGACTTCTGGATTGAGATCTTCATGATACGGCACGTCTACTTCACTATCAGTACCATTGAATTCCAGCGCGCCGCCGGATTTACCGTCCTTAGTTCTTTCCGTTCCGCCAATCAGTGTGCCATTGTGTCCATTTCCAGATACATCTTTGGCACTATCACCACTATTTCCGTTAAAATCCCAATATGCTACAAGACCTTCTGTCAAGTCTTGGGATAAAACGGGTTGAATAAAGAGTGCAATGCCAAAGAGCATTGACAGTGTGATCGAAAAAGTTTTCATCGTTTAATACTTCCTTTTTTGGATCATTGAGATATACAATCAGTTGCTTATTTTGCTTTGAGTTGTCCCCAAGTTACAGCAATCTTTCCCAAACTGTCTACAGGAGTTGATTGACTCTCCATAACTAAAGCAATTTCGTTTTCATCTAAAACTCGGTCGTATATACGTACATCATCTATCTTACCGACAAAACGGTAATTGTGAGTTGCAGTTTCATTTGCCCCAGCACCGATGAGGAATTCTTGTGCTGTGTTCACACTTAATTCCGAGGAAGTTTCACCAACAAGTTCCCCATTAACGTAAAACTTTTGTGAACCATCAGCATAAGTACCAACGAGATGGTCCCAGTCATCCAGATTTACAGCTGGACCTGAGATAGGTTTCCATCCACCACCACCTGTCCAGAATTGCCATATATTGTTTGGTGTACAATAGAAAATGTATCCACGTTGGGGGAAATCATCACGTGAAGAGATTACGGCGCGATGTCCAGCTCCACCAGTTCTTGCGTTTGCCCATGCCGTGATAGTAAAAGTTTCTGGATTAAGTGTTGCATGAAAGGGAATATCAACTTCATCGCCTGTACCATCAAATTCAAGCGCACCATCAAAGTATCCATCTGTCCATTGTGGATCTCCAACGAGGGTTCCTTCATGACCGTTACCGCTTGCATCCCCTACTGTATTACCACCTGCATCATTCAATGTCCAATGTGCTACGAGACCATCAGTAACACTATGCGAAATAGGTGGTTGACAGAAGAACATCATTGAGAGTATCGGTATTATGACTAATAGACTTAAATGTTTCATATTATGTTCCTTATATTATATGGATTGTTGTTTGTTCTGAAGAATTGCTACCTTACAGACGGCACACGGAGAGTGCCTACTGCTTTTAAGTAATATTATGACAGTAATTTTATACGTGATACTACCCACTACCTAAAGGTAGGGGCTTCGGTTTCTTAGACAATAGCGGTTGCGCCAAAGGGTCAACCGTCTTACATCGTCTCCACCAGCAGGCTATTTGCAGTTTTTAGAACCGCTATCGTGCATCAAGGCACGGGTACCCCAGCCTGCAACAATAAAATAGTTTTGAGTGGCGATACAAGACGATGGACTATTACCTCACTATCGGTTTACAGGACCGCCACATAGTTTTACAAGGTTTCACTTCAACTCGCCCAAAATTACGTTACTGATTAGGATAGGACTCAATCAAGATTTGATTGAGGTAACGTTCCTATCCAGCAAGTTGTAGGTATTATATCATACACCTTTTGAAAAGTCAACATCTTTTTCATGAACGCTGTCAACCGTCTACATCCCACAAGCTAAAGCATGGGGATTTGACGGGGAGTGTTAAAACACTCCTTTGTCAAGGAAAACTACAAAAGTATTAAATAGATTTAAAGAATACGCCATAATTGAGATTTGCTGAAAGTTAAGACTTTAAAAACGGTAGGAGCGATCTCCTTCTCAATGCAGAATACCAATCCCATTATCCCACGCGAAAAGTTCTGTGCGTAGAAAATGATTCTATCAATCTGTAGCACATTCATCCTTGATTGTGCTACCAAAACCATCATCGCATGCGAAAAGTTCTGTTCGTATAATATGTTTTTATCAATCTGTAGCACATTCTGTTAGATTGTGCTACCAATCCGATAATCCCACGTGAATAGTTCCGTACGTAGTATGTGCTTTTATCATCTTGTAGCACATTCATCCTTGATTGTGCTACGGAACGCATGATCCTACTTGAAAGTTCTGTTCGTATAATATGTTTTTATCAATCTGTAGCACATTCATCCTTGATTGTGCTACGAATACGCCTAATTTAAAGGAAGTATGTTGTAGTAAGAAGTGTAATTAAGAATACATGCTGTAGTAAGAAACGCATTCAAGCATGAGATTCTACAGCCGTAGTCAACATGAAAACCTTGCGGGTTGGAGGAACAGTTCACTAAACCAATTTTCTCTGTCTTATATCACCCCAAGGACCCGTAATAGCAAGCGTTATTCCAGGATTCTGGATATTGACAAAGAGGGTCGTGCCATCAGGGGAGAACACTGCACCAGCTAACTCCGAAGTGTTGCTGGCATTTCGGGCAAACTGATAGGTGTGTCCTTCAGGGGTAACACCAACTAAAAACTGTTCTCTTGAACCATCTTCACAGATGATAACATCTCCCCAAGGAGCAACAGTCAAGTTATCTGCGTTCTCAAGGAGTTTACTATCGTTCGGTTCAATGAAAAGTTCAAGTGTCCCCGGTTTTTTATCTTCTCGGCTTGTACCTTCGTATTGGCTTGGCGTATATTTCCATATCTGCCCTTTGTTAGCGATACCGCCATTTGTGCAGGCGAAATAGATTGTATCTCCACTGTACCAGATTCCTTCACCTCGGGCAAACTTAGCAGCATTTTTACTTTCAGTGCCTTGTACACGTAGATCATCCTTTGGTGATTCTACATTTTCAATATCCACCCAAGCAGTTGCCATCTTCTGTGAGACGGGGATCGGATCGTAGGTCCAAGGTGCGATTTTTTGGAGACCTGTCTTCCAGTTTCGCGTGTCAGGATCGGTCATATCTTTGATTGTTAATGCTTGAAGACGTCCCCCTTTAACAAGGTTGCCGGGTTCATCAGGAATAAACCGATAAAAGAGACCGTCATTCCTGTCCTCTGTTTCGTAGACGATACCGGTATCTGATGCAACGGCGACGGCTTCATGATTGAAACGTCCCATTGCTTTAAGCGGTATTGCGTTGACTAATCCAGGGGTTGTCGTAACAGACACTTCAAAATTGTATCCGTGATCTTGTTCAAAGTCATTCTCAGCTTTCTGAACTGTTTCTTCACACGTTATCCAAGTGTTCCAAGGTGTAGGTCCACCTGCACAATTCCGTATCGTTCCAGCGAGACTCAAGAAATGTTTTTCAAGGGTACCTGTCCGGGTATCATATATGAGGGTTGTTGTTGCGCCAAGACTCGGAGATTTTCTGTTTCCCAGATCGTAGATTTTTTCTGTGTCAACGAGGTTTAGTTTCTCGTTATTCCATCCGAAGGGACCGACTATCTTGTCAGTAGCAGTCAATTCGTGATTACGTATAAGGATAGTCTTTCCTTTAGCACCTTGAAATGTTGCCATACCATCATGTTTTCCTGGCACCCACAGTCCATCGTCCATTATCTCACCTGTGCGAGAAAAGGCATGACAAACAAAACCTTCGGGGAGATCAAGCAATTTATTCGGACTGGGATTAAATACATAAGGAGGGTCAGGTTTAAGACCCGGTATGTGCTTAATCAGTTTACGACTCACACCAGAAAAACCGAAACCTACTGCAGCAGACCCTAAGGCTACGCCGCCATAACTCAAAAATTGTCGTCGTGAGAGTTTATACTTCATTTTCATTACACCCATTAATTTGAAATTAAGCTTTTCTATACACCTGTCGCCCCGCTGGGGCTAAAGATTATTGTATATTCGCATTCTTCTATACACCTGTCGCCCCGCTGAGGCTGCTCTGTTCTATTAGTAAAGTTTTATGTGGTTTTAATGTTTAGAGTTTTCTGTAAGTTTTATTGACAGCAAAATTGGACATGTGGTTGTCATTTTCGTAGAGAACACATCTTAGGTAAATCCGAAAACCTGCGGAAAACCGATGAATTTTTTGACATTATATATCACTTTGTGCTAAAATTCTATAGTTGAGAAAGTATAACACAGATTTCATAAGTGTGCATTTAAAATATAGCAAAGAACCAATCATCGGGATCTGATAGGAGGAACAGTATAATGGAGAACCATAGTTATACGCCGAGTGAAATTGAGCCGTATTGGCAAACTGTCTGGAGTGAAAAGGACGTTTTTACGATAACTAACGACATTGAAACTTTAGAACAGAAACCGAAATTTTACGTTCTCGGCATGTTTCCATATACTTCGGGGGCAGGTCTTCACATCGGTCATGCGAAAAACTATGTTCCTACAGATGTCATCGCAAATTACAAACGCATGCAAGGATTCCATGTGATGCACCCAATGGGGTGGGATGCTTTCGGTCTACCGACAGAACGCACTGCAGTACGTGAAAATGAACACCCAGCACACATAACAGAACGAAACACGGAGACATTTCAACAGCAGATACAACGAATCGGGCTTTCCTACGATTGGTCCCGCAAAATTGATACCTCACTCCCCGATTATTACCGATGGACACAGTGGATATTTCTTCGTCTCTATGAAAAAGGTTTAGCCTATCTTGCCGAAGTTCCTGTCAACTGGTGCCCAGCTTTGGGAACTGTGCTATCTAATGAAGAGGTTAAGGACGGAAAATATGTTGAAACAGGTGATCCCGTTGAACGCAGGTTAATGAACCAATGGATGCTAAGAATCACGGCTTATGCAGAACGTCTTCTGGACGACTTGGAACTTTTAGATTGGCCCGATGGTCTAAAAGAGATGCAGAGAAATTGGATAGGTAAGTCAGAAGGGGCAGAGATAACTTTTGACATAAAGGATTGTGACGCTAACTTCACAGTCTTTACAACAAGACCAGATACGCTCTTCGGTGCAACCTACTGTGTGTTAGCACCTGAACATCCGCTTGTGTCAGAGATTACACATTCAGAATTCGCATCAAACGTCGCTGCTTATGTCCAAGAAGCAAAAAATAAATCTGACCTTCAACGCACCGACCTGGCAACTGAAAAGACAGGTGTGTTTACTGGCGCGTATGCAATCAATCCTTGCAACGACCAACCCATACCAATATGGGTTGCCGACTATGTTCTCATGACCTACGGAACTGGCGCAATTATGGCTGTCCCAGGACACGATGAACGTGACCATGAATTTGCCACTACGTTTGATATTCCCATCGTTGAAGTTATCAGCGGGGGAAGCAAACCGATTTTGGAGGAAGCTTTTGAGGGAGACGGTGTCTGTGTTAACTCCGGTTTTCTTAATGGTCTAAAAACCGATGAAGCAAAAAAGCGCATGATCGCGTGGCTTGAAAGTAACAAAAAGGGTAAAGGACAAATACAGTATCGGCTGCGAGATTGGTTATTCTCAAGACAACGATATTGGGGAGAACCTTTCCCACTTGCACATCTTGATGATGGAACCATTGTCCAACTACCTGATGAACACCTTCCGATAGAACTTCCACCGATAGATGCATATAGACCGACAGAAGATGGGAAACCCCCGCTTGCTCGCGCTGATGAGGCATGGTTAAAAGTGCAGTTGCCTGATGGCAGAATCGCCACACGCGAAACCAATATTATGCCACAGTGGGCAGGTTCATGCTGGTACTATCTCCGATACCTGGACGCACATAATACAAAAGCACCTTTCGATTCTAAATTAGAACAGTACTGGATGCCTGTTGACATCTATATGGGCGGAACTGAACACGCTGTGTTACATCTACTCTATGCACGATTTTGGCACAAAGTGTTATACGACTGCGGGTTAGTTTCTACGATTGAACCCTTTCAAGCACTGCTGAATCAAGGTACTATTCTGGCTGAGTCGTTTCAAGACGAAGCTGGAAAATACTATTACCCGCATGAAGTAAAACGGGAAAATGACAAAGCAAGTGTCAAGACTTCAGGAAAACCGCTGCGAGTCCAGATGGAAAAGATGTCAAAATCACGTTTCAATGTTATCAATTCCAATGATGTGATAGAAAAATATGGCGCCGATTCTCTGAGACTCTATCTGCTCTTTATCGGGCCGGTTACGAAGAGCGCGCCGTGGCAGGACACCGGGGTGGAAGGGGTGTATAAGTTCCTACACCGCGTCTGGAGACTCGTTGTGAACCCTCACAATGGGGAACTAAATGAAAAGTTGACAGACACTGACAGTACTTCAGAATCAGAACTTTGGCGGGAATTGCATAAGACCATCAAACAGGTAACAGAAGATACTGAATCTATTGACAAGATGAATACCGCTATTAGTCAGATGATGATCTTCGTTAACACTGCGACGCAAACTGAAACACTCCCGATTGAGATAGTAAAGACATTCCTTCATCTATTGGCACCTTATGCACCACATATTTCTCAGGAGTTGTGGCATCGTCTGGGAGAAACCGGATTCATCGCACACAATACGTGGCCAAAACATGATGAGAGTATCCTTGAAACTGAAACTATGACGATAGTTGTTCAAGTCAACGGAAAACTCAGAAATAGACTTCAACTTCCTGTTGATGCACCAAAAGAACAGATTGAAGAAAACGCACTTGCGGATGAAAGAGTCCAAAGGTTTATTGAAGGTAAAGAAATTCGGAAAGTTATTTATGTTCCGAATCGTCTTATCAATATAGTCGTTTAGGAAGGTTAGAAGGGTGGAAGAATGGAAGGGTGGAAGAGGGAATGGGTGGAAGGGATGGAAGATTGGAAGGTTGTGCTACTTATGTGGTAACTTAGGTTAGGGTTATAAATATGAGAATTCATGGAATATTTTACAAGAGTTATTTGATATGTGTGTTAATCGTGTCATGTATCGTTACTGGAGATGCATTTGGAAAGGATTTAGTTGGTAAATTTGTTGTGGCAATCCGCGAACCTTTACAAAACGAAGATGGATTCCGGGTCATAACACGTACCTTGGAGAGAGGACGTGATACATCTAATTGGTGGGAATATTATCAGTATAATGTCTGTTCAATGAATCCAGATGGAACAGACTTCCAACGTCTAACCGATGATGGTGTCTCATACAACCCACGTTGGGCACCAGATAGAGAACGAATCGCATACATATCCGGAATTGAAAAATCGAAATCACTCTATGTGATGTCTGCAGATGGCACTGAGAAAAAACAGTTAATTAAGAGAGAGTATGATATACATGATTTCTGGTGGTCGCCTGCAAGTAACGCACTATTAGTCGTCGTAGAGATTGACCGACCAAAAGACCGGTTGGAAAATTGGGAAGTAACAGTTGAAGGAAAAGTAAAACGTTGGCGAAGTGAACGGTGGGCAAAAGGTTGGCTACATTGGGATGAAAGTGGTGAAGAGGTTAAAGAACCAAATAGAAGATTGATTGAGGTACTACCGAAAGGTATAAGCTGGCCCGAGTGGTCACCAAACAGAAGATGGATCGCTTTTAAAACGGATGGTTTGCTTGCACTGGCAGAACCAGATGTTGTCAGTATGGGGAGATCCTGGTTTCTGCAACTTGATGAACCGCCGTGTGGCAACATTGAAGAATGGTCACCAGATGGAAAGCAGGTCCTGTTTTATACTTCAGGTGAGATCTGTACGGTTTCTGTGGAAAAAGGAGAGATTCAGAACTATCGGAATCTAAGTCTGTATGCTGGTCGTGAAGCGACATGGTCACCTGATGGAAGTTACGTAGCCTTTATTGGCAGCGATTCAAACAGACGTAGAACCAGTGAAATCTTTACAATACACGTTGAAAGTGGAAAAATGGAACAGATAACATCAACTATCTACGATTTCATCAATCTTCACTGGAAATAAAGGAAACGCACAACAAACTTATAGCAATAGTGAATAGACCAAGATGAACTTGTAGGTCGGGTAGAGCGAAGCGAAACCCGACAAATACCAAAAGCGCATTTGACACTGTTTTGTACATGATAAACATAATCATCACGGGTCGCCAGTTAATATTTTAATGGCGTTCCTCTACCCGACCTACTTCTTTAGTCTGGACTATCCAATAGCGAAGAAAAACTTATGACAAATTTAGAGAAGAACATTGAAATACAGGATGGAGGTAATCTATCCATCATTCCATTAGGGGGTCTGGGTGAATTCGGACTCAATATGATGGTCTATGAAACCGAACAGGATATTATTGTAATTGATACAGGATTCATGCTACCGAATTCAGACATGCCTGGGGTAGATCTCATATTTCCAGATATCCACTATTTGGTTGAAAGACATGAAAAGGTGCGTGGCATTCTATTGACACACGGTCATGAAGATCACATTGGGGCTTTAGCTTATGTGCTACAGCAAATTGACGCACCTGTGTTCGGGACGCAGTTAACACTCTCAATAGCAAGTGGCAGATTGAGAGAATACGGGGTGTTGGATAAGGCGGAATTAAACACTATTGTTCCAGGGGATAAAGTGAGCTTAGGAGATTTCACTGCAGAGTTTATTCATGTCACACACAGTATACCAGATTCGGTAGCAATTGCACTGCGAACACCTGCAGGTATTGTTGTCCATACAGGTGATTTCAAATTCGACGCAACCCCTGTTGACGGTAAACTAACGGACATTCAGACTTTAGCACGACTCGGCTCGGAAGGTGTACAATTGCTGCTTTCCGATAGCACAAACGCTAACTGGCAGGGACAGACTCCTTCAGAACGTAGTATTCTTGACTCAATTGACAGTATCTTCCAAAAGACTGAACAGCGACTCTTTCTTTGCACTTTTTCATCAAGTCTACATCGGTTACAACAGTTTATTGATTTAGCAGTAAAACATCGCAGACTCGTTGCTGTAACAGGACGTTCTCTTATAAATAATATCCGTACCGCAACAGAACTGGGACACCTCAAACTGAATGTAGATTATCTGATTGACGCACGAGACGCTTCCCTGTATAAACCCCATGAGGTAGTCATTCTTAGCACTGGTAGCCAGGGGGAACCCCGTTCCGCGATGTCCCTAATTGCGCTTGACAATCATCCCTTCTTAACAGTTGAACCGAATGACACCGTCGTCATCTCAGCACGGATTATTCCTGGAAACGAAAAAACCGTAGGTAATGTCATTAACCATCTGCTCAGACGGGGTGTGACGATTTACCACGAACGGAATGCTAATGTCCATGTGTCTGGACACGGTTCAAGTGAAGACCTTAAACTCATGCTCAACCTACTAAGACCAAAGTTTTTCGTTCCTATTCACGGGGAATATCAGAATTTAGTGCGGCATGCTGAACTGGCAGAATCTGTAGGAATCGCAAAGAATAATATCAGTGTAGTTGAAGACGGTGAACGCATTAGTCTTACGTCAGAGTCTTGTGAAGTATTCGAACGACAAGGAAGATCAGGCAGAGTTTTGGTGGATGGAAAACCAGATATTGAACTTGAGGATATTGTTTTGCGAGACCGTATCCAACTCTCCCAAGATGGCATGGTGATCCCAATAATAGTCTTACAGAGCGATGGCGGTGCAATAGCAACGGAGCCAGAGATAATCTCCCGTGGATTTGTCCTTATTGATGATTCAGAGGAACTTTTCACTGAAGCGAAGAACATTACGAGGAATGTCATTGACAAACTAACGGATGAACAGAGACAAGAAACGGAGACTGTAAAGGATGAAGTTAGGACTGTGCTCCGCAAATTCTTCTCTAAGCAGATGCAACGTAGTCCCTTAGTTTTACCTGTCGTGATGCGGGTTTAATTAGCATTGCCACACAAGCACCGAATGGTCTTCGCTACCACTTGCAATTATATTGCCATCAGGAGAATATGCAACACTTCGGACAGAACCTATATGGCCTTTCAAGACCTTCTGAACATCACCTGTTTCTGCATCTACCAAATGGACCGCACCATCCCTTCCACCGATAGCAATTGTTTCACCATCAGGTGAATACGTAACACCCCATACATAGAATTTGAAATCCGCGAGTGTGGTTTTTCGTTTTGATGTAAATGCGTCCCACAATCGCACCGTCCCATCAGAACTCCCCGTAGCGATTGTGCCTCCATCGGGTGAAAAGGCGACAGAATTTACGACATGTGTATGTCCTTTCAGCGATGCTTTTGACTGACCTGTCGCAGCTTGCCAAAGTATAACTAACTCATCCGAACTTGCAGTCGCAATAGTGCTGCCGTCAGGTGAATATGCCAAACTTCTGATTGATCCTGCATGACCTTTCAGTGTTGCTTTCGCTTCTTCAGAAGCGACATCCCACAGAATACCAATATTATCTGCCCCCCCACTTGCAAGCGTGCTGCCATCAGGTGAATATGCCAATGCTCTCACGTAATCTCTATGTTCAGAGAGCGTTGCTGTCGGAAGTGCTGTTGAACTATCCCATAACCATATCTCTTCATAACTACCGGTAGCAACAGTGTCACCATCAGGAGAATATGCCACACTCCACACATATTCTGTATGTCCTGCAAGGAGACTAATTTCTTCTCCACTCTGAATATCATATATCCATGTTCCAATGTCCCCTGCGACAGCAAGGCGCGTGCCATCAGCAGAAAATGCTACATTTCCAATAATGCTACTTTTTCCGAGTCGAAACTTTGCCCCTTCTGGAAGCTCCAAATGTGTACCTGTTTGTTCTTTTTCGGTGTTCATCATAAGTCTGATCCTTTCTTCGTTTCCAAGAAGTATAACACAAGAATCAGGTTTTATCAATTCCTTATAAATTTTGTTCCTCAATTTGATGCAGCGCTTCGCTTATATATCTTTGCACCCATTCACTTTCAGTTGTTTCTGCTAATGTGTTAAGAGCAGATATTGCCTGCGGGTTACCTATTCTTCCTAACGCGACGACAGCTGCAGAACAGACCGACCTATCACTGTCTGTAACGCTACTAATGAGTGCTTCAATCACCTGTGTAGGCGGAAATTGATCCCTCTCTTCAGTTAAACCTAATTCGCCAAGAGCAACGACTGCTGCGCATCGCATATCGGCTTCTTCATCCTGTAGGAAAGGGATGAGTTCATCTACAGCGCGGGCATCTCTAAGGTGTCCGAGAGAGGAGATAGCAAAACGCCGCACAGCTGTATCTTCATCCGATAATGCATTAATCAGCGGTGTAATCGCGTGGACATCACCGACACCGCCTAATCCTTCAGCAGCATAAGCGCGGATATCAGCAGAGTCAGATCGCAATTTTCGGAGTAGAAATCGTGTAGGGAAGTATCTCCAATTTCTTAGAGGTCCGTGTTTATGTGGCAAGATATGCATAAACCGACGGATCTTCTCGGACATTGATAAATCTGAAAATGAGTTGGAGGAATCGTTTGCCATAATGTGCCTTCAAATACTGTGATAAGTTACAAGGAAATTCCCAATTCTTTTCCTATCGTATAGACATCTTTATCACCACGACCAGAAAGACAGACTACGATGGTCTTGTCCGCACCGAGTTTCGGTGCAAGCTTACGAAGGTAGGCGATGGCATGAGCGGATTCTAACGCTGGGATGATACCTTCTGTCTCTGACAATAACTGAAAACCTTCCACTGCTTCAGCATCGGTGACAGGAACATATTCTGCTCTGCCAGTTTCTCTGTAATAACTATGTTCTGGTCCTACACCAGGATAATCTAATCCTGCAGAGATAGAATGTGCAGGTGTAATCTGTCCATCCTCTTCTTGCAGCAGATAGCATTTTGCGCCGTGGAAAACACCGACACTGCCTGCAGTGAGTGGAGCTGCATGTCTTCCGCTCCGAATACTCTCACCCGCTGCTTCAACCCCGATAAGACGAACATCTTCATCATTGTAGAACGGGTAGAACATCCCGAGGGAATTACTGCCACCTCCGACACATGCAACGACACAATCGGGAAGATTTCCTTCCTGTTCTAAGACCTGGGATCTTGCTTCTTCACCAATGACTGCTTGAAAATCGCGGACAATCATAGGATAAGGATGTGCACCTACGACAGAACCGAGCAGTAGGTATGTCGTGCGGACATTCGTAACCCAGTCACGAAAACAGGCATTGATAGCGTCTTTAAGGGTGCGTGAACCAGAATCTACGGGAACAACCTTGGTCCCCATCAACTGCATCCGAAAGACGTTCAGTGCTTGTCTTTCAATATCCTCTTCTCCCATATAGACTTCACATTCCATATCAAATTTTGCTGCGACGGTAGCAGTTGCAACACCGTGTTGTCCTGCCCCCGTTTCGGCTATGATACGTTTCTTACCCATCCAGCGCGCAAGCAGGACCTGTCCTATTGCACTGTTGATTTTATGTGCACCTGTATGATTCAGGTCTTCTCTCTTGAGATATATCTTTGCACCACCGAGTGTTTGCGTAAGACGTTCTGCGTAGTAAAGCGGGTTAGGACGACCAACATATTCTCTGAGATAGTATCGTAACTCCTCTTGAAAATCGTGATTGTCTTTGAGTTCAATATACGCATCTTCTAATTCTATGAGAGCCGGCATGAGGGTCTCGGGGACATATCTTCCCCCGAACTGTCCGAAGTGTCCTGTTACATCAGGTAATTGTTGCATCTAAAGTACTCCAATTCTATAGTAGATTTGCATGTAATAGTCTGTCTAAAGTCTCTGTTGTCTTAGCAACGCTGAGCGAAGGTTGGATTGATTTAGGACTGATGGGTTTACGACTGTTTCTGGTAGATTTCCGTTTAAAACCTTCGCAACGCAGCTTGCAGCTGTAACCTGCAATTCAAGGATTGATTCTTCAGAAATAAAGGCTGCATGAGGTGTAATGATTACGTTTTCAAGCTCTAATAAGGCTTCATTCTGTTTAGGTGGTTCTGTTTCTAAGACATCTAATCCTGCACCAGCGATTTCATTATGCTGTAATGCTGCGAAGAGTGCATCTGTATCTACAATCCCTCCACGCGCAGTATTGATAAGATATGCAGTCGGTTTCATAGCACGAAATTCTTCCACACTGAACATGTGCAGCGTTGTAGCTGTTAAGGGAGCATGTATTGAGATATAGTCTGATGTCTTGAGCAGTTCATCAAATGTAACCTTATGAGCTCCAAGCGATTTGATGGCATCAGAGTCTGTTCGCGGGGAATAGACATTCACAATAAGACCGAATGCCTTTGCCTTTGGTATGAGTGATTTCGCGATGTTACCAATCCCAACGATTCCTAATGTTTTACCCCGGAGTCTATACATATTTTGTCCAATGTTCTGGTCCCAGATACCGGATTTCACTGCATTATCGTAACGGGTAATTTTCCGCGCGCAAGTGAGTATGAGTGCCATGGCATGGTCGGATACTTCATCAACACAGTATGTCGGGACATTCGTAACGATAATCCCGTTTTCAGTTGCAGCATCAACATCTATGTTATCAAGACCTATGCCGTATCGTGCGATAATCTGACACTTTTTCGCTGCAACGATTATAGGTTCACGGACAGGTTTCCAGCATGTGAGTATACCATCCGCCATCGGTGCATGGGTCAGGAGTTCACTTTCTTCACCTGTCTCTGCTACGATAATCTCTGATCCAGCATCCGCCAAGACCTTCCGTTCTGGTTCAAGAGATGACCACGCGTAATCTGTTATAAGTACTTTTAATAAATTGTCATTCATTCTCTTTTTACTGCTATCTAAGTAGAATTGGGTCAAGGATTACTGGTCTTTTTAAGATGCTCAATTTCTGCTCTTAACGCTTTGATTTCTGTTTGGAGATCTTCTTGACCACGCTGCTTAATCGCTATAATTTCTGCTCTTAACTTTTTGATTTCTGTCTGGAGATCTTCTTGACCACGCTGCTTAATCGCATTTATGACCTGTGGTATTACAATCGCAGCTAAGATTATTGCCATTATAGCTACTAAAAACGCTGACATAAGATTTAGTCTATCGTCAACCCCTTTTAATTTTGTGTCTATATATTCTGTTATGTCCGTTTTAGATTCATTTATGGCGGTTTTTATTTCTGTCTTAATCTCTGATTGTATACGTAGTTCGGACTCTGTAACTTCAAGCTTTACAATTTCTTTAATCCGCTGGAGATCCGCGTCACTAAGTTCTGAAAAAGCGGGTAATGTTAGGAATAATATTCCTACTAAGATAAAAACTGGGTATTTCATATCATAGTCTCCTCTATATTAGTTAAGGTTCAATTGCTATAAGAATACTTTGCCAGGATTCATCAAATTCTGTGGATCAAGTGCATTTTTTATTTTTCGCATCAGATCAACAGCGGTGCCGTGTTCTTTTTTTAACGCACCCCGTTTCCCGATGCCGATACCGTGTTCACCTGTGCATGTTCCACCCATCTCTAATGCAATATCCACAATCTGATTGCTAATTTTATGTGCTTCAGCCAATTCTTCTCTGTTGTTCGGTTCCAGTGGGAAGACGACATGGAAGTTGCCATCACCAACATGTCCAAGCATAGTTGCCGATAGTTCAGAGGCATCAAGCAATGCTCTTGTTTTGTTGATACAAAGTGCTAATTCAGAAATCGGCACACAGACATCAGTAACATAACCAACCGAACCTAGACGCAAGTTGAGTGCTGCATAGTAACTATCATAACGAGCCTGCCAGAGCTGTTTGCGTTCAGTCTCGTCAGTTGCCCAACGAAAATCTCCGCTACCATTCACCGATGCTATGGATCCAGCAATTTCTGAACTCTCTGTGACGGTGTTAGGTGAACCGTGAAACTCAAAGAAGAGTGTCGGCGCAACATCGTAATTGAGCCCTGAGTATCTGTTGACTGCCTCCATTTGTAATGCGTCCAATAACTCTATTCGCGCGACGTTTATACCGGTATCCATCAGTTTTATGACAGTGTTCACAGCAGCATCAACTGTTGAGAATGCACAGACCGCAGCCGCGACAGATTCAGGCAACCGTGCTAACTTTACCGTAATCTCTGTAATAACCCCTAATGTCCCCTCCGACCCAATGAAGAGTCGTGTCAGATCGTAACCTGCTGCTGATTTTCGCGCTCTTCCACCGGTACTAATAGTATCTCCATCTACTGTTATTACTGTCAATCCGAGTACGTTATCCGACATCGTTCCGTAATGCACAGCACTCGTACCCGAAGCGCGCGTCGCTACCATACCACCCAAAGATGCATCCGCCCCCGGATCAACAGGAAAGTAAAGCTGTGTTCCCATTTTAGCAAGATGTGTGTTGAGTTCTGATCGTGTTACACCTGCCTGTACAGTTGCATCTCTATCGCTCGGATTTACACTGAGAATTCGATTCATTCGGCTTAATGACAAGCAGAGTGTACCTTCAGAAGAAACGACTGCTCCCTCAACACCAGTGCCAGTCCCATAAGGGATTATCGGTATTTTATAGTTTGCACATATCTTAACAATCTCCGAAACTTCCTTATTAGAGTCAGGAAAAACTACCGCATCTGGAAGTGCACCTTGGTGATATGATGCATCCTTGGCATGTGCTTCTCGGATACTTCTGTCGGTGGTGTATCGCGTCCCGAGAAGTGATTGGAATTCTCTAAGGGGTTGTTGCTTACAGTGTTTGTTCATGCTATCGGTATTTTAGCATGAATTGTGGGTAGTAGCAAGTGAAAGTGAAGAGATTGTCTTTGAACGTTTATTCTGGAAAAGTCACACCCTGATATATTCTCTGCAACGATAATTCACATTCAATTGAGACAATCGGAACTTTCTGATTGAGATCCTGAAAACTGGTATAACCCCATTCATCAGGTCTACGCAGGAAACGTTCCACGTTCACTTTATCCTGAGAAACAAGTATATATTCCTGAAGGGATTCAATCTGCCGATAATGTGAGAATTTTTCACCCCTATCAAACGCTTCTGTGCTGGGAGAAAGTATCTCAACAATAACTATTGGATTGAGTAATGTATCAAATACATCGTCTTCAAATGTAGGTTCTTGGGATACAACTACAATATCTGGATAGAAATATGATGCTATTGTCGGAGAACCCACGCGCATTTCACCGATGTAAGCCTCAATTTCCCTATCTATTATCTGCGGGTGAAGTTCAGCAGCGATATTGAATGAAATAAGATTATGGGCGCGACTTGCACCTGACATAGATATAATCTTTCCTTTTACGTATTCATGTCTGACCGTATCTGCATCTGGTACAAATTTACGTTCAAAACTTATGTATTCCTCTGGTGACAGAATTGTTTGTGCAGCACCTATTTCCACGGTTTCCTCCATGAATAACTGATAGACCAATTATATTGGAATGACGTTGAGATGTCAAGTTTTGCGTTGAACTTTCTAATCTCTAAACAGATCCAGGTATTTCTCAAGGACAAAGAGACGATTCCGGGAATATCCTGTGATTTCCTCAAGTATATCAAGTTCTGTCAAGGATTTTAGTAGACGATTAGCACTTGAGAAATCCATTTCTAATCTGTCTTCAACCGTTCTCACTTTAACTTTTGGTTTAGTGTACATAAGGTGAAGCAGCTTATGTGCTTTTTTTGCACGAGATCCTAATGTTAGTATTTTTTCTTTATATTCTTCCTGGAGTGCAATAATCGCCTTGAATGTTTCAATTCCATGCTGAGCAGTTTCCGCTATTCCATTTAAGAAAAATGCAATCCATTGCTCTAAATCGTTTTGATGAAAAAATCAACATCCGGAATAAAATCTGCATAAGCGTTGAGTTCTCCTAAGAATCTTCCTGCTTGTTCTAATAGAACATCTATCTGTGGGTTTGCCCAATCAAAATGTCGATTTATTGAGGAAGGCGTGAAACTTTTATATCCACCTTGCTGCTTATATGTACCCGCTATAAAATTTTTCATATTATCATTTTTTGCTGTTTTTGCCAATATAGAATTTCATATTATCATTTTTTGCTGTTTTTGATAATATAGAGTTTTATATTTTGATATATTGACAAAATTCAAAATATAGAATTCCATATTATGAATTTTCAAAATATAGAATTCCATATTATCACTTTTACCTGTTTTTCAAAATATAGAATTCCATATTATGAATTCTGATAATATAGAATAGTCTCAACAAACGTTACCAGTTATCTCGCGTTACATATAATGACCGATTTTCCATCGGCAGTGAGACACGTTGACCACCTAACCGACTCGACTCAATTATACCCATTAATGTCTCTTGGCTGCGTCTTGCCAAGTGAACAGGACCTTTAGTCTCTCTGTCTTCATCAAGAGCTTCGGCAATATCTGTAATACCCATCAAAGTTCCTGTAGCACGAGAAGTTTCAGGAAACGGTACCTCCTCATAGAAAGTACCGTCCTTCTTACGAAACTGCACTTCGCGACTGTTGTTCTGGATTCGAATTTTACCCCGATTACCGCAAACCTCATATTCGGGTCCAGTTCCTGCTGTATTATAGCCGTGGACACCGTTCGAATAGCGGATATACCCATTTGTGATAGTCGGATCAACATTTAGACGATTACCATCCCAATCAGAGTCCTTACAAGAAATCGTACCTTGAACGAAGTCAACTTCAGGGTCACCAGCCAGAAACAGAAGCATATCAGCCGCGTGCGTCAATCCCCATAGCGCAGAACCTACCCCGTATTGTGCGATGGTGCACTGAATATCTCCTATTTCACCCGCGTCAACGAGTTCGCGCACCTTGCGATAAATCGGCATGAAACGACGTTGTGTCCCATAGTTGAACTTTACACCGTGTTTCTGAACAATTTCTACCATGATGTCCGCCTCATCCATAGAACAACAGAGCGGTTTTTCACAGTAGATACCTTTAACACCGTTCTCAGCAGCGAAAACAGTAATATCTGCATGCGGTCCAGGGCGCGTAGCAATACAGACGATATCAGGTTTCTCTTTATCAATCATCTCTTGGTAATCTGTATAGGCACGTTCAGCACCGTATCGTTTTCGAATGTTTTCAGCTTTTTCCTCAAAGACATCCGAGACAGCGACAAGATCAGTTCTATCACATGCAACAGCAGCCGCTGCGTGAGAGAAGGGCTGCCAGATGAAGTTATCAGGACGATGTGCAACTTCATCGTCTATGGTTGCTCCCATCCGTCCGCATCCGATGAGGCATGTCTTATATGTGTGTGGCATGTTTTTCTCCTTTAGGAATTATTCTCCGGAATAGAGTTTTCCAAAATAGGGACGGTAACCAGCAGGACCCGGAAATCCATCAAAATAGATTGGATTTTCAGGGAAATCCTTCTCACCGCCACTATGCAACCACTCAACCAATCCAGGATCTGTACCGCGTTGTGAAATCTCATCGATTGCAACAGCATGCATCTCTGCTACGATATCTTGATGCTGATCCTGAACATATTCCAATTCACCAAGTCTGACAAGCTTAGAATTTTCAGGTTTGGCAGCAACTTCCAAACTCCACTCCTGATTGAATGCGGTAAATAGCACGGCATTCTCTCTGTTTGCAGCCTGTCTCCATCTTTCAATGCTACCACCAGACAGTGCTATCTCTCTTTCACCCGACTTTCCTTCACGAGCAGGCGTTAAGAAGTCATGACCATGTAGTCCATCGGGACGGTCTTCACCAAGAATACTCAGAACAGTTGGAAAGAAGTCTTGTGGTTGGACAATCACATTGCTACGACCCGTATCACCTTCAGGTAAACGGACAAAGAGAGGGACGTGTGCTTCCTGTTCACGGACAGGTTGTCCTTTGCCAAAGGATCCGCGGTCACCAACATTCGTGCCGTGATCAGCAGTCAATATAACCGCAGTGTTCTTATCAAGTCCTGTGGACTCAAGCGCATCCAGAAATTGTCCGAAGCAGTAGTCCATGAAAGTCAATTTTGCTGAGTATTGGTGTTTGATATGTTCTCTTGCCTCATCAGAAAGCACACGATTGTTCCTACCACCGAGACTGCGCGGGTCAATTCTACCATCATATCCAAGTCGCTTATCGTATTTCTTCATAAACTCAGGAGGCGCGTCCCAAGGTTCGTGTGGATCGAAGCAGTCTACCCAAAGGAAGAAGTTCTCACGTTTCGTATTATCTTTAAGAAACTGTGCTGCTGTATTAAAGAGTTTGGCGCAATTCCAATCCTCTAACGATTTCCTATTTCGGTTTGCGCGCGCATAACTCCGCAGCATATTTGCGCTGAATGCACTATCATCAAGACTATCAAATAGAGCTTCTTTTGCCCAGTTATCAGGAAATGGATCAGTGTCCATTATCCAATCCCTGTCTACCTCTGCCCCACGCACAAATGTCCATGCATGGAAGGGCCAATCGAAGTTATGTCCACCATTGACAAGATGCGGCGTGTCGTGTATCAGTTGTGTAGCATAGCCTTTTTGTGCAAGTGTCCACGGCAGCGTCTGCCGCTCATGTCTTAAGGGTTTCCAGGAATGGAAAGGTGAACCGTATTGACCTGTGATAACATCTGTGCGGTTAGGAATAGTCGGAAAACTAGCACAGAAAACACGATCATACGCTATCGCCTTTGAGGCAAAACGGTCAAAGTTTGGCGTTTCTATCCAATCATTTCCATTTGCACCGATATGATCGTATCTTAACGTATCAATGATAATGTAAGCGACATTCATTTTATTTCTCCAATGGGTTATGGTACAGTTTTTGTACCAAATATAAATTACGGCACACGGAGTGTGCCTACTACTATGCAACGGCACAAGGAGTGTGCCTACTACTATGCATTACCATTTTGGAATAGCACCGAGTAATAACTTTTGCTTCGGTGTACCTTCTTCCCGGAGTTTGGTAACACGTGGCCCGTTAAAGGGTTCTCGCGACTTCATCCATGCATTCTGATAACACATAAGACAGACCCGTCTACGTTGAGTTGAAGTATTTGCAGCACCCCGGTGCCACGTCCATCCATCAAACATTACTGCTTGCCCAGGTGAAACCAACACACGTTTCTCGTCCGGAAGTTGAATAGGACTTGGCGGCGGACGAAAGGGTGCTCTATGACTACCGGGTTGTACAACGGTCGGTCCTGCTTCATCGGTCACTTCATCAAGGTAATAACCGCAGTTTATCTGTGCTGGAAGGCTACCGTAAGGTGTTCCGAATGGGTCAACTGGCCAAGGACCATCACGATGCCAATTCTGGTCAGGTGTACCAGGTTCAGTGATACGCGCTGTTGCACTATGTAACTGAACACAAGTCCCCAAAATCGCTTCCATCCGTCTCATCACTGGTCCATTATCAAGCAAAAAAGCAAACCTATCATCCTCTTCAAGCAGTTCACCGATGAATTGATTCTTATTATGTCTCTCGTAACTTGCATCAAGAGCGTTCCGAAGTTCCTCAATCTGTTCAGGAGTTGCAGCATCATTGACAATTAGGTAACCCCATTTCAGGAAAAAACTCACTTCTTGCTGCAGTTCATAATCAAGTTCAACATTTAGTTTAGGAGGTACAACAGGTCCATCAGACATTAACTATTCCTCCTTAATTGCTGCACGATCAGCTGCAACCCAGGCTTCCCATCGTTCTTCATCACACTGAAGAAAACCGGAGTTGCATCGTGGCTGAAGTTGCTCATCAACACCGAGAAGTCGCATGTGTTGATGGTTGTTTGCTTCTTTTGCTTCAGCAAGTAATCTTTGTGTATGTGGGCCGGAATGATGGTCAGTATGTTTAAGCCACGTCAAGTTGTAGTAAATACTGAAAAAGTAACGCAATTCACCCGATGTATTCGGTGTGCCAGAATGAACAAGTCCGTTGTGAGTGATTACCACATCACCCGCTTTCATGTGGATGAGTGTTTCATCAGGATGCGGTTTACTACGGTCAGCATCTGCGATGGTCAGCGGTCTCAGGTGGGAACCTACAATCACACGGAGAGGACCAAACGCATCCGTTAAGTCTTGAAGGTATGAGATTGCATTAATGGCATTCGGTCGATGATAGGCATCCGTAAAAGGCACATGTGCCCACCGATCCCGATGCCAACCAGATACTTTACCTTCAGCATCATCTGTTTTAATTGAGGGAAATGCTGCCAAGGTAAGATTGTCTAACTGAACAAACGGTCCCATAACTTTCTCAAGAAACTCAAGAATTGTAGGATTAGAGACAGCATGCCACATAAGATCCGGTGCCAATTCTAAAGTGTTTCCAAACCATGTTTGTCCATTATTTGCCGCAGAAAGTTCTTTATGTTTTTCTTTCCAAAGTTGCATCTGTGTTTCATCAAAAACGCTTTCAAAGATTGTGAAACCATCGGTTTTATATGCTTCCAATCTTTCATCTAATGTCGTCATTGGAGTATCCTGTTGTATTGATTATTTTTCCAAATCCAACTTATTTAATACTACCTAAAATACTGTCAGCAAGTTGCATAGTTTTAACTGCTTCGTCCAAATTCGCTGCAGGTAGTGAAATAGGTGTATCAAATTTTACACAATCTAAAAAATACCTATTCTGTTCAACGGTGCCGCCACTTCCCGGTTCTGTAAGTTTGTGCTGCGTGCCATCACAGAAAATTGTACCGTGAGATACTCCCTCAAGATATGCAGAAATGTTGTTGCCATGGATCTCATATCTTTCAAGTCGTGCATCTGTTGTATAGTTCGCAATGAGTTGTGCTACGCAACCATTATCAAATAGGATCATTGCAGCATGTATATCCTTGTAGTCTGAGATTGTTCGCTTAACAATGCTATAGACTTCACTAACATCCGATTCTGCAATTGCACGGAGTGTATCTAATGCGTGGATTGGGGTTTCCAGAAACATATTATCCATCAGTATTTCAGGAAATCTACCAGATTGTGCTAAACGCGTAATACTCTTATGGAATTCACCAACAAGTTGCGTGATGTATCCCCGTGCTTTTACCATCTGTGATGCTTGCACAATAATCGGATGAAAACGACGATTCCAACCAACCATCCCTTTTGCCCCGGTTTTTTTAGCAACATCACGCAAATTGATTGTTTCTTTAACAGTCATCCCAGGTGGTTTTTCAAGCAGTGTATTGATACCACGTTCTAAACAAGGTAAGGCTGCTTCCCCGTTAAGATGTGCTGGTGTGGCAACAAAAGCTGCATCAAGTGTTTCATTATCTAGTAATTCTTCTATATTATCATAACGATTTGGAATGTTGAATAAGTTTCCTGCGTTATTTCGTGCGTTTTCTGATGGGTCGCAGACAGCAACAAGCCGAGTATCATCAAACTCTGACAAGATTTGCATGTGCCCGCGCCCACGACTACCACACCCGATAACACAAACATTTAAATTAGCCATAATACAATCCATCAATGCCTGATGTGAGGAAGTTCCATCGTTGAAAGTGTGTTTTCAACAATGAGATAACTTGTCAAATCAAATAGGTATTTCTGTGCTTCGTTCATCAATCTTCGGGCAGGAGACCCCATGCTTTAGCTTGGGGAGGAATGCCCGCTCCTATAATTGAAGTTTAGTTTTCTCAAAATTGTAAAGTCTTTCTGTTTTGCACCTGTTGTTAGTCGTTTTCCATCAAGGCTGTAGACTGAAAACAACCCTTTTGAGTTTATACCTGCCAGTCGTGTCAATCCGTATTTGGCATGTTTAACAAGTGTATTCTTCACCAACCCATTTTTTAGAATTGTCCCACCGTATCTGCTACGAATGCCACCTTTCTTTGGGACTTCACGATGTAGATTTCGCCTTGCAATCGGTATCGGTGAAATGCAGAAAATATCTGTATTATCAGGTATAGGTTCACCGCCTACAGTGTGATATGCAAGACACCACGAGTCAACACAATGAGCACCGAAAGTTTCTGCTAACTTGTTAGATGATTTTTTCAAGATAAGTCTATCGCGTATCTCTTTCGTTTCATAACCTTGCAGGGTTAGCAGTTCCCATCGCTTTTCGACTTCAAAATAAAACCATTCTTTACCTACTTGCAACGGACTAAATGATTGATTCCACTTCTTAGCACGTTCAATAGTCCTTGCTTTTATATCTTCCACACAGACGTGTGTGATTGGATATAGTTTTGAAAGCCAATCAAGGATACGCAACTTCCAATCCCATCTTGCACGCGTGCCTGCTGGAATACGCTCTTTGTTAGCAAGGTGATTAGTCCTATTCTTTCGGTTTGGACACTTTCGTGAACGCCTTGACCTACGCAACTCCCTACGCTTAGCAACCTTTTTTGACACTTTGTTGTGTGCATCAGCCTGCACGTTTAGATACGTATGAGACTCTGATTTTACAGTAAATCCTTCTTTCTTGCTTCCAGGATCCACGCCTACTCCTATATCCTGCGTCTCACGATCACCGGGTTCTTTGTTAAGGCGTATACAGAAGATGCCATTAGACCAATAAGGCGTTGCTTCACCACGCTTGATAAGTTTTCTTGCACGCGATGCATGCGTCGGCATCAGTTGCTGTCCATCTTTCGTCTTTACTGGAATAAACATAAGTTCTAATCTCCCTTTCAGGGTATATGTTGCCCCATCCAGATCACATTACAGAGTGGATTCAGACTTGGGGAGCATCTGAAACATCAATAACTTACCAATAGTTCGTAATGTGATATTTTACTGTAGTCAATAGTTTAACTCGTGGAGTGAACGGTTGGCATCCGCTTCGCACAAGCCCCAGGCTTTAGCTTGGGGTTACTGACACACTATTCTCCTGAGTTCCGACAACTCGGTTGAAGTGTTCCCGTGTGTAGACTGCAATTTGTATTTTAGCAATCCATAAAAAGTATGTCAAGAAAAAAGCGAGAGGACAGTTAAAGGAATTCAGCGTTCTTGACAAAAATACCTTGAAAATTGTCAAAAAACATGACATAATTCATATACAAGGAATTTTAATCTATCATGTGCGTTGATGTATTGTTGCCAGTAATTGTTGCCAGTAGAGTACAGACTTCAACGCAAAAGAAAAAAGGAATGGATACAAAATATGCCACTTGGTAGGAAAATACGTTATGGAATGGTTGGTGGTGGACCGGACGCCTTCATCGGAGCTGTGCATCGCAAGGCTGCTGCGTTGGATGGTGAGATTGATCTGGTCGCTGGTGCATTTTCATCGTCACCAGAAAAATCAAAACAACAAGGTGCTGAACTCTTTCTTGATGATAATAGAACTTACGGGTCGTATAAGGAGATGGCAGAAAAAGAGAGTCAACTACCCGACGGTGAACGCATTGACTTCGTCTCTATCGTCACACCCAATCACGTACATTATGATGTCGCAAAAACCTTCATAGAAGCAGGTTTCCACGTCGTCTGTGATAAACCGATGACAACGACAGTTGAAGATGCGGAATCCCTCTGCAATTTAGTAAAATCAAACGATGTTGTCTTCGCATTAACACACAATTATACCGGTTACCCGATGGTTAAACAGGCGCGTGAGCTTGTTAAAGAGGGTAAACTTGGAACATTACGAAAAATCGTCGTTGAATATCCACAAGGATGGTTGTCAACATTCTTGGAAGACGAAGGCGCAAAACAAGCCGTCTGGCGGACCGACCCCAAACAAGCCGGCGCGTCGTCATGTATCGGAGACATCGGTTCCCATGCTGAGAACCTGGCACACTACATCACAGGACTTGAAATGGAAGAGATATGCGCTGATATGACGACCTTCGTTGAAGGACGCCTCTTAGAAGACGATGGTAATATATTAGTTCATTATGAGAAGGGTGTCAGAGGAGTCTTATACGCCTCACAGATATCAGTTGGAGAGGAAAACAATCTACGCATACGTGTATATGGGACAGATGCTTCGTTAGAATGGCATCAGGAAAATCCTAACTATCTATCCGTACGTTTCCCCGATGGACCCGAACAGGTTTACAAAAGAGGAAATGATTATCTCGCGGAAATCACGCAACACAACTCAAGGATACCGTTCGGACATCCTGAAGCTTTTATTGAAGCTTTTGCAAACATCTATGTCAACGCTTCCCGTACAATGTCGGCAAAAATTGCAGGAGATAGTCCTGGAGAATTTGACACCGATTTCCCAACTGTTCAGGATGGTGCACGCGGCGTCCATTTCATAAATACTGCTGTTGAAAGTGGTAAACAGCGCGGATGGGTTGATGCAAGCTATACACCACCTGCATAAGTAGATTGAGAGCCTTTAACGAATATATATAAAAATATAAAGGAGAATTATAATGGCAAGACCTGTCACACTGTTTACAGGACAATGGGCAGACCTTACACTTGAAGATTTAGCAAAGAAAGCCAGGGAATGGGGATATGACGGTTTAGAGCTCGCATGCTGGGGAGACCATTTTGAGGTTGACAAAGCACTTTCTGACGATGCCTACTGTCAAGGGAGACACGACCTACTTGCAAAGTATGATCTGAAAGTCTGGTCAATCAGTAATCACCTTGTTGGACAAGCTGTCTGTGACAATATCGACGCACGACATCAATCCATTTTGTCGGAGGATATTTGGGGAGACGGTGATCCAGATGGTGTTCAAGAACGTGCTGCCGAAGAGATGAAAAACACTGCACGTGCTGCAGCAAAACTCGGTGTTGATGTTGTCAACGGTTTTACAGGTAGTTCTATCTGGCATCTGCTATATTCATTTCCACCTGTAGACCCCGCACAGATTGATGCAGGTTTTGAAGATTTCGCTAATCGGTGGAATCCCATCTTTGATGTCTTTGATGAAGTCGGTGTCAAATTCGGTCTTGAAGTTCATCCGACAGAAATTGCTTTTGACATTGTCACTGCAGAAAGATCCATTGCGGCAGTCAACGGCAGAGAGACATTCGGTTTCAATTATGACCCCAGTCATCTCGGATACCAAGGTGTGGATTACGTTGCATTCATTGAACGGCTGAGTGATAGAATTTATCACGTTCACATGAAGGATGTATGGTGGGCAGACACCCCCCGATTATCAGGTGTTTTTGGTGGTCATCTCAACTTCGGGGATTCGAAACGTTTCTGGGATTTTCGCTCTATTGGTCGTGGTAGCATCAATTTTGAAGAGATAATCCGTGCGTTAAACAACATTGGATATAATGGACCCCTCTCAATTGAATGGGAAGATAGCGGGATGGATCGTGAACACGGCGCAAGCGAAGCGTGCGGTGCTGTGAAAGGTTTTGATTTTGAACCCTCTGCAGTCGCTTTTGATGCAGCTTTTGAGGAATAGAATTAGATATATCGGACAGGTAGATATAATTTCAATACATAGTTTTCTCCCGTAGGTCGGGTAGAGCGGAGCGCCATTAAAATATTAACTGGCGACACGTATTGATTATGTCTATCAGGTCTAAATCAACGCCAAATACACGTTTGGCATTGTCGGGTTTCACTCCGCTATACCCGCCTACAAAATTGCACTTGACAAAGCACCAGTTAAATATAATTTCAACACATAGGAGAATAAAATGCCAGTCGTAATACCCCGCCTTATCGTAGAGATTTTTCAACATGTTAACTTTCGTGGTAGGATGGGATATGTCTTAGAGCCGGTGCCACACACCGGTAGAATTGGATTTCAAGACAATATCTCTTCTCTACGCGTTTTTAAAGGCCCGAATTTCTCAGGCAGTCCAAATTACAAAGTAAATCTTTATCAGCACGCGAACTTTAAAGGTAAAAAGTTATCCCTCGGACCAGGATTCTACCCCAATTTGCATGATGTTGCGTATAATTTCGCTGATAGAGTCTCTTCTATCAATTTCGGTTCATCCATTGACGTTGTAGGACCAGAGTGGGGTACAATCCCTGTCATCGTTGACTGCTTTGAACATGTAGAATTTAGAGGTAAAAAGATTACGATACTGCGAGATATAGCAAACTTACGTGACCCCCAAGGTGGCACATGGTTTGAAGACCGAATTTCATCTATTCGCATGTTTAAAGGTCCCGATTTCCCAGCCGAAGGTGCAGATATTATTTTCTATGAACATCCAGAATTTGAAGGTCAGAAACTGCAGGTACGGATGGAACCTTCCGAATTCAAAAAAGAACTGCCGAACTTACATCTATTACCACAAAGTTTCGGTGATTCAATATCGGCTATAAAAATTGAGGGATGGGCATCATCAGGTGAGTTCACAGAGATGGTGTTTGACGATGAATTCATAGGAAATGATATGCGACCTGAGTGGCGTTGGGAGGATCCACAAGGCGGAGGACAATGGTCAGAACGACAAGGATACCTTGAAATGAGAACTGATCCAGGTCAAGACCTGTGGCACGGTCCAAACGGACAAGGTGGTGACATGGACGCACCACGACTCCTGATGGAAGTTTCTGAAGACTTCGCAATTGAAACCCGTATGCGTATTTCACCCCAACTCAGAGAGCACGGCGGTCTAATTGTTTGGAAAAACCAAAACCAGTTTCTACGTTTGGAAAAAACCTCTGGTCCACACGCGTTTAGAGGAGATGTCCGTTTTGAAAGACACGTTAACCGACGTTTTGCCCTGGTCGCACGCGGCGGGATGCGGAGAGTCAGAGAACTTTTCTTGCGACTGGAACGTCGGGGAAATCAATTCACGGCGTATGCAAGTCAGGATGGTATTCATTGGCGAGGCGTCGGCGTAACGCGCGTTGCGATGGGCCCCCGAGTTCAAGTGGGTCTGCATTCACTCTGTCCCGGAAATATCCCGCCGACATTAACGAGATTTGACTATTTCCGCCTCTTCAAACGCAGAGGAGAAGTGTCACAATACCGTCCAATCGATGCATTTGCCGTTGACCAAGTTTCGGATGAAGAAAGAGAAGACGATTTGGCTGACCGTCGCCGACGTGCCGCAAGAGACCTGTTTTAGACTTCTGGTGGATTGTTCAGCACTGTTTTTCTGTAGGAAGAGATCTCCGAATCGCAACTTAACACAAATAGTGAATTTTGAAGTTTGTGCCACTATGTGGCAACATAGATTATAGGAGGCGAAAAAATGTTCAAAAAGACAATATTCTGCATAGTTTCTTTCCTGATTATGTTGTTATTGTTAAATGTACCAAAAGGAAACGCTATCAAGGGAGCGGTTGAAGACGGTCTCGTAGGATATTGGTCATTCAACAAAGAAACAGTAAAAATACAAGAAAGCGCAGAAGACATCTTTTCAGGACTCATCGCAAATGTCAATGGTGACCCAGAACTTGCTTCAGCATCAGATTGCAAAGTCGGAGAATGTATCCTATTTGACGGTAATGGAGATTACTTATTCGTTGAAGATTCTTTACCAGCGAAAATTGACCGTGATTGGAATGAAATATCATTAGAATGTTGGACCTACATAAATGCATTAGATGATAGTTGGAATAGAATAATTTCACTGGATGATATGCCGACAAATTCTGCAGTTGTTAGTCTCTACTATGATGATGATGACAACCGACACGGATTCTACGTAAAGGCAAGTGGAGAAGAGACACAAGCTGCGCAACATACTGTTTTAGAAGATATTCCGCTTGAAGAATGGTTACATCTGGTAGGCACCTATGATGGAACAGTCGCAAACTACTATGTTAATGGGAAACTTGCGAAGACACACAACGTGCCCGCTGGGAAGATCCCAAAAGGTGGTCTCCAACTGTCTATCGGCGATCGATCAGATGGTTGTAATTGTGATGCTATTCAAGGTTACATAGACGAATTCCGAATCTACGATAGAGCTTTAACTGCAGCCGAAATACAAAATAATATGGATGCTACAGGGCTTGATGTTGCTCCAACTTCAAACCATCTGAGTGTCACATGGGCACACATAAAATCGAGTAGAAGAT
This sequence comes from Candidatus Poribacteria bacterium, assembly GCA_022828145.1. GTDB lineage: Bacteria > Poribacteria > WGA-4E > WGA-4E > WGA-3G > MSPOR6. The sequence goes on along the minus strand of JAJEJA010000118.1, from coordinate 41,193 downwards.
AAGCATCAACGCTATTGGATAAGACGCATCCGAACATTAAGATCATATATAAACTAAAAATAGGAGCGTTTGTGACACGCTCCTATTATATTTATACTTTTAAACAGAATCTATACGGAGAATTGTATGGAAACAATCGGTATTGGTGTTATCGGATGTGGAGGGATGGGAAGAAGTCTCGCAAATGCGGCAAATGCTGTTGAAGGAATCAACATTATCTGCGTTAGCGACCTTCAAGCGGAATTGGCGAAAACCCTCGCCGATAACCTTGAAACAGCATACACAACCGACTATCATGAATTGCTTGAAAATGAAGATATCGACGTTGTATTGATCGCATCACCCCCATTCTTACACTCACAGATGGCAGTTGATGCAGCAAAAGCAGGTAAGCACGTTTTCTCTGAAAAACCGATGGCACCAACTTTAGAAGCTTGTGACGCGATGCTAAATGCTGCTTCTGAGAACGGTGTCAAACTCACAATCGGATTGGTATGTCGCTATCATGCAACGCATTCAAAAGTAAGAGAAATAGTACATAGCGGAGAGCTTGGCGCGCCGGTCAATATGATGGTGCATCGTATCGGAGGTCCCTGGCGAGGAGGAAACCGAACACCTTGGCGTCTGGAACGCGCAAAATCTGGCGGAAGCCTGATGGAAATCAATGCACACGAAATAGACTTCATGCGATGGACTTTTGGAGATGTAAAATCTGTCTACGCTACTGGCGGGACGTATATACAGGAAGATACTGACTATCCTGACATCGTATTAGCTTCACTCAATTTTGAAAACGGTGCTGTCGGATTACTACACTCAAGTCATGTCGCAGCAGTTGGCGGATATGGCGGACGGGTGGATTGTGAGAAAGGGACTATCTACTTCCCACAAATTTGGGGCGGAGACGCTGCAATCCAAGTTAAACCCTTTGAAAGTGAAGGCAGGAGCATAAGGATTGGTGATATTAGAGTACCACCACCTGTACAGCAGGAAGTTCGTGTATTTGTTGATGCAATTCGCAATGATACAGACCCACCTATCACAGGGGTTGATGGACGTGCTGCTGTTGAAATCGCTTTAGCCGCATATCAATCCGTGGAAACCGGAAAACTGGTAGAATTGCCGTTGTAATGGAGGACAATATGAAAGTATCTGTATGGGATGGCGGACTTTCAGAATCATACTTGAAACAGGTAACACAACTCGGTGCAGACTGCATCGACTTTGGAAATGGGGGTTCATTTCCAGGGGTTAAGGAACAGGGGTATCCTGATCTGGATGAATTGCTAAAAATTAAAAAGCAGATTCGCTCTTTCGGATTAGACATAAACCGAGTGACACTGCCTAACATCACCGTAGAGTTCATGAAAGGACTACCCGATAGAGAAATAGAATTAGAAAACACATGCAACGCTCTTAAAGTGTTTGCTGAAGCAGGAGTACCCATCGCACGACAAAGGTTTGGGGGAGATACGTTTGACTACCTTATGACACGATATTCTGCAGTCCATCGTGGCGGATATACCTCGCGAGGTGAAAGTCGAGCTGCAACAAAGAACCCTCCTGACACACCGACTATGGAAGAACTTGCCAAATGGTGGATACGTTTCTGTCAAGTCTACGGGGCATTAGTACCAATTGCAGATGAATACGACATCAAACTTGCAATTCATCCATCAGATGTCCCGAATCCTGACACACCCTTGGGTAGTCTTGGATTTCATCGCGTTATTGATGCCTTTCCAAGTAAGAATGTTGGTTATCTGTACTGTTGTGGCACTCGTGCTGAAGCAGGAGGAAGTACGATCGTACTTGATGAAATAAACAACTACGGACGCAAAGGACGGATCTTTATGGTTCATCTCCGCAATGTGAGAGGTAGTCTTGCAACTGCAGGGGCATTTGAGGAAACACTACTTGATGACGGCGACATGAACATGTTCAGGATCGTTCGCGAACTAAGAAAGGTCGGATTTGATGGATGTATCAATGCTGACCATATTCCAAGACTGGAAGGGAACGTTGGGTTAGCATATTCTGTCGGATACATTAAAGCTCTGTTTGCAGCATTAGCAGCATAGTGGATAGTCCAGACTAAATAAGTAGGTCGGGTTTCGCTTCGCTCTACCCGACCTACGAAATAATGCTACAACATCATTTAGAAATGGTATTACCAGGAATCTGTCCTGAATGGAGAAGCTGGCAATCCCTCTTTGTTCATGAGATTCGGTTCAGCTCTCCTATCCCAACCGAATCGCACAGCAACAGGTGACTCAACCGACTCACTTGAAACTACAACCGTATTACCATCAATAAATGCTACAGCATCAACAAACTCTTGGTCTTCACCTGCAATCTGAAACCAAGATAACGTTTCATCATTTCGTGCCGCTAAACCGCTGCCAACATGATCAAAACTTAAACGGATGGAATTTCCATCAATCTGCATGGATTTGTATAGTGGGCCCGAACAGACGAGATCATCCTGTCCGTAAGTCTTGGCGAGTGCCCAATAAGCAAGTCGTAAACCGACATCCTGTTTGTTTCTCGGATGAATATCATTGACGTTTCCAATGTCAGTCGTTACTACCATACCCGTGTTGGGTACTTGTAACGTTGCAGTTTGACCTTCCCAAAATTTCGGAAGCACATCAGGATTGTTCCTATCATATCCACCCCACGGTGCAAGTTGAACAAAATAGAACGGAAATTCACCTTGGTCCCAGAGTTTACGCCAGCCATTTATCAAAGCTTTCTTCTTCTCATAATACATCATTCCATCACCTACATTTGACTCACCTTGATACCATAGCGCACCGCGAATGGCAAATGGAACAATGGGATAGATCATCTTGTTATAGATTGCGGTTGGACGATTATGCGGGGTTAAGGGATGCGGATTATCGGGTAATTCAAAAATAGTGCCACCAGTTTCCAATGCCTCACGTGTTTCTGCAATCCACTCTTCGAGTTCACTAATCTTCTCAGGTAAACCCATGCGATAGTTTTTGTCAATATCGCGAATTTCCTCAGAAATAGATGACAGCGCGGGGACAGAATCAAACCCTACAGGTGCTGTCCAAGCTTCAACACGTGTACCACCCCAGGACGTGTCAATCAAGCCTATCGGAACATCAAGCTCCTTGTGGACATGTTTGCCAAAGTTGTATGCAACAGCGGAGAATTGTCGGATTGTATCAGGGGATGTTGGATGCCAATCTGTCTCCACCTCCTCTGATGGTAATCCAGAAGATCGCAACGGTATATTGAACAGACGGATATTCGGATAATTTGCCGCAGCAATCTCTTCCCGACTGTTGTCTGAGGCGTTGACGGTCCAACCCATATTTGACTGTCCAGAACAGACCCACACTTCACCGAAAAGTATATCTGTGAAGATTACAGAGTTTTTACCCACAACCTTAAGTGTGTAAGGACCCCCTGCAGGTCTGGCTTGTAGTTTAGTTCGCCAGTTGCCTTTTGCATCCGCTGCCACTGTTATTGTTTCAATTTCACTGTTCGTGTTACCATCCAAGAGAGTCAATGTAACTTCTGCTTCTGCCTCTGCCCAACCCCAGATTGGTACAGGCATTTCCCGTTGTAGCACCATGTTATTGCCGAAAATACGGGGTAACTTTACCTCCGCAAATGCAAAACTGTGTGACATCATCAAGGCACCTATCAAAATGATTAAACCTATTTTCATTAGTATCTCCTTTTTTGTAAGTAGTTATGGGATTGCGTTTCCCACTGTTTTACCACAAATTGATTCTTGCTTGACACATATACGTTTAGGAAGTTCTCCTAATTGCTCACATATTTTAGTCGCTGTGAAAGAAAACTATTACGTTCCATCACGTTATTATTGCGTATACATATTCCAAGTGCTTGCTTTGTGCCGACTATTACGACAAGTTCTTTTGCCCGCGTTATACCTGTGTAAAGTAGATTCCGTTGCAACATGATATAATGCTGCGTATGCACAGGAATGACAACAGCAGGATATTCACTCCCTTGCGACTTGTGAATAGTTGTAGCATACGCTAAGACCAGTTCATTTAGGTCAGCTATATCATAAACAACAGTCTTTTCAGGAAATCGTACCTTAACCTGCTTTTCAACAGAGTCAATGTCCAGAATCCTACCGATATCACCATTATACACATCATAGTCGTAGTTGTTCCGTATCTGCATCACCTTATCCCCCCGTCTGAATGCATGCCAACCGCGGATGACTTCTTCAGCATGTGGATTCAGTTTTTCTTGCAAACACTTATTCAGGTTCTCCGAACCGAGAATCCCCCGCCGCATGGGACATAGCAACTGTATATCGTCTATAGGATGCAAGTTAAAATGTTCAGGTAATCTCATAGAAATCAAAGATGTAATCTGTTCCGCACAAGCTTCCGGTTCATCTTCTTCAATAAAGAAGAAATTTCTGTCATCTGTACCTGATGTCTTTGGGAATTCACCTGAATTAATTAAGTGTGCATTTGTAACGATCATGCTCTGCTGTGCTTGTCTGAATATCTCCGTAAGTTTTACAACAGATATCCTTTCTGATTCAATTAGACTGCGTAGAACATTCCCCGCACCAACTGATGGGAGTTGATCTGTATCCCCTATCAAGATAACGGTTGCACCTGTTGGTACCGCTTGGATCAACCTATTCATTAGGACAAGATCTACCATAGACATTTCATCCACTATCAAGACATCTGCCTCTAATGGATTATCCTTGTTCCGCTTGAATCCATTATCTTGAAAAGAGTATTCAAGTAGACGATGAATAGTCTTCGCTTCCCTACCCGTTGTTTCACTCAGACGTTTCGCTGCACGACCTGTCGGTGCTGCCAATACAATTGTCCTCTTATCTTTCTCAAACAGATGAATCATACCTACCGTAGTAGTCGTTTTCCCTGTACCTGGTCCACCCGTGAGAATCATCACGTTTTCTGAGAGTGCTGTTTGAATTGCTTCCCTCTGTTGTGGAGCAAATTCGATCTGCAATTCACTTCCTAATTGCTGCAAAGATGTGTTGATATCCAATTCAGTCGTTTTCCTTAAATTATTATGCAACAGACGTGTGAGATGATTGGCAACGCCTATTTCTGCATAATAAAATGGTGACAGATATACCGCAGATTCCTCAATTGATTTAGTTGTTTCTTCAGATAGTTTCATCTCGGTAAAAACGTCAGTATCGTCTACAGTCTCAATGTATCTATTTTCACTCTCCACGAATGATGTTGCTTTGGAACTCCTGTTCAGCCATTCATTTATGATGTTATGTTCGCTGATGAATTCAACCGTTTTTTCTCCTGACGACAGTATTATTTCCTCTTTATGAGTAAGTGCTACTATACCCAATTCTATTGTGCTTGATTCTTGCTCAAGCATCTCTTTACATGCATTGCACAATTCATCGGGATGTTGAAAGACATGTCCTTCATCCGCTTTCTGACTAAGAACGTACTTGATCCCCGCTTGTATACGATGCGGGTCGTTTTTATCAATACCGAGTTTCTGTGCAATAGTATCAGCAATAACGAAACCTATACCGTATATATCATCAGCAAGACGATAGGGATTTTCAGTTACAATTGGGATCGCTTCATTTTGGTAGGTTTTGTATATCTTCGCTGCATGTGAGGTGCTAACATTATGAGATTGCAGAAAAAGCATGACATTCTTTATTTCCCGCTGTTCTTCCCACGCCTGCTGGATCATTTTAACGCGTTTCTGACCGATTCCAGGTACACTCGCTAACTTTTGGGGGTGCTGCTCAATCACATCAATTGTGTCCAGTCCGAATTGACCAACAATGCGCGTAGCCATTTTGGGACCAATACCCTTAATCAATCCAGAACCGAGATACTTACGTATACCCATCACATTTGCCGGTTGAATCGTCTCATATTTCTCAATCTGGAATTGTCTGCCATATTTGAAATTGTTGACCCATTCACCGCTCAGCAGCAGACTTTCGCCAGGATTAACAGAGACAAGGTTTCCAACGACAGTAATTAGTTCTGCATGACCCCGCGCAGAGAGCCTGCCGACTGTATAACCGGAATCAGGATTTTCAAATACTATCCGTTCAAGAATGCCATTTAGTGTATCCATAATCTACTACGCAAACAGTAGTTCAACTGGACAGGAGAAACCTGGAACGACATCATCTCCAGCGAGTGTATCATCAATCGAGAGTATTTTAATGTCTGTTTCAGAATGGTAAACTGTGATAGTCTCAGTGTCAGGTTCAATCACCCAAACACAACGTGTTCCTGCACTCAGATAAGCGTGTACTTTGTCAATTACTCTTGACCGAATATCTGATGGGGAAACGACCTCTATTGCCAGATCAGGGGGTATAGAAAAGCCTTTATCTTCATCACCTGTTATGCGTTCATTTGAAACATAGGCGCCATCAGGTTTTAGCACCCGATCGCCAACCTTAAACGATGTTTCTGCTGTATATAAGTGACCAAGATCATTCTGATGCACATAAGGATCTAAATATCGGATGATTCTGATACTTATGGCACCATGTCTGATTGATGCTGCAGGCATCGGCACTAATTCCCCTTTAACATATTCAAATCCCTCTACATCCTTCTCAAGGAACTCATCTATTGTCATCGTAACACGAACAGACGAGGAGATGTTTTGTAAGGGATCGTATCTCTCTTGATGTGTCATAGCTTACTCCTCCGCGTATAACTACAACTCGATGTACACTATACAAAGATTATTCAATCTTCGTCATGAGTTTCCGGAATGCATTCAGTTGCGGTGCAATTATATGGGGTTGATCCATTTGGTCCTCAATTGCCTCAATCGTCTTGAAACCGTTACCCGTAATCGCAACAACTATTTTTTCATCACGTCCAATGTCACCGTTATCTATTAGTTTCTTCGTTACAGCAAGCGTAACCCCGCCAGCTGTCTCTGTGAAGATACCTTCTGTTGCAGCCAGAAGATTTATCGCTTCAACAATCTCATCATCAGTGGCATGTTCACCAACACCACCCGATTTTCTTACGGTATCAACAGCATAGATTCCATCTGCAGGATTGCCGATAGCGAGAGACTTCGCAATCGTATCAGGTTTGACAGGTTTGACAAAATCACTATTCTCCTTGTATGTATTGACGATCGGTCCACATCCTTCTGCTTGGGCAACATGTATTTTTGTGTTCGGTTTTTCAATCAATTCTAATAGATGAAATTCTTTTAAGGCTTTTCCGATCTTTGTTATAAGTGAACCCCCCGCAGCGGGTGCAACAATATGGTCGGGAGCTTCCCAACCGAGCTGTTCTATTATCTCAAAACATAACGTCTTCGAACCTTCTGCATAGTATGGACGGATATTGATATTCACGAATGCCCACGGATACACACCTGCTATCTCACAACATAGCCGATTGACATCGTCATAATTTCCCATAATGCCAACAACTGTGGGAGCAAAAACAAGAGAGGCAACAACTTTACCTGCTTCCAAGTCTGCCGGAATGAAGATGTAACAATTGAGATTTGCAATCGCAGCATGTGCTGCAACAGCATTCGCCAAATTACCTGTTGACGCACATGAAACCGTATCAAAATCAAATTCCTTTGACTTGCTCAAGGCAATAGAAACGACACGGTCTTTAAAGGACAACGTTGGATGACATACAGAATCGTCCTTAACATAGATTTCTGATACACCAAGCGCATCTCCAAGATTCTTTGCACGAATCAAGGGTGTGAAACCGGAATTAAGTCCATCCGTCGGATCACCATCAATAGGTAAAAGGTCAGCATATCTCCACAAACTTTCAGGTCCCTGTTCTATTGACTGCCTTGAGATAGACGTTTTGATTTCATCGTAGTTGTAGTTCACCTCTAAAGGACCGAAACAGAACTCACAAACATGAAGCGGCTCCTTCGGATATTCCCTTCCACACTCTCTACATTTTAAACCTAATACTTTTGCCACATTCTCCTCCAAATAATTAATGGTATTATATCGTCAATACGATCTCAAATTCGTTAGTTCCCTGTTCCAAAGCAAGACGGATAAACAGCAGATGCTCATCTACCCATTTTACCTCTTTGGTATTCGTATGCTCCAACTGTAAACCCAGATGATTTCCCCAAACTGCAATACCGTAAGGCATTGATTTCGTAGATTCTACCGAAAAAACAATGTGCAAGCGCGAACGTTTTCTGATAGGTCTGAAACCCGAAATCTTCGGTAAATGAAACTCAATCCCATGCATAGACCCATAATCATGCAAAGAATCTCTGCCATGACTTTCAATGATCGGTGGTGAGATATAGTTGTTCATTTGAGTCGGTTCCATCTCACCTTCAACAAAAATGAATTGACATTCTGCATCATAATAGTGGAAAAGTTTCTTGTTCTCGTGTTTTCCAACAGCATTCATTTCAACTGTTGCAGAAGGATCCGCCCCATCAGTTGAAGACACTACTTCTACATCTGGAACATCAGCTACGATGAATGTCGGTTCAGTTTGTTGACAATTCGCCCAATAATCATCTACAATTTCTGATAGGGGTAGAACATTAGTTAGAGCACTACTGGATACGTGTTCAAAATATGTACCAAGTTTCTCCAATGATTCCTGTCCTAACAGTTTTACGTCCCACAGATTAACATGTTCAACAAAACTTAACCATCTATTCCACTTTTGATTCTCTGAATAGATGTTATAGAAGTCTTGAATTCTATCTCCAATTAGGGATGCCCTCAAACTCATCTCTGTTTTCTGCAAATGCGCAGCACTATGATACGGTATAGCAGCGATGCTACCCGCCGCAGGTGTACTGAAATTATGTTGTTCGCCGGATGGATAGAAGCAACCAAAAGGACATCCCCGATCAGCTTCAGCATCTGTCCCGCGTGCATCATATTGATACCCCCATAGACCTTTGAAACCGGTCAGTTCCAACGCATTTACCAAAAGCTGATGTTTCCAATCAGCCCCAACGATACTCGGTTCAACCCAATCCATTGCATGTGCAATTTTCTTCCACTCTGTCCGAATATACTTCGGTAGAACTTCTCGCATGTTCACCAGATGTTCCGCTACTATCTCAGGTGGAGCGAGAATTTCTTCTGTCTCTATAATATGTTCACTATCAATATCTTCACTGTCAACCTCAGGTTGACCCGTGAGTGATGACCAGTATTTATTCCATACCGTTTTTATATCTAACATGAGCAGCGGTTCATCACCGAATTCTGCATGCCATGCCGTTAAGTCTTTTGCCAAGAACTGTGCTGTATCTGCAGTAATCGCCCACGTAACCGGAATATTGTGTTTATGTGCCAAATTTGCTAAAAGACGTGTACCCTCTCGCAAGTTTTGTCTATCTTTAGTAATCGCTGTGCAAACCAGTCCATAATACAACATTTCTTAGACTATTTATAAAAACTGCAACACCCATATCTGCATATTTGTCTTGCATGTTCGGGTTAACGGCTCTAAATTAACGTTCCTTGAACTATTTTCAATTCTCTGACCATATATATCTTACACAATTATCATATCCATAGCACATGTAAATCAGATTGACACACAGTGTATTATATCATATTTGCGGGTGATATGCCATAACTTTCACTTTTGTGGGAACAAAATAGGGTAAGTAGCACATTCTTTCAGATTGTGCTTCTTTCTACAAACACATTCATCCTACATTACCTTTCTCTGCACAGGAAAAAAACTTGATGGTGCTGTAGCACATTCATCCTTGATTGTGCTTCCTTCTACACTAAATTGACACTTATGGTGCGGTTAGCAAACCGCACCATAAGTGTCAATTTTAGAAATGTCTGGGTTATTGTGAACACCTCTAAAGGCACATGATTATTGAGATTGCCCCTCTTTAGTCCCGTAGGGACTGAGGTTACTATTAGATTGTGTTTGTCTTCTTAAATTGACGCCTATAGGTATGTTAGAATACGCATTTGGTATTCTGAGTTGTTTAGGAAACCGAACCTACCGAGTCTGGGAAAAATAAAAAAGGCAGATACCCGATTAGGATACCTGCCTGATAGTTTTCAATGCTAATCTTTTCACTGTACCGTCACGTATTTGGTAACATCATGCGGAGTTCCCCACGGATCACCCGATCCGCTGTCATTAAACGGATACACACGTACCGTGAACTTATACGACCCACTCGCAGCAGTTGATGAAATTGTATAACTCACTGGTAATGAATACGTAGTTCTATTACTATTCTCAGCAGTCCATCTGATTTTTGTACCGTATTTACTTGCCTCCCAGGAGAACGCACATATAGGTCTGCACCATAAATCGGTTAGTTTACCGTAGCAGTCGTGGACACAGCACCTGTTCTCCTGTTATACAACGTCAAAGATAAATTCGGCGTGAAAACTACAAGTGAAGTTGTGCGGGTATTAGCGGATGTGTTGTGGCTGTAACCTACACTATATCTTTGCATAAATACGAACTGCATAGTATTACAACAACCTCCTGTTATTTTCGTGGTAAAGAAAAGTTTGAATTCCAACGATAAGGATCCTGAATAACTCTTCCATCTATTATCGGCCACGTGAGTTTCATTAAGTCTTCAAGGAGCGTTAAGTTTTCATCATTATACTCCTCACTATCCTTGATTCTCTGTAACATTGAACCGTAGTCCTTGAGTACCTGTGCTGCTTCAGGCTTATCTATTTCTCTTGTACTTGTGTAGTAGACAATGAGATATGCAGTCCTAGCAAGCACTTGAGCTTCCTGATCATCTGGTGGAAATGGCGGGATCCATTTCGCACTCCAGTGTCCGCGTTCTTCTGATTGTAGATGTAGTGCTTCAACAGGGTTCGTTTCCAGCAGTTCTGCGTGATAGGTTAGGGGCCCATCATACGTTTTTGTTTCGGTTGGAACCGTGTCATCAGAAACATCAACAATCGGTTTGCCCTGCCATACATCGGGTGCATCAACCGGAACCTCGTGGAAATGATTCCCATGCGGCACCCACTTCTTACCAGGGGCAGCAGGAGGCAGTGCATCCTCCGTTACTGGTTTATCGTTTCCTTCAAGGTGTTTCGCGTCTTGTGCAAGCTTTTCCTTGAACTTCTGCACATCTGACCACTGCCAGTAGATAAATCCACCTGCAGCAATCAGGGTTATAGTGAGAATACCGAGTCCAAAATAATTTCTTCTGTTCATCTCTTTTCTCCTTATCTAATTATCTAATCGAACTTACGCAAAATGCGGCAAACAGATTTTTCCAAATTGCTGCATAAAATGCCTTTCATAATTTATAGACACAGAATTAATTCCAAAAGAGTGCAAATCTGAAAAAAGTAAAACATGCTCTATTTTTCTAATTCATCAAGAAAACTATTACAATGCGTTTATTTAGAGAATTACTCAAACAACGAGATAGAATACCCTCTATAATTAATGACACAGGTTTCGATCTAAAGGGTGCAAGTGAAGGAAAAAAATGAACTTTTTCTACATTTTTACTAAAAATAGGTAATAAACCGATAAAATCCATGAAAATCACTCACATACCCTCTATCATTAAAGCCACAGTTTTATACCCAAATAGGTGCATAAAATGCTGTATAAAACGAAAAAAAGTGAATTTTTTCTAAAATTTCAGTCAAAACGGGCAAAAAACGACAATCCTGTGAAAATTACTCAAATTGAACTCCTCTAATATATCACCAATAGATTTCCAATAAGTATGGCATCTGATCGCAATTTTAACTCTTCATAGAAGAAACAGTTTTATACCGAATCTTACAGACATCAGCGAGTGAGGGCACCAAGTGCCCCAAACATCAATAAACCGCTTGAGATGAACATGGCAAATACAATAATGTCCGTGATAAGGATTTTGTAGTTCTGTCTCATGCTGTGCCCTCAATTATACCATGAAAGAGGTAAAATCGTCTCTATAGTTCAAAACTGCGTAAGTGCTGATAATGTTAATTTCATTCAGTGATAATGTGTCCGTTCTACTCTTGGTGAAATTTTTCTTGAAAGTGCAAAAGATATATAGCATAATTAATACAACCTGGGATAATAGGATTTCTTGATGAGTTGCAAGCAAAGTTTAGACTATAAACTGAACAAAGGTGAAAAAATGGTTAGCCACAAAGACATTCAAGCCACGTGTGATGATATTGTACGTGAATTTGCACCGCTGCAGGTAATCCTTTTTGGGTCGTATGCGTATGGTACGCCATCTGAATATTCGGATGTTGATCTGTTAGTCGTGATGCCGATAGCAAACTCGGAAACGCGCGATCAAGCAGTAGAAATACGTCAACGAATCCCACGCCGATTCAGTATGGACATCCTTGTGCGTTCACCAGAAGAAATTGCTTATCGCGTCTCACACAACGATTGGTTTCTCCGAGAAGTCACTGAGAAAGGTCAAGTGCTTTATGAATCCAATGATTTTTATTTTAAACCACACAAAAAAGAGAATACTGATATGAATCCTTTAACTTCGGAGTGGATTGAATTAGCTGAAGAAGATCATGCTATAGCAATATTAATTCAACGAGAACAACTGGCAATGCTGAACGGTATGTGTTTCCATGCTCAACAGTGTGCAGAAAAATATCTAAAGGCATGGCTCCAAGAGAATAATATCCCTGTTCCAAGGACACACAATTTAGAGGAATTATTAGACTTGATTCTACCGACAATACAATCTTGGCATTCTTGGAAAACCGAACTTGCAGTATTATCAAAACATGCAGTAGACACGCGATATGTAGGTCAATCTCCAACTGCTGCAGATGCTGAATATGCCATGCGAATCTGTGAAAAGGTGCGCCAAGGGGTTCGGGCAGAGTTGAAACTACCTTAATAGGCACTTAAAACTCAATACCCCTGACCTACACATACTTCTACAAATCACCTGTGGCATATAGCGGAAATATCGTGTTAATTATTCAAACTTGAAACCAAATACGTTTCGCATATTAAAAAGATTAAATTTTTCAATATAGCACTGAGTGTCGACTACACCACCGAGCTAAAGCTCCGGTGTCCTGTCGGCAAGATTTTGATAGGAGAACACAGACTTTGAAAACATCTACAGGTATTCGTGTCGCTATCTATGGTTGCGGGAATTTTGCGAAAAAAAACCGAATTCCGAACCTTTTGCAGTTGGATTCCGTTAATATAATTGCTGCATGCGATAGTAACCCGATTGCCGCACAAGAAACTGCAGAACATTTTGACATACCACGTGTATACCACAGCGAAAACGGTGGCGCACACGAGATGCTTGACGTCGAAGATTTTGATGTGTTATACTCAATCGTTCCAGCTTATGCAAGAACTGATGTTGAAGTCATTGCTGCAGAAAAAGGTATACACATCTTCAGTGAAAAACCGCAAGCAATTACCATGACGGTAGCAAATCGTATTGATGAAGCTATCCGTAAATCGGGTGTGATTAGCACTGTTGGCTTCCGAGAAAGGTATCGTCCTATCTTTCAAAAAGCACGCGAGTTTCTGGAGGATAAAAAAATTGTCCATGTGCGTTTCCAAAGTTATGCCGGTTTACCAGCTACAGCAAACAACAAAGCAGAAACGTGGTGGGCAGATATGGATAGATCCGGTGGACGCGCACTCGACTGGGGTGTTCATGCAACGGACTACAGTCGTTTTATGACCGGACTTAACGTTAAATATTCACAAGCGTTCTATTGTGAACGGACACCTTATGCAGCACCATTGACATCAATCATCAATTACTGTTTCGAAAACAGGGCAACGATGACACTGAGTTTCGTTTCTTCAGGCACAACGCCAAAAAGTGAACCTTGGTTTACAGTCTACTATGAAGGAGGATACCTTGCTGTCTATAGATATGATAGGATAGAAGTAAACGGAGAAGTCCATTATCAAGCCGAAGAATTCAATCCTTGGTTAGAGCAGGATAGAACCTTCATCCGTGCTGTTGAGACAGAGGATGCAAGCATATTACAAAGCGATTATCATGATGGTCTCTACTCTTTAGCACCTGTTTTAGCTGGTTGGGAATCTTCAAAACGTAACGGAGAATGTATCACGCTTGACTCGTTTATGCGCATTTCTTAATAGTAGTAGGCACTCTCCGTGTGCCGTCACATTAATAGTAGTAGGCACTCTCTGAGTGCCGTCATATTGATCCAAAAACGTTCAACGAAAGGTAAAATCATTAATGGATGCAAAATTAAAGAAAATACAAATTACACCGATGAAGTTCGACAAAGACGGTGATGTGCAAAAAGAGGAATTCGCCACACTTACCATTGAAGTGCCGATGGATAGTGCTGGACAGCGAGAAGCAATTGTAGCAATGCTTCAACTGCTGAGTCGTGAGTGGGTTGTCCTCAGTGTGGAAGGAAAAAGTCCTGGGGCTGTTGGAACAGCATAGACTGCAATGAAAAAGAATTATCTCTTTACACCTGGGCCTACCCCAATTCCGCACGATGCGCTGTTAGCCATGGCGCAGCCAATTGATTATCATCGCAGTGAAGAATCTACTGCTCTGATCTTAGATGTATTAGAAAAACTCAAACATGTTTTCCAGACAGAGCATGATGTGCTTTTCTTAACGTCATCTGGGACAGGTGCGATGGAAGGTGCTGTCGCTAATCTATTGTGCCGTGGTGATAAAGTAATAGTCATACGGAGCGGAAAATTCGGTGAACGGTGGACTGAAATATGTGAAGCTTACGGAATAAATGTTATTCCTATTGATATTAAATGGGGTGATTCTGTGCCGCCAGAAACAGTTGAAACACAGATAAGTGAGAATCCTGATGCAAAAGCGGTTTTTGCTACCCTCTGTGAAACATCAACAGGCGCGTTGCACGATATTCAATCGATCGCACATATTACACAACAGACACCAACCCTACTTGTTGTAGATGCAGTGAGTGCATTGGGGGCAGATGATTTGCAGATGGACAATTGGGGAGTAGATGTCGTTGTCTCTTGTTCTCAAAAGGGATTGATGACACCACCAGGTCTCGCTTTTGCTGCACTGAGTTCTCGGGCATGGGAGGTAACTGAACGATCAGACCTACCGAAATACTACTTAGACTACCGTAAAGCACATCAACGTGGATTAGAAGGATCCGTCCCATATACCCCCGCGATTACGCTACTCGCGGGATTACAGATCGCACTCAATCATATCTGTGCGGAAGGTATCCGAAATACAATCTCACGTCACAGCATGATGGCATCTGCGACGCGTAATGCTATCAAAGCAATCGGTCTATCCCTATTCGCTACATCTCCTGCCAACACGTTAACTTCAATCCGATTGCCAGATGAAATTGATGGTAAAATGTTCGTGAAGATGATGAGAGAAAAACACGGTATCACTTACGCAGGTGGACAAGGAGAATTGAGTGGTAAGATAGTCCGTATCGCACACCTCGGTTGGATGAATGAAAACGATGTTATTGTTGCTATCTCTGCATTTGAGAGAGGATTAGCAGATATCGGTTATGATATGCCTATCGGTGCGGGTGTAACCGCTGTTCAAGAGATATTCAAGAAATAATACCAATGCTATTTGTTTCTATCTCATTTTGCTGTAGGTCGGGTAGAGGAACGAAACCCGACACCTTAAATTATGTACATCAAGTCGAGTTTCGTTCCGATACCCGACCAACGAAAGAATAAGTCATTATCAATAGAAATGGTATAGGATTCTTGACAAAAATGTATGGATAAGATTATTGTGAGTACAATTATTGAACAAACAGAAGGAAGGAACGGGATAGCAGGTTATTTCGATTACCACTACCCATAAAACCATGTCTGAAACAACACTCTTTGATGCTTCTTATGAACTTATGAAAAAGCCATTATTGAAACAGACATTAGACCGGCTGCGTCCCATTTACAGCCAGTCCGAACTTAATGCCTTACGGATAGATAGTACAAGTCGAGAGGGGTTGTCACAAAGGTCAGGACGTGGATTTGTAAACCGAGACATCCTTGAGACTGTGCTCGGTAATTTATTGGAATGTGTTGCGCCCGGTTCTCACAACGCACCCCATCTTCAAAATCAAAAACGTGAGCTCTCAGAAGCAATTGAAGAGGTAGCGGATCAGTTATATGCCATGATAGCACAATCGTTTCTGGCAGTTACAGATGAAACACATCTCAACGGAGCACTTGAAACGGCTTTTTCACTACTCTGGGAACTCCCGCGTCTAAAGAAACGCGCGTTGTGGAATCGATTTGCTTCCCTTAAAGATCCTGCGGTTTGGGATGCATATTTACTGCACAACGGAATCTCTCGCGAAAAAATCGCAGCACTTGACTTCAGGGCACAAATAGATAATGCAATTAGAGAAAGAGTCTTTGAACCTTATGAGGATTTTTTAGGGTCTCTGAACTTGGCTTCAGTACTTGACTACCAACTCCAACTCGTTGTTAGCACATATCCAGGATGGCGCGTGCTATTCTATCACGATGTTGCACACGCACTCACCCGCAGCGAACCATTGGAAGACAACTCTGATCTACACAGAGTACCGGTCCCCCTCTTACCACGAGCAATTGCTGAACTTGGCGGACGCTATTACCAAGCCGATCTACACCCCGAAACACAGATAGGTGATGCCAATCTATTAGAACATCCACATCGCGGTGTAACGACTGGACAAACCGGTATCATCGGTTCAGGATGTGTTATCTATCCTTGCACATTAGGTGGGTTGAGTGTTAAAGTAAAACAACGGCATCCTGTTATTGGTGACTTTGTAGAGATCGGCACAGACACAAGTCTGCTCGGTCCAGTCCAAATTGCTGACCATACGACGATCGGAACAAATACCGAAATTTACGGGTTCGTAGAGATTGACCAGCGGTGTCGCATCGGCTCATCAGTTGTTATCGGTACTATCCGAGGTGCAGCTGAGCATCCGGGTAAAATTATGATAGGTGACGAAGTGCGAATCGGGGACGGCACAGTCATTGAAAATACATCCGAAATAGATCTGATTATTCCCACACGCGCACAGATTCCCGCACGAAGCCACGTCGCAAATGATGGATTCGGTTTCCCAAGATATGTGACACAGACATAAACTCAATTAAAAGAACTTACGAGAAAATTACAAATGAAAAAAATCAAACGCGCACTCATAAGCACTTACGATAAAACCGATCTCTTGCAGATCGCATCTGTACTTGTGCAAAAAGATGTAGAAATTCTATCTACGGGTGGCACAGCAAAACACCTTCGCGACGCAGGTATTGAAATTATTGATGTATCTGATTACACCGGTTTTCCTGAGATGTTACAAGGTAGGGTAAAGACACTTCACCCAAAAATTCACGGTGGATTACTGGCAGATTGGTCAAATCCAGAACATGTAAATCAAGCAAAAGACAACGGCATTAAACCGATTGACATGGTGATCTGTAACCTCTATCCATTTGAGGAAACCGTTGCTAAACCCGATGTCACACTAACAGAAGCGATAGAAAACATTGATATTGGCGGTCCAACGATGCTACGCGCCGCTGCGAAGAATTACAAGCATGTCGCTGTTTTAACAGACCCAAAACAGTATCAGGAGATAATCAACGATTTAGATAGTCATGATGGATGTCTTACTGAGGAGAAACGTTTCGGTTTAGCAAAAACTGCCTTTCTGCATACTGCTCATTACGACAGTGCGATCGCTACGTACTTAACGCATACTGAAAACCGAGATGGATTCCATGATGTCTTAATATTGACTTACAGAAAAGCGGAATCCTTAAGGTATGGCGAAAATCCGCATCAGAAGGCTGCGTTCTATAGAACGGAAACATCTCCTGCACCGTGTGCAGCATGGGCAGAGCAACGCAATGGCCCCCCTTTATCGTTTAACAACATACTGGATTTAGATGCTGCGCTTGAGAGTGTTAAGGACTTCAAGAAACCTACCTGTGCAATCATCAAGCATAATAACCCATGTGGACTGGCAAGTGCCGACAACCTAAAAGACGCTTTTAATAACGCACTTGAATGCGACAAAACTTCCGCATTCGGATCGATCGTAGGACTCAATCGCAAAGTTACCATTCAGACTGCAAATACTATCCGGGATGCATCAAGAGCAGGCGTGAAAATTGAAGCGGTAATCGCACCAAGTTATACGGATAAAGCATTGCAGGCATTGTCTCGTGTAGAAAACCGACGTATACTTGAAACAGGACCTCTATCTGGTTCTGAAGACATCATACAAATCCGCAATGTTACAGGTGGGTTGCTACTGCAGGAACAGGACAGGCACAATATGACGAAAGATGATCTGCAAATTGCGACAAAGCGGAAACCCACGGACACTGAAATTGAATCTTTACTTTTTGCTTGGAAAGCCTGTAAACATGTAAAGTCGAACTGCATCTTGCTTGCACAGGACACGCAAACTGTCGGTATCGGTGCAGGTCAGATGAGCCGTGTAGATGCAGCAATTATCGCAGTGCGTAAAGCTGGAGAAAAAGCTAAAGATTCAGTCTTAGCCTCTGATGCTTTCTTCCCATTCCCCGACGGTGTTGAGATTGCAGGAGAAGCAGGTATTCAGGCAATTATCCAACCCGGTGGATCTGTCAATGACGAATCCGTGATTGCAACAGCAGACTCTTACGGTATAGCGATGGTGTTTACAGGTATTAGGCATTTTCGGCATTAGTGAGGATCGCAATGAACAACAATTCATTAACATTCTCTATTCCGCCTAAAATTATTACAGGTGCAGGTGCATCAGAAAAAGCCGGTGAACAAGCAAAGCGACTCGGTGCAACAAAAGCACTTATTGTGACAGACCCAGGCATCGCAAAACTCGGCTATACAGCTAATATCACCAATAACCTAAACAACTCTGGCATATCTTCCTCAACATTCTCCGATGTCACACCCGATCCCACGTTACAAAACGTCACAGATGGACTACAGCAATACGTTGACGAGTCCTGTGATTTAATTGTGAGCATTGGTGGCGGTAGTTCCATAGATTGCGGCAAAGGCATCGCCATGAAACTCACCAATCAAGGAGAATTCTCCGATTATATGGGAGTTGACAGAATCCCAAATCCTGGCGTTCCACATATTGCAATCCCAACCACAGCAGGAACGGGGAGTGAAGTTACAAAAGTCACCGTCATTACAGACACAGAACGTAATGTGAAAATGATGCTGAGCAGTCCCTGTTTACTCGCTTCATTCGCATTGGTAGATCCTTTATTATCACTCACAACACCCCCACACCTCACGGCAGCAGTAGGTGTTGATGCACTGACACATGCGATAGAAGCATACATCTCTAAACGTGCACAGCCACTTACAGACATTCTGGCATTAGAGGCAATCAGATTGATATCAGGGTCACTGCGACAGGCGTGGGCAGATGGAGATAACATCCCAGCAAGAACCGATATGATGATCGGTGCAACAATTGCAGGTATGGCATTCAGTAATTCTTCTGTTGCATTAGTTCACGGAATGTCGCGACCTATAGGTGCTTATTTCCATATACATCACGGATTGTCAAACGCCGTGTTACTGCTTGATGTCATGGAATTCAGCGTCGTTGGCGTACCTAAACGTTTCGCCGATATTGCACAAGCCATGGGAGAAATGACCGATGGATTATCATTAATGCAGCAAGCAGATGCAGCAATTTCCGCAGTGGAACGTCTCCTAAACGATATTCAGATGCCAAGACTTGGGGAAATTGGTATTGATGAAATGAAGTTTGAGGCAGTCATCAATCAGATGGCACTGGATGCAATAGAGAGTGGAAGTCCAGCGAACAACCCACGACACGCCTCACAAGAAGAAATAGTCTCTTTGTACAAAAAATGCTTTTCTTCCAGAAGTCAATAATCAATACCAACCTGAAGTTATTTCCATTCATAATATCATACAACATTTCAGATAAATCCGTGATAGATAAATCACTATAGCCAAAAATGTAATACTTCGCCGTAGCACATTCTTCCAGATTGTGCTTCTTTGTAGCCGATCTAAGTCATATAATGATCCAGAAAACCCTTCCGTGCCAGCTATGTTAACTGGCGCGTAATCCGCGTAATCCGAGCTTCTGACAAATAAAGTGCAAGAACTTACACATCCTGGAGATGCCGAACTATCAATCTATCTAAAGTCTTGACTCAGCTCACAAAGTCTAATATAATAACCAAAGTTGCCACCTTGCAGCACAATCTGTATGAAGTTTAAGTCTTAATCTGTATGAAGTTTAAGTCTTAAATTGGGTAATATTTTATTTTTCTCAGACCCAGTAGGTGCGGTTTCCTAACCGAACCGGATATCCTGGATTCGGTATAAAGCACAAGATTGTGAAATCTCTGCAGTTTTAGTCAACAATCGGATACCTAACCATGACACAAGCACCCATAATCCAAATGCGAGGCATCAGCAAACATTTTGGCAATGTTCACGCCAATGATGCTGTAGATTTCACACTCCAGCGCGGTGAAATACACGCAATAGTCGGAGAGAACGGCGCTGGGAAATCTACATTGATGAAAATCCTCTACGGTCTATATCAACCCGATTCTGGTGAGATTGCCGTAAATAACAAATCTGTCAAAATCTCTTCACCACGTGATGCAATGCGCCTGGGACTCGGAATGATCCAGCAACACTTTACATTGATTCCCGCATTCACGAGTCTTCAAAATATAATACTGGGAAAAGAAACCTGTAAATTCGGCACATTCCTTGATTATCAAAAAGCAGAAACAGTTGTCACCGAACTTGCTCAAAATTTAGGGTTTGATGTACCTCTAAACACACCCATAGAATCTCTCCCAATTGGCACACAACAACACACTGAAATCCTAAAAGTACTGTATCACGGTGCTGATATTCTGATAATGGATGAACCTACAGCTGTGCTTGTGCCACAGGAAATAGAGGGACTGTTTACATGTATGCGTGGTCTCAAACAAGATGGAAAAAGTATCATCATTATCACGCACAAACTGGATGAAGTTATGGAAATTGCTGATACTGTCACAGTCATGCGTGGTGGAAAAATGATCGCTACTTTTCCAATTACCGAGACGCATCCACAGCAATTAGCTGAACTTATGATAGGTAAATCCGTTTCTCAAGATACTATTAAACGGAAGGAAATCACACATCACACACCTATATTGCAGTTAGAGGATGTAACGACAGAATCAGAAGATGACTCATTAGACACTTTCTCTGGTAAACTTGACAGCATAAACCTTGATGTCTATTCTGGCGAGATCGTTGGGATTGCCGGTGTGGAGGGAAACGGACAAACGGAACTGATTGAAGTGCTTACGGGATTAAGACAGATACAGAGTGGTAAAATTACATTAAACGGTGAATCCATGCTCGGTTATTCAACCGCAGAATTCAGAGAAAAACTCGTGGCACATCTCCCCGCCGATAGACATCGACACGGGGTTAGTCTGAACAGTAGAATTGATGAGAACTTTATCGTCGGTAAACACAAACAGAGCTTGTTTTCACGCAATGCGCTGTTGCGAAAGAAAAACATCCGTCAATTTGCAATGAATGCACTTGATAAATATCAGATCAGACTCGGTAGTATATCAGATAAAATGAAAACGTTGTCTGGTGGAAATCAACAGAAGGTTGTAGTTGCAAGAGAACTATCAGGAGATCCAACACTAATTATTGCCGCGCATCCGACTCGCGGTTTGGACGTTCATGCAGCCAAGTTTGTCCATGAACGTCTCATACAAGCACGAAACCGTCAGAAAGCAGTGATACTTGTCTCTGCCGAATTGGACGAAATCTTTTATCTTAGCGATAGGATTGTCGTCATGTATAAAGGTCAGATCGCGGGAATCGTTAAACCTGATGAAACAAACCAACAGCAATTAGGAGCATTAATGCTTGGAGTAAACGAAAATGATCATTGATTCACATACACACGCGTGGCCTCGTTGGCCCTACCAACCGCCCGTTCCCGATGATGAAAGTCGCGGCAACGTAGAACAACTCCTCCACGAAATGGACTTGCACGATGTAGACAAGGCAGTGCTTATCTGTGCCAGGATTGATAGAAATCCTGACAACAATGACTACGTCGCAGATTGTGTTAAACGTTATCCTGAAAGACTTATACAGTTTGCCGATGTTGATTGTTCCTGGACGGACACATACCACACAGATGGTGCTGCAGATCGTCTCAAAATGGCTGCCGAGACCTATAATCTAAAAGGTTATACACATTACCTTAAAGGAGATGATGATGGTAGTTGGTTCTTTTCTGATGAAGGGAGACGTTTCTTTCAAGCAACCGCGGAATTAGGTCTGATTGCAAGCATAGCAATGGGGAGTCATCAACATGCGCCACTCCGAAAATTAGCAACACAGTTTCCTACAATTCCTTTTCTTTGTCACCACATGGCGGGTGCACGTGCAGGTGAAGAACATCCACATCCCCAGCTTGCAGAAGTACTTGCTTCAGCGAACGTTCCCAATATCCATGTGAAAATGTCAGGATTTGCGTATGTTTCACAAGTTTCGTGGGATTACCCCTATTCTGACACACATTGGATCGTTCGCGCTCTCTACGAACACTTCGGTCCGGGTCGTCTCTGTTGGGGATCCGATTATCCTGTAGTCCGAAAATTTATGACCTATCAACATGCGTTGGAAGCGTTTCGCACCCACTGCACCTTCATCCCCGAAAACGATAAAGCAGAAATCTTAGGTGGCACACTACAACGTTTACTCTCGCAAGCAACGCAATCATTTTGATTGACATAAACCTCCCTGTTAGTGTATCATAGAATTACTTTCAGCAACAACATATCACTGTCTGCCAGACATGTCTGACAGGCAGCCAAAATAAATATTAATATCAGGGGATAAGAATGCCTACAATTTTGGAGCGGTATCATAAAGTCTTCGCAAAAGACAGCGAATTGTCACAGAAGGCAAATCAGTTATTCCCCGACGGTGTAACGCATGACGGACGCTTTATGTCGCCATTCCCCATCTACATCACACATACTGATGAGGCATACAAATGGGGACTTGAAGACAAAAGATTCATCGATTATTGGGCAGGACATGGGGCACTGTTATTAGGACATAACCCTCCTGAGATTGTTGAAGCAGTAACAACACAGATGCGCCGCGGCACACATTACGGTGCTTGCCACCCATTGGAATTAGAATGGGGTAATCTGATTACAAGACTCGTTCCTTGTGCAGAACGCGTCAGGTTTGTCAGTTCAGGGACAGAAGCAACGTTAATGGCGATTCGGCTGGCACGCACCTATACGCAGAAAAATAAGGTACTAAAGTTCGCGGGACACTTCCACGGCTGGCATGACAGCCTAATATTTGGCGCATATCCACCATTTGATATGTCTATACCGGGTATTCCGAAAGAGGCACGAGATAATACACTTCTCTGTCCTCCCAATGATATTGACGTTGTGGAGAAACACTTAAAAACTGATAAAGACATCGCGTGTGTTATCCTTGAACCGACAGGTGCATCCTTCGGAACTGTTCCCACAGATGTTGTATTTTTGCAACAACTTCGCGACCTTACCGAACAGCATGGTGTTCTCCTGATATTTGACGAAGTCATTACAGGATTTCGGGTTGCCCCCGGTGGTGCACAGGCACATTACAATGTCACGCCAGATTTAACAACACTTGCAAAAATCGTCGCAGGAGGACTGCCAGGTGGGGCACTCGTTGGAAAAAAAGAGATACTGAAACTAATTTCAATGGAAGCAGAGGAAGAGGGGTTGAAAATGCACCATCCCGGTACTTTCAACGCAAATCCTCTATCCGCTTCAGCAGGGATAGCAATGCTCAAAATCGTAAAGACTGGAAAACCCAATGCACAGGCAAACAGAATTGCTCAGATACTCCGAGAATCCCTTAACAAAGTTATTGATAAATATGGATTAGATTGGGCAATCTACGGAGAATTTTCAGGAATCAGACTCCTCATCGGACACGGTGAGAAAAATCTACGTGCCGTAGATTTTAATCCGTATGAATGGGATTACAAGAAACTAAAAGGCGGAAACGATGAACATTTACTGACACATCTCCGATGTGGGCTGTTGCTTAACGGTGTTGATCTTGCTACAAATGGGGGCATGACAACCGCTGCACACACTGAAGAGGATATTGAAGCAACCGTGGACGCTTTTGAACAGACAATTGAGTGGATGAAAATAGATGGGTTGATTTCTGCCTAACCTCGCTAAATGACAAGATATAAGTTAGAGGGCTCTCAATAAAGGGAATAAAATGAGACGTTTTGGAACTCAAGGACGCGTGTATCCAGACAAACATTATGTCGTTCCACGCACCGAAGAAATCACAGACTTCAATAGCCGCGTAAGAGAAGGACGGTACATCGTTCTCTTTGCACCACGCCAGACCGGGAAGACAACCTTTTTCCAAATGGCGATGGATATACTTACCGCAGAAGATCCAAACTATTTTCCTATACAGTTGGACTTCCAAGTGATGCGAAATGGCACACCGCCTATCTTTTACGAGAGACTCTCAGAATTGATCTATAGAAATGTTGAGTATGTACTTGAAGAAAGAGGGATGAAACAGGTCAAGGAGCTCTCACACTTCTTTGAAAAAACACCGTTAAGCGATCATTTCTCAATGGGTTCGTTCTTTAATGAACTATCAAAGTTTCTTGACAATAAAAAAATCACGTTGCTTATTGACGAATTTGATGGTATTCCTCAAGATGTATTGAGCGATTTTCTGTATTCATTACGACATATATATCTTGCTGTTGATCTCAAAAATCCACATAGTGTCGGAATAGTGGGAGTAAAGAGTATTAGTCAGCTTAACTATGACCGTTCTGTTTCTCCATTTAATATTCAAGATGAGTTTCATTTACCGAACTTTACATTAGAACAAGTAAAAGAACTATTTAGACAGTATATGGACGAAGTTGGTCAAGAATTCAAACCTGAAGTAATAGCGTCTATCCATAAACAGACTGCAGGTCAACCTGTACTTGTAAACCGCTTTGGACAAATTCTCACTGAGGAGTTAGAAATACCTAAGGCTGAAGCCATTTCTACTTTACACTTTTCACAAGCACATGCAACACTCCTTCAAGAACGGAATATTAATATTCAGCATCTTATTACAAATGTACGTAGAGATCCGCGTTTTGAAGACATTTTGTTGAAAATTATGGCAAGTGACGATGGCGTTGAATTCAACCTTGATGATGACATCATAAGTGAACTTGCTACTTATGGTGTGCTTCAAAGAGACTCTGAAGGGATGTGTGAAATAGTCAATCCAATTTACCTATACCGTATCCTTCGAGCATTTAAACCAACAATTAATGGGTTAGAAAATGAGTATTTCTCTAAGGAGAAAGATGAATGTAGTTTGGATTACCTTACATCCACCGGGGACATTGATATAGACTCCCTACTTGATAACTTCCGAGATTTTATTGCTCGTGTCGGTTTTAGAATTTTGCAAGTTCCAAACAAACCACAGGAATACGTTGGACAACTTCTGCTTTATTCTTATTTGGAACATTTCATCCGAAGCGTAGGCGGAAGTATGCATCTTGAAGTGCAAACAGGACGAGGCAGAATGGATCTACTTCTCATCCACAATCAGAAAAAATATATCGTTGAAACAAAAATATGGGAAGGAAAATCACGTTATGCATCAGGTAAAAAACAGCTTGCAACCTACGCGAAAATAGAAGGGACAGAGCAAGGCTATTATGTCGTGTTTGATCATCGTGAGAATCCAGAACCTATTGTAGAAACAGAAACTGTTGACGATATAACCATACGTAGTTACGTCATTCCTGTTTTGCAAGCACAACCCTCATCAGTATAGATAATGTGTATTTGCAAAGAAGCTCACAAAAGAAATAATGATTGAAAGGAATAAAATGTAAATGAAAACTATAACCTATCGTGATGCTCTGAAAGAAGCACTGATAGAAGAGATGGAACGGGACGAAACCGTCTTCCTTATGGGAGAAGACATCGCTGAGTATGGCGGCGCATACAAGGTTACGGACGGTCTATATAAGCAGTTTGGAAAAGAACGTATCCGAAATACACCCATTTCTGAATCTGCAATAATTGGGACTGCACTGGGCGCAGCAGTTACAGGCATGCGTCCCGTTGCAGAACTGATGTACATTGACTTCACTGCAGTTGGAATGGATCAAATTGTCAACCAAGTAGCAAAAATCCGTTATATGGTCGGTGGACAGTTAGATGTTCCTCTTGTCATCCGGACGCAAGGCGGTGCCGGACGTTCATCCGCAGCACAGCATGCACAAAGTCTTGAAGCATGGTTCGTACATATTCCGGGTCTACTCGTCGTCATGCCATCTACACCTTATGATGCAAAAGGACTGCTAAAGACTGCCATACGAAACGACAACCCTATTATGTTCATTGAACACAAACTGCTCTATACTGAAGAAGGTGAAATACCCGATGATGAATATACAATTCCATTGGGTGAAGCGGAAGTAAAGCGGGAGGGTGAGGATATTACGATTTTAGCAACCTCACGTATGGTCTTAAAAGCACTTGAAGCAGCTGAGGAACTTTCAGAAGAAGGAATCTCCGCTGAAATCGTTGACCCAAGAACGCTTATGCCACTTGACAAAGACACCATTTTTGAGTCAGTGAAAAAAACGAACCGATTACTGATTGCACATGAGGCAGTCGGTAGAGCAGGTTTCGGGGCAGAAATCGCTGCACTTGTTGTCCGAGAAGCGTTTGATTACCTTGATGCACCCATTGAACGTGTGGCTGCAGCACCTGTCCCCGTTCCATTCGCACCCGTAATGGAAAACTTCGTTATTCCTGATACAGAACAGATTGTTGATGCAGCACGAAAATTAGTGAAATATGAGATATAAAATGCATAAAAAATGAAAGGAGAAAAATGTGGATTTAATAGATTTTTTAAGACTTATTACACCGAAACGCCTTCTTATAATTGTAATTGGCATTGTCGTCTTGATAAGTCTATCAACAAGCTTCTATACGGTTGAAGCAGACGAAATCGCTGTTGTCTTATTGTTCGGAAAATCTGTCCGAAACACCGATCCTGGACTTCACTTTAAATTGCCTTTTGGCATTGAGAAAGCAATGAAAGTTCAAGTTAGAAAAGTCTTTAAAGAGGAATTTGGGTTTCGAACTTTAAAGGCGGGTATACGGACTGAATTTGATCCCCGCGACTTTAGTGCTGAATCTTTGCTACTCACAGCAGATCTGAGCATCGCTGATGTTAAATGGGTCGTTCAGTTCAAAATCAAAGACCCGGAGCAATACCTGTTTTCAGTTAGAAATCCAAAGTTTGCATTACGAGACCTATCAGAAGCGGTCATGAGTCGGGTTGTTGGGGACCGCACTGTAACTGAAGTTCTCACAGTGGGTAGGATTGAAATTGCCACTGAAGTAGAACAACATTTGCAGACACTGCTTGACCTGTACGAAACAGGTTTGGATGTTTCAACAGTTACGCTGCAGGATGTGAACCCACCAGATAAAGTGAAGCCCTCCTACAACGCAGTGAACGAAGCAAAGCAGGAAAAAGATAGACTCATCAACGAAGCATGGCGCGACTACAACCAATCTATCCCAAAATCTAAAGGGTTAGCATCTCAGCAAATTTCTGAAGCACAAGGATACGCGCTAAAACGGGTCAATGAAGCACAGGGGGATGCTGATAAGTTCAATTCAATTCGGGCAGAATATCAAAAGGCAAAAGAGGTAACACGAAAAAGACTCTATCTTGAAACAATGCAGGATATCTTGCCGCAGATAAAAGAGATCTATGTAATTGACTCTAATACCAATACACCTATACCAATTTTGCAGTTGAAGGAATAAATAAGGAGAATAGGATGAAGTTAAGTATACTGATACCCATAATTGTCGTTACCCTCTTGATCGTAGTTTTGTCCTCTGGTATGTTTTATATCGTTGAAGAGGGTGAACAGGTGGTTATTACTGAGTTTGGACGACCCGTTGGAGAACCCATAGTTGAAGCAGGACTAAAAATCAAAACCCCTTTTATTCAACAGGTGCACAGTTTTGAGAAACGTATCCTTGAATGGGAAGGTTCTCGAAATCAGATCCCAACAAAAGACAAACGGTTTATATGGCTTGATACAACTGCACGTTGGCGAATTGTGGATGCACTCAAGTATTATCAAGCACTCGGTACAGAAGTGCAGGCACAATCCCGACTTGACGATATTATCGATTCTGCTGCTCGAGATTTAGTAACCGCTCAGTTATTAATTGAAGCTGTCAGAAATTCAAACGCGGTATTAGAACGAAAACCGGAAACTCTTGAAGAAGAAGCTGGACAATCCACAGAAAAGTTAGAAGCGATTAGCATAGGTAGAGAAAAAATTACACAGATGATACATGCAAAAGCACAAGAATCTCTGCCCAGATTTGGCATCGAACTCGTGGATGTTCAAATTAAACGGATAAACTACGTAGAAGAAGTACGGGAGAAAGTCTTTACCCGAATGATCTCTGAACGACAACGCATATCTGAAAAGTATAAATCCGAAGGAGAGGGTGAAGCTGCAGATATTATGGGACAGAAACAGAAAGAGTTAGAACGGATTCAATCAGAGGCTTATAAACAAGCTGAACAGATTAGAGGGGCTGCTGACGCACAAGCCATTCAGATTTACGCAGAAGCACACGGAAAAGACCCTGAATTCTTCGCTTTTCTACAGACTCTGGAAACATACCGAAAAACCAATAATGCAAGCACAAAACTGATTCTGTCAACCGATAGTGAACTCTATAAATACCTCAAAGATAGTCAGGCAATCAGAAGATAATGTTCCAAGGAAACTATCTTCAACTAAGGATCTTGATGGAGGAACAAATGATGAAGCGAATATCACTTTCATTACTATGTATATCAATCCTACTTTTAACGTTCTCAACTATGTATTCAGCCGCACAACTGATGCAGCTGAATACGATCCAATGCTCTTTATTGTCTCAAACGCCTAAAGAATCTGATAAAGAGATGGAAGAATCTAAACTGAAAAAGGCTGACCAGAAAAAGATAATGGAAATGAAGGAGAAGAAAGATTACAAAGACAAAAACGCAATTAGAGTTCTCAATCCATCAGATTTCTATAAATCCCAAGAGAATAGGATCTATTCTGGACCGCAACCCGGTGAAAAACTTCCACCGCTAATGGTTACGCATCTATACGGTAAAAAAGACAGACTGGATATAGATAAGGCTTTTGATATCACAGCAGGAATAGGTGGAAAACCACTCATCCTCTTCTTGCAAGATAATAATATCGCATCTATAAAAGGGATGGATGAAAATGTAGATGCGCTTTCCAGAATAAACCAACACCTAAAAGGAAAGTCCATTTTAAATGAAACAGAAAAATCAGATCAAGAACTCCAAATTGGCATTGTCTTCCTTTTAGGTGATAATGACACACTACCTGACTGGTCAGACCAATTTCTTAAGGACCTGGAGTCAGACAACATAAAGGTCTCAAAGTCAACTGATGGACGCGAAGGTCCTGGCAGTTATGGACTCAATCGTAATGTATCACAGACCATATTGATTGCTAAGGATGGTAAAGTGCTTCACAATTTCGCTTTTACGCAGCCCTCGTTTTACACCGATCCTCATGTGCTCGGTGGTGTGGCACAAGCAATTGACGTTGAACCTACAGTATTGGAAAATCTGTTGAATAAACAACGTGAATTAAAGAAAAAAGAGGAACTGCAAAAGTATCAAGAAAAGGTGACTGATTTAAATGAGAAGTTGGACGCATTGAAAAAGAGATACATTGTGTTAAGTTATAAGGCAATTCGAATAGCTGTTAGCAACGGACGAATATCCAAGGATGCAGCTGCTGAAAAACTCAAAGAATTAGGAATCACATGGCAGGAAGGCGAAGCACTTCTTAAGGACAACAGTAATATCAATCCAAAGCAGGACCGCGACCCATCTCCTGAAGAACGCATCCAAAGAGAAGGAGACAAGAGAGAAAGTCCTGAAGGTAGAAGGATGGAAAGAGAAAGTGACCGAGATAGAGAAGGATCACTTTCACCTGAAGCACTTATCAAACGTTTTGACAAAGACGGTAATGGTAAACTGAACGAAGCGGAATCGTTAGCTGCACGACGCGCAGTGTCAAACCGGGAAGGCAACAACCGTCAACAACGAAGAAAGGTTGAAGTCAAGAACCCCGATGAATTCAAGCAAAATCGGGAGCAAACTATCTTCTCCGGTCCGCAACCGAAAGAAAAACTCCCTTCTCTGACAGCAATAGCAATTAACGGAGATACTAAAGGAAAAACTATCGACTTCATCACAAAAGCAGACAAGAAACCACTGGTTCTGATCTTTCAAAATGAAAAACCGCTTGGACTACGAGGGTTAGTTGGCTTTACACGATTAATCGCTCAAATCAATAACATGGCTAAACAGCAGATTAGCGTCCACGTCCTATTCTTAGGCGATTCACCGGATACGCTAACACAACAAGCAAACAAGATTGTCCCGCATATCCCAGACAACGTTCTACTCGGTGTTTCACCGGATGGACGTGAAGGACCTGGAAATTACGGTTTGAATAGAAACGTTGCACAGACTATTCTGACGGTGAAAGACAGAAAAGTGCTTCATAACTTCGCTTTAGCACAACCAATGCTCTCACCGGATCCGTATGTGCTCGGTGGTGTTGCTGAATTAATTGGGCAAAAACCTGCTACGGTACAAAAATGGTTAATGGAAAGCGATAGTGAACAGATGAATCGTGATGATAGATAAGATCCCGCAAACTTGTAGGTACATTTGAGGAGAAAGAATGAACGTAGTAAATCGATGTGATGGCATGAGTCGACGAGACTTTATTCGCGTAGGAGGGTTAACTGCCCTCGGATTCGGTTTAGCTGACTTTTTTCATCTGCAAAATACCCTTGCAGCCAAAAACACGTTAACCGCAAAAGCAAAATCATGCATCCTAATCTGGTTGGATGGGGGACCGAGTCATCTCGAAACGTTCGACCCAAAACCTGACGCACCGCAAGAAGTTCGCGGACCTTTGAATACAATTCCAACGAACATTACCGGTGTCCACATAAGCGAATGTATGGAACGGATTGCACAGATAATGGATAAGATCACGATTATCCGTTCAATGACATCCCCCCTCGGTGAACATGACCTCGGAACACAGTATCTTATGACTGGATACAAACCGACACCTGCACTGGCGTATCCTACTTACGGAGCAACGGTCGCTTATGTCAAATCACAACAGGGTGACACATCTCAAGGTAATACACAGACCGCTTTACCTATGAACATCGCTATCCCAAACTTCACAGGACAGGTATCCGGAAACGGTTACTTACCCAGTGCAACGCGTCCATTTTCTGTTGGTGGAAGTTCAGGGAAAGAAAACGCAAAAATTAATAGCGGTTTTAAGGTGCGCGATCTGGACTTCTATCAAGGTATTGATATAACTCGTTTGTCCCGACGTAGACAATTCGTCCAGGCACTCAACGAATTCAGCAGTGCCAAAGACGCTGGTGTAGGAGATGTCACAGACCCAGAATTGGAGCGCGCCTATAATCTCATTACATCACCCGAAGCCAAAGGTGCATTCTCACTTGCAGATGAACCGCATAATGTCCGTAGTCGTTATGGTTTAGGTGGTGTAAATGGAATCGGTATGAGTTGCCTATTGGCCCGGAGGCTGGTCGAACGCGGCGTTCCATTCGTGACCGTCAACCATACGGGTTGGGATACACATCAAGATATTTTCCAATTGAAAGAGCGATATCCCACCGACCAAAACGCGCATCTACCCTCTCTTGATAGGGCATTGAGTGCCTTGATCCAAGACTTGTCCGATAGAAGAATGTTAGATGAAACACTCGTAGTGGTCATGGGTGAATTTGGACGCACACCAAAAATCAATGCACAGGGGGGTCGCGATCATTGGCCCAACGTGTTCAGTGTGATGTTAGCAGGTGGTGGCGTTCAAGGCGGACAGATTATCGGCAGTAGTGATTCGCTCGGAGAATTCCCGAAGGAACATCCTGTCACACCATCGGATCTTGCCGCAACAATCTACACGTTACTCGGAATTAATCCTGCATTAGAACTTCACACTAATGACGGTAGACCCGTACGTGTTGCACCTGATGGTGCTAAGGTAATTGAGGTATGGACATAAAGAATATTGTGTGTTGCTGCCTTATCCTACTGCTTCTTTCACAAGCACACACTGATGCCAAAATACTCTTTGTGTCAGAAGATTCCTTGACAGGTGAGGGTAGAAGGATTTACGTCATGGATGATGATGGCAGTAATATCACGCTACTCTCCCATCAACCGTGGGCAGGTTTTCCTCGTTGGTCTCCAGATGGGAAACAGATTGTGTTTGATAGACGAACTGAGCAAAATTCAAACGTATCCAACATCTTCATCATGAATGCAGATGGAACAGACATAAGAAAACTTACCACCTCTGATGATAGTTACCCCTCGTTTTTACCCGATGGAAAATCTATTGTTTTCGATAGGGATGAAGTCACTCCAGCAGGGAATGACGTTGAATCTTATCTCTGCTTGATGCATCTTGAAAGTGGTGTAGTCAAAAAGATTGCCAATGTTGACGTTAATGTCCCTTCTTTTTTCCCTGATGGTAAACACATTGTGTTTTCGGATATTCCTATCTTCGGGAAAAGCGGTTCGAATATCTGGATTATAAATGCTGATGGAGGCAATTTACGCGAACTTTTACCCCCATTACCACAACCCAGGCCAATAATCATTAGTCGGTTCTATTTGAAGGTTTCTCCAGATGGCAAACAGCTACTTTATTTTCAAAGCGAAGTTATACCTCGTCGGGTAGATGGTGTAAATCACCTTATCCCTCAAGCCTATCGCTACTTTATTTACGATATGAAAACAGGACAATCTCAAAAGCTCAAGATACCAAAAAACTATAAATGTGCAGGCCTTGATTGGATGGATGGGAATAAATCTATGGTGTTCACGGCATTTCAGGACAAGTTAAATGAGGAGCAACCGGGAATAGAAAAATATACCCTCTATAAGTATGATATTTGGACACAAGAGATCACAATTCTAAAAGAGGATATGGTGGATAGTTTCATCTTTCCAGATTGGATCAGCGATGATGTTTTATCAGTATCCCCCGTTGGCAAACAACCGATCCAGTGGGGAAAACTCAAAGCATTCCTAAATACACGTATAGAAGCAATTAAGGCATTCTCAAGCAGTTTGTCAGCATTCCTATGAAAATAACACTAAAGGCACTTAAATGAAGAATAATCATCAAAAACACATAACCAACATCCTATCATTTCTCCTTATCTTGTGTTATCCAATCTACATAAACTCGTCTTATGCAGTAGATAATAAAAACCCCCTAGACTCTAATGAACGTATTAACTTCGAAAATGACCTGATACCCATCTTTACCAAGTTCGGTTGCAATGCGGGCGCATGCCACGGTTCAGCTGCTGGTAGAGGGGAGTTCAAATTGTCACTGTTTGGTGGTAATCCGCAAGCAGACTACGTAGCAATTGTGCGTCAAATTGCTGGACGACGTATCAACCTGATGCACCCGGAGAAGAGCCTCGTCATTCTAAAACCAACAGCACAGACCCGGCACGGGGGTGGTCGAGTACTCAAAAAAAATGACGTTCCAGTTCAATTGCTCCACGATTGGATTCGGCAAGGGGCGCGCTATGAGACAAAACGCCATCTAAAAAACGTTCACATCACACCGAAAAAACAGATCGTCTCAGATCTCAAGCAGACTATTCAACTCAAGGCATCAGCACATTTCTCAGATGGAACAACAAAGGATGTTACCCGATGGACAGTCTTTACACCAGAAGACACATCCGCCATCAAAATCAATCCAGCAACAGCCATAGCAAAACTGAATCGTCGCGGTAGACATATCATCATAGCACGGTACCTCACAGAAGTTATACCGATTGAATTCATCGCGCCATTGAACGATAAGATAGACATAAACAGCAATACAAACAACACAGTAGAGAAAACTGATGAGATAATTGCCAGTAATATTGTCAATAATATAGACACTGAGATACGCAAACTTCTTGCTACGCTCCGATTACCAGTCTCCGCAAATGCTGATGATGCCACCTTCCTCCGTAGAGTAACGCTTGACCTAACAGGTAGACTACCGACACCAGAACATGTGAATGCATTCCTTGCCAAAACAGACACGAAAAAACGTGAAACATGGGTTGATACACTCCTTGCCTCAGAAGAATTCAATGTGTATTGGACAATGCAGTTAGCCAAGTTGTTTCGCGTGCGTTCACGGGATAGAAACACACAAGGCGTATATACCTATCACCAATGGCTTTCTAAACAGATTCGGGATGGTGTTGGTTATGACAAAATTGCACGCTCAGTTATTCTTGCCACAGGTGATTCGCATCAAGTCGGTGCAGCGAACTTCTATCGCACCGTTGATGGTCCACGTGAACAAGCTGAATTGATGAGTGAACTGTTCATGGGAGCACGGTTACGATGCGCAAATTGCCACAATCATCCACTTGACAAATGGACACAAGATGATTATCACGGATTGGCAGCGATATTTGCAAAAATAGAGAATGAACAGATTGTCAGGTTGAAACCTACCGGCACGGTAATCCATCCTGTTACACGCGAGAAGGCACAATTGCGTATTCCGGGGGAACGTTTCTTATCAGTTGATGCGGTTGATGGTCGCAAAGAATTAGCTGACTGGTTAACAGATCCAGCGAATCCATATTTTGCCAAAGCAATCGTCAATAGACTGTGGAAAGCCATGATGGGACGGGGATTAGTAGAACCTGTTGACGATTTTCGGTCAACCAATCCAGCAACGCATCCCGATCTATTAACAGCATTGGCAGATGACTTTATTACAAACGGTTACGACCTACGTCACACACTCCGACAGATAGCACTAAGCAACGCTTATGCCCGTAGCGCAAATGCCACACCACAGAACAGGACCGATGACCGCTTCTATTCACATGCCCTAAAAAAACCACTTGCACCAGAGGTGTTAGCGGATGCTATCTCGGATGTGCTGGGTGTACCAGACACTTATGGTGCTGAACCTGAAGGCACACGTGCTGTGGCTTTAATTGACCCAAATACGCGTTCCGATGCGCTCGATATACTTGGAAGATGTTCACGGGAAACATTCTGCGAAACATCTGTAGGTGCAGCAGATGGGCTGCAGCGGAAACTTCACCTCTTTAACGGAGACCTCCTCAACGCACGAATCGGTGTCCCCGGTAGTCGCTTAGACAAATTGATAACAAGTAGCACATTACCGATGGATATCGTAAGAGAATTCTATCTCGCAGCATTAAGCAGACATCCCACGCATAAAGAGCAAACGTTCTGGAAACAACACATAGATGTGAATGTATCTGCAAATACCCAACGCGCCACTCTTGAGGATATGGTATGGAGCCTGTTAACCTGCAATGAATTCGTTACCAACCATTAGTCCTATTCGTCAAAGACTGATAGTACTTTGTCAACATATTTTTGTAGGTCGCGATTCGGAGATCGCTCCTACCGATGGACTGCTTATGGTAGGAGGGAACTCCGATTCCCGACCCTTTCAAGCCCATCAATTGGCACTTAACTCAGCACTGATTCTTATTACCCTATCTCTCCTCTGCTTAACTTTGTCTGTACTCTCTGAAGATGCTCATCAACCCGCCATTCTTTATTCTACACCAACGGCACCGATAACTGATCTTGTGCTAACAGAGGATGGGAAATCCGTCATAGCATCTTCACAAGCAGGATTGCATATCTACGAATATCCGACACTCAATCTTCAACGAACTATAAAGACAAAAGCGCACAACATACACGATATTGCATTCTCTCCTGATGGGAAACTGTTGGCTGTCGGTGGAGGCAATCCTTCAGTAGAAGGTACAGTTGAAATACGATCCTGGTCAAAAGGTAGATCGCTACCCATTCTCAAAACCCTTAAAGGACATCGTGATTCAGTTACTGCCATATCCTGGCGAGATTCCTCCACAATTGTATCAGGCGGTTTAGACAGACAGATTATCCTATGGGACATTCACAAAGAGAAACAGATACAAGTCTTTAAAGGGCATTCCAAAGGTGTTTCCTCTCTATGTTTCCTAAACGACAACAATACATTGGTAAGTACCGGTATAGACCAGAACATCCGCGTTTGGAACGTAACAACTGGCGAATTACTGAGAAGTCTCAACAACCACACAATGTCCGTGCATGATCTTGCGCTACGTCCTAACAATTCCGGTTCACCGATGGTTGCTTCAGCAAGTGACGATCAGACTGTACGCTTCTGGCAACCGAGCATCGGACGCATGGTGAAGTTTGCCAGAGTCAAAGCACCACTGCTCAACGTGGCATGGTTAAACGATGGGTCCAGGGTTGCTGCAGCCAGTAACGATGGACATGTCTATATCATAAATCCAGATACGGTCGAGGTCGATACTGTGCATCCTGCTATTGATGGTTGGATTTATTCCATGATTGTGCATCCCACGAACAGTGATATAATTGTTGGTGGTGCAAACGGACAGATAAAACGGTTAGTAGTAGATTAGAGTACGTAAAGTAATTGTTGCTCTTAATAGTAGTAGGCACTCTCCGAGTGCCGTCTCTTGAATAGTAGTGGACACTCTCCGAGTGCCGTCTCTTATGAAAAAAGGTAACAAAATACTTACACACCCAGTTGAAAATATTTCTTGACAAAATATTGTTTATTTGCTATAATACTTAGAGATGTTTGGAAATTCACGATGCTTTGTAGACTTTGCGTGGATTACATCGGAGGGTGCTTACAAAAATGCACCGACAGTGTGCAACCACTGCCGATGCGTAGCACTGACGTAGTACAAGTACGACAGAGCTGGTTTCTATCATACAACGATATTGGCATTAAGTCAATAGGTAGTAGAGACCAGCAACCTCTACAGGGATTGCAAAACTTTCTCTTTTACCTGCCAATTTCTGTAGTCTGTCTAAACAATTAACCTGCTTCATGATATAATAGTGAAGTGAAAAGTGAGACTGGACTACAAAGTAATTCTCCTAATACTTATTATTTTCTTTGCTATTATCTATTGATCTATCCTATTCGCTGGACACAGTGAAGTAAAGGGATAATTATCATCATTGATAAGGAGTAATATCTCATGAGAAATAGAATGATATGGGGCTTAGCTATCCTCATTATACTAATTATGGGTGTCTCTGTATTTCTGCTAACACGGACGACAGAGACCGAACCTGAAGAAGTCTATAACCCTCTCACACCATCGGAGAAAGAACAGGTAGATCGTAATATTCAAGATGCGATTGATAAGGAAAAGAAGAACCTGCCGCCGATTGCTGAAGGAGATAGACAACAGGTTGAAATAGAGAAACCGCAAGCGGAAGAAAAACCGGTTACTGTTCCGAGTAATACGGGGGCTGGGATCATCCCTAATTTCGGTTTGGTAGACCTTGAAAATCCGATACTAAATAAGCCGATTGTGCTTCGGACAACAAACGTTCCGGGTATAGACATTGATTGGGTATCGCTTTCACCGGAAGAACTTGCAGATACAATTGCGAAGTTAGAACGCGGAGAAATCTCTGCGCCCGAAGGGTATCGCTATCTAAAGTCGGATTCCTCTGGGATACTGAAACTCATTCTTGATGAAAACGGATACCCTATTATCCATAAAAAAGGTGAACCTATGATCGCTGTTGTTTTTGAAATGGGATTCAGACCGCCTCCGGATGTATGGGAAGAGTATCATAAACTCAATGATCGGTGTGATTATTTAGAAATTAATGCACCGAACTCTCCCGAAATCAGAGAGTTAAACGCCATCATGGATGAGATGGTAAGCACATACAGAGGCCCCTTACCCTCAAGTTATGTTACTTATGGTGGATCGGGATCATCCTTTGAGGGTGTGCTTGCTCATGGTAAAAGAACGCGGGATAACATAAACGTTCAACTTCGCAGACAGATGGGAATTGAATACCTCTTAACATCGCCATAATAGAAAGTCTTTTATTTTAACTTTAAACTAACTTTAAAATAGGATAACTCCTAAGGAGAATTAGAATGTTTTTAACAATGAAGTCTTTTTTCACGATCTTTTTTATAAGTGTCTTATTGTTGTCTTTCGGCACATTTTCCGAAGCGAATACAGATGTAATTAATTTTTATCCTACAGAAAAGATTCCTATAATATTTGGTAATGATGATACCTTTAGGATGAAAGAAAATATTAGAACTGGTAAGAAGCAATGGATGGATGACGATCCAGATGTGAGTGTTGTCGTAGCTGCGTGGGTATACGGACTCGGTATTGGTCAAGGGACATTGGAAAACGTTACTATCCTCGGAAAAAACTTCCCAATGTATCAAGATCCAACGAAAGATGTAGGCAGGGCGTGGATTGAGAAAGGCAAAGGTAAGTGGGATAAGGGATCTGCACCAACTGCAGTAGGTGCAGTCTTTTCGCGTAAACTCAAGGATGTGCCGGAGCATGAGCTTAAGAACAGTTATGATTGGAATGCGGAAGGTAAAATAACATTAACGCCTAAGGCGTGGGAGAAAACTGTTAATCAGACTGTTAGTCTTTCGTGGCCTATTTCGGTTAGAGGGACTTATGGCAGTTCGGGAAAATGGATAGATCAAGCAAATAGGAGCTTCAGCCGATATGCAGCATCACAGGAAGAAGGGGAAGAAAGGGAACACAATCTCAAGTTGTACACATATGATCCATTGACGGTATTGTTTAACAAGACAACTTTCACATCTGATGAGAGACTTAAAGTTGTTGTTTATATGGAAAACCTTACGTCAGCTTCTGTGAAGTTGGATGGTCAAACTTCAATAGTAGAATCGAATCTAATTGCTGCGAATACGATTTGGATATATTCTGATTTTTCTGATTTAGATTTCTCAGAAGCAAATGAATGGTATGGTAAGGTCACTGTTACTGTAAATTACGATGTTGATGGAACGACCAAATCAGCCAATGTTGAACAATATATCACTGTAAAGAAAGTGGGTTATTCTGAGAACAAAACGACTTTCAGTGCTTATGGCACGTATGAGGCCGAAGTTGTTGAAGGTAAACCGATAAAATCTGTTTCCTGGTATGTTTTTATGCCTGATGATACGTACGAACTTGCAAAATATGATGAGGTGAATGGTGGTTACTCCTCAAGTTTGAGTTATACGTTTGATTCTGATTCTACATCTGGTATTTATTATGTTCATGCGATAGTTAATTTTGGCAAGGGGAAAGGTTCCAAAACCTATAAGAGAACGATTTATGTAGATTACCCATGATTGCACGTTTACTGTTTATTAGTTGTTTTCTTAACCGATTTTAGAAGAGAGGCAGGTATCCTATTTGGTTATCTGCCTTTTTCTTTCCTACCTTTTTTCTTTTAGTATTTCTTTCATTTCTTTTCTGACGTATTTCTGTATGAATGCAAGAGCGTCTATTCCTTCATCTTCGAGACATTCTTGACATTGTTGATCTGTAAAGAACAGGTAGTTATTGCATTTGGGGTTTGCCCCTTTACCCCCAGCAAGCGGGGGTACGCATCTGTCCTGTCAGGAGTATCTTCTTTCAATGTCGGCGTTTGGGATATGGGTTTGTAGTTGTTTTGTGATCTGTTCGGCTTCGGTTTCTTTTATGCCTTTATATATTATCGTGAGTTGATATTCTTTTGTTAATATAAAGTCTTTGAGTATTTTCTGAATGAATGCGTCAACATCTTTTCCTTCTCTGTAGGTGTATGTGGGAATCTGTGTAATATCTTGGAACTGGTATATTGCGTGTCTGTAGAGTAGCACCGGCATATCTTTGATATTCACAACGAGGTTATATTTATCATACTGTGTGAGATTACCTTCAATCCGCTGTCCATTCATCATTGTTACCGTTACCGGTG
Organism: Candidatus Poribacteria bacterium; assembly: GCA_022828145.1. Taxonomy (GTDB): domain Bacteria; phylum Poribacteria; class WGA-4E; order WGA-4E; family WGA-3G; genus MSPOR6. The sequence continues at coordinate 1,074 of JAJEJA010000118.1, read as the reverse complement.
TGTTGTGGGTTGCTTTGAGCGTATCTTCAATGGATAACGTGGGACGTTCTTGGATCGGAATTCTTGTTTGTAGCCGTTTCTTTTTGATTGTGTTCTCTATTTTGATCTGTTCGGTGATTGCTTTTTGGTCTATTTTCATATAAGCGAGGAGAATTTTATTTTTTGGGATTATTTCTTCGGACGTGTGTATATCATAGGCTGCGTATCTGAGTTCTGTTATCTCTTTTTCCCCTTTGAAAGTCACCAAAACTATCGGATATGCGAAGTTCTGGAGTAGCGTTGTTGCTTCAAGTGATTTGAGGTTTATCTGTTTTTTTGTTTGCTGCATTTTTTATTTCCTTCCGTTTTTATATTTTAACGTGAGTTTGATAAATCATATTTTTATATTCGGTGCGGTTAGGAAACCGCACCTACCGGGCCTATGAGAGTAATATTTTTAGAGATATGAAGTTCATATACCTATTATCAAACTCACGTTATTTTAGATTTTCCTTCATTAATTAATTATAATTGATTTTGCTTTGTATTTCAAACGACATAACGGGTTCAGCGTAAAATTCTCTTATCATCCCATTTATTGATTCTACAAAACTCTCACACGCTTCTTGATTCTCTTTGATTTCACAGCAATCTAATGATATACTAAACATTTGAATCTAATTCGCTTCCAGGTTTCACTTCGCTATAATAACCTAAGTTGCCACCTTGTAGCACATTCTGTTAGATTGTGCCTCTTTGTAGCTGATCAAAGTCATATAATGATCCAGAAACCCCTCCGCGCCGAACTATGCCAGCTATGTTAACTAGGGCGTGTCCTCCGCGTAATCAGCGATTCTGACAAATAAAGTGACAAAAGCTTTACACACCCGTTTTCTATCTTTAGGGACAAAAGTTTTACACACCCAGTTGAAAATATTTCTTGACAAAATATTGTTTATTTGCTATAATACTTAAAGATGTTGGAAATTCACGATATTTGTAGACTTTGCGTGGATTACATCGGAGGGTGCTTACAAAAATGCACCGACAGTGTGCAACCACTGCCGATGCGTAGCACTGACGTAGTACAAGTAC
>JAJEJA010000081.1 GCA_022828145.1 Candidatus Poribacteria bacterium | reverse complement strand
GACTATTAGGGGTTGCGTCGCGATTCGGAGATCGCTCCTACAGAATATATGTAAACTTATTTACATAATTTACTATAATGAAAATTGTAAAGTGATTATAACATTATTATTTAGCAGTTGTCAACATAGGTAATTTGGAATTTGGAATAAGAGTTGACATTTGCAGATGCATTTGATAAAATTTCTCATAAGTTAGAGGAACTCAAACTGCGGAAAATTAATTTACTGCCGAATTCTGGACAGAAAATTGGATTCAAAAAAAAACCAAAATAACACAGACAAAAGTGCTCTCCAAGATCTCCCTTCAATCGAGAAGCTACAGTCATTGCCTGAGATGCAGGAACTACAGGCATCGTATTCAAGAAACCTACTGACTGATGCATTACGGTCAATCGTTTCTGAACTCAGAGACAAAATACTAAATAGGGAGGACAATTTTGTTCTGCCTACTTCATCTGAATATGTAACTTTAGCACGTAAACAGATTGAGGAACGGACACGACCCATTCTACGTAGTGTTGTAAACGCAACAGGGACTGTTACACATACGAATCTCGGAAGATCATTACTCACCGAAACAGCAATTCAAAGCCTTCAAAGTGCTGCGCAGAATTATGTCAATTTAGAGTATGACTTAGAAACTGGGAAACGTGGACACAGAGACCGAATTACTGAACCATTACTAAAAGAATTGACCGGTTGTGAAGCATCTACAGTTGTCAATAATAATGCCGCAGCAGTCTTAATCGCATTGCAAACGGTAGCACAAGGAAAAGAGGTAATCGTATCCCGTGGAGAACTGATAGAAATTGGAGGGGCTTTCCGCATTCCTGATGTGATGACTGCCAGCGGGGCAATTCTCAAAGAAGTCGGTACAACAAACCGTACGCATCTGCGTGACTATGCAAATGCAATAAACGAAAACACCGCACTGATACTGAAAGTACATCCAAGCAACTATAAAATCGTAGGTTTTACTTCTACTCCAGAGATGGATGAATTGACACAACTCGGTAAAGAACACGACATTACTACCATGGAAGATTTAGGAAGTGGGGCATTGATTGATCTATCCCAATATCAACTCCCTTATGAACCTGTTGTTGCTGAAAGGGTTTCATACGGTGTTGATATTGTAACATTTAGTGGAGATAAACTCTTAGGGGGACCCCAAGCAGGTATCATTGTTGGCAAGGAAGAATGGATCCAGAAGATACGCAAAAATCCGCTTATGCGTGCATTACGCATTGATAAACTCACGATTGCAGCTCTCTCCGCAACCTTACAAGATTATCTGTATGTTGACACAATTCCTGATAAGTTCCCTATGGTTAATCGGTACACACGTTCTATGGATGAATTGCTTACGATTGCAGTACACATCGCAGACAGACTCAAAGTTATTTTCGAAAAGACAATTTCAGTTCATGTGTCAGAAACCCAAGCTGAAATAGGAAGTGGTTCACTTCCAGTCGAAACACTACCGAGTATTGCTGTTATGTTAACACCCCAAACAGTAAGCGTAGATAAACTTGCTAAGTATTTTAGACTCGGTAGCACACCAGTGATTGGTCGGATTGAAGCAGATCAACTTTGGTTTGATGTCCGCACATTGTATGGAATGGAACAGGAGTTGTTAATAGAAACCGCATCTGAGGTAGCAAAGGTAATGGAATCTGCTATATGTCCATAAGTGTAGAATTAAATCGCATTACAAAATCTTTTGACACGACTATCGCCGTGAATGATGTGTCCTTGACAATCTCCCCCGGAGAACTGTTTTTCTTATTAGGACCTTCAGGTTGTGGTAAATCGACACTGCTACGAGTGATAGCAGGGTTCTATCGTCCAGACGCAGGTATGTTGAAGTTTGACGGTATGGAAATGAACAATGTGCCACCACATCAGCGAAATACAGGTATGGTATTTCAAAACTATGCATTGTGGCCCCACATGACTGTCGCAGAGAACGTGGCTTATGGTCTGGTATTACGTAAAATGGGTAAATCCGAACGAGAAGAAAAAATCCAATCTGTACTTGAGATGGTCCAGATGGTTGAATACCATGATAGACCTGTCAATACACTCTCTGGTGGACAGCAGCAACGTATTGCACTTGCACGTGCATTAGTGATAGAACCGAGTGTCTTGTTGCTTGATGAACCGTTGAGTAATCTGGATGCTGCACTGCGACAGAACCTACGTGATGAAATAAGAGAGATACACAAAAGAACGCAAATCACAACGATTTATGTCACCCATGACCAGATCGAGGCTATCTCTATGGCTGACAGAATGGCTATCATGAAAGACGGCATGTTCGTTCAAGTGGGAAGTCCGAGGGAAATTTATCAGTCTCCATCAGATGCATTCGTGGCAAGTTTTGTCGGTGAAACGAACTTTATTACCGGGAATATACAGAACATCTCTGACGGTAACGCGACTATTGAAACACCTATTGGTACGCTCTATTCGGAACGGATATACCACGACTTCAGTCCCGGACAAGAGGTGAGTTGCTCCATACGACCAGAGACGATTCATCTCAACGGTAATACTGGAATTAATACATTTTCAGCTGAAATTGGAGCAGTAACCTATCTCGGTAGAGTTGAAGAGTACGAACTGATCTTGTCAGATTCTCTAAAATTAAAAGCCATCATACATGATCCCGGTACTAAAACCGGAGTGACTCATGATACCATCAATATTTCACTTTCACCCAATGCAGTAATTCCATTACCTAAAAACGACTAACCTTCTCTATACACATCATGAATCTAACACCGAATCAAACTGAAGCATTAGGCATTGATAATCACATCTGTGTAACAGCTGGGGCGGGTTCTGGAAAGACGACCGTACTGGTTGATCGCTATCTCAATATTTTAAAGTTGAGAGAGGATATCAATCCAGATCAGATTGCTGCTATCACCTTTACTGAAAAAGCTGCTGCTGAAATGAAGGGACGTATCATTAAGGAAATGCGTAAATCTAAATATGCAGATATTCGGGATAGACACCTTGAGAAGATGCATTCTGCCCCCATTTCCACCTTTCATGCCTTCTGTTCTCGTATATTGAAAGAGAATCCTTTTCAAGCGGGTATCCCAGCAAATTTCGGAGTTCTGGAAGGTATTGAAAAGAAACTACTCCTAAAACAAACAATTAAGGATACACTGCAGGAAATTGCAACAGATACTGAGGATAGAAATAGAAATCAACTTAGAACCTGCTTGGAGAGTTTCTTGGATGTGGAAGCACTCGTAGATATTATTACATCTCTGGTTGAAAAACGTGATGTCGTATCACAACTTAGGGATAAAATCTATGATAACCAATCGGAGGAAGAGATTTGTGATTACTGGAATCAACTTATTACGTATGATTGGGTTAAGAATCTCACTCCACTATTTGAGATTGCTACTGGTCCCTATGCTAAGGAAGTTCGTGATCTCACCGAAAAACTCTCTGAAAACCAGGATGCTGATAATGGACATAATATACGAAGAGAGATTGCCGATCTAATACTAACCAATAGTGGTACGATATCAAAAACAAATTTCATTGGAAGAGGCGTTAATACAACAGGATACGAGTCTGAGATTAAATTTTTAGAACCTCCTGCTAAAAAACTAAAGACGCAACCATACGATAACAATAAGAATAAACTAACAGATGATTTTTTACTTTTAAGTATCACCCGCGACCTGCTTACGCTGTATCAGAGAGTATTACAAGATTACCAATCAGCAAAACTCTCTCAAAGCAAACTCGACTTTGCTGATTTACAGATTTATACACGAGACCTGCTCAAAAACAACAATAGAATTAGAGAGAAATTATTAAATCAGTATAAGTTCTATATGGTAGACGAATTTCAGGATACGAACGAGCTGCAGTATGAACTGGTGATGTTACTGACAGATGAATTAAAAAGCGGTAATCTGTTTGTCGTTGGCGATCCTAAACAGAGCATTTACGGATTTAGAGATGCTGATGTTAGAGTATTTGAAAGAACAAAAGAAAAAATAGTAGACAGGGGTGGAAAAGACATACACCTGAAAGAGAATTTCCGTTCATTACAAAATAGTGTAGGATTTGTCAACTACCTTTTCGCACGACTGATGGGGGATGAAAAGGAAAATGACTTTGAAGTAATCTATGAACCCTTAAATGTTGGAAAAACTGACAACGAGGAAGGTGTAGTTGAAATCATACTTGGTCAGAAGGATAGTGAGCATGCAAATGAATTTACACTCTTGGCACAATATATTAAGGATATTGTAAGTAATGAGGATCCGCATAGCGACCAAAACAATAGAGATAATGGCAAACCAGTTAAGTATGGTGACATCGCTATTCTGATACGCGCCCGAAGACATTTACCAGAAATTGAGAATGCCCTTCATCTGGCGGGGATCCCTTACCTAACTTCGGGCGGTATCGGATTCTATCAACGCCAGGAAATCTATGATATATGGAACTACCTAAACTTCCTGAACGCTCCAGATGTAAATGATTTGTCTCTCATAGGAACTCTACGAGGTCCTGCCTTTGGTATTTCTGATAACGAACTGTTTGAAATATCACTACAAAAAGGAGAAGGTTTTTGGCTTAAGACACAGAATTATGTTAGCCAAGACTATGATAAAAAGGCAGATAAACTCAAAACCGCAGTTACTATTCTAAAAGAACACCATAAAGTTGCCCATCGTTTACCAATAAATCAGCTTATCCTAACTATTGTTAATGAAACTGGATTGATTGGAACACTTAAGACAGGTAGCAAAGGAGAACAGAGATGGGCAAACTATCAGAAGTTGTTGGACATAGCACGGAACTTTGAGGCACAAGAAAACAGACCACCCCTAACAGATTTTATTGAATATTTAGACATACTGATTACCGACGAACCACGTGAAGGGGATGCACCAATTGAAGAGGGCAGCGACTCAGTCAAAATCATGACTATTCATGCAGCTAAAGGAAAAGAGTATCCTATAGTGATACTTCCATGTCTAAACCGACAAGGACAAGATGCAAGAGAACCATTCATTGATGAGAAACTCGGAATCGGGTTCAAACCACTTACGCCTAGTCAAGATTATGACCAAAGTTCACCAGAGATTGTTCAGTTGATGAAGGATACTGCTAAAGAAAAAGATGAAGCTGAAAAGAAACGGCTCCTTTATGTCGCTATTACCAGGGCAAAGAACCGTCTAATTCTATCAGGAACACTAAAAGAGAAGGATAAAGCAGAAAACACTTTGAAAACATTGCATGAACTTCTTGAAATCAATGGAGGGGACGAATTAAAAGAAATTTCTGATACATTAGTTTTTTACCGTGATGGCATGAATACCCGTAGCGATTTTCATCTCAAAATACCGATTATCAGACAACTTGAGGTTACCGCTGATGATGATCCTGTAGGTGTTGATGAAAATTCAGTTGTTAGTTTTCCTAAACACCCTGTTAGAACATTGAAACCATCAGAGTTCGATTCGTCATTCACTGTTGAGGAGCTCGCGGACTTTGCGCGTTGTCAACTCAGGTATCAATTAAGTAATGTTCTCCGGGTGCCACCATTAGAGGAAGGTATATTTGCCGAGGATAGTTCCGATTTAGACAACGCGATTCAACGTACGTTATCTCATATTGACCAAAGATTGGATCCAGCAGAAATTGATAGACGGATTAACAAAGTTCTGGAGAATAATCCTGATATAATGAATAATAGGACAGAGTCGGCTGTAAGAAGCACACTCCGACATCATATTGAAAACTATCTGAATTCTGATATCTCTGCCACGATGCTATCTGCAGAAAAGTCAAACTTCAATCAACAGATTCATGCCAAGACGAATGGACACATCATCTCTGGTAGAATGAATAGGATATTTCAAGATCATTCAGGAAACTGGCATATAGTAAATTTCAAGATGGCTGAATTACATGATACTGCAAGTTGCACACCAGAAATGCAACTATTGGCATATCTTTTCTTCAGCAGTAATCCGAGTGAAGACAGGGTAATCATTACTTTTTACTTTACAGAAAATAACGGTTATCAACAGAAACACTTCAACAGAACAGAATTAGATGATATTATGAATTTCTGGCATAAACAGATAAGGTTACTACAAAAGGGTGAAAACAGAAAGCACCTTGAACACTGTTATATCTGTCCTTATGCTGATTCCGAAGATCAGTGTATCGTGAACGATCCATCAGATGGGAGTAGTGCTTAGTCAAGTGTCTTTTGATGGCACAAAATAGTCGGGAATCGGAGTTCCCTCCTACAATACAAAAGATTCTGTAGGAGCGATCTCCGAATCGCGACCTACGAAAGTATGTTGACTAAGTAGTAGTGCCAATACAACGGTTTTCTAAAATGACATGTCCCCCATAAATATGACAAATATACGCATTTCACATATACGTTTCTTTTTCGTCCGCTTTATTATTATCTGCTGTTTTATCAGTACAGTTTGTATTGCTGCTGACACTTTACCGCAATTCACAGATGTCACTAAAGAAGCGAATATAGACTTCGTACATAATAACGGTGCTTTCGGTAAAAAATATCTACCCGAAACTATGGGGTCGGGATGTGCTTTTCTCGATTACAACGCAGATGGATGGCAAGACATCATTTTGGTGAATGGAAAGGATTGGGATGGACATCCCACGGGGAAACGACAAACTTTAGCACTATACCGAAATAATCAAGATGGAACATTTACTGACGTAACAATTGATGCAGGTTTAGATATACCCCTATACGGCATGGGAGTCGCTATCGCTGACTACGACAATGACGGTGATGATGATATCTACCTGAGTTGCCTAAACGCAGATAAGTTGTTTCAGAATAAAGGTGACGGTTCTTTTCTGGATGTAACTGAAATAGCAGGAATTGACAATCAAGGATTTGGCACAAGTTGTGCATGGTTTGACTATAACCTTGATGGGTTTCTTGACATTTATGTTGCAAACTATGTTGAATGGACAATAGAAACTGACATATTCTGCACACTTGATGGAAAAAATAAGTCATACTGTACCCCTGAATCGTATACAGGACAAGCAAGTAAACTCTTCCGTAATCGAGGTGATGGTACTTTTGTAGATGTTTCGCGCATCGTTGGTTTAGATGATCAATTCAGCAAGTCGTTAGGGGTTTGCATACTGGACTATAATCAGGATGGGTTACCCGACATTTTTGAGGCAAATGATACACAACCGAACAAGTTGTACCAGAACAACGGAGATGGTAAGTTTTCTGAAGTCGGTATGTTGACAGGCGTTGCATACAATGAGAGTGGAGTTGCGACTGGAGCTATGGGAGTTGATGCAGCTGACTACGACTTGAGTGGTAGGGAAAGTTTGATCGTTGGGAATTTCTCAAACGAAATGTTAAACTTGTATCACAACGAAGGTGATTTCTTTATTGACGATGCCCCTATCGCACAACTCGGCAATTCAAGTCTTCTAACCCTCACTTTTGGATGTTTCTTTTTTGATTTTGACCTGGATGGTAACCTTGACATCTTCACGGCGAATGGACATGTTGAAAATGACATAAACAACGTGCAGAGTGAAGTTAAGTATGCACAGCTACCTCACCTATTTCACAATATATCCGGGGGGAAGTTTGTTGATGTTATCAATAAAGTGGGACAGGATTTAGCAACACCTGTCGTTGGTAGAGGTGCAGCTTATGGGGACATAGACAACGATGGAGATATTGATATATTGACCACTACATCCAATGGACCTGCACACCTATTTCGCAATGATGGCGGAAATAGCAACAATTGGATTAAAATACAACTTGTGGGGAGTAAAAGTAACAGGAACGGTATCGGGACGCGTATCCGAATTACATCTTCAATTGGTACACAGACGCGGACAATTAAAAGCGGATCAAGTTACTGTTCACAGAACGAACTAACAGCATTCTTCGGAATAAAGAAAGATACAAATATAGAGAAAATTGAGGTACACTGGTTAGGAGACGAGGTACAGGTCATAACTGATGTCAAACCGAATCAGTTGCTTCGGATTGAGCAGAAACAGTAGCGCGTTGGATGACCAAGGATTTCTATGAAAGTCATAGATCGAATATCACCTGTGCTTCCCAAATACCGTTCGGGTTCTGTTTGATATACAACTGATGATATGTAACCGCTTTTATTTCGGTATAGACAACATGTTTGTCAAAATCTGTTGGTTCACCGTAGGCTGTAGCAATTATTTCAGATTCGTTTATACTCGCTATTTCAGTCCGTTTAAAAAAGAGTTCAGCAGTTTCATGTTGAAATATCAATTCGTCTAACCACGCAACGAGCAAGTATTCTATAGAATCAGCATTAATCTTTAAATCAATTGATGTTGTTTCATCAATTGTATCAACGACAGCCATCATTTCAAATAGACCTTGTGCTGCGTTGTTAAAAAGCGATTTCAGTGTATCTCCAGTGACACACATCCCCGCATCAGCCGTATGTTCAATGTATTCAAAAGGTTTGTTATTCATTTTACAAGAACGTGAGTTTGATAAATCAGATTTTCCCAGGCCAGTAGGTTCGGTTTCCTAACCGAACCTACTGACATGAAATTTTTAGCGTAATTCTTCTTAAATTGACGTCTAAGGTTATGAAGTCACTCTATACTGTTGAGTATATAACTTTCTACCACATTTGACAAGGAAAATTGTGATGACTTCAAGTAAAATCTTCTATAGGATTCTGATATGCATGCATCTTCTATTACTCACAATACAACCGTAAGAATCGGATGCATTGTTTTAATCGGATGGTTCAGCATTTTTAGCGATTCGCTTCACGCTGATCACTGGCAATGCGGCACACCATTGCTGATTAAGGATACACAGCTGAGTCAAAATTCGAATCAGGTGAACGCAGCGCAAATAGCATCTGCACCTGCAGCACCTGCAAGGGTAGGTCAAACGCAACGTTTCTTTGTTCACATACCAGAAGCATCAATCAATGCTACCTGTATAGCAGTAGGCATTCATTGTTACATATTCATTGATACCGAATACGAAAATATGCTATCTGAAGCAACTGCAAGAGTTGTTGCGGATACATTTGATATTGACATCTATCCAGAAGTTCAGCATTGGATGGGGTCAGAATTGAAACCTGGTTTAGATCGGGACAATAGGATTACAATACTGTTTCATGATGTCGGTATGAATGAATCTGGACAGGATTACGGCGGCTATTTTGCACCGCAAGACCTGAACCCTACCTCTCCAAATAGCAACCGTCGTGATATACTCTACATGGATATCTTCCAGTTTAGAGAACGTTCCCGACATACATTTTTCAGCAGTCTGACACACGAATTGGCACATTTAGTCAATTGGTATCAGAATGGCGGAACGACAGACCAACGTTGGTTAGAAGAGGGGATTGCTTCATTAGTCGAATGGGGTGTCTACGGTACAGTTCACAATTTATTCGTAGATAATTATCTCGCGAATCCACGTATATCATTAATCACAGAAAACACAACAGACACCTACTATGGTGGCGCGTTTTTACTCCTCTTATATCTTTACGAAAAACATGGAGGCATTAACTTTATCCGCACACTTGCAGCTGAAGACGTCTTAGGTCTTTCAGCTATTTCTTTGACTTTAGGTGAGAAAAAGCATATCGTAGATGTCTTTCTGAAATGGGGAATCGCAAATTGGTATAATAACACGAATCGCGGAAACGAATATGGATATCAGAACCTACGAAATCGGAGGGTTACTGCTTCTACACCCCGTATTACAAGATATCCCACGACTTCAAACTATATACCGATAGAGAGTTGGGGTACTCAATATATTCTATTACAGAATCTTCCTGAAACCCTACATCTTTCATTGATCGCCAATTCACAATCAAGACTTCACACGAATGTCGCGTATCTCCCACCGAACGCAAGCTCACTAATCGTCACACCAATTCCATTCGTATCTGCATTAGATGATGCAGAATTTGTGCCTACCCAGGAGATAACAATCAGTAACTTGGAGCGTAATGGTCAAATGCTGCTAATTGTCACATCTGAAAATCCGCAGAGTTTCCGTTATGTTGCCAGAACGGGAACAACGGGTGAAGGTACGGATATTGAAAAATTGGACAAGATATCTCGGATAGAATTAAAGGAACCCTTCACCACTTTGAGTCCGATATCAATTGACTATCTCAACAGAATCAACTCACAACCATTTAGTATAGAGGACGGTATAGGGTCATCACATATCATATCTAACCGTTTTCCTAAGATTGAACCGATGTCTCAAATTCATCTTTCAAGCAGTTATAATTCTATTGTAATTCAGGATGGAACCGCCTTTACTACGAGCAAATGGGGACTGGAGATATTCGCGTTAAACCCATCTCCAATACGTGTTGGAGAAATCGCAACACCAGGTGAAGCACAGGCACTTGCCATTGATGGGGACACAGCTTTTATCGCAGACGGTGAAGCCGGGGTCCAGGTTATTGATACTGAAAAGATAGAATTCCCGAGAATTGTAAAAACACTTGGTGGTTTTCAAGATGCACGTGATGTTCATGTAGCGAATGATGAACTTTATGCCGTTGATGCAGTACGGGGATTGCTGGTATTCAATCAAAATGATATAGTCAATATCAATAATCCGCATCCCCGCCACACTTTTAGAACTGCAGGCACACCATTCAATGTTACGACAAATGAACAAGGGACTGTCTATCTGAGTGATAATGCACAAGGACTTTACATATTATCTTCCGATCCACTAGGTGGTTATTTAGTTGATGCTACGATTCCACTACTTATGCTGGATTTTGAGATCTTTGGAAAATATGCCTTAACGGTGTCAAGGGATTTAAGAATCATAGATATGGGTTCTCTCCTGAATCCACAACTTGTATCAAGATTAAATACCCCCGGCACAACTTCATCAGTGAAGTTCTTTGAAGGTCTGCTTTACTTGACAGATCAACATGCAGGACTGCAGATTGTTGATGTAAGTAACGTTCAAACACCACGGTTAATATCTTCACACCTTACAACCGGTAGTGCTAAAGATGTAGCATTACTATATTCAAATTCAGATAAAAAGACTTATGCCTATATTGCAGATGGTAAGGGGGGTATACAGACACTTGATGTTTCAAAGCCTGAAATGCCAATCTGGTTAAACAATTTCGTTGCAAACGGAAACCCTTATGCTCTTGACGTTCATACCGATGGTGCGAAAACACTTGTTGGTATTGCAAATGGTATAGGCGGATTAAAGATAGTCGAACTATCGGAACCTTACAAGGGACAAGTGATTAAAGATATACATACAATTTCAGGATCCCACGGTGCCTTGTGTGTTCAGATAGAAGACAATCACGCTTATGTTGGTACGGATACGGGCATGGACATCATTAATCTGATGACAGAGGAAACCACGTTGCATGTCAACACACCAAATCCAGTTTGGGGAATTGAGATAAAGGATGGCTATGCCTATTTGTGTGCAGGTTCTCTCTATGTAGTTGATGTTAGTGAACCAATGCAGAGTCGTATTGTATCAAGACATGAAATTTCCGGTGATGCCTATAAGATTACATGTAATTCTGAATATGCTTTTGTGGCGGCACTGGAAGGTGGAGTCTACATTTTTGACCTGTCTAATGTTACGCGTCCGCAACCAATTTCTCATTTTCCTACTGAGGGAGCTGCTACGTATGTGACCTCCGATGAAAGTTACATGTATGCCTTAGATAACAGGAACGGGTTATTGCAGATAGATATACAGAATCCGCAGCAACCAAAATTGATTTCAGAATTTACCGAGACTGAACTGCCTATTACTGCTGCGCTAAATGCGAAGCATATATATCTTCTTGATAGCAAGAGCATACAGATAATTGATACGCGTTCAATGGAACGTGTCACACGGTATACACAGATACAAGCTCCGAACGACCTTGCTATTAACAATGGGACATTATATCTCTGTGATCTATTTCAGTTAAGTATGTTTCGTATTCAAACGGATGATTCTAACTTATCTGTTGAGGAATCTTATGAGCAAGCAACCTTCCAACCTATTCTCTCCACATCAGCTTCAAAGAATCTCCTATTTCAGAATTACCCGAATCCGTTTAATCCTGAAACCTGGATTCCTTATTCTCTGTCTATTCCCGTTGATGTTTCTTTGTCAATTCATGATGTGCAAGGAAGGTTAATTATAGATATTTCATTGGGATTCCAGCAAATAGGCGAACATTCCGTGCATTGGAATGGTAGAAACAGAGAAGGTGAACCTGTTGCAAGTGGTATCTACTTCTACACATTGAACGCTGGGGAATTCTCTGCTACACGAAGAATGTTCCTGCGGCGTTAAATGTATCATGCTAACTCTTGTTGCCATGACTTGCTCAGGAGTTTTTTCGTCTGTAATAGCAATGCGTTCTGTAACCCACAATTAGTTGTAAACGTTAAACTTTTTATATAGAGATGGTGTTTTAACGAGAAATCCTTAACCATCATCTTGTATGCTCAAGGACGATAGTATTGCTTGTGAAACAACGAAACAACTTCAGAAGTTTGCTGATTTTACGGATGGTTTTATTGCCCATACTTGGTAGGTTAGTATGATTTTCAATATTACCATCCGGACTCAGCAACGCATGATGCGTATCACGGATTATATTAAGAGGAGATTTAAGGATGGCTGCTAACAGCGTTACTGGTAGTTTTCGGGGTATTGACGTTAGTTTTGCATATAAGGGCCCTCATATTGTAATGAGTGTAATGAATAAGGCAGAACAGGGTAGACGTTTACGGGTTATGTTCCAACAACAACCGTTGAGTGGACGCGTCAATTGGGTTTCTTTCCAACTTACGCAACAGGCTCAAGACATTGTCGTGCCAGCAGAAGTTATTCATTCATATAAATTGGCATTCTATGTTGACGATCATGAACCAATTGCTACTTTCACTAAAAAGATTTTAGAGGAATTAAAACTGATACAAGAAAATCAACCGGCAGATGATTCTACAGATGAAGCGATTTCAGATTCAGAAAAACAGCATCAACAGAATATTGAACCTGATCAGATAAAAAAAGAAGATGCAAACGAAAAAACTGAAACACAATCAAAAACTCAGACGGACTATGTCGTTACCAGTGAAGAGACCCGTTCAGAACCCCCCTCAAACGATGAGGCATCCCATCAGGATCTTGCTGATAGTTCTAATAGTGCTGGTAAGACACCGGAAAACAATGAGATTAAACAGACAAGTACTACGAAACAGACAGCGTACGAACCCAACACATCCATACCTAATACTGTTGCACAAATGCCGGGTCTCCTTAATCAGAAAAAACATTATTTAGGTAAGTATATACCAAATGTTAGTACTGAACTACAGTTTAAGATCAAAGTGCCATCCCTTCCGAAGAGCGTGTCCCAGAATCAAGCAACTTTCATACCACCCCGACCTGCCATCGGATCTAAATCGAATGGTAAGAAAAACGGTTTCTTCGGACAATTAGCAGGAACATTTGGATTCACCTTCTCTAATAGGAAAAAGGAATATTATACACAACGTAACAGACATCTGTATGAGAAGTTCCATGCAGATCTGGAAAAGTTGGAATCAGATTACAATAATGGCTATGGTATTTCTCTTGACAATTGGGATCTTGAATCATTAAATGAAGAAGAAACTGCAGTGCTTCTTCTGAATCTCATGGTCAATGAAATCAGTACTTGGAAAAAAGTTGCCTTGAAGCGAGAATCCACGAAAGAGACGCTTGCTAAATCCCTACAGAATATTGAAGATGAACTGAAGCATACGTTGAAACAGACAAGAGGGATGCAGGCACCCTCTCCCACACTGTTTCCTGATCGCACAGCGATGACAGATCAAGATCTGATGAACATTCAAGAAGACTGTGATAGTTACCTTAAACGATTCTCTGAGAAGTTAGCTACACTTGAACAGCAGCATGCAGAAAAGGTAAGAATACCTGTTTTCAAAAAGTTCTTACTTGAATTTATACGTGACAAACTCTTTTTTGCGGTCGCTAAATACAGTGATCTACCTTCTGTTCAATCAAGGTTGAATTGGTTTCTTGATTTAGTTGAGTATGAAATCATACCGATTGAACCAGGTAAAACGAAGGTTTCCCCTGAATATCACGATGTAAAAGAGAAACGGAATTGTGATCTGGAGTCTGATACAGTGGCTGAAGTCATTTTGCCAGGTCTGCAGACAAAAGATGGGAAACGGGTTGTCCAAAATGCAATTGTGATTCAAGCGGAGTAGTTTGTGCTTACCAGACAGGAACTTCTTCAACGTATTACGCGTGTCCCTCAAGTTAACATTGGTCATTTTCCTACACCTTTAGAGGCATGTCCACGTTTATCCGAAACGCTTGGCGGTCCCCAAATCTTCATGAAACGTGAGGATTGTTCCGGATTAGCATTCGGAGGTAACAAGGTTAGACAGCTGACCTTTACTATCGGTGAAGGTGTATCCCAAGGTGCTGATACAATTGTGCATGGTGCTGCCTCCCAATCTAACCACTGTAGACAAACCGCCGCAGCTTGTAGTAAACTTGGTTTGAAGTGTTATCTCCGTCTTGCACGCGACCCAAAGAGTGTCGTACAGGGGAATGTACTATTAGACTATTTGACCGGTGCGGATGTTGAATTCGTTGATGTTCCATTTGGACCGAAGTTAGAGGCGTTTAAAATCAATCTTGCTGAGAAACTAAAAGCTGATGGATTAAAGCCTTATGTCGTAACATCACCGCGATCCACTGCTCTGGCGGCTGTAGCATTTGCTTGGTGTATTGCAGAAATCCATGAACAGCAAACAGAATTAGGAATTGATGCGGATTGGATTTATACGTCCTCCGTGGGTGGCACGCAATCTGGTTTAGTATTGGGTACAAAATCCTTGGGTATGAAACTCAAACCTTATGCTTGTGCTCCTATACATTGGGAAGGTAAAATTAATAGAATTCGCGATGCTGCAAATTCTGCTGCTGCAATTCTCCAACTTGATACAATGGTGAACGATGAAGATATAATCAATACAGATGATTATATAGGTGAAGCTTACGGACACCTCACACCTGAAGGTATCGCAGCTCTCAAATTAGTCGCAAGAACAGAAGGAATCATCCTTGATCCTGTTTACACATCAAAGGCGATGGCATGCTTGATAGATCATATCAAAGAAGGTAGATTTAGTACCGACGATGTCGTCATATTTCTGCATACGGGTGGTACACCTGCACTGTTTGCATATCCTGAAGAATTGAATGAATCGTTGCCGTGATAGGTTATCCGTCATGTGTGTTAGGTTTATTTTCTTCCTGCCTTGTGTATTTCTCATAGTGAACGAACGCATTAGGCTCTAACCTGACAGAATTGCTTTTCGCAGTTTTCATATAACCCATTCTCAGTAACGTTATCACCTCAAGATAATCCGGTATGTTGAAATGTTGCTGAATCTGTGTTCGGTCTTTCTGAGATTCTAAAGGAGCACTCACGAATTGAACACCGATGTTGATAGATGTAGCTGCGAGGAGTATATTTTGAATTAGCATCCCCATACTTAACCACATCCATCGTGTAGCACCTTCTCCTGGGGGTTGCCGACGTTTGTTCATTGTGATGAGGAGTAGCACTGGTGTTTCCCGAACTTGTGTAGCGATATCTTGTGCAGGCAATTTACCTAATCCGATATACCCTAAAAATGATAGTGGTTTTGCGTAATTTAGCAGAATTCTTAGGATATTCTGAGTGAATTTCTCGGGAGCATTTTGGATCAATTGCGGTAGATTCACATGGTCTGTTAGCAGAACGCCATCACCCTGTTCTGTCCATTCCGCTTCATTAAGTCGCATCCATTGACTGTTCTCATCTAAGAATTGCGTATCCTTGAACTGTTTCAGGATTGCTTGTTCTGTCATATTTGCAAGTATGTCCTTACCATTCTGATCTTTAATGAACACTAACTCCCAAGGTTGAACATTAAAGGGTGAAGGTGTCCATCTTGCTGCTTCAATGATTCTATCCAAATCAGCATCATCAATAGGACGATCTTGAAATTTTCCTCGGTAACTACGACGGTGGATTATTGCATTATATACCTTCAATTTAAGCCTCCAATGACTTTTCGAACACTACATACACTTTAATATCTGAAAACGGGCAAAACGCGTAAGTCCTATGAGAACCATTATAGCATAGATTTATATTCAATTTAAGGTCTTATGAGAATTTGCAATCCTTATAAATTGCCAAATTCAGTTGATATTTGATTGAATGTGTGTTATAATTTAGAAAAAAGTATAAAATACACAATTGAATTGGAATTTGGAACAAGCAGAAAATTACAGAAGAATGCTAAAGCATGCTAAATTCGTGTATCTTTCCTTACTGTATGGATCGTCTGCAGCATCTTTCATAGTTCAAAGCATGTTATATAGAAAACGAGGCAAGTGGTTGTGAACAAGAACACAAAGAACATGTTTGTGTGGTTTATTTTGGGGTTAGTTGTTATTGTTGCTATATATCAACTTATCAACCGAAGCGACCATGTACACCAATTAGCTACTTCAGACTTTCATAATTACGTTAATGAAGAGATCTTTACGATTAATAAAGAGAGCCTTAAGGGTAATGATGAGACCGCTAATAATAAAATCGATTATTTTGAGGGTTACCTTATCATTGATAATGAATCCATCAAAGGTAAGTTTCGCGAAATATATATAGAATCTGTTAGAGAAAAACTTAATAAGAAAGACATAATCTTACCGGAAAAGTGGAAAGGTGATTTTAAAACAAGTCGTGATGTAAATGATGACTACAAACTACAAGAAAAACTTGACGATGCGGACATTGACTATACTGTTGATCCTTCGTCAAATTTTTCTGAGTGGTTGCTTGTCTTTGGGACAACAATAGTACCTCTATTAATATTTCTTGGGTTGATGATTTTCCTCTCACGTCAGATGCAAGGGAGTGGTAATCGTGCGCTTTCATTCGGTAAAAGTCGGGCTCGTTTGCATACCGAGACAGGTAAGAAGATTACTTTTGAGGATGTTGCTGGTGTGGATGAGGCGAAGGAAGCTTTAGAGGAGATAATACAGTTCCTTAAAGCACCTGATAAGTTTGAAAGATTGGGTGGTACTATTCCTAAAGGTGTCTTGTTGGTTGGCCCCCCTGGAACCGGTAAAACAATGTTGGCGCAAGCAGTAGCGGGAGAGGCGGACGTTCCATTTTTTACTATCAGCGGTTCCGATTTTGTTGAGATGTTTGTTGGTGTCGGGGCATCACGGGTGAGAGACCTATTTGAAAATGGCAAGAAGAATGCGCCTTGTATAATTTTCATTGATGAGCTTGATGCAGTTGGTCGTCATCGCGGTGCTGGTATCGGTGGCGGTCACGATGAACGTGAACAGACTCTCAATCAACTCCTTGTTGAGATGCAGGGTTTTGAAGCATCCGAAGGTGTAATCCTGATTGCAGCGACAAACCGTCCCGATGTGCTTGATCCCGCCCTATTACGTCCTGGAAGATTTGACAGACAGATTATAGTAGACTTGCCAGATGTGCGTGGTAGACAAGCAATTCTTGGTGTTCACACCAAAGAACCGTATAAACTCTCTGACGATGTGAACTTGGAAATATTAGCCAAAGCAACCCCTGGTTTTTCCGGTGCTGACCTAAAAAACATGGCTAACGAAGCAGCTCTACTTGCAGCGAGACAGGATAAAGAAGACATTGACATGAGTTGCTTTGATGAAGCTAAAGACCGCGTCTTGATGGGACCGGAACGTCGTAGTCTTGTCATAAGTGATGAAGAGAGACGGAACACTGCCTTTCATGAGGCAGGACATGCCTTGATGTTACATTTTGTGCCAGAAAGCGATCCGAACTATAAATGTACGATCGTTCCGCGTGGTAGAGCGCTCGGTGTCACGGCTATGTTACCGCTTGAAGAACGACATAATATGAACAGGCAGCGTTTGCTTGCACATATTATCTTTGCTCTGGGGGGGCGTGTTGCTGAAGAGATTATCTTTGGTGAACAGACGACTGGGGCACAAAACGATTTTGAACAAGCAACACATCTTGCTCGACGCATGGTTACACAATGGGGTATGAGTCCCTTAGGACCGCTGACTTTCGGTAGGCGAGATGAACAGATATTCCTCGGTAAAGAACTTGCCGTTCACAAAGATTACAGCGAAGAGACAGCAATCGCAATTGATAAAGCCGTTTACGACATCGTTATGGAGTGCTACGAAAAGGCGAAAGAGATCATAGAGACAAATCTTGACGGCCTGAAACTGCTCGCTGATGCGCTATTAGAACGCGAAACATTAATTACCGAGGAAATTGAAGAGATCCTTGGTCCCCGACCACAATTACCAACTAAACCCCTTACATGAAATGCCGAGATATAGATCTTGTTATTGATGGCACAACCCACATAATGGGTGTATTGAATGTTACGCCTGATTCCTTCTCAGACGGTGGTGCATATTTGGAGGTAGACTCCGCTATTGTCCATGCCAGAAGTATGGTTGCAGATGGCGCAACGATTCTTGATATCGGTGGTGAGTCGTCCCGTCCTGGTGCAGAACCAGTTCCAATTGATGTTGAATTAAATAGGGTGTTACCCGTCATCCGTGCCTTGAAATCTGAGCAACTGGATATTCCAATTTCCATAGATACAACGAAAGCTGAGGTGGCTCAGAAAGCACTTGAAGCTGGGGCACATATCATCAATGATATTACTGCTCTTCAAGGAGATTCTGCAATGGCTGATGTTGCAGCAGAAATGGATGCAGGTGTAATTCTGATGCACATGAAGGGTACACCCAGGACAATGCAACAATCACCATTCTATGGAGATGTTGTCAAGAACATTTACGATAATTTAGAAAATTGGATTGATAGGTCGGTAGACAAAGGTATTGAACCTAACAGAATCATTATAGATCCAGGTATCGGTTTCGGAAAAACTACTGAACAAAATATACAAATACTGAAGAAACTATCGGTATTTAAACAACTAAATAGACCGATATTGATTGGCACTTCACGCAAGTCGTTTATCGGCAAACTATTAGATTTACCTGTTACGGATAGAGTTGAAGGTACGATAGCCACTGTATGTTGGTCGATAGTACAGGGCGCTGATATTGTGCGCGTGCATGATGTGAAAGCAGTCTCGCGTGCGGTAAAGATGATAGATGTTCTTTATCGTACAAAGGAGTGTGAATCAATAAACTTATGATTCAAGAAAAGATCCAGGGAATTGGCATAGATATCATTGAGATAGCGCGCATAAAACATCTCTCGTTACGCTGGGGAGATCGGTTTGAACAACGTGTCTATACATCCCAGGAACTAAGTTATTGTGGTCATACATCATCCCGTTATGAAAGACTCGCAGCAAGGTTTGCTGCAAAAGAAGCAACTTTCAAAGCACTCGGAACCGGTTTGACAGTTGGAATGTATTGGCAGGATGTAGAAGTCTGTTCAGATGACTTAGGAAAACCGTTCCTTGTTTTACGTGGTAAGGTGAAGGAGCATGCAGATCAACTTCGTGTTGTCTCAACCTACGTTAGTATGTCGCATGCTATGGAATATGCAGTCGCACAAGTAACGCTGTGTTCATCAATTGAAAATCATAACTAAAGGGTGAGATTATTGCAGAATAGGATTTACGCTACACAATACATACTTTTATTTCTATTGGTTGGTCTGTTCTATCAGTTTCATACGCTTGGGCATGCGGAAAACGCTGCAATGACATCCGATGCAGACAGATTCCTTAAGTTAATGTTGGGGGCAGAACACCGGGGAATGGGTGGAAGTTTTGCTGCGTCAACAGCGGGAGCCAAGGCAATTGGAACTAATCCCGCTGGAATAGGTGTTATTGATGACAATCAATATGTTATTCACATGGCACGTTTTCCTCGTACGGTTGCCATAGTTGCTAAACCGAATATCAGTAACAACTATGAGGATTATAGTCAATATGATCATCAGGCGTCGGGTATTGAAACAGTGAATTGGGTGTTTCCGTTTGGCAAATTTGGGACTTTGGGTGTTGCAGTTGCTACAGGACATGACGGACAATTCCGTCGTGTCAACCATGAAGGTAAAGCTCTTAACAGCTTTCCAGAAAATAATCTTGCAACAGGGTTAGGTTACGGGTTAGAATTCATTGAAGGGACAGTCATCGGCATTGATGCAAAGTGGATACGTTCAAAGATCACAGACGAATCGGGTACTGAACATTTTGGTCGCGGCTATTCGTATAATGTAGGTTTGATTCAAAAAGTCGGGGAGACACTTCAAGTAGGTGTAGTCCTTCGTAATTTAAGTAACGGACTATCATTTTCAGATTCGACAGTTCCTGATGAGATCAACCGCGATGTTATATTTGGCGTTGCCTATAAACGTGAGATTACAGACTTTTCACTTCGGATTGGATTAGATTTTCATCCACCTTTTGCTGACGGTATCAGAACGAACGTTGGAGCAGAAATATGGTATCGCGATCGTCTTGGTGGTAGAATCGGATATCTTAGAGATACTGATCAACGTTACTTACCAGTTATGCCAGTTACGACTATAGCAGATTCTTCAGTGGAGATGGAAGATAGGGTTTGGGTGATGGAAGGTCTCTGTTTAGGATTAGGATTCCGGATCGGCAACTTTCTAATTAACGCTTCCCGTACACCGCAGTTCAAGCCAAATGTTTCTAATAAAGAACGTCTGCGCATAACACAAGGTACTTCAGTTTATACATTTTCTATTGGACAAAATTTTTAATGGTTTTTTGGTAATAAAATTCTGTATAATAACCCTAATTCAAATATCGTAATTCACATTCAAACAAAAAATGGGTCTTTCCTAAAGCTACTTATAGTGGATTTTACAATTAACTTTACATCTGAGTTGTAGGAGGGAACTCCGATTCCCGACTATGAGTGGTTGTGTCGCGATTCGGAGATCGCTCCTACAGAATATATGTAAACTTATTTACATAATTTACTATAGAAGTATGAGTATAACAGAAACTGATATACTTTGAGAGTGATGTTTATTGGAGGAAAATAAATTGAGCACCGTGAAATACACAACTACGCATGAATGGATTGAAGTTAACGATTCAGAAGGCACAATCGGAATAACAGAGCGCGCCCTTCTCATATATGGCGAAATCATTTATGTTGATGTGTCTCCTGAACAAGAATGTGAACAGGGAGAAATAATCGGAAGAATTGAAACAGAAACTGGGGGGAATTTTTACCTGTACGCCCCTGTTGCCGGGGAAATCTATGAGGTAAATGATGCCCTTGAAGAAGATGTTGATGTCATCAATGTTGCCCCGGAAGGTGATGGTTGGATATGTAAAATCTACATAGACAATCTTAGTGAGTTGGACTCTCTATTAGAATTAGATGACTATGAAACTTATGAGGAAGACGCGTTTGATGATAGTGAATACATGCCAGAAACCGATTTTTTTGAGAATATTGATGACTATTGATCACCGTTTGAAGTGAGAAATATCCGTCGGACAAGCTGTAGTTTTGGTACTGGTATAACATTTTCGACGATATACCCTAAGTCCGTGAGTGGTTTTCGGAGGTCCCGTGTATCAATGAATCCCGCTTTAGGAGCACAGGTTCGTAGATTTTTCAGTATCTCTGTTGCTGCAGATGTATCTTTAACGAGACTGATCCCATAAGGTAAATCAGTAGCGACAGTGTCGAAAGTTTGCCTGATTTTTCGCGCATCTTCCAAAGCGACGTTAGCAGTTAGTCCAAAATGGATCAGGTTCTTGGTTGTTGCTCCGACCATGCGAGGGTTAATATCGTATCCTGTCGCCTGAATACCATTATGAGCAGCCGCCAAGACTACCGTTCCTGTGCCACAACAGGGGTCAAGAAGATGTTCCCCCGGTGATGCGACAAGGTTCACAAGCGTTAGTGCTAATCTTGCTGGCAGAGAACTTGAGGTAACATGTGGACGTTGATTGTGTTTAAGCCACACGTTGTCAGATTCAGAAAGTAGTCGACCAAACCAAATTCTGTTTGGTGTAATGACAGTTGGAAAAACTACACGTGGTGATGACAGGTTCGGTTTACCATCAATGACCCGACCAATCTGACTTGCTAATGCCATTGAATTCAGTTTTTGATTGCGAGGTCGTTTTATGACAGAAACGCGAAATGCGTCAGCATATATCTCCGCGTTTCTGATATTTGAACAGAGGACATCAACATTGTCACCTTCAAAGAGCACTTCAGTACAACTTTTTAGGTAGGCACCCCGTTGTGCATCAGTACACTTATCCGAAATAGTAATGCCATGCACATCTGGTGCTTGACCTGTAAGCGCAATAGATTCTGCGGTTACAAGTTCTCTGAGTTGCGTTGGAATTGCAATAAGATAGAGATATTTTTTTGATTTCATGTTTTTTATAATAACACAATCAGACAATACTCACAAACAGAGAAAGGAATATATTAATGTCTGAAACTGAGAAAGTGCGGATTGGACATAGTCCCGATTCCGATGATGCATTCATGTTTTATGCCCTTGCTAAAGAACTCATACCGACCGGAGAATTTGAAATTGTCCATGTAATAGAAGATATTGAGACATTGAACAAAAGGGCTCTTAATGCGGAGCTTGAGGTTACAGCGATTTCTGTTCATGCATATTCTTATGTCGCTCAAGATTACGCATTGATGCCCTGTGGTGCAAGCATCGGTGATAATTACGGACCTTTAATAGTTGCCAATAAACCCATAAAATCACTGACAGGTAAACGTATAGCAATCCCAGGTGAGATGACGACAGCTTACCTAACGATGAAACTATTTCATCCAGATGTTGAAACTGAAACTTATCGCTTTGACAAGATTATTGAGGCTGTGCAACAAGGTGAGGTAGATGCCGGACTCATTATCCATGAAGGACAGTTGACATACTCCCGTGAAGGACTTCATAAAATTGTGGACTTAGGTGAATGGTGGTATGAAGAAACTGGATTACCTCTACCCCTTGGTGCAAATGTTATCCGTCGTAATCTCGGGCATGAGAAAATTCGTAAAATTACATCATTGTTGAAACAGAGCATTGAATATTCTCTGAACCATCGTGAACTGGGTCTTGAGTATGCTATGACGTACGCACGTGATATGGAAACTGACCTTGCTGACAAATTTGTCGGCATGTATGTTAATGACTACACGTTGGACTATGGAGAAAACGGAAGAAAAGCTGTAACAGAATTGCTAACCCGTGGATACAAATCAGGCGTGATTCCGCATAGTGTAGATGCGGATTTCGTGGAACTATAGTATATTTTAGAATCAAGATGAACTCCCTAAGGTCAACGTGAGTTTGATAATTAAATGCAATATGCGTTGTAGGTTGGGTTGAGGAACGAAACCCAACATGTATTGCTCTATAATGGGTCAAGATGTTGGGTTTCGTGCCTCAACCCAACCTACGTAAGTCAAAATGTTGGGTTTCGTGCCTCAACCCAACCTACGTAAGTTATTTGTTCTGATTTATCAACTCACGTTAAGGTCACCAAGATGGACGAAAAACGCCGCAGAACTTTTCAGTTGGAAGATAATAATGGGAATGTACTTGCAACAGGTGTTTTATATGATGAGGGGAATGTTCAGGTCCTATGGCGGATTGACATCGGTTATACTGCTGAACAGTACGCATCAATAAATCCCATTATAGATTTGATGCCGGGTATAGTTGTGCTTCGACTTCAAGATACATGTGAGAGTTAATTTTTGAAGCATTCTACCGAAGACGACTGTCCGCCAATTTAATCACCTGTCCATTTTCCTGTGCAATGTACATATAGCCGAGTCCATCCAATGTAATTCCTTCTTGGTCATCTCCTGGTAACAAATAACGGTGTAGGATTGTCCCATCTCGTTTAAGTTCAACTAATAGGTTTGTTGTATCACTAATCAGTAGTAGGGAATCTGCTTGTGCATCGTAGGTGAGTCCAGAAATATCCAATAGATTCATTTCAAAGAATCGTATTATAATCGCTTCAGCCTCTGTTGCTTCTGATGTACGTAGAGGTGCCACTACTTCACATACGACTGAAGGTTCACCGTTGGGTTTACGACTAAAGGATTGGTTTCCAATCCAGAAAGTCCCACCCTCTGGGTGTTCAGTATCAGGTATGAAGGTAATAGCTTCAATTCCCATTCCCCCTTCTATTAATAAGGGTTTTCCTTCAAATAAGCGGTTGACTTTAAACTCCCGTCTTATCTGAAGTGTTTGTGGGTTGATCTCCAATATTACTTCCTCTTCCTCAACTGCGGCATAGAGCCATCCTGATGTTGGGTCTACTGTGATTCCCTCAAGGTCCCGACCATTTAGTTCTCCTTTCTGAACAACTGTGCCTTCCTGTCGTATTTCATGGATGAATCCACCGTCGTCAGCGATAAAAATAGTTTTGCGTGATGGGTGAAAGGTTACTCCCGACGGTTCAGGGATAGGCGTCTTATTAATCATACCAACCCAATCATAGGGAAGATCAATTGGGATGATTGCTGCCTGTTTTCTCCTTTCCGAATCCTCAATCCTCATTAGAAGGTAAACCATTAACACGCTGATACCTAAAAAACACAATAAAAGCGTAATTTTGTTATGGCGCATCACTAAACACCTGAAGGTATATACATGAAAATGTCTTTGACGAATGACAACAAACCACTGATGTATACTGTTCTGATAGAAAATAGCATGTTTTTTCCGTAATGTCAAGTATTTATGCAGTTCTCTATTTCCTTTTTCCTTGACAATCCAATCTATCAATGATATAATAGAGTCTTAGAATATCGAATAGACATAAAGTCTATACATGGAACAGAAACATGGTTAGTATGCCCAGGTTAGTCGTTGAAGTTTTTGAACATGTAAACTTTCACGGACGAAAAATAACGCTCATTGAATCAGTACCGAATACCACTTTGATCGGTGCCCAAGATGTAATATCTTCTGTTAAGATATACAAAGGACCAGGCTTCAATGCGTCTCCTAACTATAAAGCGATTTTTCACGAACATGTAACATTTCGCGGTAGACAGTTGGTCTTAGCACCTGGATTCTACCCGAATATTCATGAAATACCATACAACTTCGGAGATGCGATCTCATCTATTAGCTTCAGTCCTGCGGCACACCCTACACCACCAGAATATGGAGCTGTACCTGTCATCATTGAAATATACAGCGATATTGATTATAGTGGTCGACGCAGCACAATTATGCGTGATGTGAGTTCAATGTTTGAGATAGGTATGAATGATACTATATCCTCTGTCCGCATCCAACGAGGCCCCAGTTTTCCATTCAGTGGATGTCATATCATTTTCTATGAACATGTGAATTTTGAGGGACGCAGACTGAACTTAGATTTAAATTCACGTGAGTTTCAAAAGGCGGTCAGGAATCTACGTTCTCTACCCGATTCACAATCTTTTTCAGATATTATATCATCCATAAAGATAGTTCCATCAGGTGTTTTCAAAGTTCTCATAGTTGTTAGTGATAATATGACAGGCGAGCCAGCAGTATTACAATCTTTGACTTCGCTTGAAGGACTGGAATTTCACTATACAATTGTCCATATTAACGATAATCCTGACAATCGGGGGGACCCTCAGAATGCTATAAAACTCTCCAGTGTACCCCTATCCGATTTTGACATTATCTGGTTTACGTGGAACGGTCCTGGTCATGATGGTGAGTATTTCGTTGAAGATGCTGATGAAGAAATCAAAGACTTCGTCCGAAAAGGGGGTATCGTTTGGGCATCAGCGATGGACAACAACATTGTTCCGGCGGACGGCGTTCATCACCCTGAACCTGTCTGGAGAGGTGATTGGTTACCAGTTGATCGTCATCCAATCACAGTTACAAATTCAAACGATTCAAATGTTCACATTACAGAAGACGGCCAAAGAACAGGTATGTTTACATGGCCGCACAAAATAAACGTTGATAATTTAGTGACGGATGATCATTGGGTTACTGATGACCCAAGTTACCGAAAGTTGGCTGTAAGAGAAGATAATGGGGATGCCGTGAGTATTCTTTTGCAGTGGGGAGAGGGTTACTACGTGGGTTTTGCAATAGATACTCGAGATGCACATCGCACCGCAGTCGCGAAGCCACTCATTGAAAATACACTCTGTTACTTAGCAAACCTTGCATGGCAAACCTCACCCAGACAACCCCTTAGAGGACGGTACAGATCAAACCGTAACACTGAATTAATTTTCCAATAGACATAATCTTGAACAGGATGGTTTACGATAGGAGAAACTAATGCGTCTGATAATTGCCGTGATATTTTTAATTGTTGTCGTAAGTGTTATCGGATATTTCGCTTATGAAAGACTCATCGCAAGTGCGGACGAAGGTGAAGATAACCAAGCGAATGTCTTGCAATGGATGGGTGTAATTGCAATCGTATTCGTAGGAGGTCTCGCCGCCTTCGTAGGATCTGTTATCCGGTATAGGATACCAAAAGCAGATATAGCCTTGGTCAGAACAGGGGGGGCAAGAGAAAAAATACGCATCACCAGCGGACTTTGGGTCAATACCATTATCCATGAGATAAAAGAAGTTTCACTCAATACAATGCGACTTGAAGTGCTTAGAGAAACTGATGATTCCTTGATTACAAACGATTTCAACCGTGCCGACGTTGAAGTCGTTTTCTATATTAAGGTTGATCCTAAAGAAGAAGATATATTAAAAGCCGCACAGGCACTCGGTGATAAATCAATGACACCAGAAACTATACGTGAACTGATTGAACCTATGTTGGATGGTGCCTTGAGAAGCGTCGCAGCAGAAAGTCAAATACAAGACCTACTTCAAAAACGTATTGAATTTGCTGATAAAGTCTTAGATGCCTGCGGTAATAATTTGAAGGATCACAACGGATTGACACTTGATACTGTCTCAATCATACGTGTAGATCAGACAAATATCAGTATGTTTGATCCTACCAACAGGTTTGATGCAATCGGTATCCGAGATATTACAGAAATCACTGCTGACCAAGAACGAGAAAAAGAACGTATTGAACGTGAAAAAGAGGTCGCAATCTACCAAATTAATGTTGATAAAGATCTCCAAGAATATGAATTGGAACAGAGTAGAGCTTGGGGGGAATCTGATCAACAGAAAAATATCGCAATCTATGCCGCTGACCGGGACGCTGAAACGATTAAATTCCAATTTGAAATGCAGGAAAGCATTGAAGTTCGTGAAAACGAAATGAAATTGGAAATTGAGCGATCGCGTATTTCACAAGAAGAGGGTGTCCAATTACGAGAAGTTGAACAAGAATTGGCTGTTCAGACTGCCAAATTTGCACAAGAACAACAGGTTGAACAACGTGAAATTGAGAAAAACCTTGTCGTGGAAACAGCACAGATTGACCAATCCAAAGTCGTCCAACTCGCAGAAATCCAACAGCAACTCACCGTTCAGTTAGAAAAGATCTCACAGGAACAGGAAATCGCACTTCGGGATATAGAGAAAGAGTTGATGGTAGAAAAAGCACGTATCGCTCAGGAAGAGGGTGTGCAGCTGCGAGATATCGAACGAGACTTGATTGTTCAGACAACTAAGTTCGCTCAAGAACAACAAGTGCAACAACGTGAAATTGAAAAGAACCTTGTCGTGGAAACAGCACAAATTGACCAGAACCGACAAGTGGAAGTCGCTGAAATTCAAAAGGTACTTGCTGTTGAGCTGCAAAGAATCGAACAGGAACAGGAAGTTGAAGTGCGAGATATTGAGAAACAGTTGATGGTAGAGAAAGCACGTATCGCTCAAGAAGAGGGTGTCCAACTCCGTGATGTTGAACGAGACTTGGTCGTTCAGACTGCTAAGTTTGCACAAGAACAACAGGTACAACAACGTGAAATTGAAAAGAACCTTGTCGTGGAAACAGCACAAATTGACCAAAACCGACAAGTAGAACTTGTTGAAATCGACAAGATGTTGGTAGTAGAACAATCACGCATCAACCAAGAATTACGGGTAGCACTCACTGACGAAGATAGAAAAATTGATGTAGCAAATAAACAGCAACTCACAGCACTTGCAGAAAAGGAACAGCTGCTTGCCGAAGCGGAACGCATGGGGGCTGAAGTGGAAGTCACTGCAACCGAACAGGTAAGAGGGGCTGAATGGCAACGCGATGTCGCAATCATCGGCGCGGAAGCACAAGCACAACCGATAGAACGTCTCGCCGATGCGGTATTGTCAGAAGCACGGGCTAAAGCACAAGGTGAAATGGCTGAATACGAAGCACGAAATGTCGCTGAACAACGTGTCCTCGTTCAAGAAGCTATTCTCGAATTAATTGAAGAAGCACCAGATATTGTTGAACAACTGATGAGACCTGCTGAGAGAATTGATAGCATCAAGATCCTTGACATGGGCGCCGATGGCAAAGGGGGTCTCGACCGCAGCAGTATGGGACGGCTTGTGAATGCCTTACTTGACACAGGTGCTATCTCACCCATGCTGAAAGAACTCTTTAACTTCGCTGATATAGATGCGGTTCAAGTCACGGATAAAATCGCTGAATACCTGTCAGGACTTGTTAACCCATCAGGGGCTAATGGCAACACACCCAATATTGACATAGATGTTGATATAGATGACGAGTAGTTATGACAAAGTGAAAGACACAAGAAAATGCGCCATCAGAGACACCTCGCCAAAAGAAAACGTACCAGACGTCAAAGGTGTAGAACTTGCAGCTCTAATAATGGTAAGCGTGCATGTCCTGCACTCGGCAATATGATTATTTGTCCTGACTGCTGTAGTGCCAAACGCGCAAAAATTCCCGGTTGTGATCATCACTGCAAATACTATAGTCCTCTTCTTGTCAGCAGCAGGAAAAACAGACCCCCTGAGTACCCACTCCACCTATGCCTTGTGAGCCGTTCACGTGACACCGGGATGGTCATTGTCGTTGGAACACGCAAACGTCCTGATGGCAATCTAAAGGCAATGTTCGTTTTACTTGACCTATGGAAAAAGGGTGTGAGAGATTGTTTCTACGATGCAAACTTATCAGAAAAACAGTTTGAACGCGCGTGCCAAAGGTTCGGAAACAGTTATATTGAAACGGATCAAGCAATCATAGAGGAGAAGGAGGAAGAGTTAGAAAAGGCGGAAGAAGAGGAGAAAGAGATCAAGGAGGAATTGATACGCGTCCCAAGAAATACACTCATCATTGAAGCGGAATCCGCTACACATTTTGATAACGGCATCAAAATAGTTGATAATCAAGAAGCATCTGGCGGAAAAGCAATAGACAGTCCGAGAAATGCACGAGGAATCTATGAGATCCACATCCCAAAAACTGGCAGATGGTATGTTTGGATTCGAACATTCTATAAAGCTGGTAATCAAGACTCATATTGGGTCGGCATAGAAGATGTTGAACCTAATCCCTGGGATGAACAGGGAGGTCCAAATGCAATCAAAATCTGGGCTGTACCTGGTGATAACTCAAAGTGGAATAGGTGGATCTGGGATACATCAACACACCCACTTGGCAAAAAGATCCCAGGTTATTTTACAGTGAAACGCAAAGGATATTACCGGCTTTGGTCAAAAGGGAGAGAACCCGGAACACTTTTAGACCAGATTCTGCTAACACGTTCACGAAGATTCAATCCAGAAACCGCTTCCGAAGGTAAACCGATTCCTGTCTACACCGAACCCCACCCTTATGAACCCGCAACTTTTGAAGAATGTCAGAGACTGATTAACCATGCAGTTGAAATTTCAAAGGCTGTTGAGACAGAATTTCCATGGGAATTTAAATACTGGCTTAATGACATCTGGGGAGATATTAGGCAGTTTCCTGAACATATAGGGTCACTCTACAAATGCCATAAGTGTAAAGCCGATTTACCTGATCAAGCTGTTGACCTTATCAAACAACATGCACATACGGAAGACATACAATTTTATATCTTATGCAGAAAATGTGGTGGTGAGTTTGATTAATAAACCGTCGGTATTTCTGATTTTTTTTCAGATATGTATCTGCTTATATACATTACAAACGTTTGCTGCCCCCCCTAACCCTTATCTCTATTTTGATGTTGAGCCTACCACCGGAAAAATCGTTCCTAAACGTTCTACCGGTTTAAGTGCCGAACTTAGCATGGCAAAATACATGCAAGCCTTAGATGGATGCTGTATTTCGCGGGAACAGGGAACCCTACAACCTGATGGCATTGAATATGTGCTTGCGCTAAAAATCGATTTCAGTGACCAACCTGGGGTTAGGTCAAGTGCGGAATTCAATGAATATCTTTTTGCTGAATCGGGTGTGTCTTTAAAAACCTATTTTCGTGAGAACTCATATCAACAGATGGATGTTCAACCAGGACCTGCTGCTGGCGTTTTACCAGCAGGTGATGAGTGGATACGCGCAAAAAAACCGATGGTCTATTACGGTGAAGGGACAAGACATGTAAGCCGCTATCAAGAACTCATTGCTGAAGCCTGTCGGGCAGTAGACGACGCCGTGGATTTCTCTAAGTACGATAGAAATAAAGATGGAATCGTTGATCATGTATTCGTGATACATGCTGGGAATGACGAAGCATCTACAGGCGTTTCCAATGATATCTGGTCCATTTTAACACCTAATATCAATATTATGCTGGACGGCGTTTGGGTTGACACCGCAATCATAGTAGCTGAAGAACCTGACTTTGATAAACCTCACTTAGGTATATATTTCCATGAATTCTTTCATGACTTCGGGGCACCAGATGTCTACGGTTTGAACTTCACAGATGCACGTGATCATAAATGGGGGTTGATGGGACAGTTCGGTCCGTTCCAGGGACCTGAGGTATCTGGTCTTGGAAACGGTTTGGCACCAAGTCACATTATGGGTTATCTGAAATGGGACTTTGACGCGCGTCCAGAAAATGGACGACTGGGTTGGATTGAGCCAGTGAATATTACAGGTGGCGGAGAGTTTTCTATTCCAGCTTTTGAACTATCCTCCAAGACAGATAAACTCTTCAAAATAGATATTCCAAATTCAAGAAACTCATCAACGCAAGCCAACATTAATTCCGCTTTACCTGACACATCACACAATAGAGAGTTCTTTCTCATAGAAAATCGCTATAAAAATTCGGGTGCAACCTTTGACACCTACCTTCCGGAATCTGGCATCCTAATTTGGCATATAGATGAAACGCAAGTACGTCCCGTTGGTAGCTACGATGCTGCACAGCAAATATGGTTAGAGGACCCGAATGATCCTGAACATTTAGGCATAACACCAGATGATCCTGGATTTATTGACATCAATACTATCACGGATGGTGCTGCTTATTCTGCTGATGATGGTCAGACTGCATTTACACCTGGGACGTTACCAAACAGCAGTACTAACGATGGAACGTCATCAGGTATATCAATTACGAATATAAGTGCTGAGGGGATGGTCATGCAGATACTCGTATCTTATGGCGATACTTATGAACCGAACAACACATTAGAGACAGCATTCCCTATCTTATATGGACAGCCTTACTACTCCTTCATGTATGATGCAGCAGACACAGGGGATTATTATAAAGTTGAGGCTGCGGGTAGCATCTCTGTCCGTGCTACCTTGGCAGAATTTCCTGAAGAACTGGATTACAGGTTAACGCTCCAGACAGAAAATGGGGAGACACTGGCTATAGGTGAGAAAGCAATAGACTCAATCGGATACGAGATAATATATCAACCCAAGACGCAACAGACATTGTATTTCAAAGTATCATCCGAAGGGGATTACAGCAATACAGCGTCATACAAATTCAGTGTTGAACAGATTGAACCTGAACCCTTTGCCTTTTCACAGACGCGGGTGTATCCAAACCCGTTTCGGCCAATGACTTCTGAAATGACATTTGCTTATCAATTATCTGCATCACAATCTGCCGACAAGGTGTCCCTTAAAATCTATACGATAACAGGTGAGATGATTTATAACACGTCACATCATGAGGTATTTGCACCGAGAACTTTCCGTTGGAATGGTGCCAACCAGTATGGGACTCCACTTGCCCCTGGCATATATATCTACCATATTGCTGCAACACAGAAAGATTCAATCGTAAATGATATAGGCAAATTCAGTATACTTAGATAAGTCTAAGGTAGTTTCTTTCCCTTAATCTTGTTGACGAAAAATAGTAGATATGCTATTGTATGTTTAGGTCTTATGAAAATATCTAACTACTGCGTTATGATTACTAAAGAAGTATCTAAGGAGGCAATACTATAAATGAAATGGTTTAATCATCAGACAGAATCATGCCAAAGAGCACCGAGGTGTATTAGTACGACTCAATACCGAACTAAACACATGCAATCTCGGCGGCAACTCCCTAAACTGTATAATGTTGGAATGTTCTTTTTATTAACTTTGGTGATAGCAGGTTGTGGACAATCGCTAAAGACTTTAGCACCCATTCAACCTGTCAAAAATATTGCAGATGCAGAAATGACATTAGCCAATGATCCATCTGCGAACGTTGTTGTTCCCGCGAATCCTGAAAAGGAATTGTCTGAACCTGTCTTTGATAAACACGGTTTACAGACAGTCGGGCTCAAGATCGCGGATGCAGACATCGCAAATACAGATGCATTAACTTATATATTGGCGTTTAATGACTATGGATATACTTTGGAGAATTGGGATAATTTCTTAACGGAATGGGCAGAGGTGGAACCACAGATTGAACTACCGAAGGCGGATCAAGACTCAAAGATTGTTGATGTTATTTTAGTATCAAACTATCCACAGGCTTTTGAAATCCCGGCAAAGCAATCTATTCTAACTAAGACTCTTGACGACATAACCGTATCCATCTGTTATTGGCGTCGTGCGGATCTTGATTACAAATACAATCGTGGAAATTCATATTCACCTTTCTATGAAAATGCTGCCGCTGGAAATCAAGGAGAAAACACCGATGTGTTTTATGTGAAGATTACCAACAACCGTCAGCAGCACATCATCATTGATGTTAAGAAGTGTAGAATAATTGACCAAGGTGAAAGTATCTATGAAGGGCTCTACTATAAAGACCTTGAAGATCGATTTGTATCTAATAGACGTGTATCAGGATTGTATGCAGCCAATGGACTTCAAACTGCGAAAGAAGTTTTGCTGGAAAAACGCATGCCGATTGTTGAAAGACAGGTTGGGACGCATCGGATCGGTATAAATGCTGGTGAGAGCGTGGAAGGATTTGTACCCTTCATTCAAGTAAAACCGAACGCAACAGAACTTACTGTCATTCTGGAAATTGAAAAAGCACCACCGCCTGAAGGTGCACAGCGTTACCAAACGATAAACTTTAAGTTTCCGTTCACACATGACAGAGGCATACGGGTTGCCCAACCAGCCCCACAGCGTTATTAACGACTTTCATTGAACCTTGTGCTGTAATTTGCGGCAGGTGCGATTATTTCCTTATCAATTGATAAGGAAATCGCACCTGAACTCCGATTCTATGTTTTCAGACGCATTGGCGCAATGAAACACATATGTCCATCTTCACTCTGCGGTTTGACGATAAAGAACTCAAACTCACCTGAAAACTCAATGATCACAGATTCTGATTCAATATGTGTAAAGATCTCTGTGAGCCTGTTTGCATCCAACCCAATTTTCACAGTTCCTGTACCAGAGTCTACCTTGACAGTTTCGTGAGCCTCGCCGACTTCGGGGGTTTCAGTTGAGATTTGTATGTTCTCAGGGTCTATTTCTAAACGGATGGCAAAACTCTTTGGATTTGAAAGCAGTGCTACCCTACGGGTTGCTCGCAGTATTGCTTCCCTTGAGACAACAACTCGACCTGGTGAAGTTTCTCGTATGAGTGTCTGATAGGATTGATATTCACCCTCAACTAACCGAGTTGTCAAGGTTGCATTTTCATCTGACAAGAGGAGCTGATTCTTGAGGGGTAAAACTTTTACCTGTGGTGAATTGGCAAACGTGCGCGAGATTTCTTTGACTGCTTTCAAAGGCACAATAAAACCATCAATATCTTCAGGGGCTTTGATGGGTGGACAGTGCGTGAGTGCAAGATAATGTATATCCGTTGCAACTACTTCTGTTTTATCTTCAAGCAGATTGAAATATAACCCGTTTAGTTGATACCTAAATTCCTCGGTAGATGCTGCGAATTCTGTTTTATGAATGACTGCACATAGCGTTTCACCATCTATTGTAGTACCTTCTCCTTCAGCTGATGGTAGTTCTGGAAAATCATCATCTGGGAGTCCAATTATCTTATAGACACCTGTTCCACATGTGAGTTCAACACGATCATTCGCAGTTGTGACCAATTTTACCTGCAAGTCCGAGGGTAATTCCTTGACGATGTCAGTCAACTTTTTCGCAGCGACGGTGATTGATCCTTCTTCATTGATCGTGCCATCTACTTTAACCTTTATGCCGACCTCTAAATCGGTCGCTGAACATTCTATTTCTCCATCTTGTGCGCGAATGAGGACATTTGCCAATATTGGGAGTGTATTCCGTCCTCCTGCAACACTCTGTACTAATTGTAGTGAATGTAATAGATCATCTTTTTCAAATATAAGTTCCATTCATTGCTCCTTTAAATTTATGATTATTCCAAACGTATAGGCATTATAACGTGAAGTTGTTGATCATCGCCTATAGGTTTTATTGTAAACTGTGAAAACTCTCCAGAAAATTCTATAACGACAGTTTCTGCGACAATGTGTGCCAATGTATCTATTAATGCTCTGGCTTCTGAACCGATCCGTACAGAACCGGATCCGGATTCCACAGCAACTGTTTCATACGCTTCCCCAAGTTCGGGTGCTTTCGCTGAGACACGAATTCCATCTGGTTCTATCTCTAAACAAACGGCAAACTGCTTAGGGTCTGAAAGTAAAGCAACACGCCGTGTTGCCTGTAAGATAGCTTCTCTTGAAACGACCACTCGTCCTTCAAAGGAACTGGGAATAATTTCATGATATTTTGGATATTCACCTTCAACCAAACGTGATGAAAGTGTCGCGTTATTATCTGAAAGTATGAGTTGATTCTTACCGAGTGCTACCTTTATCTCCTGTGAATTTGCGAATGTTCTTGATATTTCCTTAATTGTCTTCAAAGGAACAGTGAAACTATCGGTTTCTTCAGTTCTCTCTAAAAAATCGCAGTATGTCAATGCTAACTGTCTGATTCCATCCGTTGCAACGACCTCTGTCTTCTCCTGATTAGGATTAAAGTGTAAGCCATTCAATAAATATCGCACTTCTTCTGTTGATGCGGCGAATTCTGTTCTGTAGATTACATTTCTTAATGTGTCACCATCAACAGTAATAGCGTTTTCATCACTTAAAGGTAGTTGAGGAAAATCTTCATCTGAAAGTCCGTATATCTTATAAATCCCCTCACCACAAATCAGGTCAAGTCTATAATTTGCTGTTGTTGAAAGTTCAATCATGCTATCGGGTAATTCTCTTACGATGTCCGCTAACTTTTTCGCTGAGACTGTAATTGCACCCTCTTCAATGATAGTACCCAATACTCTTATCTTAATACTAACTTCTAAATCTGTTGATGCACATTCGATAATCCCATCTTCAGCCCGTATTAGCAGGTTTGAAAGTATCGGCAAGGTACTACGTCCGCCTGCTACGCCTTGAACGATTTGTAGTGCATATAGCAATTCATCTTTCTCAAAAGCAAGTTTCATGAGTAAGAACTCCTACTTCACATTTATGTCTGTAACTTATTGCTACTACGTGAGTTTGATAAATCAGAACAAATGACTTACATAGGTTGGGTTGAGGAACGAAACCCAACATCTTGGCCCAGTATAGAACAATACATGCCGGGTTTCGTGCCTCAACCCGACCTACAACGCATATTGCATTTAATTATCAAGCTCACGTTACTACTGAATATCATATAACCATACTGTGTAACACAAGGTTACCGTGAATTTGAACTTGACAGACAATTGATTGTTTAGTATAACATATCATAGAGTATATGTCCATTTTATTTTGACAATTTCAGTCTTTAATAGTAGTAGGCACTCTCCGAGTGCCGTCTTTAATAGTAAAGTAGGCACTCTCCGAGTGCTGTCTTTAATAGTAATAGGCACTCTCCGAGTGCCGTTCTTAATTTCATAACCCGCCTACAATGATGAATCAGACAGACCTGCAGACTTCACAGTCAATAACAAAACGCGCAGTATTTATCGGCACTATTCTTATTATTGCCAACAGTTACTGGATTGCCTATATTGAGATGATCTGGCACACAGCTCATCTAACGACAGTAGCGATGTCAGTAAATGTCATGTTTGGTATATTTGTTATAACGGTTCTAAATTTGTGGATAAGAAGTTTTGCTCCGTTTGTTGCACTTACCAAACGTGATCTGGTTGTTGTCTATAGTATGCTTGCGGTGGGGAGTGCCTTTTCTGGACATGACTGTATACCTCGGCTAATGGGACTTATACCGTATGCTTATCGCTTTGCTACAGCGGAAAATGATTGGGAAGCACTCCTTTTTCACCATCTGCCAGACTGGCTTGTTGTCAAGGATCCGAGAACAGTTAACGATTTCTATGAAGGGAACACGAACTTCTTTACAGAGGGGTATTTACAGTATTGGATAGTTCCAATTCTTTCTTGGTCAGCAGTTATCTTCCTATTGATGCTGATTTTCCTCTGTTTAACATCGCTCATTCGCAAACAGTGGATAGAAAATGAGAAACTCGCTTACCCAATTATCCAGATACCACTTGAGGTGGTCTCAAATCGGCGTATCTTTAAGAGTCGTCTTCTTTGGATCGGTTTTGGCATAGCCCTGGGGATAAATCTACTTAACGGATTACAGTATTTTTTTCCTGTCTTACCGACTATTCCTGTTAGAGAATATAATCTCAATATCTATTTTACACAAAAGCCTTGGAATGCGATAGGGAGTACACCTCTGAGGTTTCATCCCTACCTAATAGGTTTCTCGTTTATCCTTCCGTTGGATTTAGCGTTTTCATGCACTTTTTTCTATCTGATGAAGAAGGTACAGCTGATTTTTGGTAGTGCATCAGGTATGTCTAAGGTTGCGGGTTATCCTTTTTTAGGTGAACAAGGAGCGGGTGCTTTACTTGCGTTACTTGCGATTGCATGTTGGCATGGTCGTAAACACTTTGCATTCGTTTTTTCTCAGGCAATTCGTCCGACTCGTTCAGGAACACAGAATGAAGGTATTTCATATCGCAGCACATTGATTACACTGGGATTATCACTATTTTTGCTTGCTATACTCTGCATACGTGGTGGTATGTCGTTATGGGCATTTTCTGTTTTTATAGGTATATACTTACTGATTGTCGTCGGTTTAACTCGGATGCGTGCAGAACTCGGACCGCCAATCCATGCTATCGGCTATCTTACCCCTCAATACATGATGATTTCGCTGCTCGGTACACGAAGACTTCGTGCGGGGAACCTTACGATGCTATCATTGTTGAATTGGCTTAGCGGTGCCAGTTATGCATCATTCCGTACACACCCTATGCCAGACCAGTTGGAAGCGTTCAAACTTGCGGAAAGAACGAATATCCGAAATAGAACGATGTTCACGGTTCTGATCATCGCAAGCCTTATCGGTATCTTGTCAAGTCTAATACTCTATCCTTATGCAATATACAGTGAAGGGGTTGCAGCAGGTTCAGAACAGATTCATGCGGGTGGTGCGGATACGTACAATTTTCTTTCGTCTTGGTTGGTAAACCCCAAACCGATGGACTGGATCGCTACTACTGTGTTGGGTGGTACTTTTGTTGCGAATTTGGGTATCATGATGCTGCGTTCTCGCTTCGTCTGGTGTCCACTACATCCAGCTGGTTATGTTATCGGTGTAGCACCTGGCACTACGGATGTAATTTGGTTTCCATTGCTAATTGCGATGGTGACAAAGTGGATTATACTGCGAAATGGGGGTATAAACGCATATCGTAAAGCAATACCC
Source organism: Candidatus Poribacteria bacterium (assembly GCA_022828145.1). Taxonomy (GTDB): domain Bacteria; phylum Poribacteria; class WGA-4E; order WGA-4E; family WGA-3G; genus MSPOR6. The sequence goes on along the minus strand of JAJEJA010000081.1, from coordinate 19,133 downwards.
TTTTTCATCGGGTTGGTATTAGGCGAGGCATTGATGGGATGTTTTTGGCCTCTGTTAAGTTTAATACTCCGTTCCGCAGTGTATAGTTGGATTTAAAACCCCTATATGCGTCAATTTAGCGATTCCCAAGACCATGGCTGTAGCACATTCATCCTTGATTGTGCTGTCTTTCTCCAATCACTATAAGCGTCAATTTACGGATATTCCCTCTTCTTGGCGGGTTATATAAAACCGATTCTATCCTCCTGCCTTTCGCACCACTGTTGCTTGGGTTTTCGTGGGATACGTTCTCTATACACCTTCCGCACTGCTGGTGTGTTGGCTGAGTTTGTGAAACTGCACAATAACAAAGACGTGTCGAGTTTCGCAAGCTTAACCCGACGGACGAAAATGCAATAATGGTAATCGATCAGTTAAAATTGGTATAAATAATTCAACCTACGTCAGACTGTTTGAGGTGTAAACACGCTTAACTTAGTGTATTCTAAACAGGATGCGGGGATAAGTAGTCCTTCTGCTCCCCTGCACATTGAAAACTCCATTGGATAAAGATGTTTTGTGGCAATTCCTCTGTTTTTTGTAATAATTACTTGACTTTTATCTGAAAACAACGTATTATTTTCATTACATGCTGTCAATTTCATATTTAAATATTATTAAATTATGAAATTGACTTATTACAACTCAATATCTTCGCCAATTATCTGGGTTTGCGTTGAATGAATATGTACTGAATACAACCCATTGATCCGTGATTTTCAAGGATTTAATAAATTAAAAATAGTTTCAGGTTTTGGCAGAAGCATTTTTAATAAATGCATAAATTTAGACTTGGGCAAAAACTTTACATACCCATTACTATGAGGTGCGAAAGTGCAATAAAACGCACATCAATCCCGGAATCTTAATTTTGCCCCCTAACCCGTATCAGGGGGTATGCGTCTGTTCTTGTCCAAATATTATATACAAAAGGAGTTTATGATGAAAAGAGGTATATTGTTACTCAGCATTTTTCTCACCATGATGATCTTTGCATGTGGTGGCGATGATGAGACCGCTACCCCTATTGAAGACGACAAAATGGGTAACGGCATAGAAACACCTATAGATCCGCCTACAGAAACTGCCATAACCTATTATGAAGGCATACTCACAGGGCATACGGCAGATGTCGTGAGCGTAGCGTTCAGTCCTGATGGTAGGACTCTCGCAAGTGGAAGTTGGGACGGCACTATCGCCTTGTGGGATACGAGCAATGGCACACAGATACGTATACTCATAGGACATCCGGGTGTTGTCAGGTGTGTAGCATTCAGTCCTGATGGTCAGACCCTCGCAAGTGGAAGTGAGTCCAATCAGGACTACACTATCCGTTTGTGGAACGTAAACGATGGCACACATATTCGCACGCTTGAAGGGCACACGAGTTATGTCGTGAGTGTAGCGTTCAGTCCTGATGGTCAGACCCTCGCAAGTGGAAGTGAGGACCGAACCATCTCCTTGTGGAACGCAAACGATGGCATACAACTCCGCAGATTTATAGGGCATACGGGGACTGTCTATAGCGTAGCGTTCAGTCCTGATGGTCAGACCCTCGCAAGTGGAAGTGAGGACCGAACCATCTCCTTGTGGAACGCAAACGATGGCACGCATATTCGCACGCTTGAAGGGCATACGGGTCTTGTCCTGAGTGTAGCGTTCAGTCCTGATGGTCAGACCCTCGCAAGTGGCGGTGATTTGTTTCCCTTTTGGGGTGATATTAACGACACCCTCCGTTTGTGGAACGCAAACGATGGCACGCATATTCGCACGCTTGAAGGGCATACGGGTCCAAGCATCTGGAGCGTAGCGTTCAGTCCGGATGGGCAGACAATCGCAAGTGGCGGTACGGACAAAACCATTCGTTTGTGGAACGCAAACGATGGCACGCATATCCGCACACTTGAAGGGCATACGGATGATGTCCGGAGCGTAGCGTTCAGTCCTGATGGTAAAGCTCTCACAAGTGGTAGTGATGACGAAACTGTGCGCATGTGGGATGTGCGTGAGTGATGTTGGTGATTATGTCTGAACCAAGATTTTCAAATCAACGGTATGAATGCCATACGCGCATTCATATCGTTGATTTATAGGTAGCGCGCAAGCGACACCCGACCTACAATAAAACCCCTTGACCCATATTTACTCTAAACAATTGTGTGGGATAATGATTGTAGTAGTTCAGTATTGACTTCCTCACACATAGCATCTAAAAATCCTTATGTATATTTGCCTCTACAAAAAACTGGAGGTAAATCAGGTTCAAAACACTGTTGATAAACAATGAAATGCGTGATAAACTAATGTCACAACGGCACACGAAAAGAAATGAATCTATCTGAGGACCTGATGATAAGTGAAGTCAAAGACAAACAAGAGCAGCCAAAGGTTGAAATAGCAGTTGAAAATTTTGGACCTATTGCAAAAGCAAACATAGACTTGCGTCCGTTGACAGTGTTTGTTGGACCAAGTAATACTGGAAAAACCTATTTTGCTACGTTGGTATATGCGTTGCACGGTATTTTTGAGGGTTTCTTACGAGTGCCTTTATCAAATCTGTTCAAATCATCACTCAGAATTCTTTCTAAATCTCACAACAATCCTGCTGATGCTTTCGCTTCAACAAATGAAGAAGCACCGGAGATAATAAACAAGTTATCAACAAAACACAGACACTTTAAATTCTTAGATTTGCCGAAAGGGATTCGTGAATTGGCACAAAAAACTATTAAAGATTCAGAAATTTCGAAAAACAATTTAGATATTGAACTTAGGCGTTGCTTTGGATATCATCATATATCGGAATTAGTACGAGGTACCCAAGATCAAAACAGTGAAATGAGAATGTTAATAAATATAAACGAGGAAAAACAAGAGTTTTGGTCACTCAATATTGCAGCTACAAATACTGACGTTGTCATAGATGGAACTATCAATGAAGACATGATTCTTCTTGACGAGAATAGTTGGTTGTCAGAAGAAGATGGCCTGAATTTTGAAAAACTAATGGAGATTTCTCCCGAAATCTTTCCCGGACTGATAGTAAATAATATGAATCGGTACTACCTACCAGCAGCTCGGAGCGGTATTATGCAAAGCCACCAAGTTATAGCAAGTTCGGTTATGGCTAATGCCTCTCGCGCAGGGTTAGAACAGATAGAAATACCAACACTATCTGGATTAATTGTTGACTTTATACAGCAAATCATTCTATACGAAGAAAGCAAATCGTCAGAAAGTAAAATCACTAAGTTATCAAAAACATTAGAATCAGATGTAATCGGTGGGCAGATTATTTCAACACCTTCACAAAACAGATATCCTGTTTTTCTCTACCAACCATCAGATAATAGTGAGGGGTTCCGCTTATCCCAATCGTCGTCAATGGTATCTGAACTTGCCCCCTTGGTACTGCTTTTGCGAAGTGGCATTAAGCCCGGTGATACGCTCATCCTTGAAGAACCGGAGGCACACTTGCATCCCGGTGCACAAGCAGATATGGCAGTTATTCTCGCGCGTCTGGTACGGGCAGGTGTGAAGGTCATAATTACGACGCATAGTGATTGGTTGCTTCAGGAGATAGGAAACCTTATACTTGAAGGGTTAATTGACGAAGAGACTGATGAACAACCGAGCTGGTTACGACCAGAAGAGGTGGGTGCATGGCATTTTCAAAAGGATGAACCGGTGAAAGAAATTGCGTTCCATCCAAGAAAAGGTTTTTCTCCTAAGGATTACGAAGACGTGGCTGAAGGACTATACAACAGATCGGTGAATCTTCAACAGAAGTATGAGAAACTGAAAGGTGAGAGCAGACGTGAATCTACATGAAGCTCTTGAGGAGATGTAGAAAGAATAAGATTTCGTAGTGAACGTGTTCCAATTAACATGACAACCTGCAGCTATCCTGGCAATATAGCGGACGTTGTAAAAAAATCTACAAAACGTTGAAAAAAGAGATTCTTGCATCAGTTCAGTAGTTTCATAAAATCTTTCCTTAAAGTCCACTTGGACAGAGTTCATGTTACTTCAGTAACCACATTTTGCGTATACTTTTCGTATTACCAGCCTCAAACTGATAGAAATAGATACCACTTGCCACGGATTCACCAAACGCATTCTTACCATCCCAATACGCGGCACGGTTACGGCTCTGATAGGTGCCCGCAGGCAGATGCCCTAAGATAAGGGTTCGAATCAATTTTCCGTCTATAGCATAGATTGAGATGCTAACATCAGCAGACTTTGCCAATTGATACGGTATCCACGTCTCCGGATTGAACGGGTTCGGGTAATTTGCAAGCAGTGCTGTTCGTTTTGGCACAACCTGTGCCTCGTACCACGTTGCCAGCAGCTGCTCAAGCACAGCTATCCCTTTTTGAAAGTCTATATCTCTACGATTGAGTTGCTTGGCAGCGTCAATCCATCGCTGTAGGTTTTGTGCCGTAGAGACAGCCGCAGCTGCAGCTGTGTCCGTCGTTTCTTGTGCTTCTAACACATCTAAAACTGCCAGGATGTCTTCACGATTGACTTCACCATCACCATTGACATCTGCAATGTTTTCCCCTATTTTTCCGAAGTCAGCTGCAACTAATACAAGATCTGCAATATTGACGATACCGTCATCATTCACATCTTCGGGCAGAGAGATATTTGTAACAGCAGGGGTGATTTTCCACAGCAGCACTCTATTACCACCACTCGCGATGGTGTTGCCATCCGGACTGAATGACACGCTATCGACTCTGCCCGTATGTCCTCTGAGAGTCTGTATGTTCTCTCCGGTGTGTACGTTCCATAAGCGAACCCAGGAATCATACCCACAACTTGCGATGGTGTTACCATCCGGACTGAATGACACATACCTCCCACTGCCGCTAAGGGTCTTAATGTGTTCGTATGTGTGTGCATTCCATAGGTTGATGTCGCCACTCACACTTGCAAAGGTATTGCCATCCGGACTGAACAACACATGCTTCCCCCAACTCCTGAGGGTCTTTATGTGTTCCCCGGTGTGTGCGTTCCAAAAACGGATAGTGCCATCATCACTACCACTTGCGAGGGTGTTACCATCCAGACTGAATGACACGCTAAAGACCCTATCCGTATGTCCTGTGATGGTTTTTATGTGTTCGCCTGTGTGTACATTCCATAGGCAGATAGTCTCATCATAACTCCCACTTGCAAGGGTGTTACCATCCGGACTGAATGACACGCTAAAGACCCTATCCGTATGTCCTGTGAGGGTGTGGATGAGTTCCCCAGTGTGTGTGTTCCATAGGCGGATAGTGCCATCATAACTCCCACTTGCGAGGGTGTTATCATCCGGACTGAACAACACACTAAGGACAGAACTCGTATGTACTGTAAAAGTTCGGATGAGGTCCCCGGTCTGCACGTTCCATAGGCGGATAGTCCTACCAGTCCCACCTGCAAGACTTGCGAACGTATTACCATCCGGACCGAACGACACGCTTCCATGTCCGCCGATGATTGTGCGTATATATTCCCAGGTGTTTGCGTCCACATCTTCGGGTAGGGAGGTGTATGTAGGATCAGGGGAAACTTCCCACAGCAGCACCTTTCCGTCCGTACCCCCACTTGCAAGCGTATTACCATCCGGACTGAACGACACGTTACGACCACTCTCCGTATGCTCTGTGAGAGTCTGTATGAGTTCCCCGGTGCTTACGTTCCATAGGCGGATAGTGTCGTCCCAGCCGCCACTTGCGAGGATATTCCCATCCAGACTGAAAGATACGCTATACACGAGACCGTGTGAGAGAGTGTAGATGAGTTCGCCTGTGTGTGCATTCCATAAATAAATGTCGTGCCCACTCCCACTTGCAAGGATGTTCCCATCCGGACTGAACAACACGCTATAGACTCTATCACCACGCTCTCCGAGAGTACGGAGGTGTCCCCAGGTGTTTGTGTTCCATAGACGGATAGTCCCATCATCACTCCCACTTGCGAAGATATTCCCATCCGGACTGAACGACACGTTATAGACCCCCTTCTTATGTCCTGTGAGGGTGCGGAAGTGTTCCCCAGTGTGAACATCCCAAAGACGGATGGTGTAGTCCGTACTCCCACTTGCAAGTGTATTCCCATCTGGACTGAACGACACGGTGAGGACCCTGTTTGTATGACCTATGAGGGTACGGATGAGTTCCCCGGTGTGAACATCCCATAGACGAATGGTCTTGTCCCACCCTCCACTACTTGCGAGGATATTACCATCCGGACTGAACGACACACTATGGAGCTCGCGCGTATGTCCTGTAATAGTGCGGATGTGCTCTCCCGTTTTGGGTGCTGATAGGTGTATAGTGCCTTCCAGCCCTCCACTTGCAAGGATATTCCCATCCGGACTGAACGCCACGGTACGGACATCCCCTGTATGCTCTGTGAGGGTGCGAACGAGTTCGCCTGTGTGTGCGTTCACATTTTCAGACAGATTGGTGTTCGTTAGATCAGGGGTAATTTCCCACAGCAACACCGTCCCAGCATGATCCCCACTTACTAAAGTGTTGTCATCTGGACTGAACGCCACTCTATACACCCCATCCGTATGCCCTGCGAGTGTGCGGAGGTGTTCCCCGGTGTGTACGTCCCACAGGCGGATAGTGCCATCTTCGCCCCCACCTGCAAGGACATTCCCATCCGAACGGAACGACACGCTCCTGAACAACACGATATTCCCCGAGCCCGTATGCCCTGTGAGGGCGCGGAGGTGTTCCCCGGTGTGCGCGTCCCATAGACGAATAGGACCGTTCTGATTGGCACTTGCAAGGACATTCCCATCCGGACTGAACGACACGCTATAGACCCTCCCAGCATGCCCTGGAGGGATAAGGGTGCGAATGAGTTCACCTGTGTGTGCATTCCAGATGTCAATTGCGTTTTCAGTACTACCAACTGCGAGGGTGTTGCCATCTGGACTGAACGACATGCTAAAGACGCTCCCGACACTCACTCTGAGAGTGTGCATAAGTTCGCCTGTATGTACGTTCCATAGGCGGATATTCCTGTCCACACCACTTGCGAGGGTTTTGCCATCCGGACTCAACGACACGCTTTCAACAAGTACCGAAAGATGCGTTTCTTTAAAGGTATGTATGAGTTCTCCAGTGTTTGTATCCCATAAAAAGGTGTCGGGTGGATTATAATAGTCCCTAATTCCAGCTGCGAGGGTGTTACCATCCGGACTCAACGACACGCTAAAGATCACGTCGGTATGCTCTGTGAACGCGCGGATGTGTTCCCCGGTACGGGCGTTCCAGAGTTGAACAGTATTGCCCCAACCCAAAATTGCCAAGAGATTCCCATCTGAACTGAACGACAAACCACCAACTCCACCGCTATGTCCTCTGATGGTGCGGATGTGCCCTCCAGTATGTGTGTTCCATTGGCGGATCGTATAGACTCCTCCGCTTGTGAGGGTGTCGCCATCCGGACTGAACGACACGCTACCGACATCCTCCGTATGTCCTGTGAGGGTGCGTATGAGTTCGCCTGTGTGTGCGTTCCATAGGTGGATAGTGCCATCCTCACTCCCACTTGCAAGAGTGCTGACATCCGGACTGAACGACACACTCCAAAACTTCCCCGTATTTCCTCTGAGCGTGTGTAAGTTTTCCCATGTGTTTGCATTCCATAGGCGGACCGTGTTGTCCCGTCCCGCACTTGCAAGTGTATTCCCGTCGGAACTGAACGACACACTGTAGACATCATAACTATGTCCTGTGAAAGCGTGGATGAGTTCGCCTGTTTGTGCTTTCCACAGACGGATTCCCCCACGCGAATCCCCACTTGCAAGTGTATTCCCATCCGGACTGAACGACACACTGTAGACAGCACCAGTATGCCCTGGGAGGGTGCGGAGGTGTTCCCCCGTGTGTGCATCCCATAGGCGGATAGTCCCCCGATCACCACCACTGGCAAGGGTGTTGCCATCCGGACTAAATGACACGCTCCTTACACCCAAGGACCCATGATCCCCTGTATGCCCTGTGAGGGTGCGGAGGTGTTCCCCGGTGTGTGCGTCCCAGAGATGGACAGTCCCATCCCTATTCCCACTTGCGAGGGTGTTACCATCCGGACTAAATGACACGCTCCAGACACCCCCCGCATGTCCTGTGTACAGGTCAAGCTCTTCACCTGTGTGTGCATCATATATCCAGATACCGATACTACTTCCGACCGCAAGTTTCGTACCATCGGGTGAATACTGTATTATAGTGATACTGCCTTTCACGAGTCGTCCTTTCGCACCTTCAGGTAATTCCAATTGCGATAGGTTTTGGGCAACGCTGCTATTGGTCAAGACGAATGCTATACCGATTGTTATCAAGATAGAATACGATAATTTTTTTATCATTAATCTCATTAGCTCCTATAAATAGTGAATATAAATAGAGAGTTTTACTCACACGGTTATTACCTTCATTAACGTGAGTTTGATAAATCAGAACAAATCACTTTCGTAGGTCGGGTAGAGGCACGAAACCCGCCATGTATTGACTGTAGCGGTCATGTCGGGTTTCGCTAACGCTCTACCCGACCTACGAAAAGACAATAATGGTAATTGATCAATTAGAGTTCATGTTACTTCAGTAACCACATTTTGCGTATACTTTTCGTTCTACCAGCTTCAAACTGATAGAAATAGATACCGCTTGCCACAGTTTCACCCGCAGCGTTTTTACCATCCCAATGTATCCGTTTTGGGCCGCGGGTCTGATAGCCGAGCTTAAATTCTTTTATCAATTCCCCACTCGTGTCAAAGATTGAGAGGTTGACGTTACTTGTTTCAAAAAGGGTATACGGTATCCATGTTTCTGGATTAAACGGGTTCGGATAGTTTTGATAAACTTCAGCGGTTTTTAACGTGCCCCATTTCGTGTAATGTTTACCTTTTGCGTCAACTGATTGGGGATCTGTGGTTGTTGTAGATGTGGTCCGCCACAACAGCACCGTACCGTCCGCACTGCTACTGGCGAGTGTCTGCCCATCCGGACTGAACGCTACACTATAGATATCCCTTATATGCCCTTTGAGTGTGTGCTTATGTTCGCCTGTCTCCGCATTCCATAAACGGATGGTGGTGTCCGCACTACCACTTGCGAGTGTCTGCCCATCCGAACTGAACGCTAAGCCCAAGATCGAATCCGTATGTCCTTGTAGTGTGTGCTTATGTTCGCCTGTCTCCGCATTCCATAAACGGATGGTGGTGTCCCAACCGGCACTTGCGAGTGTTTTCCCATCCGGACTGAACGCTGCGGTATAGACACTCACTAAATGCCCTTGAAGCGTGTGCTTATGTTCACCTGTCTCCGCATTCCATAAACGGATGGTGGTGTCCGCACTACCACTTGCGAGTGTCTGTCCATCCGAACTGAATGCCACGCTATAGACAGTCCCTGTATGCCCTCGGAGTGTGTGCTTATGTTCACCTGTTTCCACATTCCATAAAAGGAGTGTGGGGTCGCCGCGTCCACTGCCACTTGCAAGTGTCTGTCCATCCGGACTGAACGCTACGCTTCGGACAGTGTCCGTATGCCCTCGGAGTGTGTGCTTATGTTCACCTGTCTCCGCATTCCATAAACGGATGGTGGTGTCCTCACTGCCACTTACAAGTGTCTGTCCATCCGGACTGAACGCTGCGCTATAAACACCGCTTGTATGCCCTTTGAGTGTGTGCTTATGTTCACCTGTCTCCGCATTCCATAAACGAATGGTGGTGTCCAAATTACCACTTACGAGTGTCTGTCCATCCGAACTGAAGGCTACACTAAAGACACGTCCTATATGCCCTTTGAGTGTGTGCTTATGTTCACCTGTCTCCGCATTCCATAAACGGATGGTCTGGTCAAGTTCCCCACCACTACTTGCGAGTGTCTGTCCATCCGGACTGAACGCTACGCTAAAGACATCCCATATATGCCCTTTTAGTGTGTGCTTATGTTCTCCTGTCTCCGCATTCCACAAACGGATAGTCTTGTCAAAACTGCCACTTGCGAGTGTCTGTCCATCCGGACTGAACGCTACACTATAGACATCCCTTGTATGCCCTTTGAGTGTGTGCTTATGTTCTCCTGTTTTCACATTCCACAAACGGATAGTCTTGTCAAAACTGCCACTTGCGAGTGTCTGTCCATCCGGACTGAACGCTACGCTAAAGACATCCCTTGTATGCCCTTTGAGTGTGTGCTTATGTTCGCCTGTCTCCGCATTCCATAAACGGATGGTGTTGTCCGAACTGCCACTTGCGAGTGTCTGTCCATCCGGACTGAACGCTACGCTATAGACATCCCATATATGCCCTTTTAGTGTGTGCTTATGTTCGCCTGTCTCCACATTCCATAAAAGGATGGTCCTCTCAGAACTGCCACCTGCAAGTGTCTGTCCATCCGGACTGAACGCTACGCTATTCACCCACTCTGGGAGTGTATGCTTATGTTCACCTGTCGCCGTATTCCATAAACGGATTGTGCCGTCTGTACCGTTACTTGCGAGTGTCTGCCCATCAGGACTAATTGCCATGCTTAGGACACCCCATGTATGCCCTGTGAGTAGTGATAATTCTTGATAGGTCTGCGCGTCATAGATCCAAATGCCGATACTACTGGCGACCACTAAACGAGTACCATCTGGAGTATATCCAATATTTTGAGAATATGCGTAATTATTTTCTCCATGGGCTAGGGACCCTTTCCCGAGACGCGTTTTCGCACCTTCAGGTAGATGCCATTTTGTGTAATCCTGAGCAACGCTGTTCGATAATAATAGGGTTGAAATGAGTAATTGTGTAAAAAACACAGATAAGAAGAACTTAGTATTCATGAAATTCTCCTTTTTAATTCTAACGTGAGTTTGAAAAAACATTCAATAACTTCTGTCTAAAGAGTTCTCTAATGCATATTTTAGCACCTTTTTGCAAAATATACGACCTTTTTGTCTATGAAGCATTAAAAAAACCTTATGTATATTCGACTCTACAAAAAACTGGATATAAATCCCTATGTATATAACTCCATCTCATATTGAGTAAAACCGAAATATGTAGTATAATGCTGTAGCACATTCATCCTTGATTGTGCTTCTTTCTCCAACCCATTTATCCTTCATTGAACTTCTCCCTACAACATACATCTTGATTGTTCTGTAGCACATTCATCCTTTATTGTGCCTCTTCCATCCTCCCCTCTTCCACCCTTCCATCCTTTCATCCTTCCACCCTTCCCCTCTTCCCTCTTATCCTGGTCAAATCCTGATAATCCTGGTCCCCCTTCCATCCTCTCCTCTTCCAACCTTCCATCCTTCCACCCTTCCGTGTCCTCCGCGTAACCCGAGATTCAGACAAATAGAGCGCAAAAATTTTTACATACTCCCAATGTGTTTTAGGATTGACAGTCTATCTATAATGTGGTATGCTGATGCTGGAATTCAGAATGAATAACATTAGAAAGGAAAATAAATGCAACCACAATTACCCGATTCTCGAAATGAAAACATATTGATCCATGTCGGTGGAGAATTACTGCCGCGTGATGACGCTAAGATATCCGTGTTTGACAGTCTCGCACAAGGTGGAGATGGTGTCTGGGAGGGACTGCGTATCTATGATGGAAAGGTCTTTGCCTTAGATGCCCACCTTGATAGATTGCTGGACTCCGCACATGCGATGGCGTTTGAAGGGATACCTACACGCGACGAAATTAAGACCGCTATCTTTGATACCCTCAAAGCAAATGGGATGCGTGATGAAGTTCATATACGATTAACACTCAGCCGCGGTAAGAAAGTTACGTCAAGCATGAATCCGAAGGTAAATCAGTATGGCACCTGTTTGATTGTGCTTGCGGAATGGAAAGCACCCATTTATGAAAGCAGCGGTGTAAGATTGATTACATCTGCTATACGTCGGAATCCTGCACAATGTGTTGACTCTAAAATACATCATAACAATCTGATTAACAACATCTTGGCAAAAATTGAAGCAAACGTTGCAGGTGTAGACGATGCGATTATGCTGGATATTTTCGGTTTTGTTTCCGAAACAAATGCGACAAACATCTTTATCATCAAGAAAGGTGAGGTCCTTACACCCCATGCAGACAGTTGCTTGCCTGGAATTACACGTGGTAATGTCATCCAGCTTGCACGTGCAAACGACATCCCCGTGGTTGAAAGGAATGTCTCCTTGACAGAGGTATATACAGCAGACGAAATGTTTACAACAGGAACCGTCGGTGAGTTAAGTCCTGTCTTAGAAGTTGATGGCAGGCAAATTGGCAATGGTAAACCTGGACCGATGACAGGACGTTTACAAGAACTCTATGCTGAGATGACATCAACTCAAGGTGAACCGATACCGATGTAATACAACCTTATCATTTCTTCACGAATTCCATAAGGACTTCAATACCGTTAGTGATGACCAATTCAATTTCCAAGACAACAATTGGCAAATCCGGTGAAAGAGAAGCAATCTTCTGTTCATCCTTCTGTGTGATCACAACAATTTCAGATTGGTGCTGTTTCATTTTCTGTTCAATTTTTTGTAAATCTGACATTGTGTAGACGTGATGATCAGCAAAGGCGAATAGTTCCACTGTTTCTGGGTTATATTGTCGCAGTGTTGAAACAAATGCCTGAGGATTGCCGATACCACACACCGCAAGGATTCGTTTGTTTTTCAGGTAGTCTACATGCAAGGACCTGTTCTCGCCTTGTTGATTTAAAAGGTAGAGTGATGTTGGTTCATGCACACTCTCCAAGATCGGTGTATTCGGTGCAATGCGGTTCAATTCTGTTTTGATTTTTGCGATATCTATATCAGGCATATCCGCCCGTGTCAGCAGGATTAGGTCTGCGCGTTGTATTGATGACTTCGGTTCCCTTAATGTTCCGATAGGTAACATTTTACCGGTACCGTAAGGTTGTGTGGCATCAACAGTAAGGATATCAAGGTCACGTAATAATTGGCGATGCTGAAAACCGTCATCAAGTATCAACACATCACACGCAAAACGTTCTATAACGGCTTTTCCTGTGAGATAACGTTTTTTACCAACAACAATCGGTATACTTGTAAGTTGTCGTGCGAGCATATCTGCTTCATCGCCGCATTCATCCCTTGTGCAGAGAAGTTTTTCACCGTCAGAAACAAACGTTATCTCTCTATCGCTTTTACCTTTATATCCCCTGAGAAGCACGCCTACCTTGTAACTGTTCTTCTGAAGAAGTTTAGCAATAGCAATAACCGCCGGCGTTTTACCTGTGCCACCAGCAACAATATTACCAACACTGATTACCCTGCAGCGTAATTGTTTCTGCCTAATAATTCCACATGTATAGCAGTAATTCCTTATCCAGATAACAACACCGTAGAGTAACCATAATGGTGTCAACAGAATGCAAAGCAGCATCGCTAAAACGCCGCACTGTCTCTTAGTTATGAATGTGTAGAGTATGCTCTTCATTTGTGTGGATTGTGTGCAGATTCAATCTGTTCAACGATGAGCTGAGCGGTTCTTTCTGCTGCACCAGAAGTGCCTAACTGTTGATATACCGACTGAAGTGCTTCACACTGCTCGTTGCGTTTATCAAGATTTTGCAGTAGCTCCAATGCATGTTCTGTGAGTGTATCAGGTGTGAGATCATCTTGAAGGAGTTCTGGGACAATACGTTTATTTGCGATGAGATTTGGTAGTCCACTGTCTTCCAAAGGCGTTAATGCTCTGATGATATGCCAATTATGCCACGAAGTGCGAAACACGATAATCATAGGCGTGCCAAGGCATGCTGCTTCAAGGGTTGCAGTCCCTGATGCAATCAACAGTAATATTGCTGCCCGCATTGCTGTATAAGTTTCATCTTGTATTAGATTTATCTTAGGAAGTCCTTCAACACCTTCCTTACAAGTAGTGATAAGTGTTTCTGAAATCCCTGGTGCAAGTGGTAGAATCCATTCTGCATCAGGAAATGTATTGGAAATATTGGCAGCAGCCTTTAGCATAATAGGTAGATGCCGTTGTACTTCAGAACGTCGACTCCCTGGCATTAGTCCGATGACATGCGTATCATGTTTTAAGCTAAGTTTCTCTCTTGCTTCATTGACGTTAAGTTTGCATTTTGCGAAGTCAACGAGCGGATGTCCGACAAATTGTGCGGGTGCTCCAGCATTTCTATAGAATTCTGTTTCAAAAGGGAACATTGAGGCGATGACGTTTGTGCGCTTAGCGAGTTTTTTTGCCCTACCCCCACGCCACGCCCAAGCCTTGGGGGGAATGTAGTAGATCACGCGGACATCCTGTCTATATGCAAATTTTGCCAACGGCATGTTAAACTCAGCAAAATCTATCAGGAGCAGTGCATCAGGTTGATGTTGACGTATATGTTGTTTTAATATTGCGAGCTTTCTCAAGAACTTCGGAAGAACAGCTAGGGCATCAGCAAATCCCATCACAGCAGAATCACGGATGTGGATTTTTAGCGACACACCTGCTTTCGCCATCCTGTCTCCCCCCATACCGGTAAGGATGATGTTTGGGTGTATTGCTTTGAGTGCTTGGACGACGTGTGATGCGTGTAGATCGCCAGATGGTTCACCAGCGACAATCATTAATTTCATTGTGAATGGTGTATACGATCTATGATTTCAAGACATGGTATATAGTAAAACATACAATTTATGAGGCACTTTTGTAGCACACCCCGGTAGGTTCGGTTTCCTAACCGAACCTACCGGATCTTTAATAGTAGCAGGCACTCTCCGAGTGCCGTCTCTTCTGATGTAAATTTCTACGGCATTAGACCGGGTGTTAGAAGTCCATCTGTTTCGTTGCAGTCAAACATCAAGTTCAGATTCTGTACAGCAGCGCCAGCTGCACCTTTTCCGAGATTATCAATTGCTGCCATTACCACGATGCGTTGTGTCCGTTCGTCAACTGCTAAACCTATATCGCAAAAATTGCTACCAAGCACAGACTTTGTCTGCGGATATTCGTCATCATCAAGCACTCGGATGAAAGGTTCGTCTATATAAAAGGCTCTATACGCTTCCAATAACCTTTCAGAATCAAGTGGCTGTTTTAGTCTGGCGTAAACGGTACTGAGGATGCCCCGAGTCATTGGAACCAGATGTGGCGTGAATGTGACAGTAACAGTTTCTCCTGCAACAGCACTCATCTCTTGTTCAATCTCTGGTGTATGTCGGTGGCTTCCGATGTTATATGCGACGAGATTAGATTCTCGATTAGGAAAATGTGTTGTATCTTTGGGTTTCGGGCCAGCACCAGAAATACCAGATTTTGAGTCAACGATGATGGAGTCCAATTCAATTAGTTTATTATTCAGTAAAGGCATGCTTGCAAGGATAGCACTGGTCGGGTAGCATCCAGGATTTGCGATAAGTTGTGCATCACGTATCTTTTCACGATATCGTTCTGGTAACCCGTATACCGCATTCTGAATGAGTTCAAGACTGGAATGTGCTACATCATACCAGTCTTGATAGGTTTCAGCATTGTATAGCCTGTAATCTGCACTAAAATCTACGACGCGTAAACCTTGCTTGATAATTTGTGGTGCGTATGTCATTGCAACTTTATGCGGAACAGCCAACACCACGACATCAACTCGATCTTTGAGCGAAAGGATATCTAATGGTTCAAACACGAGGTCTATGAAGCCTCTAAGATGAGGCAAGACACGGTCAACGTGTTGCCCTGCGTAGGTTTCAGAAGTCGCGAGTTCCACGTTGAATCCACCTGGATGATTGACCAAAAATCTAAGTAATTCGCTACCACTATAGCCAGATGCACCAACAATACCAATCTTAGTCATTTTTCTTACCTCATAGATTTTTCGGCATATTGTAGCATGAAGATTAGGTGAAGTCAATGTAATCCTTCAAGGATTTGTAACCCCGATTGCCTAAAACAGACTGAGTTGTTGTGGATCCTGTTCTACTGGTGGATATTGTTTATGTCCATTTAGTATATCAATATAATAATCCTTATCACTAATTATCTGTTTATTCATCAATCCACTTTTGGATAAAGAAACATATAACGCAGCAGCGCGTGCTTGGCAATTTAATGATTTACTTGGATTGAAAACGATATCAGAAAACCCTTGGTACGATGCAAGTTGTGGCATTAGATATTTCTTTTTCTGATATAATGCAGTGATATATAACCAGTCATAGAAAGCTGTCTTAGGTTCAATAGGAAAGTCTTCCCCACAGAAGTTAAAACCAATCAACTCTCCCGAATTCTGCAACCGTTCGTCAGTCTTTGCAGACTTGCTGGATCCAAAATAAAGTTCGTCGTATGGACCCCCATTTTCAAACACTTTACTCCCCTGATATGCACATTCTACACTCATTTTCTGACCGTTTTCCGTTTCCAACGACAGATTAAAAGCACTCAGCGAAACGCCAAGCCGTGATGCTGATTTACTTGAGATTTCCAATATTGGCGCGATTCCTTGTTTTTCGGCAGCTTCATGTAAGGATAGTATGGTTTTCTGCATCTGCGATTTTGCAAAACCGGGATACCATTTGAATTCTACGTCTACGGTGTCAACATACGGAAATCCATTAAAATCTGGGGTAAAGATGGGACGATTCGCCATTGGTTTAACTCCTAAAAGGGTATATCATCATTATTCAAATTTTCATGATGCTGGATTATCTTATCTCGTCCAAACTGAAAATACTGATCGTTAACACAAAATCTTGGTGAATAATCTCCCGTGTTAATAGAACGCCATTGATTCCAAGCAGTTTCATTGATGAAATGTATTTCCTGAATATATTCTGTCCGAATTCGGTCAAAAACCAGGACTTCTGCTTGTGGGTGTGTTGTGAAATGCTCAGGTAATTGTGATGAGTGACGATTGTAAGAATCTCCTTTGTTGTCGGTGTAATATTCATCAAAAAGACCTTCTAACGCATTAGGTTGTTTCCTTTCTTCAATCGGAATTTTACTGACATTATTAGCAGCAGCATTCTCTTTACAAAACGCGCAATCCAATTCCCATAATACTGCTGCTTTAAGAAGTAAAACGATCCATTTAGAGTAGTCAGGATTACTATTTTCGCTAGGTCGGCTGAATTTACTAAATAGTTTATAATTTGGAAAACTGATGTTCAGACAAATTGCGTTTTTCTGTCTGTCCCAACGATTCGGATCATTGAATGAAACCTCTGCACGGGTTTCTAGAATGCTGCGATCCAACAATCCCTCTTCTAGGATACTACGTAGATATTCAAGCTTGCTGAAATGGACAAGTGTTGTGATATTACGATCCTTGCAAATCTGTTTTATTTGGAACGAACGTTTCTGGAATTCAGCATCATCTTTAGTAGCAATATCTTTATTACTTTCAGAAATTGTAATATTCGGGGTAGCGACAGATTGTTCAATAGACACTTGTCCAATGGGAATATCTACATTCCATAACAGAACGGAGCTATCTTGACCTTTACCTACGCTTGCAAGTGTTTTTCCGTCGGGACTGAAAACCATTGAATCGACATTTTCTGTATGCCCTATGAATCTATATTTGAACTCGTTCCTCACGACATCCCACAGATATACTGAGTTGTCACTACTCTGCTCAAGAGGATTATAAGTAGTGCAAGGATATTCACCACCTCCGCTTGCAAGTGTTTTACCATCGGGACTGAATACAACGCAAGTAGGAAAACATGCGTACTGGCACCGCGGTCCGGCAATTTCATCTTTGTAACCGCCCGATTTTATGTCCCACAAGAAAATCATTGGACCCTCAACCTGAGTTGCCAGTGTCTTAATATCAGGACTAAATGTTGCGCGAGAAATCCAGTTTCCGCCTACATGTACTTTCCGGGATCCGAGGAAGGTATGATCGACTGCATCCCACAGGTAAATTGTATAGAAATTCACCCACTGCCGAAAACATATTGCCCCGGCTGCGAATATCTTACCATCAAGACTATAAGCAACGCTAGTGACAGGTCCTGATAGTTTGAATTCTTTATGTGATCCTGTAGTGATATCCCATAGACGAATTGTGCCGTCCTGACTTCCGCTGGCAACCGTATGTCCATCTGTACTAAAAGCTACATCGTTGACTCTGTGTGTATGCCCTGTGAGGGTTATAAAGGCCGTGCCAGCGAAAACATCCCACAAATGTACCGCGTTGTTGTCCCCTCCGCTTGCGAGTAATTTCCCGTCTGGACTAAAGGCTATTGAAGATTGTCCCTCATTGGGTCTTATGGATACTGATCGAACTTCACTGGTCCCTACATCATATATTCGAATCTCGTTGATTGTGGAAGTTTGAGTCCAAGAATTAATGGCTACTGCTAATTGAGTTCCATCAGGAGAGAATTGAATAGCATTACATCGCCAATAGTTTTTATCTCCCTTCCCAATTTCAATGCGTTCATTTGCATGCTCTGGTAAACTTGGTTGGGGGTAATTTGGGATTAAGTTTGTTGTTTTCATGTTTTTATTTCTCTATTGCACCTGCATGTTGTGCCATGATTTAGATAAAATTGAAAGGATATCAGTATCTATAAAGACCAAAGTTTACTATTCCTCTCCCTTCCCATTTTTCTCATGAAAACTTTTGATCAGCGAAACACCTTTCTTCAACTCCTCTACAGATCCAATCACAACGATTTTCAAGATACCCCTCGCTTTTAAAACTGCTTCAAACTCAAAGCGGTGCAGCCCTGCAAGTTCCGATGCTCTCCCGAGTGTCACGTCTCCAACTTGATAGCGTTGTATTGCAGCGTCAAGTCGAGATTTCTTTTTGTTACGCACCAGTTCCTCCTTCGTCAACGGTAATAAGAAAACAACATTATCGCTGAACATTGAATTAGAATAACACATACAGTTGGATTTGTCAATTTGAGTAGCATATTGGGTGTGTGAGTATTTTGTTACTCTATTTGTCTGAACCAGGATTTTCAGGATTTTGAGATTTGACCAGGATAAGACTCCCTCGATTAGATGAAACGGGTGTGTAAGTATTCTGTCATCTTTTTTCATAAGAGACGGCACTCGGAGAGTGCCTACTACTATTAAGAG
>JAJEJA010000113.1 GCA_022828145.1 Candidatus Poribacteria bacterium | reverse complement strand
GGGTTTCGTTCCTCAACCCAACCTACAACGCATATTGCATTTAATTATCAAACTCACGTTATTTTAACGCTAGACCGCCTTGTAGCACAAACTTTCTAGTTTGTGTGCTATGAAACAAACTAAAAGTTTGTCCTACAATGTGTTTTATCAAACTCACGTTATTCTAAGTGTCAAATTTTAAAATGCATTAAACACCTTCACAGGATTTCCTGTCTCAATAGATTCCCATGCTGCAACGCCTACAGCAATGGACTTTGCCCCATCAATCACATTCGGTGAAGGCTCCACATCTTTCTCAAGACACTCCTGAAAATGACGCATATAACGGATAACTGTCTGTCCGTGTCCATAAACGCTGGTATCAGTTTCTGGTGGACATTTCATCTCAAAAGGTTCCCTGGCAGACATCTTATCAAACATCAGCTTGACCTGACCCCCTTTGTTATCCGTGAAATCGCCTATCATAGTACCTTTACTGCCGTAGATTGAGACTTGCATCATCGGCATCGGAGGATGAACAACGTCGTAAAGTCCCATCGCTCTTGCAATCACACCATTGTTAAACTTCAGATTGAGAAAAAAGTTGTTCTTGATTGGATACGCAGGTGTTAACAACCCCTTGGAACCGTAGGCATGTACCTCTTCTACATCACCGAGAAAACTACGTAGTATATCAACAGGATGAACGACACCCCCATACATCAGGTCTTGCGGGACTTGAAGGCGCCAAGGTGTGAAGTCATAGACATCGCGTAGATCATGCACATAGTACGCATCGGCAACCATGATGTCCCCTAAATCACCATCATCATACAGGCGTTTCATTGTAAGGAACTGAAGGTCAAACCGCATCGTTTGTCCGATAAGAAACTTGATGCCGTGTTGTCTAACTAAATCAACTAACCGTTGTGCATCCTCTAATGATGTCACCATCGGTTTTGTACAGACCACATGTTTCCCAGCTTCAATGGCTGCAATGCAGTGTTCAGCGTGAAGATGATCAGGTGAATATACAGCTATGACTGAAATATCATCTCGTTGAACCAACTCACGATAATCTGTCGTCCAAAAACTAACGCCAATCTGCCTTGCATAGTTTTCAAGAATATCAGGACGTTTAGCACAGATCCCGCGGAGTTCATAGTTGAGATCAGGCACATCCTTAAGAAGAGATGTTGTTGACCCCATATTCGTCGGGTTAATTCCGATAACACCTAAACCTATTCCCATTTTTTCCTCCTTATGGTGCCTACCTTTCTTGGTATTATTGATAGCGTATAAATAATACCATTATCCACCATAATTTGTAAAATCTTACCACATTTCGTCTTGATTGACAAGGGTATTGTAACGTGAGTTTGATAAATGTAGCGCAAACTTTCCAGTTTGCGAAGATGTGTCACAAACTGAAAGTTTGTGCTACAATTCACGCCTCTCAAATACGAAAATTTGATTTATCAAACCCACGTTATTGTAGAAACGGCATGTGTATAATCCGGATTAGTCTTGTATTGATGATTGAAACATGCTATACTTCACTCACATTTCAGATTTCAGAACCAAAATGTAACGCTGCCTGAAAACGAGAATCGACGGACAACAGATATGACACAACAAGTAACGTCAGCATTAGCACGCGGAATCAATTACCTACTATCACTTCAGCAAGACGATGGGAGATTTGAAGGACAATTGTCCGCAAGCACTTTTCCCTCCTGTGCTTATGCCTGGATTCAACTGGCACAAGGTGAAACACCATCAGCGGAACAGATAGCGTGGTTCATCAATACACAGAACGGAGAGGGTGCCTGGGGATTGGATACTTCAGAACAGTCCAATCCGAATGCGACTTTATTCTCAAAGTTAATCTTAGAGCAGATATCAGAATCATCATCACAATCGCAACTTCAAGATACGCTGTCAAAGATACCACATTATCCCCTTGACCTTGCATTACTAAAACTTGCGTATGCAACATTTGGTAGGTTTGACTGGCACAAACTGTCAATCTCAAAAAAAGCACTTCCAATGATGCATGTCATGAGAATCTTGAAGAATATACCAGGATTTCGTTCATTACTAAAACCACCGAGACATAAACTTCCACCTGTTGACCTATTCAACACCGCTTTATTTCAAGACCTATTTATAGCCGAACAACATACGTTGGTGCCCGTTTTCATTCTCATCGAGTTAAACACCGGCAAACGACAGGATATAGTAGAGTCATTGGTAGATTGGCTAAAGTTGAAAGTATTGCGTGATGGAAGTTGGTTTCGTGTCAATTACATTACTGCCTTATCCGTGTTGGCACTGATTGAAGTCAAAAAGTCCGGAAATTCAGATAGCGATATTACGCAACTCATCCAAAACGGAATCCAATGGCTACAATCAACGCAGAATTCAGATGGTGGATATCGCGAAGCACTTAATCTTAATGTGTGGGACACAGCATTGAGTGTCATCGCTTTATCAGAAGTAGAACAGGATTACATAACGCATACAGATGCAATAGGAAATGCTGCACACTGGCTTGTGGATCAGCAGAATGAAGATGGGGGTTGGGCATTTTCCGGCATGCCGGATAGTTCATTACCCAGTGATGCGGATGACACTGCATTAGCGACACTTGCTATCATCAGATCAGAGCAAAAGTCAAGAAAAACGAAAGATGCTATCAATCGGGGAATTGCATGGCTAAAACAGAACCACGGGAAAGATGGAAGTTGGAGCACATACCAACCAGGACAGGGGGATGTCGGATGTGTTAGTATCACAGCACATGCCATTGAGGCATTATTGACCTATGCAGAAAATGGTGAGAACATTACACAGATTGCGGATGGTGTTGAATGGCTTCGCTCTGCAATCCATAACGACGGTTACTGGGACGACCTTTGGTTAGCAAAGCGAACTTATGGAACAGCATATGCTCTTATTGCACTGGTAAAATCGGGAATAGGTGATGTACCAGAGATTAGCGAAGGTGTCAGATGGTTAGAAAACTCACAGAACCCAGACGGGGGGTGGGGTGAAGACATGTTTGGTAACCCAACACATAGCACCATTGAACAGACTGCCTGGAGCACTTATGCGTTATTGCTTTCAGGTGCTGTTAATCCGACTATCCAGAAAGGCATTGACTATCTCATCAGACAGCAGCGAGGGAACGGTTCATGGCAAGAGAGTTGTGTCGGTATCTATTGGGAGATTATTGGTGGATACAGCGACCCAATTTATGCATCGGTTTTTCCAATTTTAGCATTAAATCAGTATCTCAAACAGACCAAAGAAGAAAACTAACCACCAGACGTGACTTTTTTGTATGATAACAGTCATTATGCCAATATTAGACGAGGCAAAGATATTGGATGAAACACTTGCCAAACTGCAAAATGAACTAAAGAACCATGAATTGATTATCGTAGATGGTGGTAGCACTGATGGCTCAATAGAAATTGCTGAAAAGTATGGTAGGGTTGTAAAATCTGATCGCGGCAGAGCAAAACAACTCAATGCAGGGGCAAAAGCGGCTTCAGGTTCGGTTCTTATTTTTTTACACGCTGATGTCTGGCTTGAAGCAGGTGCATTATGTGCTGTCAAGAGAATATTGTCCTCAGGATATGTTGGTGGCGGCTTCCTTCAAAAGATCGATGGTCATAATCCATTATATCGCATCATTGAGTTTACAGCTAATCTACGCGGGAAATATCAGAAGATTTTTTACGGGGACAGCGGTATATTCTTGTCAAAGAAAAACTTTGAACGACTTGGGGGATTCCCAGATGTGCCGATTATGGAGGAGATAGCGTTTTCCAAGAATATGCGGAAACTGGGTAAAACAAAGATGATAAAACCACGGATCCACATATCACCTCGCAGGTGGCAGGCAAAAGGCATTATCCGGACAACGGTAACAAACTGGTTTATCACGTTTCTTTATAATTGCGGATATCCTCTGGAACGACTCGCAAAACTATATCAAGATATTCGATAGAAATGAAAAAAGCGGGAACAGCAGAATAACCGTACCCGCTTTAGGTTATTAGATTGAGATTAACGATTTACTTTAAGATGTCCCCACGTGGTTGACAGTTTACCCTGTGCGTGGACGTCTAAAGTAGCGTTTTCCGATAACCAATTCTCAATAAATTCAGCAACTCCGATGCCGCGTGGGTCTGTACCAGCCCAATTAGGTGTAGCAGATTGCCACATAGCAGCGATCATACCGTTGCCATCTTCACCTGATTCTTTACTAACGGCTACGACAGGATCAGCATTATTTGCGTCTTCCTGTGCAAAAATAACAAGATCCCAATTAGAGTTAGCAAACTGTTCCACATGCCAAGGCCGAATTGAGCGAAATGCCTTAAGAGATGGAATATATTTCTCGCCAAGGTCCGTCGGTGTCTGATGTCCCGTTCCGCGTTCATTAAAGTCTAAACCTGGAATGTCAAAGACATTCTGAGCTCCGCCAGGACCATTCTCAGCACTTCGCACACCACCTTCATAACTCATGTAGAAGAGCCAGTCAGCAACATTAATCACTATATTACCGGTTTCTATAAAGTTCTCAACATTCGAACCGTCGGGTTTCGTATTCGGAAATGGATAAAGTGAGCTGGGTGTAGTACCACAAGCAAGAAGTATAACGTCTTGCCGTCCGTTTCCCGTGTGTGCTTTACACCACTCAGCAAGCGGAGAATCATCTCCTACTTCATCTCCATCCCCAAAATTCTGTATAGAATTAAAGAGCGCTTTAACACCTGCATGGTTCATCACAAGTTCCGTGTTGGCTTCTACAGCTGCAGCAGAAATCCAACCTGTATTTGACGGACCAGAATAAATTGCCAGATCTCCAGCAAAAACTGTTGTCACACTTAAGAGAAGTATGACAGTTAGTATACAAAAATAACGTTTCATTATTGGTAATTACCTCCTAAAGAATAATGTAGA
This sequence comes from Candidatus Poribacteria bacterium, assembly GCA_022828145.1. Classification (GTDB taxonomy): domain Bacteria; phylum Poribacteria; class WGA-4E; order WGA-4E; family WGA-3G; genus MSPOR6. Next base: position 39,482 of record JAJEJA010000113.1, on the reverse strand, counting down.
CATAAGATCTATTTAATAGTGAATCAAAAATTAAATACTAAAGGACATGGTATTGTCCTTTTCCTTACGACATATTATCAAATTTGACAAATTAAGTCAAAAAAAGGTTTGTAAGTGTGTGTAAAGTTTTTGTTGCCTTTTTTCATAAGAGACGGCACTCGGAGAGTGCCTACTACTATTTAGGTATATAGCACTCCGCTGGAGTGCAGCCCGTTGACAATCCTTTTTCTATCAATAAGTATGTTGGGCAGAGAATCGCAATGAAGGAGGAATGTTGGACAAAGAAGCACAATCAGGGATGAATGTGCTACAGCTATATCAATATGTTTGTTGGGCAGTGAATGGTCATGAAGGAGGAATGTTGGACAAAGAAGCACAATCAAGCTCCAAAATCTATTTAAAAAGTTCTGCCACTGGACACGAAAACCCTGGTACGACATCCTCACCTGATAAAGTATCTTCATAGTTTAGCAGCGTAAAGTCTGTTTCAGAACGATAGATCATAACCGTTTTCATATAAGAAGTTGCACACTCTTTTACACGATCCAACCGTGTTAATTTTTCTTGTGAGGTGTTGTTACGGGTAGGGTGATATATTTCCACCCCTCTTTTTTACGTTTTACCGATTCTGCTTGCAAATAATTATAGAGTTCTTCTTGTGTTTTGAATTTTGCAGCGAACTCTTCCTTCATTCGATAGCATTCTTCAAGGATAGGATCCATCTGTGCATCAAGATTCTCTTTCATTTGTATCTCCTCAATTAGTTCTGTGGGTGTGCAAAGTGTTGTAGGTTGATAGCCGGCATCACGACAAACTTCGTTGATATGCTGCCGCTTGACTTCATTCACAATGTGTCTATAGTTCCATTGTCGGAATATTCTTCCCACAACTGCCGACTGGCTTGTTGTCGTGCTGTTGCTGTCACATCACTACTGGGGCGTGCTACCAAATAACTGATTACTGTTGTCTCGATGTAAACTTTCGGTTTTATTGTTGCATAGTGTATCATGAATAATGTTTTTGTCAAAGGAGCGATGCTTACGAATTACTTGCAACCTTAATTCGGTTAAAAGTCTGAGAAAGCAACTCATACCTATTCCGTGGCATTTTTGAATTCTTCCAGACCGTTCTTTAACCAATCTTCATTTTTCTCTTTCAACTTTTCAAGATCAGCAGGATTCTTAATGTCAATGATATGTGGCGTAATAAGGAAAACGATCTCTGTATCTTGCACTTCTGTTTCAGTGCTCTTGAAGAGTCTTCCGAGTAAAGGAATGTCGCCAAGTATCGGCACTTTGTTCTCTACCTGTTTCTGTTTCTTGCGTATAATACCCCCCACGATCAACTGCTGTCCATCTTCTACATCAATATAGACACTAAGGGAATTGTCATCGGTTATGGGTGCATTAAAATCAGTGAACTCAATGAAGTTACTGGCACTGATGTTTGTTATATCTAACCCAATTGTCCGCTTCCCATCTTCTCCAGCTTGAGATTTTGCGATGTATGGTGTAAGACTAATGTTGATACCAACGGGAGGATCAATAAAGTCATAGTTGAAAAGCGGTTGTGTCGCTGTATCACCAAGGATACTATTCGTGTCAACACTCTGAAGGTATGGAATTCTCCGACCACTGCTCCAGGTGGCAGGACGACTATCACGAGTCGTAATTGTAGGCGTTGATAATGTCTTTACTTTATTCTCACGAATTAGTGTGTGAAGAAGAGCCATATATTCTCTGGTTACCAGACTGTAGTTAAAACCAGATATTTCTTGTGTGAGACCGAGTTGGGCATTCGCGTCTCCAATGAGTGGATTATCCGGTGCAAGCTCAAGTCCTCCCAGTCTCCTTTCACTCACAGTAGCTTCAATACCCAGTTTTGTTGCTTCATCAAGAGTTACTTCAAGGATCTTTATGTCTATGCGAACTTGTCCCCTGACGAAATCGAGTTGTTTTATGAGGACTTTTACCTGTTCCATATAGCGCCGTCGAGTTGTAACGACAAGTGAGTTCGTATCCGGATCAGCATAGACAGTTACCTTGCCATACAATGAATTGATGTCGGTAGGTTCGTCTGCTGTAGTGGATTCCCTGAAGAATCTGCCAAAACCGAATCCCTCATCTTCAGCTTCCTGGTCTTGCCACACCTGTGAAAGCAGGGTCGCAATTGCTTCTGCAGTGGCGTATTCCAGACGAATCGTCTCGGTTATCTCTACCTGATCCACCGGGGTGGGAATGTCAATCTGTTTGATGAATTCTTCAATCATGTCAAAATTTCGTTTTGTTCCCGTTGATACAATCACGGCATTTATATTTACAAATGGTTCAGCGGATACATTTCCTGCCAATGAACCTTGTGTTTGTGATTGCGTAGACGACCCACCTCGATTACGTATCCACCACCAGTCATCATCCCAACGATTACTTGATCCACCAGTGTTTCCACCATAGTGAGAATTGAGTAAATTCGCGACGTTTTCAGCATCAGCATATTTTAGACGAAATATCTTGGTTCCCCATTCCTGTTCAGGCATGCTAACATCAAGCTCTGCAATAAGACCATCTATCATCTCAAAGTTCTGTTTAGCGGTTGAGATGATAAGTGCATTCAACCTTGGCTCAAAGACAATATTCACTTGACCTTGGACACCAAATCCACCCTCAGATGAAGAGTCATCACCTCTACCTCTTTCCCACCACGGACGATCTTCGTCATCACCAGCCCCCGCTTCAAATAGGTCATCTAAAAGGGTCTTGAGACCTTCAGCGTTAGCATTTTTTAGCAGATACTTCTTATATTCTTGTTGGGACTGTTCCTGATCCAATTCGCTGATAATCTTATCTATGAGCGTAAAATTACGTGAGTCTGACGAAACGATGACCAAGTTTAAACGATCATCCCTCGTTATATTGACCAGACCGACAATGCCTTGGAAGATATTTTCAGGATTTCTTCTATCGCGTCTATACGTAAGCATTTCCAAAATATCTTCCCTATCAAATGACCTTCTACCATTACGTATATTTTCACCCGTGATAAGTTCTTCAAGCGTGGTAGCAACATCCTCTGCTGCAGCATACTGAAGCCGATAGGTCTTGATTTCTGTACTCAGTTCAGGTGCGGTATCCAGGTGTCGGATTATTTCTTGAACAATAACGAGGTTATCCTCAGAAGCTTTTATAATAACAGAGTTTGAGTTTTCATCTGCAAACACCTTAATATAACCTTCAGCTATATCTATACCTAATCCTTCCTCCAACGCCTGTTTAATCTCTTCTGCATTGACACCTATTGGAATCCCTGCTTTTATATCTTCCTCATCATCATTTTCATCAAACAAGTTATCCATTGTACTCTCTATTGATGTCGCGTCTGCATACGCTAATGGCATAATAGCGATTTTTAATGGCGAAGGATCTCCCGCATCCGCGAACTGTAATATGGTAACAGCTTTCCGGACAGTTGAGGATACATCCGTTATGACCAAAGCGTTTGTTGTAGCATCCGCAAAAACATTCGCTTGTCTATTCAACAAAGGTTTTATAGCATTTGCTTGTTCAGTAGCATCAGCGTTTTGAAGTTGGATGATATAGGTCTGAATCTCATCCGTCATTTCCACTAATTCTGGATTAGGTTCAATGATCTTTACTGGAACACTCTTCGTCATTGCATTCTCAAAGGTCGTTACAAGCAACGTACTATCAACCCGGACAAATGTAAGGTTGTACTGTGCAAGAACGGTCTTAATTTTCTCTATCACTTCATCAAGCGTAACATTATTAAGGTTTATCAAAGCAAACGGTTTGCCTGAAATATCACTTTCGTTGGCGATAATGGATAGGTCGGTTTCTTGAGATAGCCATTCAAGCACCCTTTTCAGGTCTTGACTTGTAAAGTTGAAGGTGAACCGAAGCGGTTCTCCAGTTTCTTCATCCCGTTCAGTAACTTCCATCTGTCCCTGATTCTGTGCATGTCCATCATCAGGGAATCCAGCTATCAAGCAGAAACCTATCAGCACAACTAAGCAGATTCTGTTTTTTTGTTCAAACATCAGGCAAAATAACTTCTTGCATATTTTCATCATTGATAAACCCTCGCAATCATAAGTACATCTACGTTTATTTTATTATCTTTATCGGCGGAAACTTTTAGGTCTCTTACCATCAACCACTTTGTTTTCGTTTCAATTAAACGATTTAATTTAACAAGCTTATCTAATTCGGTTTTAAACTTCACTTTGATGGTATAACTATCTGGCGAATAAGAGGTAGGAGCCAATTGCAGCTTCTGTGTAAGATCGGTAATCTGATATTGAATCTTTTCAAGATATACAAGTAGATCCGATGTCAGTTGATCGCTATTTAGTTCTACCACATCATTATCCATTAGATTTGTTAATTTCAATAGGATATCGCTATTTGGTCGAAAATTATATGTAACTGTAGCTTTTTTGGCACCTATACCGAAAAAACCTGGCGTAGCAACAGTTTCATGCTTGATATATTCATTTTCAAAAAGTTTGGTGTCAGCACCCACAAGATGCTGATCTATCTTCGTTAGCAGTAGGTCTATGAGTTCAATCCTTATAGAGCTTGGTATGGATTCCGGGAGAGAAGCAAACTCCCATTTTGATGTATCACCTTCCTGATCCTCAGACTCTACCTGTTCCTTCTCCGCAGCATCGGGGGTGTGAGTAGACTCATCCCCTTCCTCTTCGTTGCCTTCCTGTTCTACATTGTCCTGACCGTCATGATCTGCTTCATTAGGATGCGCTGTTTCTTCTGTTTCTTCTGCTTCTTCAAGGTCCTCTTCTCCCAACCATGCGTTCATCAACGTATCCATCATATCCTCTTCAGAGTATGTTTCATCTGCTGTTGCATCTGCTAATTCAGATGAAAGCACTTCACGTTCTGTTTCTAATTTATTCTGGTAAAGAAGGACAATAAGATTGCGTCTGGCTTGCGTCGTGAGAGGTTCAGATTTTTTTCCAGGAACCGGTTCTATATTCAATTGATAATTGCGGGGGATGCCAGCCTCTCTAATAATCCCATTGATTTTCTCTCTAACAACAGAATCTGGAAAATCATCCGTAAATATGTTAGTGCCTTCACTAGTATCCGCAAGACCGACTTTTTGATAGAGTCCTGTCTGAATAGGTTTGAGCAATTCAGATGCCATTACCAAGTCTTTAGCAGATTGTAGGTTCGTCTGCTTAGACTCAAACTCAGGATTGGAAACCAATTTATACACGTCCGGTCCCCATTGCGTCGCTATCAAGATAATAAGGACGACACCTAAGATACCGAGTAGTAATTTTGTCGTATTTGTAAGTTGAAGATTCAAGTCCATTTCTGTTTTTCCTTTTAATATGCAGCCATGTTGGACAGCACACTTCATTTTAGTAGGCACACTCCGTTGTGCCGTCTCTTTTTATATACATTCCTGTTTGACGGCACACGGCGTGTGCCTACTACTATTAAGCACAAATTATTTGTCTTGCAAATCCATCTCTCGTTCTTCATCCTCATTTGAGAGCTCTGTATGCTGATCTGGTGGAGACATTTCAATATCTTCCTCAACCTGTTCAATCAGCTTTAATTCAGGTTTTGGGTAACGCATCTGTGCAATTTTCTGAGCGGCATCCGTTGTCAATTTACAATTGATCTTCACCTCATAAGTGGGTCTACGTTCATCTCCGGTGGTTGTTACCTCACCCGCATCTATAGCACTGAAGATTTCTGAGTTTTTCATAACTCTTATGACTGAATCAACAGAATCCTGACCATTTGCTTGTAGACTAAACGTTATTCGCGTTTTGCTAAAATCGTCAAGGTTGTTTGCTTCAAAAGTCTTCCAAGCGACCTTCGTGCGATCATTAAAGAGTTTACTTAGCACATGCAACACATCAATAGGTGTAACACTATGTCTCAGTTTATTAGCCAAAACCAATTCAAGAGAAAGTTGTTTCTTCGCATCTGCTGCCAATCCTCGGTATGTAGCGATCATGTTATCCAAATTCACCTCTTTGGACTTTTGTGCTCTACTCCAAGTAACACCACATACAGCAATAATGACAATAATAACGACCGCAAAACCCGCTGCAATCAATTGCTGATGTTTACGAGAGGACGCTTCACGTTTGACCCCTATTTCTGTCGGTAATAGAGATACCGGTTTTTCTGCCTCTAATACATGCAAACCGATCCCTAACGGAACTGCGAAAGTGTCTCCGTAACTATCAGGATTACTTGACAGACTATTTGTATCTAAAACGCCAGCAGTTAGCGGGTTCCAGAGACGTGTAGGTATCTGAAAATGCTCTTGACACGTTGCTGCTAATTCGGGCACTCTTGCACCGCCCCCACATAACAGTATTTCAGATATCGCTTCAGGGTCAGCCATAGTGTTCTCGCGTTCTGCTGCAGCAATTGACCGTTCCAATTCAGCGATAAAACGTCTTGTCCATGTGCGTGTCGGGGGTTGATTCGCCGGGATCTGTTGCTTCTCTTCTTCTGCTGACTCAGGATCAATATCCATTTCTGTCATCAGTGTCCGAGTCAAATGGTTACCACCTATAGTAAAACCGCGAGAGAACTGGAGCGACTCGCCTTGCAGTATACAAAAATCTGAAAGACCCGCACCAATATCTACAATAATAGTTCGCGCAGTGGTATTTGAGAGACTCTGGCGAGCGATTGTAGCGATCGCTAACATGGAAGGCACAACCGCAGATGGTGTAATCCCTATCTCTTTTAAAGCATCCATATATCGCGATACTGTATCACGACGGGTTGAAAGCAACTCCACAGACAACGAATCGGGAGTACGTCTTATATCATGATATGTAAAGACAGAATTCTCCTTCTGAAACGGTAATTCAGTTTCTGCCGCCATATCAATCATCGTCGGGAGTTGTGCATCTGTTGTAGCTGGCGGTAAATTCGGTAAAGTCTTGGTTACGACATATAAACGGGGAATGGAAATTGCTACATCTATTTTGTGTTTGTTAAAAAAGTTCCTTTTGATGTTAAGTTGATTCCACAGACTACGTACTGTTTCTGATACATGAGTTGGATCATCAGGATCAGTGAACGTTTCTATCCCCGAATTCAGGATATGTAGTCCATCGGGGGTTTTTTCTATGTGGACTATTTTTGCTGTAGCAGTGCCAATATCAATTGCTACGACTTGTGTGTTTGCCATCTTTAACCTCGTACTATGATGTTATACTTACCGTTTAGTCTTGTCGCCAGTAAGGGACATCCAGTTGATTTTCTTCTCTGATAACAATGCCAACGCACTTCGCAAGTGTTTTACCAGTTGCATCAACTCCCATAGATTCGATGCGGTATCCGCGTGTGCGATATGTCACATAATCTACCACTTGTCTGAAAGTTTGATTGTCAATTTCGTCAAGTTGCAACAGTTGTGAAATATTACTGAATGGATTTCCACTCACACTGTCTTCTGGGTTGTTGTTCTGTGTGTTTTCGCTTTCTTCTTGACGACGCGTTATTATCGCTTGTGCTTTTGACTGATCCATACCCGGCAACAACTGTAATATCTGAATTGGTGCAGTATTTATATTGACCAATCCTTCAACAGTCTGTCCATCGTTTATGGTAATCCTATCAACAATACCGGCAAACTCTTGCATCGTCAGAACTCTCACATCTCTAATTGCATCTATTGACTGAAAATCACCTTGTGCGTCACGGTGTGCGACAATACGTTCTGCAATTCCCGCATCAATTCCGGGTAAATCCTCCAATTCATCCTCGTCGGCAGTGTTAATATTAACTTGGTTATTATTGCCACCCCCTTGATTGCCAGGTCCAAAACCAAAGTCATCTTCATTACCTGTATCTATCTGTTGAGTTGTGATGCGACCGCTAATATTATTGAACACCTGATTTGAGACTGCCGGAACATCTAACAGCGCAGCTAAACCGCTAAAATCTCGCTCTTGTATGATCGCCTGCGCTTCACCTTGTGAGAAGACATTCTGATTGTTATTACCTCTAATGCCGGTTATCTGTTGTGCATTCGCAGAATTGATATTAACTCGTGCCTGTCCATTAGTATCCGTATTCGCGTCAATAGAGTGGACGGTTGTCAGTGTAACAAATCCACCAGAGCTCGGTTGAATTTGTGCTAATTGAGGTAATTGTGCTAATTCAGTCTGTGGCACCTGCTCTTCTGACCCACTTGTGGGTTCAGCTTGAACCTGTATCCCATACAGAATCTGTTCTGTCATGCCCTCGATTCGTGCAACATCACGCACCGTACGAAAGGGACGCCCTTCAACAATCCGAGCTGCGAGGTCTGTTGTTAAATCAACCTCCGCTTGTGCCCCAGATAACAGGAGTAGGTTACGAATCGTTTCTACGGGAGCAGTATTCAAATTCACTCTTGCGGATTCATCAGTGATAGTAGCTTGAAACGTAAGAAATCCACCTACCTGAATACCATCATCGATTGCCTCTTCAATCGGTGCCGCCCAAGTTTCTCCAAGTGAGTCGAAACTGGTTTCATCATTTCGCAGTTTTGCTAACCCCAATTCAAATCCTGCTTTAGCAGCATAATGATATTTCACTCTATCGGAAAAGTTGTTCTGTGCTTTATTCTCAAGATTAAATGAGTATAGAAGCTGCATCGCCACGACTGAAAGGATCGTCAATATCCAAAGTGTTGACACGAGTGACAAGCCATCTGAACCGATGATAAAGTAAGTTCTTAAAGGTAATCTTTTCATCATATAACCACGCGCTGCAGACTATTGGGTAGTTTCAATGGCACCTGCAGGTATATATACCATCGTAGACTGCGTTAATGCACCTTGTCCTATAATACCAGGGGTTTGTGCTGCAGGTTGATTTGACGTTCTGTTCTGTCTGTTCTCATCAACAATACTTACAAGAACCTGAACACCAACAGGGATAACTTCTGCCTGCTCCCAAGATTCAAGCATCGTGCCCGACTCTGCATCTACATAATTCAGGTCAAAATTTATGATGCCATCTACCAATGGTTTTACGGTAAAGTCAATCGGCATTCCATTTTCATCTACCGTAGGTTTTATACCAGAATCCATTATCGTCGCGACGATAAACTCCGGGTTTAATGCTGTAGAAACGACACGATACAGTGAAAGACTCTCTTCCTGCTGCTGTACGTTACTACTGTTTGACACTTGTGATTCGTTTATCGGTGGCGGAACTGATCCGCTTGCAATCTCTTCATACGGAATCTTCGGTCCAATATAGTATGCCACACGACGCACATCACTAAGAGGTGGTATCGGTACAGGACGCGGACCTTCAATTTGTACAGCAAATACTTCTGGATCTGTTCTAACTAATGTGACAAAACTGACAATATCTCTATCACCGGATGATGTAGGGATATCTTGAGAGAAGATCGTTAACATCTCGTCAGATGTATCTGTCTGAATTTGACTCAGATCGGTGACAATATGATCTAAAGCGACACGACAACGTTGTCCCTGGATTAATTTTGCCTGCGTGCGATTGTAAGCATTCATCGCTGTGTTGAAGACTGCGTAAGTAGATCCTCCCATGATTATAATGATGGTAACGGAAGTTAACAATTCTACCAGCGTAAGTCCGCAATGACTTCTAACGTTTACATATCGCATACTTCAATTCCCAATGAGAGCTGTCTGATGCATCAAATTCGTTACCTTAATTTCACCTATTTTCACAGGATCCGGCAGAATACGCGTTTGGTATTCTGCATTGGTTAGGAAACCGAACCTACCAGGGTAGTGCGTAAGTTCTACCTTAGTTTTGTGCTTGCTGTAGTGATCTGTCTGCAATAAATGAATATGTACTAATAGATCTCGGTTGACCAAAATGGTCCCACATAATAGTTACTTGAATACGCCGAAGTCCATCAAATTCTTCAGATTGAACATCTTGCACGGCAGACTGCCACTGAAAGATGGAACCTTCACCGAATTCTCCACCGCTTTCACCCGTTTCTGGGAACCCGTTCATCTCAATTTCCGCCATTTTAAACTTCATCAGATAGAGAGCAGTCATTCTGTTATCAGTCAGACGCTGGTTCCGTGAGACATCATTAAATACTTTAAGCAGAGCTGGAAACACTGCAGCCATAATTGTAATTGTTACAAGTATTTCTGCAAATGTGAAACCGTCTGTGCTGGGTGAAATTCTAAGAAACCGCATAGTATTTAATTCCTTATTCCCGCTGCTTGTAACTGCTCCGCTGACATATCTTGTATACTCGCCCGACCCGTAACGCCTTCAACTGTAATTGCTACCACCTGTTCTCTAAGGTTTTGAAGGTAGATTACGGTGTCTTGTGATGTAGAAGTCGGCGTAAAATATACGAAACCGGCACCTGTCGTTACTTCCTGTGTTGTCCCACCGAAGGTAGTAATCATTGAAGGTATAGATATCCCTTCAGTGAGAGATTGCGTGACACCCATGACCCCACCTGTTCGGGAAGCGGGGACCTGTTGATTATTTGTATTAGGTGTGTTTGCCCTTCTTCCCGCAGAAGCCAACGGATTCTGCATATTGAAGGTTTCGCTTGAAGCTAACCAGTATCTGTTTCCTGTTAAATCAAACACAACAAGGTGTGTATGCCGTTCTGTAATCGCCATGTCGCGAGCAAATGTGAAAGTATCAACGACTTTCTGTGCAGCGGTCCGGAGTCTCCTTGATGCTGCAAATCCTCGCAAGGCAGGCATTGAAATCGTCGTCAAGATGGAGATGATGACTAAAACCAGCATGATCTCCATCATGCTAAAACCGGACGCACACCTCATGCCTTCGCGATTACGCATTAGGGTGAGACGACACCAACCCCATTCACGGATATTTATCAAGGATGTATCTCTGAATTGAACGTTAATCTGTTGTTCCCTCCGAGATAAAGTTCGTAATGTCCGCATCAAAGTCAGTGCCTCCTAGTTTACCATCTCTACCGTAGGAGATCAGGTCAAAATCGTATCCATAATTGTTGCTCGGTGTCACATAGACGTAGGGGTTTCCCCAGGGATCATTTGTTATCTCTTGGGTTAAATAAGGACCGCTCCAATTTGGAGGTTCAGGATTCGGGGCACGCCACAACGCATTTAAACCTTGTTCTGTCGTCGGAAACTGCCCGACTTCTGTTGCATAGAGTTGTAGTGCTGTGGATAGATTGCTTATTTCTATTTTTGCTTTTGAGACATTTGCCTTTTGAGGTGCATTGATAATCCTTGGCGCGATAAATGCCGCCAAAATACCCAAAATTACGATAACAATCGTCAATTCAATCAGTGTTAATCCTGATTCGTCATCTCTAAACTTCTTTAACATTTTGACTAACTCCTTTTAGTATCTGTCATATATATTGTTTTGTCTTTTTTCTGAATAAACATTTCTCGTTTCCATAATTAGACAAGCAACTAATCTAATAGTTTAAAGAACTTCATACATACTGTGAAATGTGTTAACCACCTATAACGTTTTGTGCTTCAAATATCGGCAGAATCATGGCTACAGCAATAAATCCGATGAGTAATCCCATAATTAGAATAACTAATGGACTTATAGAACTGGTTAACCTTTCAAGACTCTTCTTGATCTCCATGTCATAGTATTCCGAGAGTTTTGACAACATGGTAACGGGTTCTCCAGATTCTTCACCTACAGCTATCATGTGGGTTACGAGTGAAGGAAAATCTTTACTTTCACCTAATTCCCGTGAAAGCGTAGACCCTTGTTCTACCTCTCTTTCTGCCTTAGCAACGATATTACTGTAGACCTTATTTCCGATAGTATCTTTTACCACTTGCAAGGCTGGTAACATACGGACCCCGTTCTCTAAGAGCGTTGCCATAGTACGTGTAAAACGCACGATTGCAAATGTACTAAAAACCGGACCAACCAGCGGTGCCTTGAGTTTGATACGATCCAACATTATCTTACCGGGCTCTGTACGCAGATACTGTCTCAGTGCCGTTCCTATAACAGCAGCTCCCAGCAATCCAACCCACCAATACGCAGCAAAAGCATCTGAAATACTAATTAGAATCTGTGTGGGGAGGGGAAGTGTCTCTCCAAATTCAAGAAACATCTGCGTGAACTTCGGGATAACAAGGATCATGAGAACGATGATAGCTGTAATCATCAGACCAAAAAGTATGACAGGATAAAAGAGTGCTGAAACAACTTGATTTTTAAGGACACGTTGGCGTTCAGCAAACTCCGCCAGACGTTCCAATACTTCTCCGAGTACACCACCCGCTTCACCTGCTTTTACCATATTTACATAAAGTTCAGAAAATACTTTAGGGTGTTGTGCCAGTGCATCATTAAAGGTCGCACCGTGTTCAACATCATGTTTAACCTGTGCTATGATCTTATGCAACTCCGGATTGCTGATCTGATCTAATGTAACCTCCAATGAACGAGGAAGCGCGACATGTGCATTCACTAAAGCTGCTAATTGATAGGTAAAGAACTCTACTTCAGCGGATTTAATACGTCGTGTTCCGACACTGAAAATACGTTTCGCTTTCGTTTCAAGGGCTTCACCCTCTTCTACAATGTCTGTTGCCCAATACCCCATCTGCTGTAAATTCGCGATAAGTTCCGCACGGGAATCCGCTTCTAATGTGCTATTGATTCTCTGCCCAGTTTGGGTTACGGCTTCATACTGATATCTTGGCATATCTTTTCTCTGTTTGTAAGTTGACGCTGTTTATGGTAAATTCGTACCCCGCATCTATTGTGCACTGATGCTGCTATCAGCACCAAATTCGGAACCGGAACGCAAATGGACGTTGCTCTCATCTTCATAGTCATAAGCATCCTCCATGGTCAACCGTAGAATTTCATCAACCGTTGTATGTCCAGCAACCACCTTCTGCCATCCATCTTCACGTAGGCTCTTCATACCTAACTGAATAGCAAGTTGTCTGAGTTCACTGGTAGAGGCTTGCTTGAGTGCTAAAGTTCGCATCTCATCCGTCATAAATAAGACTTCAAATATACCAATTCTTCCTTTATAACCGCGTCCACGACACTCTTGACAACCATCATCATTCGCGCGAGGTATCTTTAGGTCTGAAGGCACGTTCACGCCGTTAGACCTAAATAGAACACTGACTTCCTCTGCTGGTGGTGTATACATTGTGCAGCATGCTTTACAGACTCGACGCGCTAAACGTTGTGCAATGATACCTTCAACTGTTGAAGTAACTAAGTACGGTTCAACACCCATATCAATCAAACGGGTTATAGCACCAGGAGCATCGTTCGTGTGCAACGTACTAAATACAAGGTGACCCGTTAGGGATGTATGTATCGCCATTTCGGCTGTTTCTTCATCACGAATTTCACCGACTAATACCTTGTCAGGGTCCTGTCTTAAAATGTGTCGTAAACCGTTGGCAAATGAAAAACCGATCTCAGGGTTAACTTGGATTTGGTTGATACCTTCCAGTTCATATTCCACAGGATCCTCAAGTGTAATAATCTTGACTTGAGGTGTATTGATCTCTTTCAAACATGCATATAGAGATGTCGTTTTACCACTTCCCGTTGGACCCGTCGCAAGAATAATTCCGTGTGGTTTATGAATCATCCGTTGAAATAGTTCATAGTTTTGATCCGTAAGTCCAAGTTGTGCCAAACCGAATTCAATAGACTGTCTGTCAAGAATACGCAGCACGACACTTTCACTATGCTGGGTAGCGACAGTAGGAACGGTAGATACACGCAGGTCAATTTGACGTCTTCCTAAACTACCAATCTCCGTGTTGATTTTACCATCCTGTGGTAAACGGCGTTCAGCTACATCCAGATCTGCCATAATTTTAATACGTGATGTAATTGCAGACTGCAGATATGCGGGGGGTTGCTCTTGGTCTTCCAAAACACCATCAACGCGGAAACGAATCTTCAACTCTTCTGGATAAGGCTCAATGTGTATGTCACTTGCGCCTGCTCGAACAGCATCAATTATCATCTGTGATACTGCATCAACGACTGTCGGGTCTTCGGTTAAGTCTCTCTCATCAATTCCGAAGTCTTCAATGCTTGCCCGTTCAATCGTAGAGGCTGCACCGACGGGCCCTTTAATACCGGCACTTAGAAGTGATGCTGCATCCCTACCGTAAGACCTAACAATTGCATCTGAAATATCATCCTCGTCGGCAATCCGAATATCTATCTCACATTCAGTTACATAACCTATCTCGTCAATCAGCATAATGTCGTTAATATCTGCAATTGCGACAGTTAAGACATTACCCTCCAAATTGACTGGAACGACTTTATTTCTATATGCAAAACTCGGAGGCACCTTATCAAGAGCATCCTTTTCTGGCTTCATGCCCTCAAGATGCATGATAGCCGTACCGGATTCTCGGCCTTTTTTAGCAAGTTCTAATACCTTAGGAGAGATATACTCAATAAGGATCTCTTCCTCAGATTCACCTGCCTGTTCAATCTCTTCCAAAATCTGTCTATAACTTTCCGAGTCGGAATCAGCAGATGGATCTGATTGGATCGGTTTTTTGACCCACCCTTCAAGGATCTTTTCGTGGATTTCTTGGTAAACTTCATCAGAAATTAGGTTAGCATCTCTCAATACATCAACCAACGATTTTTTCGGTGCTGTTCCATACATACTATTTTATTCCCTTGTATTTAACGTGAGTTTGATAAATCAGAACAAATAACTTCCGTAGGTTGGGTTGAGGAACGAAACCCAACATCTTGACCCATTATAGAACAATACATGTTGGGTTTCGTCCCTCTACCCAACCTACAACGCATATTGCATTTAATTATCAAACTCATGTTGTATTAACGTTTAGATTGCTTTTGTTCCGTGATAGAACCATTCTCAAAATCAGCGTCACATTTGCTACGACATTTATACAACTATGGTAGGTGCGATTTCCTAATCGCACTGAACATTTTGCTGTTACTGAAACTTTTTGACGATAAAAGTAGCAAAATAGTTTATTCAAACCGTCTACTTGTGCTATCTATTTATGACTATAGACAACACTAATAGATAATAGTTCGTTTCTAAACAAAAAAGTCGTCTTAAAACTATTTTTTCACAATAATTCGGATATATGCAGTTTAATCTCCATTTTTTTTTAAATTTATGCATTTTTTATAAACTATTTGCTTGACAAAACGTTATAGTATAATGTATTATAACTTTTTAGCAGATATTCTAACGAAATTTTATCACAAGGAGAGGAGAAGAATGGAAACCGAGTTTTTCGGTGACAGTGAAGACATCAACGGAACCAGCACTTACATGGATGAAGTATATCCGGAGGATACCGAAGATGCAAACGACTATAAGAGTAGTGATAGAACTGCTCTAACCAGTTGGCTAAGAAGTGTAGCGGGACACCGACTGCTAACACGCGAAGAAGAAGTTGAATTGGCTAAACGAATTGAAGCAGGTGATACCACCGCACGGGATGAATTAGTGCAAGCAAATTTGCGACTCGTCATCTCTATCGCTGTAAGGTATCAGGGAAATAAAGTACCTCTTGAAGACCTAATACAGGAAGGAAATATCGGTCTTATCAAGGCTGCTGGCAAATTCGATTATCGGAAAGGGTTTAAGTTTAGCACTTACGCTATCTGGTGGATTAAGCAGTCTATCATGCGAACACTTGATAATTTTGCACGTTCAATACGTTTGCCTGCTTACGTCGTCGCAAAGATGAATAAGTTTGACGCTACACATGCAAATTTGTGTCAAGAATTGCAACGCGAACCCACTCGGGCTGAGATCGCTGAGGCTCTTGATCTAACAATTCAACAGGTAGAAGAGATACTTGCATTCAATGCTGATACCATCTCAATGGATCTACCACTTGGCGATGATCGCTCGCGTTCAGCTGCAACGTTAGGGGATCTCATTGAAGACCCTGCTTCCTCATCTGAAGATGGGGAAATAGAAAAAATAATCACGCACGACCTGGTAGAGCAATTTCTTAGCAAACTATCGGAACGCGAGCAACAAGTATTGAAAATGCGTTACGGACTCGACGATGGCGAACGAAAAACGCTCCGTGAAATCGGAGATGCACTCGACGTCACACGCGAACGAATCCGACAACTGGAAATCTACGCAATTTCACAGCTAAGCAACCTTTACAACGAAATGGGTGAATTTCGGACTGAGTATACGGCTGACAAAACAGCTGCTTAGTTCCATACACCCTACCTAAGACCTATTCACAAAGGGTAACTATGAAGAACCTATTCAAGAAAATCGCACGATCTGATACGCCTATATTGGAAATAACAGATACTGCGAAAGAAAAAATTCAATCTGTCATTGAAGCTGAAGAAGTTCATGTTGAAGGATTGCGCATTAGCATTGAAGGACGATCCGCTACTGCTTTTCAATATAGCCTCGGTTTGGCAACAGAACCAGAACCAGATGACATCGTCAGGGAGACAGGCTCTTTTAAGATTCTCATTGATGCAAAAAGTGCAGATGACCTTAAAGGCGCTGTCATTGACTATGTTGAAGACCTGAACTCAAGCGGATTCAAAATTGACAATCCAAATACGCCAACATGGGACAATCCGAAAGCACAGAAAATTCAAGAACTGATTGATCAAAGAATTAATCCCGCTGTCGCAGCACACGGGGGGCAGATTGAACTGTTAAACGTGGAAGATGATGCTATCTATATACACATGGGAGGCGGATGTCAGGGATGCGGCATGGCAAATGCTACATTAAAACACGGTATTGAAGCAATGATTCAAGAAGAATTTCCTGAGATTAAACAGGTCATTGATACAACTGACCATGCATCCGGAACGGATCCATACTACGCACCCGCTGGAAGTTAAGAAAACAACGTTGGCTTGAGCAATCATGTTTTAGCCAACTTTTCTAATTGCTGCTCCAGTGTTGTTAGCACACGTAACAAAACAGGTACCACCATTCGGTAATGACGAAAGAAAGGTCTCAGCCTTCTGTTTTAACTTGACTATATCCTCGCTGATAGCACAAATTGCAGGACCCCAACTACTCACACCCGCACCTAAGGCACCATTCTCCTTTAAAAAATCAACTGTGTGCTGCAATTCTGCACCTTGTGCATCAATCTCTACTCTTTTCCAACCGAACGTCTGAATTGCGTTCAATGCTTTCCCAAAACTAAGCATATCTTTTTCAATCACCGCAGGTAGAATCTGTAGTAATAACAGGTGCGACAATCTTGTAGCAACAGATGTCGGTTGTGGACACAACGTCCGAAAGAGTTCCAGTTCTGCTTCTCCATAGATACGAGAACAGTTCGGCAAAACGATGAGAAGCGGAACATCTGGAAAATCGTATCGCAACAAGATAGGCGGAGGCGAAATGTTTTCCGCTGCAGAAGATGGAAGAAAAGACGATTTCTCTTCAGGATACTTGTGACCCCCATCAACGATAAAACCACCACGTTCAAACGCCGCTATTCCAATCCCAGATGTACCACCACGTCCCACACTAATTGCCAGTTCAGTGATACTAAGATTGAGATCACACAGCATGTTTACCGCAGACGCGATGCCGAGAGAAAGTTGTGTCCCGGAACCGAAACCGCAATGTGTAGGAATCTCGGAATTAAATTGTAGTTTAATACCAGGAAATTGGTAGGTAGACTGTAGTTTTTTTAGGATAGATGTTGCGCGTTCACGATAGTTTATAGACTCAACAAGCACTTCATCGGCAGGTTCAGCTAAAATCTCAAACTTAGGTTCATTGATCGCTAAGCCGAATCCACCATCAATACGTCCCAGTTGACCATTTAGGTCAATCAGGGAGAAGTGTAATCGAGATGGAGTCGTAATATGGATAAGGTCTCTGGATGAATTAGTTTCGCCTTTCATCTCGCTCTATGAGACCATCCCGTATATGAAGCACGCGGTGGGCGTGTTCAGCAACCTCGGGTTCATGGGTTACCATAATAATCGTGTTACCTTCATCATTTAGACGGTCAAAAATTGCCAGAATCTCAGCACCTGAACGTGTATCTAAGTTGCCTGTCGGTTCATCCGCAAAAACAAGGGAGGGACTATTGACAAGTGCTCGCGCTATCGCCACACGTTGAACCTGTCCCCCTGAAAGTTCTGTAGATTTATGGTCTACCCGGTCCGCCAATCCGACCGCTTCCAAAGACTCAAATGCCCTCCGTTTCCGTTCTTTACGTCCTAATCCTGAGTAAATGAGCGGAAGTTCAACGTTATGGAGTGCGCTTGTTCTCGGTAATAGGTTAAACGATTGAAACACAAAACCGATCTTCTTATTACGGATGTCTGCTAAACGATTGTCCGACAGTTTTCCTACCTCTTCTCCTTCAAGGAAGTATTCACCCGCTGTCGGTGTTGCTAAACATCCTAAGATATCCATCAGAGTTGATTTACCGGAACCGGACGGTCCCATTATTCCGATGAACTCCCCTGGATCAACTGTGAAACTCACGCCACGCAAAGCATGAACCTGTACATCACCCATCTCATAGATTTTTGTTATGTCTTTGACATCAATCAACATATTAGTATCTCTTATTTCTTGTTTTCACCTTCATCTTTAGTTAGTTCTTTCATAGAAGGAACAAATACGCGATCACCCTCTTTTAATCCAGCTACAACCTGAAAATGTGTATTGTTTCTTCTGCCCACTGTTACATGCGTTTTGACACCTTGCTCTCCATCTTTTTTCTTTAATGGTTCTCCTGTGTCAAGTTTAACAAAATGCTTACGTTGACTCGCTATCTCTGCTTCAATACCTGAAATCTGTTTACCATTAGATAGAACAAGTGAGATTTCAGTTGGACCAGAACGCATACCTTTAGGGGTTTCGTCAAAAAGAAGTTCAAGGTTCCGACGGGTCTCCTTTGGTTGTACTTTCGTCACCTGCGCGGAGAACTGTGTACCAATCAGATTTTGGATCTT
The DNA here is from genome assembly GCA_022828145.1 of Candidatus Poribacteria bacterium. Lineage (GTDB taxonomy): Bacteria > Poribacteria > WGA-4E > WGA-4E > WGA-3G > MSPOR6. The sequence goes on along the minus strand of JAJEJA010000113.1, from coordinate 20,505 downwards.
CAATTTCTGTCCCTGTTGAAACTGTCCAAGGGCAGCCTGTTCTAATGTAGCCTTAACAGTAAATACCTCTGGACTTAATACCGCTGCGATCGGAATTTGAAGTATATCCGGTTCTTCAAAGACGATTATATCTATATCCGCTGACATACCAGGCATCAGTTCATATTCTTCATCAGGTATCTCTACCTCTATTTCTACTTCAAAGGTAATCACCGCATTTCCACCGGATTGACCACGTTGTGTGGAGCTTGGAGAGATGTCACTCACTTGACCTTGAAAAACCTTATTCCGATAACTATCCACCCTAATTTCAACCCGTTGTCCCTCTTTAATTTTACCAATCTCAACCTGATTTATCTGTGTTCTGACAATCATCTGTGTCAGATCAGCAATACGCATGATTGCTTCTCCACGGGAAAATGACGATCTACCTGAAGTGATAATCTCACCCTCTTCAACAGAAAGACGTGTAACAGTACCAGACATTGGTGCGGTTACAGTCGTCCATTCATATCGCTCCTGTTGAGATTTGAGGCGACTCTCCGCTTGAAGTAGATTTGCTTTCGCGCTGACTTTAGAGTGTTTAGTTAACTCTTTCTCTTCCTCAGTCGTTTCCTCTGTCTGTTTCAGGCGTGTCCGTGCGTTTTCTAAATCAGCCTTTAACTGCTTCTCCTGTGCATCTTGTGATGCAATAACTGTCTCAACATTCTTTTTGTTTAGGGCGAGTGTCGCTTCTCTACTTTTAATAGCTTCACGCATTGCATTGATGCTTTCTTCCCGTGATTTAATGGTCTCTTTTTGTGATTCTACCTCTTTCTGTGAAGTTTCATACTGCGTTTTAGTCGAAGCGAACTGTTTCTCTGATTGTTCTAAGGTCTGTTTAGAAATCAGTTCTTGATCAAATAGTTCAGTATTACGTTCATGTTCAGACTTCGTCGTCTGATATGATATTTTATCTGATTCAACTCTTGCTTTAGCACGATCAAGGGTAAGTTCGGCTTGCGTTAAAGAAATTTCTTCCTGTTTCAATGATATCTGATCCCGGTTCAGTTGGTTCTGTGTTGTCGCAACAAGTGTTTCTGCTTCATTGATTCGTTGCTGTCTGTTAACAGCAAAAGATTGTATAGATGCCTCAGCTTTCGCTACTGAATTCTGTGCCTGGAGCAGGTCGCTCTCTTCGCGTTGTTCTGCGATTTTTATACGTAACTCAGCTTGCTGCAGTTCTGCTTGTCGGGCATCCCGGTAAGCTTCAGCTTGCTTTTTTTCCTCTAAAATCTGTTCAGCATCGATTTTCATCAATGGCTGTCCTTCTTCAACAAGGTCACCTTCCTCAATCAGAATATCTGTGATTTCTCCCTCTACATTTGACCTAACATCTACTTCAATGCGTGACCGGAGACTACCCGATTCTTGTATTTTTACACGAAAGGGGGCACGGAAAACAACCTCTCTTTCGACCTCCTCGTCATCCTTGTTGCTACTTCCATTGATACGGGTTGCACCTATAACCACTGCTGCGATAAGTATAATCGCGATAGAACTTATAAGGACCCATCTTTTTCGGAATAATTTCATCATTGGAGCACTCCCATTGCGTCCTCTAAGCGTACCTTTGCCACTTTGTAATCATAAAAGGCGTTCACTTGATTATTCAAGGCTTGGGCATAACTCGTTTGCGCATCAAGCACCTCAAGCAGAATTGCTTTTCCTACTTTATATCTACCGTCAATTACTTCAAAACTCAACTGAGCATTGACAACTTGTGTATTTGAGATTTCAACAGCCGTTTCACTTCGTTTTAAATTCAGGTAACTTTGCCGAACCGCCAGTGCAACAGACCGTTCCAAGTCGCTTGCATTTTCCCGTGTCTGTTCTAATTGCATATTTTGTTCTCTGACTCTATTACTCAAAACCCCACCATCAAAGAGTGTAAAGTTAAGAGACGCTCCTACACTCCAATTACGAAAGTCAGAGAAGTTCTGACGTTCGCGCAGGTAATCATCAAGGTTAACATTGTAATTTGCATTGGCACTCAGTCGGGGCCAACGTTGCAGTTTCGAAAGTGTAAGGCTCCATTCCTGTTGTTTTATCTGTGCTTCATTCTCCTTAAACTCAGGTCGATTTTCAATCGCAATTTCTATCGCTTCCTCTACTGTTATTTCTATCTTTTCAATAGTTCCCCGTTCAATGTATTGTTGAAACGATTCATCAACAGCAACGTTTATGAGTAGGCCGGGATCCAATCCCATCAGTCTCGGCAATGTCGCCTGAGAAATCTGAAGTGAGTTCCTATTATTTAGCAAACTCAGTTCGCTGTTTGCCTCACGAACCCTTGCTGTAGCCTCATCTGCGGGTATGAGTATACCCGCTTTCCTTAAGGCAACGGTTTGTGCTGTATTCTCTTTTGAACGTTCTAATACATCCTCACTGACTTTCACTAATTCCGTGTCTTTAAGAACATTGTAATACGCTTGCGTTATCTGAAGAATTAGATTCTGTTTAATTCCCTCGTTTCTGTTCGTGGTAATTGTCAATCCTTCTTTAGCTTGAGCGAAACTCACCTCACGTTGACCATTATCCCACAGTGTATATTGTCCTGTCAAACCTAAATCGTAGTTTTCTGGTTCAAAACCGAAATCCAGGCGGTTAGAAAAATCGTAACGTCCAGAGGATGTAATTCTTGGAAAGTAGTCTGCACGCGCGTTGTTCACACGTAATTCTTGAATAGCCAAACTCAGTCGTGCATTACGCATACTGGTGGCTTTTTCCAAACCTAATTGGATACACTGTTCTAACGTCAGCGGTTGAGATAGATCAACTTCTTCTGGGACCTGAGCCCCGATATCTGCAATTACAAAAAACTGCAATACTGTCATGACAAAAACAAACCCAATTCTCCATTGAAGCATAAACAACTCCTAAAAATGCAAAGTATGATGTTTAGTATAAATCCGTCTGTATTTTTGATATAGAACATCTACCATAGTTCAACACTTATTTGTTTAAATCTATAGATGTAATCTGCTATTGAATAAGACGCATACTTGGGTATTAAGTTTATTTCAATGCCAAATAAGAATATCAAGTCCAGAGGCATGAAAGGTGTAGCGTAAACGTCTCAATCATCCAACACAATATGTTGAATGTGTTTCGCAAGCGTATCACGAAACGTTGAAGGCTTCATAGAGAGCAAACGTGCCGCTTGGGTCTTGTTACCTTTTGTCTTCCGCATTGCCCAAGCAATCAATTCTCTCTCTGTCGTCTTAATTATCTCATGAAAAGAGGTGAGACTCGGCGTGTCATCAAATTTCTGAGAAGTAGGCAACTTATATTCAATAGGAATCTCTTCAGCCGTAATGTCTGTCCCCTTGTTAACCGCAACCAACCTTTCAATGATATTCTCAAGTTCGCTGACATTACCCGGCCAAGAATACTCTGTGAGAACTCTAACCGCTTCAGGTTGGATACGGATAGGTTGGGTTGATGAGAATATATCAATAAAATGGTTGATGAGCATCGGGATATCCCCTTTCCTTTCACGAAGCGGCGGTAAATACAAGGGAATGACATTCAATTGATAGTAGAGATCCTCAAGGAATTCACCACTTCTGCTCCGCTCTCTAAGATTCTCACGACTCGTTGAGATGATACGTACATCAATTGCAATAGGCTCTTCCTCAGATTGCACTGCTAACGATAGATTCTCTAAAGCAGCTAAAAGCTTCGCTTGTAAAGAGATCGGAATTGTGTCCACATTCGCGATAAAAAGTGTACCATCCGTAGATAACTGTAGTTTTCCTTGCCGGGAATCATCGCCAAACAATTCTAAGTCAACAGCATCAGCATTTAGACCGTAGCAATTCAGACTTACATAAGGTTCATGCTTTCGTGAACTTTGAAGATGTATCGTTTTTGCCAATAAGGATTTACCTGTACCCTCTTCTCCGTAAATCATTACATTGCTGTCTGCAGATGCTATTTTCGGGATTTGATCAAAAATCTCCTGTATCTGTTGACTTTTTCCGATGAGTGTATGGTATAGCGAGGACTCATGATTTCGGACACTCGCTTCAACAGACGATGAAGTCTTTTCTAAAGGTGTTTTACCCTTCAACGCTTTCAGTTTTTCCAGCATAGCGATCAACACATCACTTGAAAATGGCTTTTTGATATAATTGTATGCCCCGAACCTCAGAGCCTCAACTGCAGTCTCAACGCTGGCATAAGCTGTCATAACGATTACAGTAATATGGGGGTATTCTTTTTTTACGTTCTTTAGGAAGTCAATACCGTGCATCTTAGGCATGCGTAAATCGGTTACCAACACATCATAAGCTTCCTGTTGTAAGAGTTGGAGACCTATCAGAGGCGATTCTACTGCTATGACATCATATCCAGATTCGCGCAGATCATCTCTTAACGTCATACGTTTCAGTTTTTCATCATCAACAACAAGCACTTTCATATTACACCTCCTGTTTATGCACACGTGCAATTGGCAGTTTTACCGTAAATGTCGATCCTTTTCCTTCTTCACTCTCTACTTCAATGACACCTTGATGTTGTCGTACAATTCTGTCTGAAACTGACAGCCCCAATCCAGTACCTTTCTCCATGATCTGAGTCGTATAAAATGGATCAAAAATCCTGTCTTGAACAGATGCAGATATACCGATACCTGTATCAATAACTTTCACAAACACAATCGGTTGTCTTATCAATGCGTCTGAACTCATCTCTCCTGTCTCAAATCGGAGTGTTCCCCCTTTAGGCATTGCCGTAATTGCGTTCAACGATAGATTGAGAATGACCTGTTCCAATAGGTGCTTGTCCCCATGCAGTCGTGCGATCTGATCCTGAAAGTCTGTTTCAATGTGTATACCTTTCTCCAAGGCACCGTATTTAAGCAACCCAATTGTTTCATTAACAACTTCGTTAATATTGACGGCTGTGAGTAAGAGTTCATGCGGTCTCGAAAAATCCAATAATTTACCTATCGTTGCCTCAATACGTCTGATTGCTTCTTCCATTAAATCGAGGTATTCCTGTGTCTGTTTTATATTTGCAGGATCCCGCTGTATACGCAGGATACAGTTTAAGAGACCATCAAGAGGATTGTTTATCTCATGTGCGACCCCGGCAGCCAATTCACCGATGGTTGCCATTTTCTCCGAGAAAATCAACTGCTGTTCCATCCGTTTTCTATCTGCTTCGCGTTCTCTTGCAGTCTGTGTGATAGTCGTTGCCAAATATACAGAAAAGAAAAGTGTACTGGTAAAGACGAAAAGCACACCAAAAATATAAACAGGATTCCGCCATAAACCATCGGGTAGAAAGACCTTTAGAGCGTAATGGGGTATGATCTCAAAATACTCAAGAAAAATGAGTGAACCGAGGAGAACTGTATTCAACGCCGCCAGGATATAACTGACGCGTTTTGATAGGATTATGCTTGCAATAATTAAGTGAAATACGAAATAAAATATAAAAGGATTCTCAACACCACCGCTGAAGTGGATAAGTGCAGTTAATGATAAGAGATCAAGGATAATGTGAATACAGGCTTGCCGTCTAATTGAACTAAGCCGCTGCTGCTCAGGTGCTTTACGATACATCTGAGGTTCAAAGTTATACAGCACCATCAGTGCAGCAATGATATATAACGGAATGGGGCGCGAAATTATATCCCCAACTAAAATCGCAATCGTCACAGTGAAAAAAACACCACCGATTGCAATCCAGCGAAGTCGCACCAACCAACCTATCTGTTTGATTAACTCCAGTTTAAACGGCAGTTCATCATCGACTGCTTTTTCCTGGAACAATTGCGTCTGTTCCATTTCAGTCGTTCTCTCTATTTCATGTAGCGAACTTCACCACAAACTTCAATGGTATCAACGATTGCCATCACAACACCATCAACCGGTTTGTTGCTGGTTACCTGTGTCTGACGCGCTGAACTACCCGTCGCAACCAGCACGATTTCACCTATGCCAGCACCAACAGCATCCACTGCAACTGTATACTTCCGGTCTAATTCACCATCTAAATTTACATCTTGGACAATCAGTAGTTTACTACCAACAAGCTTCTCATCCTTTTGTGTTGCTACGACTGTCCCAGTAACCTTTCCAAGTGTCATTCAAAAACCTTTACCTTTTGTCTATCATTTACTTTTATACAGATTGTTATAACGTCAAATTGACAAATTACATACATCATGATAAACTATTCAAATGAATAAAGTCAAGTATAAAAGACGGAGCAGATGATTGAACCCGAATCATGCAGATATAGTAATTATCGGTGGGGGTATAATAGGGTGTGCAATTGCATATCAACTCTCAAAAAGACAAGTTGATGTCATCCTGATTGAAAAAGCAGCACGAGTCGGCACAGAAGCATCTTGGGCTGGTGCTGGTATACTCACATCACACGCATCAACGCATGACCCTTATCCTATGCTATGTCGAGAAAGCCTTGCATTGTATCCATCACTGTCTGAGGAACTCAAGTCAGAAACGGATATTGACATAGAATTCATCCGCTCCGGTACACTCTCAGTCTATTTTGATGAAACTGAAGCAGCAGGTCTGATCGGATTAGCAGAACGGAGAGTTAACCGGGGTTTCTCTGCGGAAGTTCTTACTTCAAAACAAGCACGCGAATTAGAACCTGCTATATCAGAAGCAATTGCGGGTGCTGTGCTGTTCCCTGAAGATGGTCATGTTCGCAACCCAAAAATGGTCACTGCATTAGCAAACGGGGCAGCCAAATACGGGACGAAATTCGTGTTAGGAAATCCTGTCACTGGATTCGTCAGAGAAAATGGAAAAGTTGTAGCAACGATCGTCAACGGTAATATGATATATGCCGATACATTCGTCATTGCAGCAGGATGTTGGACAGGTAACCTGACAGCTCTACTTGACAAACAAATGTCAGTCTTACCAGTCAAGGGACAAATCGTTCTTCTTGAAACGATACCGCCACTATTTCAACGCACAATAGATGGACTCGGTATTTATATCGTCCCTCGCACAGATGGAAAGATACTGCTCGGAGCAACAGTAGAATACGTTGGCTACGATAAGACGACTACAGTAGACGGTGTCAAACAGATGATTGATGCCGCTGTCCTCATCTCACCTGAACTAACAGAAAGTGCTTTTGTGCAGACTTGGTCTGGGTTACGTCCATATTACAAAAAAGGTCCATGTCTCGGTTATCTACCCGGACATGAAAACGTTATCATGGCAACGGGACACTTCAAAAACGGTATCTTACTTGCACCGATAACAGGAAAACTAATCGCTGAATTGATTACGTCAGGAGAGACATCAATCTCATTAAGTCCTTTCACACCAGTTTGTGATTAGGACATTACATTAAAAGGAGAAAAAAAATGGATTTTTCGGGTTTTGGTCTTGAAATGGGTGGAATAACTATTTTTGTTGTATTTGCGTTTTTGTTTAATATCTTTATAACAATTTTATGGTTCGTCATCGGTTGGCGAGCAATGCGTGCCCATGAAAAAATGGCAGATTATATTGAACTCATGATACGACAACAGATGTCTGAACGTGAGGCTCAGTCAAATGTTTCAATGGATGATTAGCTCACTCAAGAATAGAATAGACATTTTCATATTATGCCATTTCAAAATGATTTTCTCTTTTACCGATTCTCAGAGATAAGCGGATCATGGCACAAACTAAGAGTTTATGCTACATTAGAAAGGTATTATCATTTAGAAATGGTATAACTATGAAGATCAGACATATTTTGAGTAATTTCAGTTGAGCTTGTTTATTGGAGGAGCAATATTATGCTAAAGCGAATTAGAATTCAGAAGTATAAATCACTTGTGGACCTTGAGCTTAATCTTGAACCTCTTACAGTGATCCTTGGTCCCAATGCTTCAGGAAAAAGCAATTTCCTGGAGGCATTGCAACTGCTGTCACGCATGACATCTTCCCAAACCTTAGAGGATGCATTTAAACCTCCCTACCGAGGACATCCTTTGGAATCTTTCACGTTTCGAGATGAAGGGATTAAGAGTCTTTTAAATATGGATAAAGTGGCATTCAGCATAGAGGTAGATGTAGAACTTTCTCCTAAGATAATTGAAAGTGTAAATAAACGAATTCAGGAAATAAAGGATACAACCGATAAAGATACAAAAGTGAAAAAAGAAACTTTCTCTACACGGCGTTTACCTGTCAGTGAAAAGTATCTACGATACCGTATCCAAATTGAGATGCACCCAAAACAAGGGATTATATGTGTTGCTGATGAGTACCTTGCTGCACTCAGTAAAGAAGGGCAAGTAAAACAAAACAGGAAAGCATTCTTAGAACGAATAGGAGATCGATTACATTTGCGCATGGAGGGACAAGCACATCCACTTTACTATGAACGTTATCTTGATTATAGTATTCTTTCAATGTCGCATTATCCCCCACATTACCCACATTTGACTGCTATGCAACAGGAGTTGAGGAACTGGCTCACTTTTTACCTTGAACCGAGAGAACAAATGCGGTTTCCTAATCCAGTTAAGGCTGTTCACAATATTGGATCTATGGGAGAGAATCTCGCAGCTTTTCTCAATACGCTAAAGGCTCTTAACAAGCGGCAATTTGAAGCAGTTGAGAAATCACTGCATACCATGATTCCATCAATCACAGGGATAGATGTAAGCGTTAATGAATTAGGTGAGGTAGAATTAGACATTCGTGAAGGAGAAAAACACATTTCTTCGCGGGTCTTATCAGAAGGAACACTTCGGATATTAGGACTATTGGCTCTTAGTGGTGCTAAAGAAAAACCATTATTAGTTGGATTTGAGGAACCAGAAAATGGGATCCATCCACGCAGAATTAGTCTAATTGCTGAATATCTGGAAACTCGAGCAAGGCTCAAAGATATACAATTTGTAGTAACAACACACTCACCATTATTGCCTAATCTAATTTCAGAAAAGTCCTTATATGTGTGTAGCAAAAACAACGGCAACACAGAAATCAAACCCTATATTGAATTGGCTTATGGAGCGTTGTTCAAAAAGAGTAATATTGACGCTGCCTTAGAAGACCAAGATGAACTTTCACCAGCTGAACGTATCTCGCGAGGAGACTTTGATGCGTAATATCAATATCTTCGTTGAAGATCAAGCTCATGAAGTGTTTTTAGTTGCTATATTACAACGTTTTTCGTTAGAATATAACGTTGGTGTTAAAACAAAATCAATAAATGCCCGGGGTGGAAGAGGAAAGGTAATTTCCGAATTGAAACAGTATCAAAATGATTTACAACGAAACAAAGGGATTTTACCTGATCTTATTATCGTTGGAACAGATAGCAATTGTAAAGGATTCAGAGAGAGAGAAAAAGAAATCAATCGAAACATCACTAATTTACAAGAATTCGTAATTAGTATGATCCCAGAACCGCACATTGAACGGTGGTTGTTGATTGATCCTGAATCATTCAATACGGTTTTTGGCAAAGGTTGTCCAACACCAGATCAAAAATGTGAACGAGATCGTTACAAGGTTATGTTTCTTGAAGCTATTACTGAAGTAGGAGTGACTCCAATATTAGGAGGAATTGAACATATCACTGATCTTGTCAAGGAGATGAATCTGCAAAGAGTGAAGGACAGCGATAAATCTATCCGTAGATTTCTAAATTCACTTCAACGTTGTTTCAGAAATTGGCAACAATCCGGTACTTGACAGAAACTTTCTTGTGTTAGATTCACATTTTCTACATTGATTGAAACGATAAACCCTCTTCAGTCCCGTAGGGACGCTATGTTTATAGTTAAACGTTATACAAACCCTCTTTAGTCCCGTATGAAGTTTAAATAATAATTTAGGTAATTCGTTGAGACACCCGGTTCGGTTAGGAAACCGAACCTACCAGCCTGGGGAAATCTGATTTATCAAACTCACGTTACTATATATTTGGAGTTACATTAAAAAATGGAAAAAATTAGAGTCGCTTTTATCGGATGTGGTGGAATGTCGTCAATTTTACAACAGTGTATACCACATATCCCTGAGTTTGAGTTTATCGCCACGTGCGATCTTGTAGAAGAAAAAGCAAAGGCAAACGCTCGAAAATTCGGTGCTCTACGGCATTACACCGACTATAATGAGATGTTCAAGAATGAAGACCTTGATGCAGTCGCCGTTGTCGGTAGACCTGAAGATAAAATGCATCGTGACATCGGTATCGTGTGTCTAAACAGTGGATACCATATCTATACCGAGAAACCTCCAGCAACCACTTCAGAAGGTGCAAAGATGTTGGTTGATGCGTCTGCTGAAGCTGGGAAAACAGGTATGGTCGGAACAATGTGGCGACATGCACCCGCACATCAGATCGCAAAACGCCTAATTGACGAAGACGAATTCGGTGAAGCATGTCAATACCATACACGCTACTTAGCACCAGGACCACGCGTCCATCAAGCAGGAACACCTTTTGCATGGCACTTCATGCTGGATCAGGTCATACATCCAACAGACTGTATGCGATTCTTTATGGGACAGGTCAGTGAAGTCTACGCGACAGGAGAAGTTGACTCACCTACCGGTTCTGTATCCATGTCTGTAAATCTACGTTACCAAAGTGGAGGGATTGGCACAATGACACTCGGTACCGGTCCCGTCTTGGAAGCGATGGTATTTATTAAAGGGACACATAACCAAGCAATTCAAGTGTTTGAAACGCGAAAGTTACGTCGCTACCGTGTACCGACATGGCTTGGCCACGGCGGAGGCTATGCTGACACACCTACTGAAGAATGGAATCTCAACACAGCATATCACGGTATCAATAGACCCGGTTACCTTGAAGAGATGCGACATTGGGCGGCATCGTTACAAGCTGGCACACAACCGCATTCAAGTCTTGAAGATGCATATCAGAATATGCGTGTTTTAGAGGCAATTAGTGAAAGTATTGTAAGTGCCAATGTTGTGAAATTAATAGATTAGTGGAGACTGAAGTGGAAAAATTAGACAGGATCCAAATAAATCCGAAAATTTGTCTTGGAGAACCTATTGTTCGTGGTACACGGATCACAGTTAGTGTAATTCTTAAGTTATTAGCTAACAATAGGTCAATAGAAGATATTATTGAGATTTATCCAGAGTTAGAAGTACCTGATATCCAGGAGGCATTAAGGGACACCGCCATTGCCAAATAGTTTAATTCTAAAGTTTCTGATGTAGTTAATGGATATTCTCTTTTAGAATCACTTTTCAAATTACTTTCTGCTGAATGTGAAATATCTATATGGGGTAAACGTGTATGTGTAAACTTTGTATCACCTTTAACAAGTGTGGGTAAAACACGATTTTCCTGTTCGTATAGTTCGGCAACAGAACAGAATGCATCAATGGCATTGCCTATTGCGTCATCTAACGTATCGCATTCAGTTATTAACTCAGGTAATTGCTCACACGTTATCATGTATCCTCCCTCTGGCTGTTTTTCAAGTATAAGGGTTAACCTATGTTTCATGATATCTCCCTGTGTGGTTTATTGGTGGTATTTTTACAATTTGTGCAAATTATCATGCTACGGCATACATTATACCATAAAGAATGTTGTAAAATGCGTTCAGTCTTGATTATAGAAAATTAAGCTGTAGAAGATTCAGCCACTTGCTCTGTGCTTTCATCTAATGGGTCGCTTGATGTTGTCAAGTGTTGGGTTACGGTTGCATCACTTTTATTTTCTGCTGCTAAAGGTTCAATAGAAAGTTGCCATCCAAATGTTTTGAGAATGGTACTAAGCGTGCCAAGATGCAGCGGTCCCTCGCTAAACAGGAATTTTGAAAGCGCATCGGCAGATATGCCAGCTTGTTTCGCAACTTTAGGAATACCACCCTGTGCTTCTACTACATTCCGGACGCCTTTGAGAAAAAACGGTGTGTCTCCATCAATTAGGTATTCTTCAAGATAAACTTGGAGGTAGCCGAGTGCTTCTTCGCTGCCGGTAAGTTTCTCTATTAAAAACTCACGCCAAGTTTGATATTTTTCCATTATTGTGTTTCCTTGTATTGCGACCAATATTCCTTAGTGGAAAGTATATCACAGATTTTCAGTAAATTCAAAGCGTTATCATTGCTGGCTGTGTAAAGTTCTGGTCACTTGTCTGAACCAGGATTTTCAGGATTTCCCAGATTTGACCAGGATTTTCAGGATAAGACAACCTTCATGAAATGTCTCTTATCCTGGAAATCCTATAATCCTGAAAACCCTGGTTCAGACAAAGAATGCATTCCATCCTATCCATCTGATAGCACCAAAAAACCTCTTATCCTGAAAATCCTGGTTCAGACAAATAAAGTGACAAAATATTTACACACCCTGAAGTTAAGTTGTGCCGCCCCTCACACATCCATCCCCGCATCCCGATACGTCTGTTTAATCAATTCAATCTCATCATCCGTTAACCCATAAAGTTCATACACCAACGCATCTATTTCTTGCTCAATTTCGCGCACCTGATCACTATTCGGACTTTCCAATATCCGTTCAACAAGTGCTGACAATGCTATTTTCTGTTCAGCAGTCCGATCTGCTATGGGAACACGTCGCATATATTGTGCAATAAAACGCAAGCCACCACCTGCCCACGGATCGTTGAGACTTTGAAATTTATGACGGGCATACCAATCAATAAGTTGACTGTTCAAAATTGCAAGTAAGGAAAGATCCTCTGTAGGTAATATATAGGTAGTTTGTAAGCAATATGCATTTGTAGTATCATAGCAGGCGCGCATGAGTGGACTGATGTCAGGGTAGATAATTTTCGGTCTTTCAAATTCAGCATAATAGACACAAGAACGAAGTTCCCAAAAGAATCTGCCTTGATCGTCTCTGGCAATCAACCGATCTCGATAACCATTCAAATGGCGATAGATCGCGGGATAAGTTTCAGCAAAAATCCGTTCCGCTTCTGTGGTATTTCTTGTATTTGACCAGGGCCATTCTCTATTAACACTGCTTGCTATTGCTATTAAATACTCATTTGTCGATTCCGCTCTCCATCTGCGAAGATTGCGCCCTCTTGTCAAGGACTTTATAAGATCACAACTGTTAGGATCGGCATCAATCAGTCGTTCATAAGTAACAGCATTAATAATAAATGCATCATTACATCCTGTTTTGATACCAAAATAAAATGTGCGCTGTGCTAATTCACCTAATCTTCTTCCAGTGTTCTGAAGTCTTGCCAGTAGTGAAATGGAATCTGGTGATGTCAATACCCACACATCTGGTGATAGGTCGCTGGTGTGCATAGAAAAAGCGCGTTCTTGAAATGCATCAGAGAGACGAGGAATATCCGCCATGTCTCGAAAAGTTATCCCAAGAAATGTCTCACTATTCGGTGTGTCGTTTTCAACAAGAATGATACACGTGTCTACACTTGCCCTAAAAACTTGAACGCCGCCAAAATCAAGTAGTATATGAAGACACATTTGGTCCGTAAAGAACGTTCGGAGGTTTCTACCATATCCCGCCCGAAGAAATTTATTGGAAGAAATGTAAGTGAGAACGCCATTTGATCGAAGTAGTTCACATCCACGTTTGTAGAAGTAGACATAGAGATCTGCAGTTCCTGCATAAACTTCCGTAAACAATCGTTGTAAAATAGGCCTAATTGCTCTAATAAGTTCTTGTCGCACATAGGGTGGATTACCGATAACAACATCAAAACCACCCTCTTGGAACACTTCTGGAAACTCAACCTGCCAAATAAATCCTTCTGGGTTTTCTTGCCATCCTTGGATCTGCTCTTTGAGTTCAGCAATCTCCTCTCGGAGTCTCTGTTTTTCAAGATCATTATGGGTAACCAGATATTCGGCTTGATGTTCCTGTATCTGCTGGATAAGCGGCAACGAGAAACCGGTCTGTTCAGTTGACGGTGTGGGACCTGTCAAGCTGTCCCCCGTTGCAACTTTATAGTCTAAGTTGGGCAGCGGTTCAGGTGTATCACCTTCATAGTCAACTGCAAGACTCAGCCACAAACGGAGCATAGCGATATTAACTGCAAATTCGTCCTTATCCACACCGTAAAGATTATTCTGGATGATGTCAAGTTTACGTTGATATATTGTTGGGGAATCAATCTGATTGCTTTGGAAAAGTGCATCCCGCAAACGCAGTAATTCGCTCATCATACCGAGTAGGTATGCCCCGCTACCACATGCAGGATCACAGATACGTAATGTTTGTAACACCTTTAGCACCCTTTCAGGATTGCGAATTTCAGTTGCATCGCCATCATCAACAAACTTTTTGATGCATTCCTCTGTCTCATCGGTTTTGTTCTTGAGACAGATTTTTAGACTCTCACGACACATAAAGGAGACAACGGGGCGCGGTGTGTAGTAGCTGCCCGTGTCGTGCCTGCCGGTAACGAGTTCTTCAAACACTTTTCCAAGCATTTCTGGGTCAACTGCAACCTCAACGTCAAGCGGTGTGGATTCCGTCACCGTGAAGTTATACCTTTCAAAAAGCTTTAGGACTTCGTCAAATTTATCGTTAGGAATATGGATTGCATGTTGGTGATCATATTCATAATCCTTTCTTTCAAAGAGACCTCCGTTGAGAAACGGCACTTCTCCTCTTGCCTCAACAAACGCATCCATTGATTCTTCAAAATCTAATTCGCTACCGAGTCCAAAAAAGAAAGCGTAAAAGAGTCGGTCATTTAGAAAATCTTGATCGGTTTCTGCTTCTGTTGCGTTAAAAAGTGCGCGTAAGTACTCGCGATCACCGTTGTAAGTAAGCCATCCCTTCTTTTCAATAAACCGTAGGAACATCAGTCGGTTAAAGAGTCGTTGGGTATAGAGTCTTTTTGCTTCTTCAAGGTTCTCGGGAATGCCTTCAACAGCATCTTCAACTTGTGCAAAGACGCGTTGGTAATCAGCAAAGAATTTATCGGTAACTGCTTCAACGTCAAAAGCCGCTTTCCACACATTTAGCCATGCTTCGTCATTTGGAAAACCTTCGTTTGGAAAAGCGAGCGCGGGGAGGTTGTATTCACAAAGCGTGCGGATATGTGTATCTCCCTGTTCCCAAGAGAAGATAGAAAGGACTGAGCGTCGCCAATTTTCGTTTGAAGCGAAATTGGCGAAGGCAAATTGTTGATAATTGGGGGTTGTACAGATAAAGAGCAGTTGGTCGTGTTGCCATGAAGGTAGGTTTGGGTCCCGATCGCGTCTTTCGACCAATCCCCGCAGCACACGACGTAGTGCAGTCCGATAGATATGTTCGCTGTTAAATTGCAGGAAAAATATACCCCACGGTTGCGTCTCTTCTCCGAACAGTGTTGTTCGGATACGTGGGAATGGTGGCAGCTGCTGACACTCAACAATTCGCTCTTCAGTAGGTTCGTCAAGATCAAGGTCTTCGGCGGACCACGGAAAAGCCACATCTTCAAGTTCAACGTCTTCGGGGATATGCCAATCAAGTTTATCACGGAAGAAGTCTAAGAGCGTGTCAAAGTCACGGATGTTTTGGATGTCGTTTGGTGTAATATTGGGCATTCGGTTATCTCTATAACGGAGTGAAGCAGCACCGTAATCTCTAACAAGTTTAAGGACTCATCACCATGACTGGGACAGATATTCTTTCCGGTGCAACATCACTATTTTGCGCCATAGTATCAAGTTTCTCTAATGTAGCAGCAGCATAATATCGCTGTCCACACTCTTGACAAACACCTACCGGTACATCCTTAATAATCACTAATTTTCCTTTGTATGAATAGTTGACAGTAACCTTTTTCGGCTGTATGTCGCCGCTACAATATTCACATTCATTCGCTTTCATTAGTGTTCATTCACTCTATTTTCGTATCCGAGAGACGTGAATTGTAGCATGAATTTTCAGTTTGTGGCATATCTGTCGCAAACTGGAAAGTTTGCGCTACATTAATCCGTTAACACTTAATCTCAATGTTAGGTATAACTTAGTGGAAAGTATATCACAGATTTTCAGTAAAGTCAAAGACTTATCGTTGCTAAGCAGGACTATTTAGTTTTAAGATTCATTCGTTGCCTTCTATTACTAATAATAAATAAAGTAGGTCGGGTAGAGCGAAGCGAAACCCATAAGTGTAAACTTAAAAAAACTTGGATGCTATGATGAATCACTCTGAATCCTTATGGTTATACGGGTTGTCTTCTCTTCAGTCCCGTAGGGACGATATGTTTATAGAAACCGTGTTCAACCGTGATCTATAAACATTGCGTCCCTACGGGACTAAAGAGTGTCCCTAACTCTCAGATAATCCCTAAATTGACGACTATAGTTCGGTTAGGAAACCGAACCTACCGTGTCTGGGTCCTAATTACCCAATTTATTTTTTAAACTTCATGCGGAGTGCTATGTACATAGACAGATGAACCCCAAAATGTTTCCCATTTTCATAAGAATAGAATACGAGAAGAGACTCTTATCCTGAAAAAATCCTATAATCCCGCAAATCCTGGTTCAGACAAATAGAATGAAAAAATACATACACATGATATTTTGGGTAAAATGAAGTCCATTTAACAAATCTCCATCCATGTAATAAGTTTAGGTTTTTCTCCCATTGGTGCTTGTATCTGCAAAAGGTGCTTTTGAATATGTTTTTCAACTTTTTTCAGTGCGTCTCTAAGCTCACCTGGTCCTTCTTCAGTATACCGTTCCGTTTCTATATCACAACGAATTTCGGGCCAAATATCACTCACATCATCAACAACTTCATCATTATCAACGTCATAGAAGTACCATTTAATTTCATCGCTTATTGGCATACGATAACAACAAAACACTCCAACATTCCCAATACGATTGAGGTGAATTAACTCGCCATCACGGTTGTGCATCGGTGGGGGAATGACGTTTACATCTTTGCCAGAAAAGAGTCGTTTTGGCAGGTTTGGCAATTGACGCCACAATTCAGGATATGCTTCAGAGATACGTTGACGTTCCAGATTCATCAATTCTTCAACGTTTGGTATACCATCATAGCGTTCATTGAAAAGACGTAAAGTTTCGTTGTCGTCATTGGGTGAGACAAATTTGCCTTCAATTCCGAGCGTTCTACTGATACGTAGGATTTTGCCATCAACGCGTCTGCGTAGCTTAAGGATGTCCTCAAGCTCTGCTGGTGGCAGGAAATTCCAGACATGCACTGTTGGGTCTGTGCGGTTAAACTTCGCTTCAATGTTCGCGTCAAGGCGTCTGTCTAACCTACCGATACGCTGCATGAGTCGTACAGGGTTCCAGTGTAAGTCATAGTTGATGATGACGGACGCATCCTGCAGGTTAAGCCCCTCGGCAAGCACGTCTGTTGTAATCAGTGTGTTGACAGGATCACCACTTTGATAAGGTGTTTTCCCATTGTAGAAAGGTGAGAATCGTTCTATTATCTCTTCACGATTCACCTTACGTCGACTGTCAATTTGGGCAATATCCGCAACACCCGCTTTCTGTAGTTGAGTGTAAAGATACCGGGCAGTGTCACAGAATTCGGTAAAGATTAACCTCTTTTCGTAAGGTGCGGATTTTAAGAGTTTGATGAGTTGTTGAAGTTTATCATCTTTTTCTGTGTCCGGTTCGCCGCCCACCTCGTCAGCATAGAAGGATCTATAAATCCGACTCAATAGTCCTGTCAGAAAGTCCATATCGTCTACAACATCGGCAAACAAGTTGTCTATATGATGGTCTTCAGGAATAAAATCGTCTTCAATTTCGATTGAGTCAATGTTATCTTCCTCTTCACGGGGTTCAAGCTGGCTTCCATCTTCCTCAAGACGTTCCCGGATGTGATCTTGCACAACGCTCCACCATCTTCGTTTTGTTCCTTCCCAGTCCGCGAACCTATCAGGCGCATATTTTTTGAGCCACACCGCCATCTTAAGCAGAAGATTCTCAACAGTAGCTTCAAATGAACGCCATGAACTTTCCAAACGTTTTAGCACAAGCGTCCGAATGAGACCTACAATCTGTTTTTGACGATTTTCAATCTGTTTTTCCGGTCTTTTGTGATACTTGACCGTGTTATAGATTGCTAAATTAAGAAACGGATAATTTTTGTCAAAAGCAGTTCGTAATACGTCATAGAGGGATCCATAGACTTTTTTGAGTGAATAATCTATAGTGGGTTCAATAATCCGTTTGGGGAAAAGGATGTCAACACCTGACTCCTGTTCAGATTCCTTGATGTATTTACGGCTGCGTTGAATAAGTACCTGTTTTAGTATCGTGTCTTGCCGTAGCAGATCGTCTTCCTCAACCCTTTCCGCTATTTCTGTCCCTTCATCTTCAAGCTGTTTTTCTATATCGCGAAAGTGTCTACGATAATCATGCACACCGATGTTCTTGAAGTAATCCCTTTGATCCTGTCCAAAATAGTTTATCAGATGGTAAATGTCATCTACACTATTATTTATAGGTGTGGCAGTAAGCAAATATAGTTCTTTCCCTTCTGCTATATCCATCAAGAGTTTGCCACGGTTGGAGTTGGCATTCCGAAAATGGTGTGCCTCATCTATAATAATAACATCCTTGTGTTCACGGAAATATTCAAGATCATCCTCACTGATACCCCCTTTGCGTCCAAGGTCCGTATGCAGTTTGATATCGTAGTTTTCTCTAAGAAACCGTCCGTATTTTCTTCGGAGTCGTAGTTTAATCTGACTGTTCCACACACTTTCTGCAACCGATTTCGGAGTGATGAGCAGCACACGTTTATTCTCCCGCAGCGCGCGTTCAAGTAACATCAAACCGATGTATGTTTTACCACTACCGACACCATCACAGATGAGCGCACCGTTCCATGTATCTGCTATCTGGCGTGCTGCGTGGTAACCATCTTTTTGGTATTGTGAAAGCGTTCGGTAAATAACGGATTCGTTTTCTTCCCATTCGTCAGCGGGTTTTTCGCGTCCCTCAAAATATGCATGAAGTGCTTTTGCATAGATAGTAAATGGTGGATGCTGTTTGAGGTGTCGTTCAATTATGCGGAGCAGCTCTGCTTTAACTTCAGAACCCTCTTCCCAACGTTCATCATACCACTCGCGGAGTTTGTCAATATGGGTAGGGTCAGTAATGAAAGTGTTTAATTCTACGTTTTGGGTAAGACCGGGTATTGTAAAGTTAGAACTGCCAACGGTAGAAAAGTTGACTGGACTTGAGTCCTTTGCTTGCATCAGATTAAGTTTCGCGTGAAATTTCGCATGGTCATAAACACGAACCACAATCTTTCCGCTGCGAATTGCGGTCCGAACATCTGCAAGACCTTGTAAAGTGTCATCCTTTTCTTTTACGGATTCAAGGTTCTTGTCCGTTCCTTTTTGTAAAGCCTCAATTAGATGTTCTTTTGTACGCCGAGAGGTTTCGTCCCCCATAAGGATACGTATACCGTCAAGATGTTGCCATGTTTTTCCGAGCGATAGAAATGCACCGATTTCAAACGTCCCAGTCGCAATATCTAAGTTTACACTTTTTATTAGAAGAGTCTCCAGAACCTTAAGGAGTGTATTATCATCAACATTATCAATAATTTTCGGTATTTGCATATTTGTTAAATTCAAGTTCAACATCTTCAAGGATTGACAAGGCGAGTCTATTATTCGCTTTTTCGTGCAGCCGGTTACCATCTACCAGTTATTTTCCTTGGTGACTTTGGGCTGCTGCATCAGTTTACACTTCTGTCGCGTCAATTCCTTGTAAGAATGCCTCAACATTGGGAATGTCAATTGCTGTGTGAAGCAGTTCTGTCAATCGCTCAAGGTCCTGAATAGATTCAAGTGCCTGCTTTACAGATTGCACATCGCTCAACGGAAAACGTTTTGTAAGTACAGACAGAATATTATTGATGTAAGTTTCACGTGCACCTTGTTCAAAACCTTGCTTTCTTAAATGTTCAATATAGGGAAAAGGTGATTCTTGCATCATTTCCTCCGATATAAGTGTTTGTATAAATGTAAGATCATATTCTAAGCTACCCAACGTTGATAGCGCAAACAACAACGTTCCACGCGTCTGTGTATCAACAGGTGCGCCAACTGTCTTCTCAACACATCTTTCCAACCATGCTTCCTTGTCTGTCCCCTCTGGTGGCTTCATCAAAGGCGTAAATGGTAACAGTCCAACCGATGCTGCATCCAAAAACGACTCACCCTCTAAATCCGCCAACCGAATTACCTGATACCCGTGCCGCAAACCAAATTCATCACTTCCATAGTGATAACCACCCGGGTCGGTCTTTCCTGCCTTCGGACTCAGATATAGTACCACTGAATACACAGGAAGTTCATGCCGTAGCAAGAGTTCACTTGCATAAGAGATCACCCGCAACGGCATCGGTTTATCTCTGCTATCCTCCGTTTGCACCTCTATATGCAGAAGGACTGTCTCATTGTGCCATTGCACCTTAAATGTCATATCATTGCGATGCACCTTAACAGTTTGTTGCTCG
>JAJEJA010000063.1 GCA_022828145.1 Candidatus Poribacteria bacterium | reverse complement strand
CGAGCAACAAACTGTTAAGGTGCATCGCAATGATATGACATTTAAGGTGCAATGGCACAATGAGACAGTCCTTCTGCATATAGAGGTGCAAACGGAGGATAGCAGAGATAAACCGATGCCGTTGCGGGTGATCTCTTATGCCAGTGAACTCTTGCTACGGCATGAACTTCCTGTGTATTCAGTGGTACTATATCTGAGTCCGAAAGCAGGAAAGACCGACCCGGGTGGTTATCGTTATGGAAGTGATGAATTTGGTTTGCGGCACGGGTATCAGGTAATTCGGTTGGCGGATTTAGAGGGTGAGTCGTTTTTGGATGCAGCATCAGTTGGGCTGTTTCCGTTTACGCCTTTGATGAAGCCACCAGAGGGCATGAGCAAAGAAGAATGGTTGGAAAGATGTGTTGAAAAGACATTTGGCGCACCAGTTGATACACAGACGCGTGGAACGCTGCTGTTTGCGTTGTCAACATTGGGTAGCTTAGAATATGACCTTACATTTATACAAAAACTTATATCGGAGGAAATGATGCAAAAATCACCTTTTCCCTATATTGAACATCTAAGAAAACAAGGTGCACGTGAAACTTCCATCAGTTTTATTCTGTCTGTACTTACTGAACGTTTTCCACTGAGCGATGTACAACCTGTAGAACAGGCACTGGAGTCTATTCAGGACCTTGAGCGATTGACAGAACTGCATCGCACTGCAGTCCGGACATCCAGCATTGAAACGTTTTTGCAAGGAATTGACACTTATGAAGTATAAAAGCATCAGAAACTAATATCGGAGGAAATGATGCAAAAATCACCTTTTCCCTATATTGAACATCTAAGAAAGCAAGGTGCACGTGAAACTTCCATCAGTTTTATTCTGTCTGTACTTACTGAACGTTTTCCACTGAGCGATGTACAACCTGTAGAACAGGCACTGGAGTCTATTCAGGACCTTGAGCTATTAGCAGAGCTGCTTCGCGTAGCTGTCCGGACATCCAGCGTTGAAACGTTTTTGCAAGGAATTGACGCAACAGAAGTGTAAAAGGAAAAGAACGGATAGATGGTAACTACCCTCGCGAAAAAGCGGATAATCCGACTGGAGCATGATCAACTACCCAGCAAATTCAGGAGAATATCTCATGAACGGAGATACGCATCTGAATTGCTGTATACTCAGCGGTCAAAGGGACACCATGTCCGAAGTCAACATCAAAACTACACATAAACCGATCAAAACATACTACGCAGAACTTGAAGAATACGCACAACTCGGTGCAGAAAATGAGGGAAGTGTCCGCGCCGCATTCCAAAGTCTACTCCAACACTATTGCGGACAATCCAACTTCACACTCCTTTGTGAAAAAACACTCCACACCGCTGACAACAGACGTATCACCCCTGATGGTGAAGTCGTTGACGCTTACGGGTTACCGCACGGCTATTGGGAAGCAAAAGATACACAAGACGACCTATACATTGAGGCAGACAAAAAATTCGCGGCAGGCTATCCCTCCAAAAACATTGTGCTGCAATCACCGACACATGCACTCCTCTATCAAAACGGACAGTTACAGCTTTCTCACACTTGATGGCATCCCTGCAAAAGCACTTGAATATCGACTCGGCACCCGTTCCGCGTTGGAATGGGTCATCAATCAGTATTGCGTAAAAACTGATAAACGCAGCGGCATCGTCAACGATCCGAATCGTGCGGATGATCCGCAGTATATTGTGCGGTTGCTTGGACAGGTGATTACTGTGAGCTTGGAGACGGTGGATATTGTTGCGGGTTTGCCAGCGTTACAGTAGTAGGCACACTCCGTGTGCCGTTCCTTCTATTTCTTGATTACCAGTAGACACACTCCGTGTGCTGTAATCTATGTTTTATTGATTCCCCTGCAGGTAGGGTGCGTAATACAACAGGTTTTTTTGAACAATTCAAAAACTCATCTGCCTAACATGATAATAGAACACTTGAAACAAACCTAAAAACATATAGTATGAGGCATTACCATGAAATATATACAGAACATTTTTTTACTCATTTCACTACTACTCACATTGACATTTTATGCTATAAACACTTATGCACAAACTACACTTACACCAGATGAAAAGCGGTTCGACCTTGACCAAAACGGGTCTCTCAGCATAACAGAAAAAGAGCTAATGGTAAAGGTCGTTAGAACAGAAAATGCAAGAGGCATTAAGTATAGTATGGATGCCATACGCGAAATGCAAGATGGCAGAGACAACCGACCCCGCAGTAGAAGAGGATTCGGTGGAAGACGATCCTCAAGACCCACCCCTTCAGGTATACACCTAACACCTGAACAGGTCAAATTTAATGACGGTACTGCCACTATTCCAGACCGAGAAACCTTTAAAAAACTGTCATATCAAGGTACAGAAGTTCTCATAGACACACAACTGATGGGTATAGAATATGTAAAATTTCAGGTTGAGAATACAAATACACAGAATCCACATTTCTACTTCATGAACACCAAAACGCATCGCTCTCACGGAAGTTTTATGAGAGCCGCAGGCTTAGACAGAGGTCAAGGACAGATGCGGGGTGTTCTCTCCTACCGTCCCCTCTCCATCGCTCCGAACGGTGAACTGGGAGTCTACACTTTCGAGTTTAATCCAAACGACGCATTTACGTTTGAAAAAATAAAAATGGTTCATGACCTGATCGTATCAAAAATGCCATTCGCAAAAAACAGACTCGGATACTGTCCCTTATGGGGAGCAATCGCAATATATAACATCGAAAAAGCACTATACGATAAGGCAGATTTCCCAGTATACTTTGAAGATGATCTTTATGCAAACATCGGCTATCTGCCACTGAATCAAGCTGAGTCTTTTGGTAAATTGCGACTGCTTGAGAACAACGAATTACCATCACCACAAGACATTGTGATCTGTAAGACATTACCAAACGAGATGCCGAGAGTAGCAGGAATTATCACCGGTGTCCGCCAAACGCCGTTATCCCATGTCAACTTGCGAGCTATTCAGGATAAAGTGCCTAATGCATTCATTACCAAAGCGTGGGAAAGAGGTTCAATCGCACCCCTCATCGGAAAATTTATTTACTATAGAGTTGATGCAGACGGTTTTGAGATGAGAGAAGCAACACAGAAAGAGATAGAATCTCATTTTGCAAGTATTCAACCAAAGAATATACAGAAACCCCCACGCGACCTATCGGCTACACAAATCCTTCCGCTTGACGATATAACGTTTACAGATGCTGCAAAATTCGGGGTTAAAACCGCTAACCTTGCTACATTGAGAACATTCGACTTTCCAGAAGGTACTGTGCCAAACGGTTTTGGAATACCGTTCTACTATTACGACGCATTCATGAAGCATAACAAATTCTACGATAAGATCAAAGATTCACTTTTAGTTTCAGACTACGAAAATGACCAAAGTAGTAAGGTGGCAATACTGAGAAACATTAGGAAAGATATAGAAAATGCAGAAATGCCAAATTGGATGATGAACGCACTGTCAGACTTACAAGACAAATTTCCAAATGGCACTTCACTACGATGCCGTTCCAGCACAAATAACGAAGATTTGCCCGGTTTCAGCGGCGCAGGTCTATACGATTCTTTCACACATCAACCAGACGAAGGACATTTGTCGAAATCTGTCAAACAGGTGTTTGCAAGTCTGTGGAATCTTAGAGCGTTTGAAGCACGTGAATTCTTCAAAATAGACCATTTCACAACCGCAATGGGGGTTCTCGTCCACCCAAACTATGAAGATGAAGTGGCAAACGGTGTCGCTGTTTCCGATGATGTCGTCTATCAGACTGAGGGGAATTACTACTTCAATACACAGGTCGGGGAAGACCTTGTAACGAATCCCGAAGAACAGTCTATACCGGAAGAGGTTCTAATAGACTGGTGGGACAGCAAAAAATACCGTGTGGTGCAAACATCAAACAAAAAAGATGATGGTAGATTGATCCTAACCGACAATCACCTACACCAACTCTCTTTCTATATCGGTACAGTACACAACAAATTCAGTGAATTATACGGTGCCAACGTAAAACCGAAGGAATTTGCTATGGAAATTGAATTCAAGATCACCAAAGATGGCACAATTTCAATCAAACAGGCGAGACCGTGGGGACACTAACACGCGCGTAAACGGTATTCACACCTTTAGGAATCATCAAGTGGGAACTTTTCTGTTATAAGCATCAACGGATTGCCATTAGCAACGATTCGATATGTTCTACAGAGCAGCGGTCTTCCTTCAAAATGTGCAAGACTACTCGGCATACCTGTCGCGCGTTCGATGCCCCACCAGAGCAGATCACGGCGCGCTTCCAATTGACTGTGATGCAATAAAGCACCTAAACCATCAATACCAGCTTCCACACCATCAACAACATTATGCGGTAAACGTTCATATACAATCTGTGACACTGCATAAGCATGGATTTTAGGGGTCTGAAATTCCGTGCAAGGTGTCTGCAAGACGACTTCTCGCGCGATGATATTGCCACCATTTTGCAACTTAAGCCAACTATGTTCGTTATGAACCGTGCGTCGTGCTTGGTATAATAACACAACCTCAACAGGTATAAGTTTATATGCCTCAATGAAACGCGTAACGGTTCCATCCGCAACTAACAATGCCCGTTGATATGGGGTCAGTCGGTTAAGGCTTATATCCTTCAATGCTGCGGGTCTATCCGCTTGTGCGACGAATAGGTCTCTTACATGAGAGTGGATCAACTTATCACGTTTTGATGGGGATTTTTTTTTCATAATCTCTTTCGTTATGACACTGTACATATCGGAATATGGTACTGGGAACACATCTGAATTTATCTTGTATATATAGGATACCCCAATATCAGTGAAAAGCGCAACCTGAAATTATTTGTAGACACTTATAATGTTGCGAAAGCAAGGGGGGTTGTCGGTTTTCTCATAAGTTGTGCTTTACTGCAACAAAAGAATCCATTATACTATTAGAATGGATTAGACTATTATTCTAACATAAATGAGGACAAAGACACGTGAAATTCCAATGCACATTACTTTTACTTTTATTTTCCATACTACATGTTGCTAATGCCGATCAGGATTACACAAAATGGCATTTACCTGAAGGTGCTAAAGCACGACTGGGTAAAGGATCTGTTAGGGATGTTGTGTATTCTCCAGATGGCAACTCTATTGCAGTCGCGAGTAGTATCGGTATTTGGATCTATGACGCGCGGACCTATCAAGAAGTATTCCTACTCACTGGGCATACGGGTTCTGTCCATAGTGTATCGTTTAGTCCTGATGGTCAGACACTCGCAAGTGGTAGTCAGGACATGACTATCCGTTTATGGGATGTGGCAACGGGACAACAGAAGCACGAAATCAAAGGGCACTGGAGTGGAGTCTTGAGCGTATCGTTTAGTCCTGATGGTCAGACACTCGCAAGTGGTAGTCGGGACAGAACCATCCGTTTATGGGATGTGGCAACGAGACAACAGAAGCACGAAATCAAAGGGCATACGGATGGTGTCTTTAGCGTATTGTTTAGTCCTGATGGTCAGACACTCGCAAGTGGCAGTGATGACAAGACTATCTGTTTATGGGATGTGTCTACAGGTGAACAGAAGCACACATTCAGAGGGCATACGGGTTCTGTCCATAGCATATCGTTTAGTCCTGATGGTCAGACACTCGCAAGTGGTGGTGATCTTGATCGCACTATCCGTTTATGGGATGTGGCAACGGGACAACAGAAGCACGAAATCAAAGGGCATACGGTAGGTGTCTTTAGCATATCGTTTAGTCCTGATGGTCAGACACTCGCAAGTGGCGGTTGGCACGATACTATCCATTTATGGGATGTGTCAACAAGTGAACAGAAGCACGAAATCAAAGGGCATACGTTTTATGTCAATAGCGTATCGTTCAGTCCTGATGGTCAGACACTCGCAAGTGGTAGCGCAGACGATACTATCCGTTTATGGGATGTGGCAACGGGACAACAGAAGCACACATTCGGAGGGCATACGGATGGTGTCAATAGCGTATCGTTTAGTCCTGATGGTCAGACACTCGCAAGTGGTAGTGATGACATGACTATCCGTTTATGGGTTGTGGCAACGGGACAACGAAAGCATGAACTCATAGGGCATACGGGTGTTGTCAATAGCGTATCGTTTAGTCCTGATGGTCAGACACTCGCAAGTAGAAGTAATCATGACGATACTATCCGTTTATGGGTTGTGTCAACGGGACAACGAAAGCATGAACTCAAAGGACACACGGATGATGTTTTGAGCGTATCGTTTAGTCCTGATAGTCAGACGCTCGCAAGTGGAAGTAGAGACAAGACCATCCGTTTATGGGATGTGGCTACGGGACAACAGAAGCACGAAATCAAAGGGCATACGGATGATATTTTGAGCGTATCGTTTAGTCCTGATGGTCAGACACTCGCAAGTGGTGGTCAGGACATAACCATCCGTTTATGGGATGTGGCAACGGGACAACTGAAGCATGAACTCAAAGGGCATACGGATCAGGTTGAAAGCGTATTGTTTAGTCCTGATGGTCAGACACTCGCAAGTGGAAGTAGAGACAAGACTATCAGTTTATGGGATGTGGCAACGGGACAACAGAAGCACGAACTCAAGGGACATTCATATATTGTCTTTAGAATATCGTTTAGTCCTGATGGTCAGACACTCGCAAGTGGCAGTGTTGACAAGACTATCAGTTTATGGGATGTGTCAACAGGTGAACAGAAGCACGCATTCATAGGACATACAGTTTGGATTGAAAGTGTATTGTTTAGTCCTGATGGTCAGACCCTCGCAAGTGGTAGTGGTCTTGATGGTACTATCCGTTTATGGGATGTGTTGACGGGACAACAGAAGCTTGAACTCAAAGGGCATACGGATTCTGTCTATAGCATATCGTTTAGTCCTGATGGTCAAACACTCGCAAGTGGAAGTCATGACGGCACGGTGCTGTTGTGGGATCTCACCGCACTCATGCAGAATAAGTAACTCTGTCCATCGCAAAATCGTTCATTCTTGTCCAATCCAATCTCGCAACTGAACACTGATAACTATTTGTGTATCAACTGCTCAAGAGTGAAATGCAGCATGCCTCTATCTTCTGTGCCTATGTAAAACGTGTTCCTATCAACAACGAGGGAAGTCACGTTATCAGGTATGTCTGAGACAACCATTGCCCAGACACCATTCTCTAAACGATAAATACCTGTATCTTTGGTAACACCATAGAGCGTTGTGCCATCAACAGCCAAGTGTTCCATGACGATGTGTGTTCCCGCTGCATCGGTTATAGCATACCAATGTTCTCCTTCATCTGATGCAGCAACACCTACATCCGTTGCTACATATACCTTAGAACCCGTAAACACAATATCTTTGAAGGCTTGAATAGGCGAAGAAAACATAAAACTCAAAGGAATGTCTTTCCAATTATGTCCTGAGTCATAAGATCGCACAAGGTGTCCATCTCTTTTACCAAGGTAAACAGTATTTCCTGAAACAGCAAGTTTAGGCTCTCTTCCAGCTATGTCTAAAGTCAATTCAACAGTTTCTTCCACACCGGTGTCTGACCATTCTGAATCACCCAATTTCCATCGGAAAAGTTTATAATTGTATTCTATATAGAATGTGTCACCACTGACAGCAAACGGGCTAAACTGGGCAAGTCTAAAAAGTTTAAACTGATTTTCACGGCTTGTCTGTGTCAATTGTTCAAAGAACTGGGTTGCGCCAGGAATACCCTCTTGCATCTGTTCAAGGACAGATTTATCTGAAATGTTAAATTGGTTTCTCAATATATCCCCCGACTTGCCATACGATTCGAGTAAGTCGTAGATGGGCATGCCTTGAATCGGCACAAGTTTATTTCCGTCTGCAGATATACGATATATAAGTGTTTTTCCTCTGTTAAAGGATCCGCCACCTTTTGCGTAGAGAACACCATCAGATTCAGTTATATGCGTAATATCTGGTGGTTTCTCTCTTTCTGGGTCCGTCATCGGAATATCTATTTGAACGGTATTCCAAGACGTACCTTCATCAATAGATTGGACAATTCTTCCTCCATGCTTTGCATAGAGAGTCGGAGGAGTATTATGCTTTTCACCTTTCCCTTTATATGCGATGAGCGTATCTATTTTACTCTTATCCGCAGCGATATTAATCTTATGCCATGATTTACCGCTATCCGTGGAACGATGCAGCCCGTTATTCCCACTCACATAAAAAACACGTTCGTTTACTGCTGTCGCGACGTCTTTATTAGCTATATTAGCATTCATTGCAGGGACAGTGCCTAATAATTGAGGAGGTAGCCATGTATTTCCGCTATCGGTAGAGCGTACCATACCGTGTTCCATCGCCAGAAGTGTCTCTCCAACAGCAATAAGTTTGAGACGTGGTGCTCGTCCCTTTACGCGCCAGGCGTTTGTCGGTGTTATATCATCCCATGAATCACCGAGGTCAGTTGATCGAAATATCCACCAACCCCGTTCCAGCCCTTGTGACACTTTACCGGTATCTAACACATCATCACCTACCTCTGCTGTAACATATAGATTCTCTTCAGCCGTGGCAATAGAATGGATATATCCTACAGACACTGGTAATTCCATGCGTTTCCAGTTTTCATCGCTATAGCGGTAGAGGGCATAATTTGTCCTGGCAAACAACGTGTTCTGTATATTAACAATGGATTGAATGTTTCTATCTATCGGAGCATTTATGACCTCCCATGTCTTGCCGGAATCTTCAGAACGAAAAAGATCGTTAGTTTGAAAGACATTGTTTCCCAGATAAAAAAGGAGATAAAAAGCTTGTTTTGTTAGAACCAACTCCATAGGATACCAAAGACCATCTTTCCATGAGTGAACTAAATCCCACGTTTTACCATCATCTTTTGAAGCGAATAGGTCTGTAGACAGTATCAGATAGAGCGTATTGTCCCATTTATTCATAACTGCCTCACCCTCCTCATAATAAGTATCCAGCGAAGTCGTATCAAAGATGTGTTGCCATTCTTTCCCGTCAGCTTCCAATTTGTAGATATTCCTACCAGCAAAAGCGTAAAGTTGACTCTCTGGTGTTGCAAGCAAACTAATTACTTCGCTTCCTTTGATGGGTCCAGACTGAATCCACTGCTGTTTGGCAACTGCAATGTCTTCTCCATCTTCTTGGACAGCAGCCAGTAAAACTTCATCAGGTTTTTGACCACTATTTTCTTTTGGACCAAATGTATTTGAACTTCCAAGTTGATCTCGAACATCCGGTTTTGCTTCAAGGTTTAGCACAATAGGTGCATGAACAAGTTCAACCACTCTTTCAGCATGAGCATCTAAACTATAGGGTCTCTGAAAACGTTCTAAGTACTGACTCCCTATACCAAGCATCAACACAATTATGACTGCAGTTGATGCAGCGATCACCCACGGTACCGAAGGTTTGCTTGCGGAAGGTGTAGCAGGTTTAAGTCGTGTTACATCTTGCATAATGTTATCCGTTAAGTTCGGTGAAAGTTTAAAATGTTCAAGAGCTTCTCTAATCATCGTTTCCTCCTTTTGCAGACGATGCCGCGCCCGTTGTAAGCGACTCTTTATCGTTCCTTCAGAAACACCTAAGAACTTGCTAATCTCACTGATAGTCATCTCTCCGAGATAGTGTAGTGTCATCACTGTGCGTTCGCTCTCTTTTAACTTCGCGAGGAGGCTTTTGACAGCTTCGCGTTGTGATTCTATAGTTGATTTTGCACGTTCTTCAACAAAATGCCGTGAATATGCATCTCTTTGTCCCTTGGTTGTTTCTACGTCTTCTAACGGTTGTGTTCGTATCCGTTTCTTACGGAGCCAAGCGTAGCATCGGCGTGTCGCTATCACATACAACCATCCAGAGAACTGATGTGGATCTTTCAGCGTGTGAAGTCTCTGATATACTTTCAGGAAGGTGTCCTGTGTAATCTCTTCGGCGATGTGGAAGTCCCCAATTTTTCGCCATACGAGTGCGTGAACTGGCTTCTGATATTTTCTCACAAGTTCAGAAAAAGCGGTGTCATCTCCTGCAAGAATTCTTTGAATCAGTTCATATTCGCTGTTTCTCATTGCGTGTCTCCAGAAATGATCGGTATGACATGTTATTTTGAACCCTTGTGACGCGACTTAGGTGGAAAACGGTTGCATAATTTTGTATGTTTCTGAAGTAGTAGGTTAGGGACGATGTAACACTATTTTATCAAATCGGTAGGGTTTTATCAAGACGTGAGGATAGGGAAGGGTGGAAGAATGGAAGAATGGAAGGGTGGAAGGACTTTCGTCTATTCTGTCTGAATCGCGGATTACGCGGAAAGGAAAAGGGATGGATGGCTGGAAGGGGGGAAGGATGGAAGGGGTTGGAGAAAGAAGCACAATCTAACAGAATGTGCTACACTTCCAATACTGGACACAAAATGTAGGATGAATGTGTTTGGAGAATGAAGCACAATCAAGGATGAATGTGCTACAGGCATGGTCTTGGGTATCGCTAATTTGACCCATAAGGTATTGTCTATAGTGGTTGAAAAAACTGCAAAAAAGTGCTATAATCCCTTATATGAGTGCATGTCCTTTCAAAGTCATTGATTTCTGTTTATGGTGAAATATAAAAATGATGGAAAAGGTAATTTTCTTATACCATTCTTCCTAAACGCATTTTTGACAATATTGTAATTAAGCTTCATGTATTTGAATCGCTCAAAATTAACTATCCTTTTCCTCATCATACTACTTTTCTGCAATGATTCCGCAATAGCAGAAGAAAGTCCTCTTACACCTCTCACACTGGGCGACCATTTTGCAAAGATCGGAAATTACGAAGCAGCGATTACAGAATATAAACGATTTATCTTCTTTCATCCAGACAGTATCCAAACCGCAACAGTTTACCACAAAATTGGACTTGCATATAGAGAACAAGGATTTTGGCAAGAGGCAATCATAGCGATGCGGAACGCGGTTTCACATGCCTTTGAAGAAGATACAAAGTCGGAATATCAACTGAATCTTGCTGTTATACTTCTATCATCACAGAACTATGATCTTGCCCGTCTTGAGTTGATAAAAGTGTCTCTCCGCCATCCTTCTGGAACATTGTATCAGCGCGCACTGTTCCTACAAGTTGTAGCATTTATTTA
This sequence comes from Candidatus Poribacteria bacterium, assembly GCA_022828145.1. Lineage (GTDB taxonomy): Bacteria > Poribacteria > WGA-4E > WGA-4E > WGA-3G > MSPOR6. The sequence goes on along the minus strand of JAJEJA010000063.1, from coordinate 7,188 downwards.
CCAGTTTCGATGGGAGGAAGCACAGGCGTTATTAAAAGATTATACTGCAGATGAAACGCTTGACAATTTACTCAACATAGCGATCAATCAACCCAAAAAATCTGCACGGATCGCAAGGGTGTTATCCGCAATCCTTCCGGGGACAGGACAGATATACGCAGGAAATTGGCGAGGAGGACTAAACGCATTCCTACTTAATGGTGCTCTCGGATTCGTCGCGGTTGATGGTATTCTTGACCAAAATTATCTTGACGCATTCATGTGGACATACTACATCTTCTTAAGATACTATCGTGGGAATGTATTTCGGGCAGGAAAAGCTGTGGATGAATTCAATGACAATGCTTCACGTCGTGCTGCAGATAACATACTAAAGCGACTACAAACGATCACTGAAACACAAAGACAGTAAGACTACTCTGTCCGCTTCTGAAGCACAAAAACAGTCGCAGCAAGTGCTAATGCTGTGATGAATGTCCAGATATTATAGGTATACGCGAGAAACGCTGCAACAGCAAGTAGTATAGACTCATACCAATACGTTTTCCGATTAAAATAACCCATCGTCAAAATGGAGAATATCACAGTACCGACCATTGCTGTGCCAATAGACAACACATTCTGCAATACCGTCCCATTAAATAGGATATGTGTATACGCAAACAGTAACGGCATGATATAGAGCAGTTTTGCAAACTTAAAGCATGCCCATCCCGTTTTCCACGGATCCGCGCGGGCAATCGCAGCACCCGCATAAGCACCCAAGGCAACAGGTGGTGTAATATTGGAATCTTGACTCAACCAAAAGATGATCAGGTGAGCAGCGATGATTGATATACCCATTTCAGGCGTTGTCAAGATCGGCACAGCAAGTTCTGATGTGATTAAATATGCTGCAGTGACGGGAATTCCCATACCAAGAACCAATGACGCTAAAGCAAGCAACAATACTGCAATTGCACGGTTGTCTCCAGCTACCGCTAACACCAAATCCGGAAATATCCTACCTAAACCTGTCAGGTCAATTACACCTACAATGATACCAATTGTACCAACTGCGCCACCAATAGCAAGTGAGTTCTTAGCACCCGTAACCATCGCTTCCAAGATTCTCCGTGGGGTCAATCGTGTCTCTGGACGAAAGTAACTCACCACTATCGTTACAAGGATCGAATAGAATGCCGCCTTATATGCGGAATACCCTATCACAAGAGATCCAATCAACGTTACCAATGGTAATAGGTAAAACCATCCCGTCTTTAAGAGCGTCAATAGCTTCGGTATCTCGTCGGCAGGAATCGGTTCAAGTCCCTGTTTCTTTGCCTCATAATGAACCATTACCCACACAGACAAGAAATAAAGAACTGCTGGCACAACTGAAAGCAGTGCTATTCTGCTATACGGAATCCCTGTCCGTTCCGCTATCAGAAAAGCACCAGCACCCATCACAGGTGGAAGGAATTGACCCCCAACAGATGCTGACGCTTCAACCGCACCAGCAATGTGTGGACGAAAACCTGTCCGTTTCATCAACGGAATCGTAAATGCCCCTGTTGTAACCGTGTTCGCAATTGCACTGCCAGCAACAGAACCGAAAAAACCGGAGGTGACAACCGACACTTTGGCAGCACCCCCTACAGAACGTCCCGTAAGTGACATCGGTAAATCAATAAAGAACTGACCTACACCAGACTTTTCTAAAAACGCACCGAAAAAGATAAATAGAATGACGTATGTCGCCATCACATTCGCCATGATGCCGAATACACCCGCTTGACTAAAATAGCAATGTTCAATCATTCTACGAAATGAGAAGCCTTGATGTGAAATAGCATCCGGCATATAACGACCGAACAGACCGTATAAAACACCAACCACTGCTATAATAGGTAATCCCCACCCAACAGTACGTCGACTCACTTCAAAACTGATCAGCAATCCAATTCCCCCCATCACAATGTCTACACCTGTATATGCCCCGGCACGATTCGCAAGGTCAGGATATTCAATAATCCAATAACCGATCGAAACAATACTCAATACAACAAGTATAATATCAAAAATGGATGGACGAAAGGCAGGAGAGTTTTGACGGAATTTGTATAAAATACCGATCAGAGAAAATGTGAAGAGAAGATATAAACCGAGATGATACTGTTCCGCAGCGGAACCGAAACCAGCACTATAGATATAAACAGCAACAAAGAAAACAGCAGATACACCAAAAATCCACTGCGAAACACCTTTCAATTCGCTACGTTGCTTAGAAAAACTAATACTGTTTTTGCCCGAAACATCATTTGTGCCTGTCTGTTCCATTAAACACAACTTTCATTGTCTACATTAGAAATCATGACTATAGCCTACTGCAACAGAGGTAGAGCGAAATGGTTCAAACTGAGAACGACCATCCTCAGTTTCCACACGCCGGAACCGATACTCGTAAACCATTATCGTTTGAATAGGCGGAACTACAGTATATCTGATCTCTATGTTGAAAGCAGACTTATCATCTAAATCTACAAGATCCGTGAAGAAACCTGTCTCACCATCTTCTCCAATATTACGTTTGGTGTAGAACGCGCGAAACTGAAAACGTGGTATTAGACCCGATTCCTTAGCACCAATATAGAGCTTAGATGTGTTATCATCGTATCTTTCAAAAGCACCTAACACATGTAACTGGGGTATCGGTTTCAAAATAATCTGTGAGAAGAAACCGCGCCTCGCTTCATCACCTTTATCATACCCCCAAAATACGGGTGTTCCGAGTTCATACGTATAATCAAATACTGAAGGTATGTAGCCATCACTAAACACTCGATATTCAAATTTGAATAGAATACTGTTCGCAGCAAAACCGATACCTGTAGCGTTGCCCCATGTTATTTCTGTTTCTGATGTCTCCTCTATATCCATCATCGTTGAATCAGGATCTGTGGTGGACTGGTCAGATTGTAACGTATCATCTACAGGTGTCGAATCCTCCATCTCTGTATGCTCAGGAGCTAAAGGTGCTGTTTGCACCGCAAAATCGTTGTATAGATCAAGTCGGAATGAACTTTTCTCAATAATGGGAAACCCTATATCGGCACCGACAGTTTGAAAGGGTTCTTCATCTTCTACCATGCTATCTGGATCAATATCTGTGATATACGTGGCACCGAGCTCAAATCTTGTAAATAGATTATTATTCTCAGGACGTAGTAAGGGACGAACAAAACCGCGTCCCCCGAAGATTCTCGGGTTCCCAAGGTCATTCAACATCGTTTCAATGCCGTATCTACCGTCAGTTTCTCTAACATTCAGATGTAGTCCGCGCCGGTCATGATTAGAATATCCCGACATAATAGACCCGTGACCAATTGTCAAATAATCAAATTCACCGAGTCGAAAATAAAAAGGATCATACGGTTGAGCATAACGGATGTAACGTATCAACCTTAACCACGTGCTTGCGCTGTCCCAAGCTTCACCATACTCTGCAAGAAATCTGGGTTCGTCACCCTCTGCATAAGGATTGAAGAGGAAGACAAGGTCTAAACCTAAACCAAATTTACCGAGTGGAATATCGGGTTGAAGCTGAACGCGTGCATACGCGGAACCGTCTACAAAAGACAACCCACCTCCATAAAATCCGCTAGTAAGGAAATTACTCTCTTCAACAGTAATTTGAGCATATAACGGGGAAACAGTCAGAAACGTATATAATACTGAAATAGAAAAGAGATTGTAAAAACGTATAAGACCGATATGTTTTTTCAAGATGTAATTACCTTTCCATCCTTCATGTAGACTATCCGATCAGCATTTTCCTTCAAACCTTCATGGTGGGTTACGATGACGACAGTTGTTTGGTGTTCTTGCCGCAATTCCTGAATTAAATTCATAAGGTTATCACTTTGACGACTGTCTAAATTCGCAGTCGGTTCGTCAGCGAAGATGACTTTGGGACGATTGGCAAGTGCTCTTGCAAAAGAGACACGCTGCTTCTCACCACCAGACATCTGCGCGGGTCTATGGTGGAGACGATCACTCAGTCCAACTCTTGTTAGCAGTTCAATTGATCTATCTTCTGCTTCAGATTTATCCGTTTTGGCGATATCCATCGCAACCATTACGTTTTCAAGTGCTGTCAGATAGGGTAGTAAATGAAACAGTTGGAACACAAAACCGATCTTCTGTCTGCGGATTAGACTTAGATCTTGTCCAGTTAGATCTATCTCTTCACCATCTATACGCAGTTCACCCGCATCCGGTGTTAAGATACATCCAAGCAGACTAATCAGAGTTGTTTTACCGCATCCACTATCTCCCATAATCATCACTAATTCACGTTCGTCAATGCGAATATCGACCGAATCAATTGCAACAACAGCAGCATCTCCGTAACCGAATCTTTTGGTCAAACCGATCCCTTCTATGATAGCAGTCATAATCAATATCCTTTTTGAACACCGAGTGATCCTATTTATGAAGCATCCGAATAGGCAACAGTTGGAGAATGTCGGAACATACCACCATCAATCTCTCCACGAAATGCTATTAACGGATCAACCATTATCACCTTACGCGCAGCGAGGTAACCACTGCCACAACACACGATAAAACTAATTCCTGCAACAATGATTGATTCAACGAGATTAATTGCTACAAAAATTGGCGCAGCAGCAGCAAAGACATAAGCAAGACAAAAACCTATCGTAACACCTACAACCGAAATAAGAGCGACCTGTTTCAATAGATGTGTCATGACATAGCTGTTAGATGCACCTATCGCTTTCAGCACGCCAATTTCCTGCGTCTTTTCCAGCATCGTAACATACGTAATCATCCCTACGAGTAGACCTGCGACTATCCACAACATGACCCGTAAGAATTGCACTGCCTTCATCGGTTCATCAACATAATATGCAATAATGTCATCAAGGGTTTGATTCATTGTCCGCGCTTCCATTTTCTCTTCAGCATCAAAAAAAGCAGCAACCTTTTCCGGTTCCCTGTTCTCATTAGCTTTTGCAATCATCATGTTCACGCGCGGATAGTTCCCAAGAAGCACTTTTTGGGCAACACGAACATCCATAAAGATCAAAGGCGTATCCAATACAAACATCAAGCTGCTTGTTTTTCCTACCACCTTTACTGCCTCAGTGCCAATGGTAATCTGTTCCCCGATCTCAAGTCCCATCTTTTCGTCAACAATAACCTCAAGTGGAATCGGGTCTTCTGGTCGATAGTCTTGAAATTCACTGGATTTGAACATCCTACCCTCTCCATCTAAAACCTGTTTAGGACCGCCATATTTGTCTGTCATATACCCGACAACAATTGCCTTTGTAGACTTTCCACGGATTATTGGACGTGCCTGGGCAAAAATCAGCGGAGATAGTGATCCTTCTTTAAGTTCACGCCTGGTATTCAGGGGTGCCATATTCTCTTCAATCAGCAGAGAAAAACCGATAAACGCACCTCCCGAACCTTCAGCAGAAATCCAGATGTCTGCACCTGTAGATTTCACATATTGCTGCGCTTGGATACGCATGCCATTCATTATCCCGCCTAATAGCAGAATCAGTGAAATCAGCACGGTGATACCGAGGGATGTTAAAACAACCCTTGCACGACGATACTGCATGTCCTTGAGGAAAAACGATTTCATCGGTATTTACCTTTATAGGGAATTCAGGCGTTCATGCATTGTTAATCTTTTGCGTCTATGAAGTTGAACATGATCCAAGTATTTCTCTGCGTCAGTATCAACGCCAGATGCACGTTCTAAAAAGAGCGGAAATTCAGATGCCGGTGGTTTGGCATTGTGATATGCATGACTATAACTACGCATAATAATCCGCTGTTCGCGATTAAGTGTTTGTAACCATTCCGAAGAAGAATGAAACCTATCAGCAGGTGTCAACCACGATGGACAATACGCAACGAAGATGTTATAACGCACCACATCGCTTTCGTTTGCTTCAACACGATGCCAGATACTGGAATGCATCACCGTCATCGTGCCTTTGCGTGGACAAACAACCATTTCTCCAGGAATATGTTTATGTGTATCGTATCCATCCATATACTGGTGCCGATGACTTCCTGGCATCACAACAAGGTTTCCCATCTTCTCGCGTGGTAGATCCGTTAACCAATATCCAATTTTGATCTGTAATGGTAAGTTTGGTGAAAACACCCCGTAAGGAAGAGCACGTGCCCCATCGGGATGCCACTGATTGTACTGTTTTCCACCGGGAGGTCGTAAGAAGAATTGACTCTGATGAAGTTTCAGAAGTTCACCAAAAATATCGTAAGCAAAACCGATGTGTCGTTCATTATCAATTAAGTCAGCAAAAACAGGATCGCGTTCAACAATATTCTCCATGTGAAGAAATCCACCAGGTTTATATTTCGGATGCGTCGCTGCGACACGATCTATTGCATCAATATACGTCTGGATAGCATCTTCTGTAAGAGCATCCTCTATAAAGATAATACCTTCTTCATTGAATGTTTCCCACTGTTCTTTTGTGAAGCCAGTCGGTGCAATACGATATTTCTGTTTGCTTTCCATGCTATACCTCCCTCAATATATGAAAATTGATTCGCTCATGTAAAAAAATGAGTGTGTTGTTTCAACAAAGTCAATGACAACGCAGAGTTAATTTTTTATTTGAAAATCAATTTTGTCAAGCGAATCCGCATTCCTGACATCTTCATATAGGTTATCAAGACGTGTGTGATCATGGATCGAACGAACTTGATCTGTGACAGATTCTGAGACATCACTAAATCGGAACTCAAGCAGTATTAATACCGCGTCTTGCTTGGCAGCCGTTAGAGCTTCTGCTTTTCCTTGTTCCATACCTTCTGTAGCGATTGTTCTTGCCATTGTTTCTGCCTCCATTTTGCAAATATGTTGATCAATTAACTTAATCAACTCAATTGTATACACCTGAACGTCTGTCTTATGATGAAAATTATACACCATCAAATTATTCGGGCAGGAGACACCGCAGCTTTAGCTCGGTGGGGAATGCCCGCTCTTATCTGTATTGAAAGTTTAGTTTTGTGAGGATGCGAAAACTCTCATATTTCGCTCCTCTAACAACCCGCTTACCACTTGAAATTTCACTTAGGTTCAGTCCGCCTCTTGTGTCAAACCCTGTCACGCGTAGCAATCCGTGTTTGACA
>JAJEJA010000023.1 GCA_022828145.1 Candidatus Poribacteria bacterium | reverse complement strand
ATTTTCTTACTCCTTTTCAGAATAAAAAAGGTACATTATTTCAATACCTTCGTCAAAAATCTACAGTTCTTCATACTACGTTGGAAATCACTCTTATACTTTTAACATGCGTTTCATCAGAAAAAGTTTAGCTTTTTTTTTGCAAATTCTTTTTAAGTGAGAAAAACGTAATAAAAACGTGAGTTTGATTAATCATTTCGGTTGCGTTCACTCATACCATTTCGTATCCGAGAGGCGTGAGTTGTAGCACAAACTTTCAGTTTGTGGCACATCTTCGCAAACTGGAAAGTTTGCGCTACATTTATCAAACTCACGTTAATAAAAAGTACTGTCAAAAACGGGTTTTGCAGAATGCGCGTTTGGCATTCCGCATGAAAGCGAAACAACGCTTCTGTAAAAATACAAACATTCGTTAGATTATTGTTCAGTATCACGATAATGTATTTAATTAATATATGCGTTTCATCTAAAATTCTTTAGCTTTTTTTTACATAGAGATCCACGATGTGGTAGGGTATGTGTTTGCATATATTCTAAAAAACAATAAGAAAAATCAGGGAATAGTTCCGTAAATTCTTCTAATGTATAGCCAGTAAGGGACAGAAACGCATCAGGGCTGTCCTTTTAACACTCTTCCATCAAATCCCCATACTTTAAGTTTGCGGGATGTAGACGGCTAAAGTGTCCGATAAAAAGATAAAAACACAAACTTGACAATCTAATAAATATATGGTATTATATTTAGACTACATCAGCGTTGGTGTTGTGAGCATCAACGCATCTCTCACAAAGGGATGTAGAAACTTCATAGATGTAGGATACCATGAGAAAAACGTATAAATACAAGTTGCAGAGTCAATCTAACGCTATCAAGTTAGGCAATATGCTTGACGATATGTGGCACATCCATGTGCATATCATGACATTGCAGCGTAGGTATTATCGAAGGTATAAAAAGAACATATCTGCGTATCGTATGAATGCACATATCAAGAAGTTGAAGGACACTACTAAGCCACATTGGAGACAACTACCCAGTCAAGTTATTCAAGATGTTGTGTTGCGATATGGAAAGGCTTATGGAACAAAATGATGAAAGCCATTATTAGGACAGAAGATGGAGGTCCAGAGGTACTGCAATTAGCTGATGTACCTGCCCCTGAACCAACTGAAACGCAGTTACTTGTGGACGTTAAAGCGACTGCGCTAAATCGCGCGGACCTTCTACAACGTCGGGGGGCATATCCGCCACCACCGGGAGAATCCGAAATACTCGGTTTAGAAATCGCTGGCACGGTCTCGGCAATAGGATCCGCGGTGCAGGGATTTAGCAAAAATGATCGCGTTTTTGGACTTGTTGGAGGGGGTGGATACGCACAACAGGCGGTAATTGATTATCGCATGGCTATGGTCATACCGGATGATTGGCGTTTCGAAGAGGCAGCTGCAATACCAGAGGTGTTTTTTACTGCAAATGAAAACATATTTACTTTAGGACGACTAACAGCTGGAGAGACAATTCTTATTCATGCAGGGGGAAGTGGAGTCGGGACTGCAGGTATTCAGATCGCAAAGCACGCTGGCGCACGAGTTTTTGTCACCGCTGGTACTCCTGAGAAAATTGATAACTGCATTACGCTCGGGGCTACAATAGGTATAAACTATAAACAGTCGGACTTTGTCGCTGAAATTGAGAATTTGACAGATGGAGAGGGGGTGGATGTCGTATTAGACTTTATCGGGGCACCTTACCTAAACCGCAACCTGCAAATTCTCAAAGTAAAAGGACGGCTATTGCAAGTCGGATTGATGGGCGGGGCTACCACAGATATAGATTTAGGAGTGATCATGCGACGACGGCTACAGGTGATCGGCTCCGTGATGAGACCGCAATCGCTGGATGAAAAAATAGCAATCACACAACGATTTGTAGAACGATGGTTACCAGAGTTAAAAAACGGAACACTCAGACCCATCATTGACAAGGTATTTCCGTTAGCACAAACGTGTGAAGCACATGAATATATGGAAGCTAATCGTAATTTTGGGAAGATTATTCTAAAAATATAGATGATGAATTGTGAAGAAAAGCAGAACAGTTAACAACTAAACATAAATATTGGAATAGGAGATAAGTCGTTTTGTATACACGATGTGTGATATTTGCAATAGTCTTGTTCTGCTTTAGTGTTGTTGCGGTTGCGGATGTCACGCAAATAACCACTGCAAACGAGATCACCCTTAATTTCAAACTACCGCAACTTGAGGTTACAGCAGTTGAACCTGAAGAAAACACAGCACAGCAAGGTATATACCACAACGTAGCTTATGCTACGTGTGGTTGGATTCAAGAACTAGGATATCCAAAATTACCCGTTACACGGGTGCTTTTAGCTGTTCCACCAGACGCAGAATTGAACGCTCAGAATATAGTCGTAAACGCCGGTTCTTTGCAAAAACGGAACGGTGTAAGACTATATCACAGCAAGAAAGATGTCTTATATAATAGGAATTCCGATTCCGACCTGTATCCAGCAGTTCTCGCACGGATAGAGATGGATGGATACATCCGTTCCCAACGTGTTATCACCGTAGCTTTGCATCCAGTCCAGTATAATAGTGTTACCCGTGAACTCCGTTCATATAACCGTCTCACCGTTTCCATACCCTATCGCACACAAATGTCTGTACAAGACAGCAGGGCTGCTGTAAACACTATTCCAGTGCCAGCGGATTTAAAACCCCAGCTACATAGTATGGCATCTCCTTTTGAAAAGACTTTTGCAAGGCACATTCTCAACTATCTGGATTACCGTAGAATCTTTAACACTGGTATGGGAATAAATGGGAATATAAATGAGCCTGCACATGCAAATATAGGTTCACTTAGGGCTGCACCTTATGCACCAGGCTTGTCTAACGAAAGCCAACAGACACGATATAAACTCTATATTGATGAAACAGGAATCTACAAAGTAACAGCAGCATCTCTGAAAACGGACTGGGATATTGACCTAATAGGTGTTGACCCTCGGAAACTACGTCTTACCCACGGTGAACAGGAAATACCTATCTATGTAAGTGGTGCGGGTGATAAGCGTTTTGACGCGGAAGATGCGATTTTTTTCTTAGCGCACAGCTCCACTGATCCGGAAAACCCCCATAAAAAGAACGCATATACAATATGGAATGTCTACTGGTTAAGCATAGCGTCAGATGGACAGTATCCTGCCCGGCAGCAAAATAGTCGAGTGCCGCAGATTGAGGCAAGTCCAAGCGATGCAACTGCTGTTCAGGTGCCAACCTTCCGATCGCGTGTCGTTTTTGAGGAAGATCACCTTACAAACAATTTGGAATTTGTCCATCCAGAAATCGTCTCGGGAGGAGAAAAACACAAGTGGTTTGATGCGTTAGACTTTTGGTTCTGGGACGGTATCAAGAACTCAAGCGAGATCGGTGAGTTACGCCTTGAATTTCCTCTCTATGACATCGCGAAGAGTTTTGACCCACCACAGATACATGTTGTTTTACAAGGCGGAACACCCGAAACGCATGAAGTCTATGCTGCCATCAATAGTGTGCGAATTGATCATCCTATATGGCAAAGTCAGGCACAGGTAACACTTTCAGAGAACCTACGAGTCTGGAATAACCTTAAAGATGCAGCACAAGGTGAAATGAATGTCCTCTCTCTAACACGGATTGATACAACTATTGAAGAGGATACAACCCGTTATCCATATCACGTCTATCTCAATAGGTTCTGGATTGACTATACGCGCCTCTTTGTAGCAGTGGATGATCGACTGCGCTTTGGAACACCTATCAAGACAGGAAAAGACGATGAAAAGAAAGGTGCTATACACCAATTCCGTATTGATGCGTTTCTTAATCCAGATATATCTGTTTTTGAAACGGATGGAAACACACTCACTGCTAAACTTCAAGGTGTAGATATAACACGTCATGAAACCGATGCGGAGATGCAAGCACGGCTTAGAGCAATAAATTCTGGAGACCTGAGAGCTGTACCGAACAGCACATACACTGCGACTTTCCAGATACCGGACACCCGGACTACGGAGTTTATCGCCGTTTCAGATGCCGGACTTCGTACCCCTGTTCAGATTGAGACCGTGCTACCAAGTGATTTACGTAGTACACTGAACGGGGCAGATTACATTATCATAGCGCATGCACGGTTTCGTGAGGCAGCTGACAGGTTGGCAAACTGGCGTTCCACGACACAAGGCGGGGGATACCGTACTAAGGTTGTTGACATCAATGATATATACAACACTTTTGGGGATGGAAAAGTGCATCCAGTCTGGATAAAAAACTTCCTCACTTACGCATACAATAATTGGACACCCCCCGCACTCTCATATCTCGTATTTTTAGGAGATGGAACTTATGACTTCAGGGGAATAGATAAGGAGATACATTTTGAACCGCCAGAAGTCGCGGGGTATATACCACCTCACTATATTACAACAGACTCGTTTGGTAGAACATCTGCAGATCATTGGTATGCCACAGTCTCTGGACATGATGAATTTGTCGATTTCTATGTGGGTAGACTAAGTGTTGAAACTGTGGACGAGGCGAATACCGTTGTAGACAAGATTATCAATTATGAAGGACAACGACCTAACGGGGCGTGGAGACGCAGAATTATATCCGTTGCTGATGATGAAGTCAGCAATCCGGGAGATCATATCTTCAAGAAAAGTCTTAACGAAATCGCAAAAGACCATACACGGCTCGGGTATGAAACCGTTGAAATTTACCTTGAAGATGTGATAGATGAAGTAGAGGCGAACCCAGAACAGTTCTCCGACGCACTGCCACGACACGTAGCCAGAGATAGAATCATCAACGCATTAGGTGAAGGCGCAGCTATCGCACAATATGCTGGTCATGGGGGAAGAATCGTCTGGACACACGAAGCCATTTTCGGTAACGCATCCGTAGATAAGGTACAAGAGACTGAACAGATACCTTTTATGCTTGTGTTGAGTTGCTATAACGGATATTTTGACAAACCCGGTGAACCGAGTATGGCAGAGAAAATGCTACGGAAGGAGAGAGGCGGAATTATCGGTATGCTCAGCGCAACACGACTGACTTACGGTAGCGGAAACGAAGACCTTAACAGAATCATATTTGATATGTTATTCCAGCGGGATATCCGGCAACTCGGACCGCTGAGCTTCGATTCTAAACTTGAGTATTTATTAACGGCAGGTACATCACAACTTGATATTATGCTTGAATATACCTTATTTGGCGATCCGGCGTTACAGATCGCTATGGCAGAATACGAAATCCTTCCAACAATTCAGACGAAGACCGTTAAAGCAGGTGATACACTCAAAATTGCCTCCGGCTACATTCAAACCGCACGTTATGATTATGCACTCGGTAAGAAGGTTTTTACACGGAACACCAACTTTGATGGTGATCTAACAGTTAAGGTGAGTTTTCCCGGTCAACAATCTGTCGGCGTTGACAAAACTGGCGCACAACGCCAATACTACTCCGGCGATGTAATCGTAACTGAAACGTTAAAGGTGCAACGCGGGAGTTATCCAGAAGTTGAAATTGACGTGCCAGTTAACATCTCACGAGGGGATGCACATGTAGAGTATTATGCTGAAAACGCAACTGAAATCGCTGTCGGTGGTGATGGGTTCACGGTTGAAGTGCCAAAGATACTTGACATTATACCACAGGTGATTACCAACCGAGAAACACCAGTATTAGGTCATGAAGGACCATTTGCCCCTCCTGACATTACGCAGCAGGTGAACACCAATCCATCTGGTCAAGATATGATTGATATTTTTGTATTTGTTTCTGACGATAGCAGCGAAACGGTTTCTGTGATGTTGGAATGGCGGAATCGCTTGAACCCGACTAATAACAGAGTATTCCTTGAACCTACTGAAACAGTCCCAGAATCAGCATTTTCTAAAATAGCAACGGCATCAACAACAACTGCCAGGTGGTGGAAACTACCGCAACCCCTACCCGCGCCAACCGACGGCTCCGCATTTCGATATGATATACAGGTTACGGATGCGGACGGTAATGTTGTTACTTCTGATTATTTTCGATTCTATCCTTATGTTTATCCCAACCTTTCTGTCGTCTATAATAGACGTTTCTCAGATTTTCAAGAGATCAACTATACCCTGGATACAGCCGATGATGGTTCGCTCAAACGTTATCTGACAGTTGATATTGAATTGACTGCCACCGCTGGAACCGGAAATGAAGTCGTTTCCCATCCAAATATTTTAATGGCTGATCTGCTTGAGAAGGTAGGACTTGCAGATGTTGAAATCGAAGTGGCATTTTTTAGTGGAAATCCGGATATAGATGAGAACAGTATTGTTGACCCAGATGCCCATCTACTTGGCAGCACAAAAATATCTCCAGACGACTGGATCGTACGAAATCCCCTTGTTCAACAGTCTAATGCCTATGAACCTGAACCGCTTAATGTCAATCCGATTGCGACTGTTTCTATCCCCATATCTCTACGTAATGGTATACATGACGTGTTTGTATATGTTGATCCTATATTTAGCGAGTCTGAAGAACCCGGTACGTCTTTATATGGCCTTGTGCTGGAAAATGAAGAACAGGATAACATCGGATACAGACAACTTACTGTTTCAGGGGACATTATTGGAGACGTGCCATTGAGAGTGAAAAGTGTTGATGGGGGTATACGGATATTAACGTCAGTAGGGATCATTGAAGATAAACCCTTAGTTCTTACCGCATTACCTATTGTATCAGAAACGACGAATCCAAATTTCGCCTATTACCTTGGTGGGACAGGTGAGGTGCCATCTTTATATAACAACGCCACCACGCCACACCTACCCCCATATTTAACATGGCCACATATCAGTAGCGAGAAAACAGAAGGATCACTGCTCCCAGTAACATTGCCGACGCAAAACGCTTTATTAGGTTACAGTTTACACTTAGACACCGGAGAAACCGCAGAACAAGGGTTAGGTAGAAATCAGGATGCAATAGTCAGTCCTATGTTCAAACTTCAAACACCTGTAACCGTTGAACTTGATTTTGATTTTACTGCGCTGCAACAGAACGTGGTCAAGGAACTTTTTGGGACAGATGCAGACCTGTCCACCGAAACGCAAAGTATGCAGACAACCCTTAACACTGCTTTAGAAGAACGGTCAAACAACATCGGGATATATCTCTGGCTCAATACGATAGCAAATTGGGTTCGTCTTGATTCTGAAATCAAGAAACAGCCTAACGGCAGTATCTATACATCAACACAGGTAGCTAAAATTCGTACCGACAACATAGGGGATGGCGCAATTGATAACGTCAATATTACATCCAGTGAAGTTGACATAGGGACCTGGTTGATTTTATTTGATACGCCGCATACTTACAGACTCCTATTTATACCCAACGTTTCTGACGACGGTTCAATTGGACAGGATCAGAAATTAGAGGAAATAGCGGAAGATATGCATATTATCAGTTATAATAACATACAGACAAGTTTTCTCAGCAATCTTGGATTTACTGTTGATATTAAAAGCGGAGAAACACCTTTCGGTTTTGGCGATAAATTGGGGTTTAGAATGTCGCAAGTTCAAGGAACAGGTGAACAAGATACCTCATATTATACATCCTATTATACAAGCAGAAACGCCGGAAGCGGAACAATTCAGTACATCGACTTAGCTGATGATACGGCTATGCCACAAGATACTTGGCTAATCCTCTTTGTTTCTCCAACACAGTTTCAGATTGAAGGAGAAAATAGGGGTGTATTGACACAGAATGGAACGCCTATCTATGGCACAGTCGGTACACCTTTTGAATATAAAGATTATGGATTGACTCTACTGATAACACAGGGACCGGATGCTTTTAATGCAGGTGACCGATTCCTGTTTAATACTGCTAAGGTTGGAACAGTCCAAGCGGATACCGCCTATTTAGGGACGCTCACTTGCCTTTATAGTGAGGATACGGTGCCGCCGAACATACAGTTGACAATTGGTGACCAGCAGCACTTCATCTCCGGTTCATCGGTAGATGCCGCACCCCTTATTCAAGCAATACTTACTGACCCGCGCGGCATAGATTATCTCACCCGGCCCATTCAACTCGCTTTAGGACGTTTTGATGCGTTTGAAACTATTGCTGAAACTGACTATAAAATGACACAGCATCCAGAGTCAAATCAGGTGGTATTGACGTATAATTCTCCTGAACTTGAACCTGGGGAGTATCAGTTGCGACTGGTAGCAAGCGACCTTGATGGTAATGAAGGTGAGAGCGAGATTACCTTTAATGTCCATAATGCTCTGCAGTTAGTGGAACCGCTAAATTATCCGAACCCGTTTACACGCAATACCACAATAACCTGTGAGTTAACAAAACCTGCTGAGTCGCTTACTGTCAAAATATACACCCTCACCGGAAGGTTAATTAGGAAACTGGAGAGTGAAGCTCCTTCAGGATTTATCCAACTCAAGTGGGATGGTAAAGATGACGATGGAAACGAAGTCGCAAACGGTGTCTATTACGGTAAGATGATCGTTAAAAGTCTGGATGATGAAGATGACCAGACCCATATTTTGAAAATGATGAAATTGAAGTAGTCGTATGAGAAAAATATACCCCCTACTATTTTTACTTGTCTGTTTCCTTTTTATATTTGGCGTTCTCCCCAAGGTTTCTGCGGTGACGTATACAGCAGACTTCCTTACATTCGGTACTGGCGCACGTCCGTTAGGAATGGGTAACGCATTTACCGCGATTGCTGATGAGGCAAGCACAACTTACTACAATCCTGCGGGGATTGCGCAGCTGACGCACCACGAGTTCAATTTTATGCACGCCACACTTGCAGACCTTGCCTCATACAATGTCGCAAGTTATATATATCCTTTTAAGTACAGTAAGAAATCGAAAAGAATGACCTTCGGCATCAGTTGGCTCCGCGTCGGTGTAGACGACATCCCGATAACAGGGATACCTGTCACCACCAAAGCGATCGGTCCAAACAACCGTCCTTACGTCATCGATACCTTTAGCAATACAAATAATGCAATACTCCTGAGTGGTGCAGGACATCTCATGACTTTACCCCAAGATATTACCATTGATGTTGGTACCAGTCTCAAACTGCTGTATATTGATACGTATCGTAATACGAATGCTGTAGGGGGCGGAGCTGATCTTGGTATTCTCGCGAAAACGGACCCATATAAAACTACTGCTTTCTCCATCGGTATCGTTGCCAGTGATGTCCTCACAACTAAACTCTATTGGAACACCCCACCAGCCAGTAAATATGGCGAAGGCGAGGGGGAAACGCCACATACAGAGACACTTCTACCTCGACTCAAGCTCGGCATCGCCTATCATCAGAAACTTGCCGTTTTCAATAGTAGGTTCACATTAGCTGCCGATGTAGACACACGTAATGATTATGAATTCCATACTGGAGCAGAGTATGTTCTCTTTGAATTGTTAGCATTGCGTTGTGGACTTGATGGCAGGAACGGCACAACCCGTCAGATGTATTTCACCGCAGGTGCTGGTCTGCAACTCCGATTTGTAACCGGTGCAGCATTTCATGTTGACTACGCCTATCAGAGTCAACCCGATTTAGGCATCAGCAACCGTCTATCTCTCCGCGTTAGATTTTAAGTGGAGCAAAGTGCCCTCTTGATTGTAACGGATTTCCTCACGCCAGATGAAGTTTAAATAATTAAACGGGTAATTTCTTGTTTGCATAATACAGGTACACGACTCTGCTGGCGAGGTTTCCTAACCTCGCCAAATTACCCAATTATTTTTTTAACTTCATGAGGTGTGATATGTCTATAGAAGTAGGTTTCTGTGCCTTCTAGCACTCCAGCGGAGTGCTATGTCTATAGAATCAGGTAGAAACCGTAACAAATAACAACAAGGGGTTCAGAATAATGCGACCGTGTTGATTTGGCTGAATGCGCGTTTGGTATTCGGCCAAATCAACGCCAAATACGCGTTTGGTATTCGGCGGGTGTAAAGTTAAGGGGTTTTCGATCCCAGAAACCCTCTTCAGTCCCGTAGGGACGCTATGTTTATAGAAAAACGTTATTACCCCCTTTCTTGAGTTCCGTAGGAACGGCATAGAACACTTAACATATCGTCCCTAATGAAGAGCAAAAAATAAATTAGGTAATTCTATAACCATGTTCGGCAGAATACGCTTATGGTATTCTGCATTGGTTAGGAAACCGCACCAACCGGGTTTGGGAAAACTAAAATTACCCGTTTAATAACTTAATTTTCATGCGAAGCAATATGTCTATAGAAAAAGGATCGCTGACTCCTTGCTCCAGCGGGGCAATATCTCTTATGCGGATAACTACATACCCTAATAATGGGTGTGTAAAGTTTTTGCACAGCAGATTCAGGAGCATATCCACCTCCTACGCGCTTTCCGCGATTCAGACAGATTACGCGTCAGAATCGCGGAAGGCACGGAGAACACAGAGAACACAGAAAAAGAGGGTTTTGCTAAAATCGTCCGATAATCATCAATTTAGCGATTCCCAAGACCATACCTGTAGCACATTCATCTTTGATTGTGCTTTTTCCTCCCACCCCTTCATTCCTCATTCCCTTCTCCCTACACCATCCATCTTGATATATCTGTAGCACATTCTGTTTGATTGTGCTTTTTCCTCCCACCCCTTCATTCCTCATTACCCT
>JAJEJA010000103.1 GCA_022828145.1 Candidatus Poribacteria bacterium | reverse complement strand
ATTTTCTTACTCCTTTTCAGAATAAAAAAGGTACATTATTTCAATACCTTCGTCAAAAATCTACAGTTCTTCATACTACGTTGGAAATCACTCTTATACTTTTAACATGCGTTTCATCAGAAAAAGTTTAGCTTTTTTTTTTGCAAATTCTTTTTAAGTGAGAAAAACGTAATAAAAAGTACTGTCAAAAACGGGTTTTGCAGAATGCGCGTTTGGCATTCCGCAGGAAGGCGAAACAACGCTTCTGTAAAAATACAAACATTCGTTAGATTATTGTTCAGTATCACGATAATGTATTTAATTAATATATGCGTTTCATCTAAAATTCTTTAGCTTTTTTTTACATAGAGATCCACGATGTGGTACTATCCGACTTTCGGAGGGCAGTTAGAAACGATCCAGACAGGAACACATATCCTGGCAACAACAGCTGTCGCTATCTGTCTTCTTCGCGGTGTGCCGGTGCTAATGGAGGTATAACATACATCCAAACCGCATGCACATACAACACACCAACCGCAAAACACCATTCAAGCATTGAAGAGACGTAGACTCTCTTTTTTAGGGATCTCTTTGTTTAACGAATGGGTGTTGCTAAAACTTTACACACCTATAGGTGTCATTTTAGTGAAAAACGTTAGTGGGTTTGATACACCTTTCGCCTCTCTGGGGCTTGCTGTTGGTTGGATCACTGTGGACTATACACCTTTCGCCTCTCTGAGGCTTTGGAAAATCACAAATCAGCACCAGCGGTGCGGAAGGTATGGGGTAAAATCGAATTTATATAGCCTGTCAACAAGAGGGAATATCCTTAAATTGACGCATAGGGTGGTTATATAAAGAAGCACAATCAAGGATGAATGTGCTACAGCACAATCAGGATGTATGTTGTGTGGAGAGGGGTAATGGAGGATGAATGTTGTAGAAAGAGGCACAATCAAGGATGAATGTGCTACAGTTCAAATACTGGGCACAATCTAACAGAATGTGCTACAAATACTGGGGCACAATCAAGGATGAATGTGCTACAGTTCAAATACTGGGCACAATCTAACAGAATGTCTATTATTGTTGGCGAAGGTATTGTCTTGCAGACAATATATAAACAGTGATATAATTTTCAAATCTCTTACAATCGTCCAAGACTATTTAAGGTCGGCAGTGAAGTAAAAATTGTGGCATCGTATCAGGATCGGAGTAGCATAATGGAACAGATATTGACAATCGCTGGGTCGGACTCTGGAGGAGGGGCTGGAATTCAGGCGGATATCAAGGCGATCTCTGCCAATGGTGGGTTCGCGATGTCGGTCATTACATCGGTTACGGCACAAAACACTGTGGCTGTTACCGATGCTTATGATCTGCCGATACCTTTAATTGAAGCCCAGTTAGATGCTGTCTTTTCAGACTTTGACGTTGCAGGTGTAAAGACAGGTATGCTCTCGTCGTCTTCAATTGTGGAAACGGTTGCGCGTAAACTGAAGACGTATAACCCAGAAGTGATTGTTGTTGATCCCGTAATGATTTCAAAGAGCAAGTTCCCGTTGTTGAAAGCGGAAGCCATTGATAGTCTGAAAAAATCCATTATTCCATTGGCGACACTACTAACACCCAATATTTACGAGGCAGAACTGTTGGCAGATAAAGAGATACAGACAATTGATGATGCTAAGTCTGCAGCAAAAACAATTTCAGAATTAGGGTGTGAGGCGGTCCTTGTTAAAGGCGGACATCTTGACATTGAGAATGCAATAGACGTTCTGTTCTGGGAAGGTGAATGGACATATTTTGAAGCGGAAAGGATTGAGACAAAAAATACACACGGGACAGGCTGTACTTATGCCTCAGCAATAGCAACACATCTTGCAGGTGGAAAGAGTTTAGATGAAGCGATTGATGCATCAAAAAGATATATAACGGATGCAATTAAACATGCGATAGATATAGGAAATGGCAATGGACCAACTCACCATTTCTATTTTATGAAACCACCGATAGTATGATAAATGTTCTAATGTCTATTATGATTATAGTTTTTCAAGTGGCTGTCGTCCATCATATCCGCTATCAATTTCGTGCCAATAACCTATCTCCTTTTCACCATATCGCCAACATAGATATACTTCTCTTCCGTTGTACATGTGTGGAAAGTCAACTAAAGGGGGTTCAAGTCCTTTGATAAGACATCCCCGTTCCTCTATACGATCAATTATTCTTCTTATTTCCACTCCAACTTGTAGATGCGAAAAGGCGTTTTTGTCACCGCCATTAGAAGGTATAGCCTCAAAGAATGCGTCAAGTTCTGCGCGAAGGTTTTCCAATCCATCTTTTAGTTGGAGCAAGGCTCTAACGTGTCCTGTCAATTCGGGGATATATTCATTTGCTTCTTCTACGGTGAAGTACTTTTTTTCCTGCATTGTAATCTCCTCAATGTTTTACATTAAAAATATATGAATTGGGAATTGTTGTCAAGCATCAAATTGGAAGATGGAAGGATGGAAGGATGGAAGAGGGCAGGATGGGAATGTTGGAAGGATGGAAGGTTGGATGGGTGGAAGAGGGAAGAGTGGAAGGGTGGAAGATTGACCAGGATTTTCTGGATTACAGGATTATGCCAGGATAAGAGGGAAGAGTGGAAGGGTGGAAGGGTGGAAGATGGAAGGATGGAAGGGTGGAAGGTGTTTTGATGCCTTATAATCTATCTCTGAAATTATATGGAAGAAAATGATCGGATAACCTCCACGGAACAGAACCAGAATGTTGCTCGTGCTGCGGCGATTGTTAGTTTAGCAGTGATGGGTTCACGTTTGCTTGGTCTTGCGCGTGAAATGGCGATCTTCTATTATTTTAAGACAAAGTTTGCTGCATCCGCTTTTCATCTTGCTTTTCGTATCCCTAATTTCCTGCGTGATATGTTCGGTGAGGGTATTCTAAGCAAAGCGTTTATCACAACCTTCATCGCTACTGAAACAGAGGAGGGGGAGACAGCCGCTTGGGACCTCGCAAATCGTATTTTTAATCTGGTCGTTATTGTTCTGACCGGCATTGTTATTTTGGGTATCGTGTTTTCCCCCGCTATAGTTGATGTTTTAGCACGTGAAGACTTTGATGAGGTATTAGATTCGGGAAAACACTATGGGTTTGATACTAAAGTTGAGTTGACGATCTATCTAACGCAATTAATGTTCCCTTACCTTCTGTTTGTATCCCTTGCTGCTATTGCGATGGGACTGCTTAACAGTAAAGGTAGATTTGGTATACCTGCTTGTGCTTCCTCGTTTTTCAACCTGAGTTCACTTGTTATAGGTATTAGCGGATATTATCTATTTCAACGTATAGATATGCACCCGACAACGGGGATGGCAGTTGGTGTGCTTGTTGGGGGTATACTTCAATTGCTTATACAAGTTCCGTCAATGTACCGGGTCGGATATCGGTATAGACCGCTGCTAAATTTTACAGAACCGCGGGTTGTTGAAGTGCTAAAATTAGTTGGTCCGGCTATTTTGGGGGTTGCTGCAGTTCAGATTAATCAGCTGACAAATACGTGGTTTATCACATCTGGTGATGAATGGTTAGCTTGGATTCAAGGTGCGTACCGAATAATGCACTTTCCACTCGGTATATTTGGTGTGGCGATATCAACAGTTGTTTTACCGCAACTTGCAAAATATGCGAATTCAGACAGTTTGCCTGAGTTTCGCGATTCGTTATCTTATGCATTACGTTTGATGCTGACAGTGATTTTACCTGCGTCAATTGGACTGATGGTATTGGCAGAACCGATCTGTAGATTGCTTTATGAACGCGGTGCATTTACGGGTACAGATACAGTCGCAACAGCAAATGTTCTGTTCGTTTATGCCTTTGGCTTGTGTGGTTTTTCTGCGCTGAAGATTGTTACGGACGGTTTTTATGCTTTCAAAGATATCCGTGCACCTGTAATTGTTAGTCTATGCGGTGTCGCTCTTAATATCTGTATGAACTACATGTTTATATTTCAAAGGTTTTGGTTGAATGAACAGGCAATAGTGTTTTCAACTGTGGTAACTGTGACACTGAACAGTTCCGTTTTGTTGTTCCTACTGAGACGTAGAATCAATAAAATAGGGTTTAATTCGGTGCTAAAGGTCGCATTGAAAGTACTATGTGCATCTGTGGTGATGGGGGTGGTATGTTGGGTATCCAATGGGTTTATAGAGAAGGATTGGCTTGGAACAGAGGGTATAGTGTCGCGTATGCTGAATGTATTCCTCCCGATTGGGTTTAGTGTTCTGACGCTTGCGGGGATGTATAAGGCACTAAAAGTGTCGGAGTTTGATGACATATTGAACATTGTTAAACAGAGATTAAGAAAATCAGATTAGTCGAGGAGAAGATGTTAACAAAACGAATAATTCCATGTTTAGATGTCCGTGCTGGCAAGGTTACCAAAGGAATTGCTTTCAAAGGAAATGTAGATGTTGGTGATCCTGTTGAGATGGCACGGTTTTACTATGAGAGTGGTGCAGATGAGCTTGTCTTTTACGACATCACTGCCAGTAACGAAGGTCGAGACATTATGATTGATGTTGTCTCCTCTGTTGCAGCAGAGATATTCATACCGTTTTCTGTCGGTGGAGGTTTGCGGACGCTTGAAGACCTGCGTCGAGTCTTACTGGCGGGAGCAGAGAAGGTTAGCATAGATTCAGGGGCAGTACGGAATCCTCAGATAATCGCTGAAGGTGCACATGCCTTTGGAAGTCAATGTGTTGTTTTGAGTATGCAAGTAAAAAAAGTTCCAAAACATGAAAAGATACCGAGTGGATATGAAATCTTTATTGACGGTGGACGAACACCGGTCGGTTGGGATGCGTTGGAGTGGTCGGTACGTGGTGTTGAATTAGGGGCAGGTGAAATCGTGGTAAATAGTATTGATGCTGATGGTACAAAAGCTGGATATGAATTGGGATTAACAGGTGCGATTGCTGATCTTGTGCCGGTCCCAGTTATTGCATCTGGAGGAGCCGGGAATCCTCAGCATCTTCGTGATGTATTTGTGGACAGTAATGCGGATGCGGCAATTGTTGCCTCAATTACACATTACGGAGAATTTACCATTGCGGGAATTAAAGATTACCTAAAGTCTCACAACGTCAGTATACGGGACACTTGGTAATAAATAAAATCCAACGAGGTTTAAAGAAATGGGTTGTAAAACCAGGTAGAGATTAGGTATAATTTCTTAGATAAACAGTAAAGAACAATACAAAGCCAGGTGTCGGATATAGTTGGATTTTCCCTCCAACATTACAACAAGTTACTTACTTCAGTTCTATAGAAGCGTACTAAAATGGATATACAATACAGCATACGGAATTCACTCATAGATGCACAAAACACACTCAACGATTTTATTAATAACACAGACAATGTAACGGTCATATCGGAGATTGCGTCTTTATTACAAGAGGTGTTTACACAGAACCGTAAAGTATTCACTTGTGGTAATGGGGGTAGTATGTGTGATGCAATGCACTTTGCTGAAGAATGTACTGGAAGATTTCGCCATAATAGATGTCCTCTTCCTGTTATTGCACTCAGTGATGTTGCGCATATCACTTGCACAGCAAATGACTATGACTTTGCTGATATTTTTGTTCGTCCCATTTTAGCACTTGGCACGCCAGGAGATCTGTTGATTGCAATTTCTACAAGTGGAAACTCGGAGAATGTCGTCCGAGCAGCAGAGGCAGCAAAGTCACGCCAGATGTATGTTTTCGGTTTGATTGGACAAGACGGTGGTCAGTTGAAGGCACATTGTGATAAATACATAATTGCCCCTGGGGATACAGCGGATCGCACACAAGAAATCCATATTAAGGTTTTACATATACTCATTGAACATGTGGAAAGACTGATGTTTCCAGAGAATTATTGACAGGATTGCGTGAGTCTGTTAGAATCTCGTCATACCGTTTCATATAATTCTAATTAAAGACAATTGTAAAATGCGGACAGAATTTTCAAATAGCACACGTTGTCAAAATATAAAGACACTCAAAACGGAACCGTTAGATGTATTGGTTATCGGTGGCGGTATTGTAGGTGCTGGTTTGATCCGAGACATGGCATTAAACGGTGATATCAAAGTAGGATTGATTGAGCAGGGTGATTTTGCCTGCGGCACAAGTGGTGCCAGTTCTCAATTAATTCATGGTGGGTTCCGTTATATTGCCAAACGCGATATTGCGCTTGTTAAGCAGTCTCGCAAGGAGCGAGAGACCTTAACACATATCGCGCCTAATCTTGTAAAACCTATCCCGTTAGCCATTCTTCGCTATAAAGGTGACCCGTATCCGCTTGCAGGTATCCGTCTTGCAGCACAATACTATAATCATCTATCAAAATCGGATGCCTCCGAGAAAGCGAAGTTACATATTGATACTGATAAAATTCAGTCTAAAGTGGGTCCAATTTCAACCGATGGCTTAAAAGGTTGCGTTGTGCTATGGGATAGCATTGTTGATGATGCCAGATTGACTCTTGCAACGATAAAAGATGCACATTTACATGGCGGTGTAATTGCAAATTACGTAGCGTTTGTTGAGTATGTTTCTATCCCAAATCCGCCAGAGACTATGTATCGTGTCTTAGCAAAAGATTGTATAACGGATGAGTGTTTTGAGATTTGTGCAAGGAAGATAGTTTCAACAACTGGACCGTGGACAGACATGTTGTGGCAGAAAGACCCAAGTTATAATGGTAAACTACGATTGGAAAAAAAGAACGCTAAAGGAATTCATCTGTTATTGCCGCGTTGCACTAAAGTTGACCGTACTGATAATTATGGAATTGTTGCATTAACACAATATGAAAAGCAGCAAAATGCGAAGCAACGCGCTATCTTTGTTCTTCCAGCCGATGATAATACATCTATAGTTGGAACAACAGAAACAACGCCTGAAGGTGATCCGAAGGATGTTCGTCCATCCGCTGATGAAGTCGCATATTTGCTTGCTGAGGCAAAAAGACTTTTCCCAAGTATGTCATTAGATCAGAATTCAATTATTGGCACTTATGCTGGTATACGCCCCCTGATTGCTAATAATCAGACAAAACTGATAGGTGATAGCAAGAATTTTGTTTCAAGAGAACATCTGATAACTGAAAGTCCAAGTGGTATCCTCTATGTATATGGTGGAAAACTCACTACACACCGTCTTATAGCGGAAGAAACAGTAGATTATATTGCAGATTTTTTGAGTGTGCCTCGTACTTGTAAGACTGCACACTGTCCATTACCGAGTGCGAATTCAGATGTAATCGTTCCTGATGAAAGCAATCAAACCGACAACGGACACGGTCAATCTATAGCGGTAGATCGAGAACGTCTTATTCAGAGATACGGCTACATCGGTTATCTAAGTATTCAGGAATTAGTCAATCGTGATGCCAGTCTTGCAGAACGGATGACAGATGCTCATCCTTTTTTGAAAGCGGAAATCCTCTATGCATTCACTGGAGAAATGGCAATAACGCTTGATGACGTGTTGTGGAGAAGGACACGTATTGGATGGACTCAAGGACAAGGTTTAGATAGTGCCGAGCAGATAGTAGACTTTATCAGTAAGAACAACAATTGGAATGATACGAGGAAACTTGAGGAAATAGAGAGATATAAACAGCACATTGAATGGCTGAATCAACATTTATAGTTAACACAGTAGAAGCATGAATTGGTTCCGTTTCGGTAATCCGGATTTTCTGATTTACATTTTATTCGGATTGCCTATTTTTTTAATTTTGTTACGATTCGGTTGGCATAGAAAACAGAAAGCGATATTGCTTTACCAGAGCAGAATCCGTGCTGCTGACATAAAACGACAAAAGGCGCAAATCGTATTGTTGATCTTGATATTCCTTGCTATATTTCTTTCACTAACATTTCCACAGTGGGGGAACAAACCTGAAACTGTTGCTGAAAAACTGGATGTGATGTTGGCACTGGACACCTCTACGAGTATGCTTGCTACGGATGGTGATTCTGTGCGTAGGCTTACGCATGCAAAAGAGGTGATTTTTGAACTGCTGGATCAATTACACGGTGACCGTGTCGGACTCCTCTATTTCGCTGAAGCAGGCGTTGTTGTATGTCCACTGACAGACGATGTTAGCACTATCAGAGAGTTTTTGGCTGCGTTGACACCCGATTCACTGGTTCATCGTGGGACTCGTATAGGCAATGCAATAGAGGTTGCAAAGGAACGTTTCATTCGTGAAGGTAACGATTCTGTTCCTACCATGACAAATTCAAGTGGACATAAAGTTCTTATTCTATTTACCGATGGTGAAGACCACGGTGAGGATGTATCTGATTCAGTGGCAGCAGCGAAGATGGAGGGAATATCTATTTTCTGTGTCGGTTTTGGTGATTCTGGAAAGGCTGTACCTATTCCGTTGCCTGATGAAAGCATGGGATACAAACGGGATACAAAAGGTCAACTGGTTTTAACGACATTAAATGAAGAAGGGTTGTTAGAATTAGCGAAGTCTGGTAATGGCAATTACTATCACGCAGATATAGGTATTTCTCAGTTGATGTCAGATTTATCAAGGATTGAGAAGCAGAGATATAAGATTACTTCAGATGGTGAATTGCAGGATAGATTTCAATGGTTTATCTTCATTGCAATAGTGCTATTAATGGGAGAATTACTTATGCAGCATTGGAGAATGCGTGCTGATAATTGATATTTTATTTTTTTCTATACATCAATCCTGATGGACGGAAACGCATTAGTAGAACTAAGATTAATCCAAAGATGAGATAACGGGAACCGGCGAATTTAGGATAATTATTTAGAGCCAAACGTAGTATTTCACCTAACGAGCCAAGAATGACAGCACCTAACATTGCTCCCCTGATGCTTCCCATGCCACCCAAGACGACCATGCAGAGTATGAAGATGGATTCCCAAAACTCAAATAATGATGCACTGATAGTACTTTGAAATTGTGCGATGAATGCGCCTCCAATGCCGCCTATTGCAGCACTGACAGCAAATGCCAAGGACTTATAACGACCAACATTTATACCCATACTCTCTGCAGCTTGTTCATCTTCTCGAATTGCAACCCATGCCCTACCCACTCTTGAGTTTTGTAACCTATAGGTAACGAAAATGACTAAAGCCAATAGAATTATTATGTGGTAATAGTTGTGCCAGTTATCATTGAAAGAAAATTCGGTGAATGGTATTCTCGGTGCTGGAATTCCCAGCAATAGTCCGTTAGGATCGCCACCTGTCAGCCAGTCTTCATTTTTTACAATACGGACGAATAACTCTGCAAAACCGAAAGTAACGATGGCGAAATAATCCCCGGTGAGTCGTAAAGTAGGAATTCCTCTTAATAGACCCCATGCAGATGCGTGTGCCATCGCCAGTGGTAACGCAATCCAATAATGTACACCGAGAAGTGCCATAAGTATGCCTGCCGTATACCCACCGATGAGATAAAACACAACATATCCTAAATCAAGCAACCCGGTAAAGCCACAGACAATGTTTAGTCCAATAGCAAGTAGCATATAGAGACATGCGCGGACGATAATCCGAAGAACATAATCACCACCGGGCCAGCCGAAACTGATCTTGTATTGCTTCAATAGACTACTAATTTCATCAATACCGAACAGGAACCAGGGTAGTGAACAGATGACAACACAGAGAATGATGTTCCTTGGGGTAAGTTTATCCTTCATAATTATCCTTTATATTGGATTTTTACCTATGCACGTTTGCTTGTTGCCTTTCCAAATAGTCCTGTTGGACGAATCAGTATTACCAGTATCATGATGATGTACGCAAATGCGATCCTATAACCTGAGTGAAGATCAGCACCAAATGCCTCAGCAATACCAATGAGTAACCCTCCGACTATCGCGCCTGTGACGCTGCCGATACCCCCCAGCACCGCTGCTGCGAACGCTGCAACCCCCTTATAGTACCCCATGTTGGGTGTGACATTCTCACTCAGTCCAACCATTACCCCTGCAACTGCCCCTAATGCAGAGCCGATTGCAAAAGTTGCTATAATCACTCTGTTTGCATTAATACCCATTAGATTGGCTGCGGTGGCATTCTGTGCACATGCTCGCATAGCCTTTCCTATTCTTGTATAGTATATCAATAGGTTGAGAAGAATCATCAACACTACAGCAATCAGCAGAATAAACACATCCCGATAAGGCAACGTACCGCCCCCTGGTAGAGGAATTGCGTTAATCACCTCACCGGTCATGCTTATTCCACTGACAAAGAGTGATGGGAGCTCATCTGGCGGATAATTCTTAGGTCTTGCAGACCAGATTATCCGGGCAATGTTCTGCAGCGCAAGTGAAATTCCAATTGCAGTTATCAATGCAGACAGACGGGGTGCATTTCGGAGGGGACGATAGGCGACATAATCAATCAACATGCCTAAAAGTGCACATAGCACCATGGCTAACGGCAATGCAAACCAAAACGGAATGTGAAATACGGTGATAAGGATCAGTCCAAAGTAGGCACCGAACATGTATATTTCGCCGTGTGCGAAGTTTATAAGTTGGATGATGCCGTAAACCATGGTGTAACCAACGGCTATCAGCGCGTAGATTCCACCCTGAACCAAACCGTTGATTAACTGTTCAAATAACTGTGCCCACATATACTTGACTTTCTATGTATCGGAAAAAGAGAAATTAAGACTAAGGGTCAATCCAAAAAACGCATCATTTTTAGTACGTTTATTTCATATCAAGAAGTTGTTTCTCTGCGGGTACAAACTTCCCATCCTTAATAACTTTAACATAAGCGGGTTTATTGACTGTGTCCCCATTGTGATCAAAGTATGTGAGACCCGTTACACCCTTATATCCTTCTTCAGGCGTATCAATTGTTGCCAGATGTTCGCGAATAGCGCTACGGTTTTCAGCGAGTTCTGCTTCAGGATTGTAAGTTTTTTCTAAGGCTTCAGCAATCATTCCCACAGCATCGTAAGTTAACGCTGCCCAAGTATCTGGCAAAACATTGTGAAGTTTTTCAAAATTGGCAGCCATCTCTTGTGCTTTTGGGTCGTCATCACCAAACAGGAAAGGCGTTGTAATGTATGTACCCTCAGCAGCGAGTGAACCTGCGGTTGTCAAAAAATCTGCATTGTCAATCCCATCAGCACCAAAGAACTGTGACACAACACCTGCCTCACGCGCTTGTTTGACAATTAAACCTGCTTCTGTATAGAGACCTGAGATGAAGATTGCATCTGGCTTCTTTGCCCTTATACTGGTGAGTTGTGCTTTGAAGTTGGTCGTATCTCTCTCGTAAGCCTCTGATGCAACGAGCGTGAGTCCAATTTTTTCTGCTTCATCAACAAATGCGTTTCTGAGGCCACGTCCATAGGCATCGTTATCGAAAAAGACAGCAACACTCTCCAGGTCAGTTAGAACATTATCTATGTATTGTGCAATAAACTTGCCTTGAAAATCATCACGGTATAAGTTGCGAAATGTCCATTTGCTGTTTGCACAGACCTTGACATTTGTTGAACCTGGTGACAACTCAACAATTCCAACTCTATCATAGATCGGTTGACCTGCTAATGAACATTCGCTATTAAAATGGCCAACAACTGCTAATATCTTTTTGTCGTTAGCGATTCCTTCAGCGACAAGGGGTGCCTCTGATTCTTTACCAGCATCATCTCTAAAAACGACTTTTAACATTCTACCGTTTATTCCACCCGCTTCGTTAATCTCTTTCTCTTTGAGTTCTGCGCCTTTCTTTATCATTTCCCCAAAAGCTGCAGAACCTCCTGTAAGCGGAGCGGCAACTGCTATTTTTAACTCTTGTTGTGCTTCCTGCGTATCATCTGCTTCCTGCGTATCATCTGTAGCATTATCTGTTGTTTTATCGGAAGGTTGACAACCAGAAAAGGCAATTAATCCTATTATCAACAGTCCTACACACCACATTCTCATCAATCTACTCTCCCTTCAATAAGTTTGCTTGTAGCACATTCTGTTAGATTGTGCGTAAGTTTGTTTGTAGCACATTCTGTCAGATTGTGCATTGGTAATACAATTTTAGGTCGCTGCCCATACTATAACGGTAATCAATTCTCTGCGATCACTTGTTTAAAATCAAAATTAAATTTTAGTTTTTCATGTTTCTCTTCAGAATGAATTATACTGATTTCTGGCACGATTATCCTCATATCAACAGTATCACGATTCAATCTATCAAAAACTATGAGTCCACTTCGTTTCCCGCCCTTAAACAGTTTACCACTTTCAAATAGACTTTCAGCTGCGAATTCTTGTCCTGCTTCCAATGCCGCAATATCCAGATATGAACGGTAATAAGGATCATAAGGATGGTAATGTGGAATAGTTCTGGATTGTTGAACATTCTGATCTGTTTTCGTTACACTACCGTAAAGGTCTTCAAAGTAATCGAAAGGTAGATTTGCGTATTGTGCACCGTTTCGATCTATGAGCTGCGCCGATTCCTCAACGACAACCCTTGGTGTCGTCAGATTGTGAACAGTCATAAGAAAGACTGTATAGATAGGTTCAACGTTCCCGTTATTCTCAACGATGAGATAAGGGTTGATATGCGGGTCATCCGTCAGGGAATACATTTCTATTTCATCTAACGGTTCTAATGTTACTGCCACCCCGTTCTTTTGCATTGTAACAGCACCCGTCTGTGGATCAATCTTTGTGTCAGTTTGTCCTTCAACCGGTTCAATAAAAACATCAATTTCAGGATTGGGTGCTATGGCACAACCTGTTAACAGCGTTCCTATTAGGATATACATGACAAAGGATTGCTTAGAGGAAGTTATTTTGTGCAGTATTTGTCGTGTCATGACTTCCATTCTCCAATTGTTATTCTATGACTTTTCTATATTTTACATAAACTTTTTTTTATTGTCAAGGATTTTATTAGGAAAAACGGACTTATTGACATTCTAAGAAAGAGATTGTATAATAATACCATCCATGTCATGCCAATTACTGGAGTTGATTTATGAAATCTTTTGGAACATTTGGACCTGTATTTCCGGATAAGAATTATGTTGTTTCTCGCCATGATGAACGCATAGATTTCATTCATCGGGTGAAGCAAGGCAGATATATTGTGCTGTTTGCACCTCGACAGACTGGTAAAACGACCTTCTTTAGAAATACTATTGCTGCACTCCAAAAAGAGAATACGGATTATCACTCCCCCGTGTCAAGACACCGAAGCTTTAGCTCGGTGATGTAGACACGGAGACCTTTGATTAATTATATCATAAACGTTTGACATTTACTCAAAAATATGGTATTCTATATTCAGTCACTGATTGAGACTTGTAA
>JAJEJA010000102.1 GCA_022828145.1 Candidatus Poribacteria bacterium | reverse complement strand
TAAGCCAATAAATTTTTGATTAACCTCTTCCGAAACTCTGACTAATCCACAAAATGTTCCAAACCCACCTGCAAAATCCCTATGTGCTTGAGCTGCTTTTCCGACAAGGTGTTTACTACCACTTGACATTGCGATAATAATATCTAATGATTTAACAAATTGTTCATCTTTTATTCTTGCCTGCTCAACATAAACAAGATCATCATAGTTCAGTCGCCCATTTATATTATTCGCCCGAAGTATAGGAACGTAATCAGTTTGCGGTGTTTTAGAAGACTGATTTTTCCGATAAGATACGCCACGAATAAATTCCGCAATGTCTTTAACTTGTGTCCACACCCATCCATCAGGCAACTCAGGTAAACCTTCCAGTTCAGAATCTTCCGAAACCGACATCGGTTCTAATTCGCCCGAATACCCTTCGCGCCATTCCTTTGTCAACTCCCCCTCAAAAGCAGCTTTGAGCACCGATTGACGATACCGTTGCAACTGTGTTTGTGCTTTCTTTAGTGCCTCAACCGCTACGTCTAATTGCGTAAACAATGTCTCTAATTTGGCTACGATGCGGCGTTGTTCTGGTAGTGGAGGCAAGGGAACTTCAAATGTTTTGAGTTGGTTTCCAGTTATTGCATCAAAAGTAGTTCCTGTTCCTCTACTTGCAATTTCACTGGCAAATGTCCGCATTAAATAAAGAATGAAAAACGACTCAATTCCACCTAATCCACGAATTGCTGCGAGACCTCTACCTACTGCAGATTTTTCAGGGCAAATATTTGTAGGTCCTACAGGAGCGCGAATAGAAATGAAAACGTCTCCTTCTTCTGCGATTTTCTTTGGCGCAGTACACCATTTTCGAGGTGTAGGATAGAGTTTTCCGAATTCAAGTTTCCCTTGATAAAAAGGCAAACCTTCTCTATCTGTGTTGTAAGTTGAGGAAGGAGGGGATTGCCCTAATATGATATGACTAATTCCTTCTAATGTTGTCCAAACCCAACCCTTTGGTAAATCGGTATTTGATTCGTTCACGTGAGTTCCCCTTTACTATATTTTTGTGAGACGTTCTCCGAAGACTGAAGAAAATCAACATATCGTAAAGGGTGATCAAAAACATCTTTTGGTATTGGCATTTTCGGATCCTTCTTTGATGTGTTTTAGAATTGCGATAAATCAGTTACCGTATGTCCACAATTTTAACACAAATTGCATTCGGATTCAAGCGTTTTGGATTGTAAAGATATTCACGGATGTGTAAAGTTTTTGTCACTAGAGGCGTTAATTTTGGGATTATCTGAGAGTTAGGGATGCTCTTTAGTCCCGTAGGGACGATATGTTTATAGATCACGGTTGAACACGGTATCTTTAGTCCCGTAGGGACGATATGTTTATAAATACCGTAGCATGACATATCGTCCCTACGGGACTGGAGAGGGCTTCTACCATCAAATATTCCTTAAGTTGACACCTATGGGTTTCGTTCCTCTACCCGACCTACTTTTTTAGTCCGGACTGTCTACTAGTGACAAAAACTTTACACACCCTCAGCAAGAAACTTTCTTGACACTTTTTCAGAAAGTTGTTATATTTTTATAATTAAGTATGAAACAATCCAACTGGGTTAGTCAAGGAGAACAATACGATGCATCATTCGACAACAATTCAAGAGATAGTTGAACAGTTAGAAACATTTCCACCGATTCTCCAGAAGCAAGTTTTAGATTTCACATTAGAACTTGCGGACGAAATGCCAGAAGGTGCCACAATTCACGAGTTTCTTAAATTCTCAGGCACAATTCCATCAGAAGACCTTGAACAGATGAAACATGCCATTGAAGAAGGATGCAATGTGTTGTAAATGGAATCTCTCAAATAAAAATAGAGTCTAAAGAAAGTCTATTCTTAGCGTGAGTATTGTGAGAATGTCAATAAGCTTAAATAAAGATCTTGTAAGTCCGCAAGCCTGATACGGGTCCAAAAATTGCCCAGATACTACCGATAACATAATCACCTAATATTAATCCTAAGAATAAGGGTGCGACTCGACGATGTAAGCGCAAACCTCCATGTCGTAAGATCAAGTATTTCAGCAACCAAGCGACGAAGAAGGCAAACCAGAAGTAATCCATCGCAAAACTGATCGCAAGCGCATAACCAGCAGGATGGAAGGGCCACCACAGAAAATGCATCCGCATATACATCATCACAAATGTCAATAACGCACCGATACCCATAAATCCTATGCCGATAAGGTTCGGTTCTGAAGGATTGTGCAACCATCTCTGCAATCGTCCAAATGATTCTCTACCGACCCATCCCTTAAATCCACCCGCTTTGGCTACCGCACCGTTTCGAAATGTGATGTCAAGATTTGCCCAAAATGTGGCTACTATGCCTACGATAATTGCTATCAACATCGCTAACCAAAGTCGTCTGTTCCCCATACCTGTAGATTCTGCCAGTTTGAAGGCTTCAATCTGATTAGGCATCGGATGATTTCTATATCCACGATTAAACCAGTAGAAAAGCGAGAGAATCGTGAGACTACTGGTGTCAAAATGACGTGTTCCGCCAACCATTGCCATTATGTCATGTGGATTTACATAGTATATTTCATGCGGTGTGCCAAGTTCCGCACGAACCCGTGTAATGGCGAAAGAGAGTAGAAAATAGATACCGAAAAATATACTGGCAATCCACAACGTCATTCCCGCTATGTTCGCAAAAATACCCAAGGCAATGAGAGAACCGATAATACCTAACAGTGCGGATCGATATGACATGGGTTCATCCTTATCATCAAGTTGCGAGTTGAAACCTATTGCTTTTTTAAAGACCTCTTTCAGATGTCGGCGCGTAACCCATATCGCCAATAGAAATAACGCAACCCATGCTCCATAAGCTTGTTCATTTAATGCTGGAAAATAACGTGTGCCAAGGGCTGCTGCTATGACAAACTCAGCTAATCGGACAACAAAGAAAAACCAACAGGAGAATGATAGATCCAAGGGTAAGAAAAATGCTAAACCGACTGCAAACGGATAGACAGAGATACGGGTTCCGCGAATAGCACTCCAAGGTCGTTCAGTGAAGATATTTTGAAAAACAGCAGTCCTTTTGATATACGGCACCTCTGGAAACTGCGGAAACAGATAGTGAATACCGTTTATCAGACCAATGGTAACAGCGATGCTAAATCCGATCCACATCATCCGATTTTTCATCAGACGAGCTCCACTCTCCTCTGATAGTCGGAGTGGAAGTTGAATGATAGGATATGCTAACTTCTCCTGTTCTGTCCATCGCTTACGCACCAACGTATTGATGCATAACATCATAAACATCATAATCAGGAAGAATAACCCCCAAAAGAACAACGGTTTTAGCCAGACACTAAAGTTATGTTCTGTATAGAAACTGGACTCCCCTTCATAGAATCCTTGCAAACTTTGCGGATCAGAGATGGTTAGCCAAGATGGAAGATAGCGAAAAAAGAGTGTTTGCCATTCATTTTCTTCAGTTGCAAAACGGAAAGGATGGGCAATACTGCCAAACATATTCTGCATCGTATCATGCCCGGCAAACGTACAAGAAATCGCTACCATGATGTATACCGTGAGTAACTCACCCTGTCGCAACATGTGCTTAGGTGATATACCTTTGATAACGAAGTTCGCTACGACACACAGAAACATGATGAAGACAGGTTGGATGAAAAGGGGTAAACATGAACCGTCAAGTGAATAATACTTCACTTCAACTATTGTCATCCAATAAACATTAACAGGAATGAGCAACACGCCGATGATTAACGAACGGACCGTAATACCGGTTGATTTAATGCTACTTTGATCCGTCTTCATAGTGATTGTGGATGGTCTGTTAACCGCTAACGGTAGGTTTGAACGATTTCTGTGATGACAGAACGTCTATTCTTCCAGTTAAGACGGGCTGGTGGAATAAGATATATACCATCAATCGGAATTGTATCCTGATTTCGTATCTCTTTCACAAGGTCTAAGGTCAGTTGCATGCCGAGTTCAGTTCCAGCCGTATCCCCCAAGTCCTGAAATTTGTCAACGATGAACTGCGGTATATATAGACCCAAATTGTCCCGTAGGTAGGAGGCACTACGAAAACTTGTAAGCGGAAGGATACCGTAAAGGACTTTGATGTTTAGGTGTTGTATTCTTTTCTGTGCACGTTCAATATCTTCATAGGTCCAGACAGGTTGTGTATATGCGAATTTTGCACCTGCTGTAACCTTATTGCTTAAGTGTTTTATGTGAGGATCAAGATTCTCAGCGATGGTGAAGCCGCCGCCGTAGTAGAATCCACACGGATCTCCGATGGATGATCCATCAGCGAGTACACCTTGATTTAGACGATCTATCAGTTTCATCAGTTGCACTGCTCCGCGCACATCGGGCACGAGACTTGCGGCTTCGTACGGTCCGGCTTTGGGATGGTCACCTGACAGTGCGACAATCCCACGTATCCCTAATGCCTCTGCCTCTAACAGGTGGGATTGCATGCTGATAAGATTACGTGAACGTGTTGTCCAATGGATAAGCGTTGGAATGTGTGTTGCTTGCTGTAAACGAAATGCGGTACCAACTGCACCTATGTTAACTGCCGCCCCTGAATTATCTGTCACATCAAATAGGTCAACACCGATAGAAGCGAGCACGCGCGCCTCTTTCAACAAGGCACGCAATTGTGGGAATGTATTGGCGCGTGTTTCAACACTTACAATCCTTTCGCGAGTTTCAAATACCTGTTGTATAGGGTTTTCTCTTTGTGTTTTGCTGGTAGGTGAGCTCTTCGGCAGTACAAATATACGGGGAAGACGTCTGATCGGTTTGCTTCTGCCGACAGCTTGACGGATTCTGGCTATAAATTCTGGGGTGGTGCCGCAGCATCCCCCAATCATATTGGCACCAAGATTGATCAACTTTTGAACGTAATCTGTAAAGACGTCGGCGTTTACTGTGTATGAAACAGCAATTTCTCCCTGTTCAACTCTTGGATTTCCAGCATTCGGTTGCACGACAAGTGGGACGCTAATCACGGGTGCCAGCAGTTCCATAGCTTGAACAAGGTCGTGAGGACCTCTGCAGTTAACACCGACAGCAGTTGCTCCCAGTTGTTCCAATTCTTGAGCGAACACGCGAACATCTATACCGGTACCAACTGTACCGCCTGAAATACCGCTAATCTCAACAACAACAGGAATGCCATAGGTCAATGCTTGTTTCGCTGCAATCTGTGCTTGTTTTGTTGAAACGAAAGTCTCTAATATAAGCAGCTCAACACCTGCATCAACAAGGGGATCCATCTGTTCCTGAAATAGTTTACGGATTGTCTTCGTTGAGGGTTCAACGTCTATATCATGCGTATCATCAGAACCGAATGAGATTTGACCAACCGAACCTGCAATATAACATGTGTCTGAAGCTACGGATTGTGCTAATAGTACCCCAGTACGGTTTATCTCATCAACTTTATCAGCAAGACCGTGGATTGAGAGTGCTGTCCGATTTGCTTGATATGTATTCGTCTGGATGACATCTGCACCAGCATTCACATAAGCCTGATGGATGTCTTTGACTGTATCTGCATGTTCATTTGAAATATTACATGCATCTATACAGTGTAGATGTGCCTTTATGCGTTGACGCAGTTCTGTACCGAGCGCACCATCACACACCAAGATTCGTTGTGCTAATGCTTCAATAAATGGAATTTTTGATGGTGGTTTTGTATCCATGTAGTCTGATTCTGTAAATATAACTTCTATAGGTTTACCCCCGTGTCAACATAAGTAAACACGGGGATAATCTGTTGAGTCAAGAATGGAAATGTGATGTCTAAATGAGACATTTATTGTATTATATCTCCCGCCTTCTCAACAGGAATGTAATAATAACCGAAAATAATACACATCTCATCTTCAGAAGTTAAGCCGAATTGAAGCGGTTTATTCGTATCATAGTTATTATGCGTACATTCAAAAGTCAATCCATCATCTGAACTCAATATAATAGGTGATGGGAAAAGTGTGATAGGGGCATCGTCATAAGCGATGCTACGGTGTAACAATTCTTCTGTTGATCTCTGAAATATTTCAAATAGTTCACCGTGTCTATGCATGTGAGATGTAAGTAGGAAGACGTGCAATTCCGTATCCGGATCGTGTCCGCGGTGCTGAAGTTCATACTCAACATACCAGGTCATTTTAGACACACGGGTTAAACCTGGTGGAACGTTTATTGCTCTATTTGAAACGAATATCTCTAAGGCTTCATACTTTACTTCTTCTTTTGGAATCGTGTAGATATTGACATAAGTTTCACCGATCAGTACCTCATCCCCGAGAAGATTGATATAGTGCGAGTTTAGGTCGTAGACTGTGTTTCCTGGGAGTCGTAATCCAACACCCTCTGGAAATTCAAAGAGTGTATCATCCGTTTGGGTTCCAACGACGAACAGGCGATCACTGCCGAAATTACCAAGAGCTTGTGGATCGAGTGGATCAAGTTCTCTGAATTGCTCCTCTGGGTTCACACCGATACTTGTGTCAACACCTATATTCTGAATACCTTTTTCTATACCCTCTTCAGTGAGACGGTATATGATGAAGTGATGACTTCCTGATGGATAGAAAATCTCAACTCTGTTAATATAGATATCATCCTCTATTAGTTCACCATTTTCATCTCTGATCTGTGTTGCATAGAATACTTCCCGTTCTGTTCCCGGTTCTACTTTAAATTGTGGCAAAACGAGTTGGTAACCTTCTCCGGTAGGCGGTGGGGGTGGTGGATTAAATACCTCTTCTGGGTCCCTGAGAACACCGAGATCCCCAATTCCAGCTACTTTTCCAGTTTGCGGTGCTCCTGCTTCGATCCATGTGCGGATGGCATTAATCTTCGCTTGATGCAGAGGACCTGTTCCGAATGGCATCCGAGCACCGAAGTTTCGATTCTCAGGTCCCATCAATTTCGTCAAGAGAAAACTATTGTCAGGGTTACCGGGATCGATAAGTTTCATACCAGCTGCAGCTGCGGCAGCATTTCGTGGAACACGATCAACCAAATCAGCATGGGATTGTCCATAAATAAGATTAAGGTCTGCCGAGTTCTGAGGAGGGGCATGGCAAGCACTATTTGCACAAC
Source organism: Candidatus Poribacteria bacterium (assembly GCA_022828145.1). Lineage (GTDB taxonomy): Bacteria > Poribacteria > WGA-4E > WGA-4E > WGA-3G > MSPOR6. The sequence goes on along the minus strand of JAJEJA010000102.1, from coordinate 25,776 downwards.
TTTTGTCAAATATGTTATCTTGTATATCGTGATAAGTTGAGTTATCTCCCTGTTCTGTTTCACCAAATCTGTTTACGACTCTCCTGAGATCCAATACGTCAACTGTACCATCACGGTTGACATCCGGATTCTGATCTGATGTACGATCACCTGGTTGTCCTAATACAGTGGCAACTAACACGAGATCTCTTATGTCAACTGTTCCATCATTGTTGACATCTTCTAATAGTGTAGACCCTGCATCGTGCCCAAATGCTGTACCAATTGCTGTAAATGACAGACACACGATTAAGGTGAGTAGAAGTGTTGAAAAAACTATGTTTTTGTAAATTTTCATTATGTCTTAACCTCCATTTTATTTAATACGATCACTTTTCGTTAATTTCTTTGAATAACTTAGATTTTGTTGTGAACCTATATTTTAGCAATGTCCAAGCAGCAAAAATACCATCAGACCAAAAACGCAACTTTTTACCCTCCTTTTTCGTGCGAGGAAAATAGGAGACAGGTACTTCGGTTATTTCAAATCCTGCTCTTAGTAACTTCGCTGTTACTTCGGGACAGAACTCAAAACCTTCACAGGTCAAATTGAGTTTACGGATAACATCAGAAGAAAATGCTTTGTACCCTGTGGATTCATCAGTGATTTTTGAGCCGTATAGGATGTTGGTATAAACTGCCAGGATGCGATTCGCGATATAATTCTGAAGACTTGCGTTCTGTCTCCCGTTCAGAAACCTTGATCCGTATACGACTTTTGCGGTCTCTGTTTTTAAGGGACGCACCAATTCAACGATGTCGCTCGGGCTGAGTTCCATATCCGCATCTTGGATGACAACTATTTTTCCTCTCACGAAAGGTATTCCGCTTCGTATAGCAGAACCTTTACCGCTATTCTTTTCACAATTGACTATCGTAATATCAGGTTCGTCGGCATACTGTTCCAGTATTGTAGGTGTCCTGTCGGTAGAGCCGTCATTGACAACGATAATCTGTTTCTCAAAAGGTAGAGATTGCACTGATTCAAGTACCTGTCCTATCGTTTGTTCTTCGTTGTACGCCGGTATAATCACAGATACTAACATTATCCATCACGCTCTATTTATATTGTATTGGCAAACCGCGTAAAATCAGAGTAACGATTTTACCATACCTCCATCTACCTGTATGGTTGTTCCAGTGATATAACTGGACTTTTCTGAAGCGAGGAAAACGACTAAGTTTGCAAATTCTTCAGGATCTCCAATTCTCCCGAGTGGTATATTGGCAGTCATATTCTCAAGTGCTTGATCATAGGTTATACCTGACTCCTCAGATCTTACAGATGCCAACTGTTTAATTCTATCAGTGAAAATAATCCCTGGACAGACGTTATTGACCAATATTTTGTCGGGAGCAAGTTCGGTTGCAAGCGTTTTTGCGAATCCAATGACTCCGGTTCGTGCCATATTGGAAAGCATCAATCCATCTACAGGCTGTTTTACAGAAACGGATGTAAGGTTGATAATCCGTCCACCGCCTCGTTTCCGCATCCATGGAACAACTGCCCTACTCATGTTGATTGTACTCATCAAATTCAGATTCACGGCATCGTGATAGTCTTCTGCTGACAGGTCATCGAATCTTCCTGCTCTCGGTCCACCTGCGTTATTTACTAAAATGTCAATACCACCGAAATGCGAAATTGTTCTGGCCATCAGTATTTCTACCTGATCTGGTTGGCTAACATCTGTCGGAATTGCCAACACTTCGGTTTCTGTTTTCTCTCGAATTTCGTCAGCGGTCTGTTCTAACACTTCGTTGTCTCTTGCACAGATAGTGACTCTTGCCCCTTCGTAAGCCAAACCGAGTGCTATTGCTTTTCCTAATCCTTTACTTGATGCCCCGACTACCGCTATTTTGTTTGTAAGACCAAGTTCCATGCATTTATTATGAGGAATGTTTTATCCTCTATCCTTTCAAAATGTGCAATCTATTGTGTCTAAAATTAAGTATACTATTTATGGTATATGTTGTCAAGCGAATTGCAGTTTTGGGTTTTCAGTCTTCAGGTTTCAGCTTTTTTACACGCTTTTTTGAAGATTTACACACCCACAACACACTACTAATCTTGACATACCTCCCTTTAGAATGTTATAATCTATATCATTCAATCTGCTCATGAAGGATGTTAAATGTTCAATCTCAGGTTAACGCATATTACTATATTCCTCATTTTTACACTTGTTACGCTTACAGCTTTCCTACTGCCGGTTGGGGCAGAGGAAGACCAAGAACCGATACAGCTTGATAAGATAGTCGTTACACCCGGAAAATTTACAATCTATGAAGGGGCTACACCACAAATTTCAATTTCTAAGACAGAAATTGAACAATTCCCTCTAATAGATAATGATATAATGCGGTCAGGACACATATTTCCTGGGGTGACAGCAAGCGACTTTAGTGCACGTTTTAGTGTCAGAGGCGGGGAAAAGGACGGTGTCGCAGTCAGATTAGACGGAATTGAACTCTATAATCCTTACCATTTACAAGATTTCGGGGGGGCAATCTCAATTGTTGGACTTGGGTTAATTCAACGGGCTGACCTTCTGATGGGAGGATTTCCAGCTGAGTACGGACAGAAAATGTCGGGTGTATTTGACCTTACCTCAAAAGAACCAAACAGAGAAAAAGTCTCAGCGAATTTCGGATTAGACCTCATCAATGCAACTGCTCAGATTGAAGGACCCTTAACCGATAGAGGGGGATGGATACTATCTGCACGCCGCGGTTACGTTGATCTTATCCTTGCACTCACTGATATTGATGACAGATATAAACCACAATACTCAGATGTATACGGAAAGTTTAAACTGCAATTAACAGACGCTGACACGCTGACACTTAACGGGTTATACGGTTGGGACTATAACCTTGTACGTGCTGATGATGTCAGCAATAATTTAGAGTCTAACTATGATAACTTAACAACGTGGCTGAATTGGCGGCATATATTCGGGACAAATCATTGGACAGATGTCTATTTATATGGCGGTTCATCTGGACAAGAGAAAGAAGCAGGAGTTGCTGATTTTGATAATCGGGACTTGTTATATTATGGAACAAAGGTAGAACTTACTTCCAACGTTCACGCTCAACATACAATCCGAAGCGGCGTTGAGTGGAGATGGTCGGATGCAAAATATGACTATTTTGCGAAAGAACGTATTGCTGGTATAAACAATTATGATGAAATAGACGTTAACATAAATCAGAGCGGTAATGATATTAAGTTCTTTCTTCAAGATGAATGGCAAATACATGCTAAACTTGCACTGAATGTCGGTGGACGTTTTATTTATCAGGACTCTCGATTGGATGGTGTATCTAACTATGAAATCGGACCTCGGATAGCGTTGGCTTTCCAAGCAAATGACAATCTTATATTGCGAGGTGCATGGGGTATTTATCATCAACCTATTGACCTGGTTTCATTACCAGTGGAAGACGGTATCGCTACTGCCGGTTCTGCAGAACAGTCCATACACTATATCCTCGGTTTTGAGTACAATGTAGCTAACAACCTTCTAATTAAGCTCGAAGGTTATTACAAACATTATGACAATTTGGTTGGGAGACTCAGAGAATTTGGGAGACAGACCCAAGTGTTCACTCCGCTTGATACTGCAGATGTCAAGGGATTTGATCTGTTCACGACGCATGCAGTCTCAAATCGTTTGTCTTGGAGTCTCGGTTACGCATTTGGTATCGCTGAGGAGGAGACTGGAGGGAGAACGATTTATCGTGAGTCTGACCGAAGACATTCAATTTACTTGAACAGTAACTATCAGTTTGCACCGTCATGGCTGCTATATGTGAGTTGGCGATTCAACACGGGAACACCCCGAACACCTCTAATACACGAAAAAATAGATACCAATTGTAACAGACAGTTTGGTGAACCGCATGCAGAAAGATTACCACCCTATCACAGTCTCGATTTTCGGATTACAAAACGGAGTATATATAAACGATGGTCGCTTTCATGGTATTTCCAAATACTCAATTTATATAATCGTTCCAACATTGACCAATATGCATTCAGCGAAATAAGAGACGAAAACACCAATCAGTTAATTGATTGTTCGGTAGAATCTGAACCACTATTGCCAATTGTTCCGACATTGGGTATAACACTAACGTTTTAGTTAGGATTACATTGTAGGTTTGAAGCGTGAGATATGTTGAAGTATGTTAAGCAAGCATTTGAGAATATTTGGAATAGATTCCGAAAGAATTCCGATGACACCTATATTCCTAAAGCAGCCCCAAGTGCAGAAGAAGCCATCTTACCGATAGATCCGGAAGAATACACGATCTATCCTTATGAACTAAAGCATAAGATGGACATAGGTAGGGATTTTATTCTTCTGGATGTGAGAGATGACTGGGAATTTCAGGTGGTGCATCTTGATGGGGCAGTCTCTATACCGCTTGGGGAACTACCGAGACGGTTCGGAGAACTTTCGCCTGCAGACGAGATCGTCGTCTATTGTCACAAGGGGATGCGGAGTCTTGATGCAGCATACTTGCTACAACAACTCGGTTTTAAGTCTACACTAAGTCTTGTGGGGGGTATAGATAAATGGGCATGCGAAATTGATCAAGACATGCAGCGTTATTAAGGCTGCTCATATCGCATTTCATAACGATATCCATTCCAAATACTGACACATATTATACCATTTCTAAATGATTATATAGCATTTTTTATGTAGGTTGGGTTGAGGGTGGCGGGAGGAATTGGGGTTCCCCGGCAATCCGCCACCAAACTCTCATAATAATTATATCACTGTTTTAAGAAAAATACAAGTAAATTATTATGCATTATGCTGCTCATAAAACCTACCATAAAAGGAATGCTAACAACTAAAGAGACTCTAAGAATGCAATGAGCGCATCTCTTTCTTCAGTCGTCATCTGCAGAGTCATCTGTCGGGATTTCTCTGCTTCACCGCCGTGCCAGAGTATTGCCTCCATCAGATCTCGTGCTCTACCATCATGTAGAAAATTCGTATGTCCATTAACTGTTCTGACCAAACCGATACCCCATAAAGGCGGTGTCCGCCATTCACTTCCACTTGCCCGAAAATCGGGACGATTATCTGCTAAATCAGGTCCCATATCGTGCAACAACATATCCGTATAAGCGTGAATGGTTTGGTTGCTGACAGAAGGTACTCCGGGTAATACACCCGTTCTCAATGTCGGTATATGACAATCTGCACACTGTGCTTGTGCGAAAAGTTGTTCACCGTGCATCACCTGCGGATCGTTTACATCTCGTCTTGCCGGAACTGCTAACGTTTGCACATAGAAAGTCACAACATCTAATATTTCGTCGCTCACTTCAGGGGATGTAGGATTCTGTTTCAGTTGTGATTGACCGTGAGAGTTTTCTAAGGGGAACAGTGAAGTGGTCAGACCCATATCATCATGATACGCGGAAGCAACCTGTTGAAGTAGATTCGGCTGATTGGCTTTCCATCCGAAACGTCCGAGTTTGTATCTTTTTTCTACAACATCCCAAACATAATTTGGTTTCCCAGAGATTCCATCTCCGTTTACATCCTCTTCATCAGCATAAGTTAATATAGTTTCTTCAGGTATGGCTTCTAACAATCCGAGTCCAAAGACAACAGGTGCTACGCGGGGTGAAACTTCTACATTCTCAGGGATAGGTTTATAAGTATCTGTAAGGGTATAATCTGGATAACGTAGATGTATACGTGCCCCATCTGCTGTTGTCAAAGTTTGCTCAGAATATTCAATTATGACCGTCCCTTCAGAGGGTGTCCCGTAAATCGCGCGGTTATTCAACTGAGTGCCGAATCCAGGTACTGGAATTGGGGGTACTGGAATTGGCGATTGTCCAGTTTCACCGTTCTCACCATTTGGTAGGCTAAGTCTAAAGAGCATAGAGACAAATTTTTCATCAACAGTTGGTGGTTTTCCACGACCATCACGCACATGGCAGTTTATGCATGTAATATTGTTGTAGATAGGACCTAAACCAGGGTTTACCTCAGCAGGTGCAGTGACAAATATTGCTTCAAATTCTAAGTCTCCATCAAGATGTTTCTCAAGTGCGTCAGCGGAAAGATTGGGGGCTGGTGTTGAGAATGCATGGCTCGATTCGCTCAGAATCGTTGTGTCTCCTCCCGATAGCGCACTAGTAGCATCTATTGGTATACTGGAAGTAGAAACATCCGTCGGTTGATCCACATTACACCCGATTAGGATGGATAATATCAGTATAAAGGCAAAAAATGTGATATAAAACTTCATGGTTTTAAGCTATTTAAACTTGCTTTCTCCAATAAGAGCGAGTATATCTTGCTGCAGAGATATATGGACAGTACCGACAGCGTCAATAGCTGCTTGAACTGCAGGACGATCATTTGTAATCGCATCACGGAAAGGATTTGGAATAGCTCCGATTGCATCAATAGCTGCTTGCACTTCAGTCTTAAAACGGGTATCCAGTTCGCTATTTTTACTGCTGACGAATTCATCTAAACCGGAACCATCACTTTTAAAAAATCCTGTGTAAACAGCTTGTATTCCTCTGATATTGTTTTGGAAATCAGCGATAGAGTTGAAACTAAATTGGGATTCCACAAGCGTTGTGTCTTCTTCGTTGAACGGGTCAGAGATTTTACCGTTTGCTACTTCATCAGCAATCACAATCATACCATCTATCATTTCTTGTAATGCTGCGCTCTGTGAGCGATACACACTGTTTCCTTCACCAGCTGACGCAATCGTGTTAACGAAGTTTTCTCCGTTAGGTGCCCAAGCGTTTGCAAGTTGAGCGGTACTATCTTTAAGGTTCATTGTTGATGCAAGAAGATAATCTAATTCTCTATCAGTCATATCAGATGCTTGGCGTTTATCCCCTTCTCGAAAAAGTAAGTACTCTATAGTGTGAAACCCTTTTTGTGTATCTTCTAACTCGTTTTTGACATAATTGGTCGTCAATTCGTCGTTTCCATCCAGAACTTTTTGAAGACTGACACGATCAACGGGCCAACTATCTAACGCAGGGTCAAGTCCTTGCGTATCAACAGGTCCAAACAGAAATGCTTCACTTCTTTCCCACGGCATTCTTGCTGCCACCCATGCTTCTTGGGCAGCTTTAAGGTTAGATTGGGATGGATCTTCTTGCAGAGCCTTTACTGCATCTAAAAGGACACCCGCTTCGGTATCCAGATCAGAATAAATGGCGTAAATAACATTATTTGCATAATGATTTAAAATATCTGTAGCATCGTAAGCTTCACTAACTTTTGTATCATCACCATCGCCTGCATCATCTTCATTATTTCCGCTACATCCTACTATCAGCGCGAATGTGATAATCAAACAACAGAAAACAATCGTTATTTTATATAGTTTCATTTCACCCTCCCTCTATAGGAGTATTAATATTGAAATCCTAAACCAAGAGAGAATGTATTTTCTTGATTTAGTTCGTCTTGTGCTAATCGTCTTAGCGAATAGTGCCCCTTGAAAACCAGTTTTGGGTGCACGTGATAATTTAATCCGAAAGTCCATGCAGTTCTCTCCCATCGGGGATTGTCGAACCTTGTGCTTTCAACTCTTGCCATAGTATCGTAATAATCCAATCGTGCAAATACATCCAATTGCTGTGAAGATGTCTCTGTTTCTCTGATAAAAGATAGTATATCGTAACCAAGTTCAAGATAAAAACCGAGTGCAGAACTGCCAATCGGTGTACGTTTTACATTTAGATTATTGGAGAGACTTCTGTTGACACGAGAGAGTTCTTCAGCATTTTGAAGCGTTCCCCACAGCAGCAATCCGCGGATTTTCACGGAATTCATTTCATAAAACCCGTGAAAACTCGCGATACCTACATAAGCATCAAAATCTACATCCGGCTTTGGACGGTTTGCTGCTGTGTCTCCAAAGTAGCCAGAAATTCCGATTATTGCGTTTTCGTTGAACACATGATCAAGTCGTCCAACGAAAGCGGGTGCTTCAGCGTTTGCCGTTTCAAAACGCAATTGATGTCCAGGTACTATCCAATGTCGAGAACTAAAACCTGTTGAATCTAAACCGTTGATAACTTGCGCTTGATAATTCAGATTACCCAATACCCCAAATACTTCAACACCTGTTTCGTGCCAAATTGTTGGGATGATATGTGCTTCTGCTTCAGGACGTGTTGTTGTAAAATAGTGTTGGGGTCTATGCCGTTTTGCGACAAGTCCTACGGGTACGATGATGTGTCCTACCTTGAGGTTGAAGGATGGTTTAAAGGAGAATACAGCAGCGAGTTTTTCAACGATGACTTCGCCACCTTTCTCAATTTCGGTTTCAAATTCTCCAAATTCTTCAAATTTGTCAAATTCCATAGTGCTGCCAGTGCCGCCGTGTTCAATTTCTAATTCAGCTTCAAGTCGGATATAATCGTTAATTCGGTATTTTGGTGCGACAACGAGCCGTTCTACATCAACAGCTGCGCGTCTATCTGGGTCCATATCCCAGTCATAATGCGCGTAGTTAATGACACCATATCCTGACACTGAGAATGGCGTGCTTTCAGCAATAGCATTAAGACAACATAAGAACATCAATCCGACAATCGGATAGACGACTATAGTTTTTCTAAATATATTGCCTAAATTGATATTAAGTCTCATTATCATATCCTGTTACATCTCTATATGAAAACTTGTACTCTTATTGTGATGGATCTATTTTGTCTTATTGATAACGAATCTCATTATCCTAATTCGGATAATATGTTTATTGCCTGCCAAAGAAATATGACTAATTTGTCATTAATTATACACACAGAATTCAAGAATGTCAAATAAAATGTGGAATAATCTCGGAATTCTTGGGTATTTTGCGTTTAGCATTACAAAAAAGAACGTAAGAAGGCGGAGCTTGTCATCCGCCTGCAAAAAACAAGAAACGTAACTAACGGTTCTGCAAAAGTTCTTTCAAAGCCGCTTTTTTCTTTTTCTTACGACGTAATTGGCGTTGACGAATTTGTGTTCGTCTTCTGATCTGTCCGCTTTTACTCCGTGCCATCAGCATCTCCTCCTTCATCAATAGTTTTTGCCAGAAACATAACTGCAGATTGACAGTAAGCCTCCAGGGCATCCATGGCAATCGTTAGCTCATCTGTAGAATGTGCATATAGATGTAATCTATCTGATGTAACATGAACATAATTTTCAATCTCTTGTCCCGATGCGTCACCATTAATTGTATTATAGGTTTCAGGTTGCTTCGTTTCCCAGTCACCTAACAACTCAACTATATCTCTTCCGATACAATTTCTATAGAGTGCATTTACTGGATACTTATCTGATATAGTTCCATCAAGAAATAGTTGAAAGTCAGGTACAGATGTTTCATTCAGAAAGTCATAGGAAGATTGTTCTTGATTGCTTAGTATCGGTTCATCAAGTTCTTGTATATTTGGAATGGTTGTATCTGAATGAATTTCTGGTTCTGCATGCTTTTCGGTGTTGGTTAAGTGTTGCTCTGTGGAAATTAGACGTATTGTATTTATCAGAATACCTTCAAATATTGGGTGTTCGTTATATTGTTCTTTTGGAGCTACATCAAAAAATGTGCGAGCAACGAAAGCCGCTTCAGCTTGACTGCGATCCCCCGTTCTTTTGAAACGTTTTTCACAATTGCTGAGTGCAACTTTCAGGGAGCCGATTATATCCGGTGTCATTAGGTTTGGCATTGCTTCAACCAGGAAACTCTCGATAAAGACTTCTATGTCATCCATAGATTGAAAGAACTTGCCTTTGAAATGGCTATTTCTATCCTCCGTATTTTCAGATATTCTGTTGTCTTCTTCATCTTCAAAATCAAGTTCAGTGTTTATGTCTGGTAGTTGAATATAGTTTGAAAGTTGCGTAACTGTTTTATCAAAGTCGAAGTGTACGTTCTCAAATTCTGGTTCAAGGACGAGACTACGACTATTCATGAGCAACTCAAATATACCTTCCTCATCCAATTTATTGAATTGTAATTTGCGTTGTTTTTCCAGAGCTAACTGTTTATGTTTTGATTTCTGGTTGCGATTGCGTTTTTCCCGTTTCCGAGCAACATTCGCTGACCTTTTCTTCTTCTTTGCCATAACGGTATTTCTGCATTATTGCTGTTTCTTTTTTCAACATATAACACTACAACCTATCTATAAATCAACTTAAAGTATACGCGAACTTGCATTTTAAGTCAACTATTATTGTATATTGGGGTGTGCAAACTTTTTGACACTGATCACTCAATGCTTTCACGAATAATAGACATGCGGAATGATTATGATATACCATAAATAAAAAAGGTTTATTTTTGATTTTTTTTAATGTTATCATATTACCAAATCAGTAGCAAACTGTGCTATACAGAAGGTCACCAGAAGGAGAACAAGCGAACCATGTTAAAAAAAGCAACCTGGACATCTCTTGCATTATTCTTTTTAGTGTTACCGCTTGCATCAGCACAACTCACACCGAACATCTGGAAGAAATTTATCGGTGAACCTGCACCGCCAGGAACACCCAACCTTATTGACCACTCTTACGCAGGCTATAAAAATGGGGAAGAAGGCATCCCCGAAGATTTTGACTATCCAATCTACAATGTGACCGATTACGGGGCTGTCCCTGATGATAAGAAATCAGATACGGCTGCTATCAGGGCAGTACTTGATGCAGCGTCTGCTGGTAGTTGTATCGTGTTTTTTCCACCCGGACAATATGATGTCTTACTTGATGATGATATAAAAGAACCGTTTGTCATTGTAGGGCATCATACAATCATACGGGGAAGTGGCGCGCAAGGCGCAGGCAACGGTGGAACAACTATTAAAGCACATAATGTCATAGAGTCAAATTCACCATTTTTATTTGGAACAATCAATGCTGAATTTGATTGGGGATCAAAAACACGCGTCAAAGGGTCATATCCCAGTGGCACAAAGTCCTTTGAGGTGTATAACCCAACCAGTTTGATAAACCGTAAGTATATTGCAATCAGAGGGTTTGGTCTTCGTGGAGAGGATTTTGAGAAATATTCCTCACGTCCCATGTCTGATTTCCCTGAGTCGTATACACGCATCCGTGAGGGGATTACACTTAGAGAATATCATGAGATTGATAGAATTGAAGGAAACCTTGTCTATCTAAAAGCACCCGTTGTAACCCATCTAAGTAACGGTATGGTTGTACATTGGATTGATTTACAAGAGGGTATCGGTTTTGAAGACCTACATATTGACGGTGGTTTTGATGAAGTTTATGAGCATTTAGTTCAAGGGGGACGTGGTGGCGTTTCATTATGGGAAACCGCACATTCATGGATTCGCCGTTGCCGGATTTCTAATGTGATTGCTTCCTTTTTTATCGGACATTCTTATGGGTCTACTGCTATTAGTAATATCGTTGATGGTAGATTCGGACATAATTTAGGGAATATATTCGGTTCAACATATTGTCTCACAGCATTTTTAGAAGATTGGACAGACAGAGGCATGTGGCATGGTGCAGCCGTGTCGCATTACGCGGCAGGAAGTGTTGTATGGCATGTAGGTGGTCAATTCATAAACGGTCCCGATACACACGGCGCGCAACCCCGTCATACCTTGTTTGATAATTGCTACAGTCTCAACCATCATGCAAGTGGTGGCGGTATCGGTAGTCTACCGCATCATCTTGATGGCTACACACGCTGGAATAACACGGTAGCAGACAGCAGCACCTTTAACCTATGGAATCCTGACGGATACAACTTCGCTGCGACACAAGCAAATATGATCGGATACAAAACACCGGGCGGTTTGATCCCGCGTAACGCTTACGTTGAAGGATTCGGCACTCACGTTCATCCTTCGTCACTCTACGAAGCACAACTGAAACACCGATTCGGGACACTCCCAGCATGGGTAGACGCTACCAAAGAAGCACATAAAAAGTTTTTTGACAGCATTATCATCGATTCAGGACACCCAGTAACACCTCCCGACGATTCAGCCATCAACTTAGACCCAACAAGCGGCGGTCCCAAAATAGAGGGACCGTGGTTATGGGTCCTGTTGCCAGATGAACACCTTACCAGAACAACAGACCTATTGGCAAAAGTAAGTGGGGGAACTGTTACAGAACAACAAATCTCCACTACTGGAGCATCACCAGGGGATATCGTTGGCGACTATGCGTGGACCCCCTTAAAAATTTCATCAAGTGCCGCAAACAACATAAACAGAATGGTAAGTGCTATCGGTTGGGACGGAAACTCACGTGTCATTTACGGCTCTATCTCCATAGATTCGCCAAAGGAACAGCACATAAGGATGTTCGTTGGACATGATGACGCGCTCAAGGTTTGGCTGAATGGCAAACTGGTTCATGAGAGAATCGTATATTATAATGCTTACGATTACCAAAGGGCTTTTCCTGTCACGCTAAAGCAGGGTCAAAATACACTGTTAGTCGCTGTGAGTAACGGCACAGGTGGATGGAGCGGATACTTCGGCTTCCAAGCAGATGCAGAATATACAGTGCTACCCTTTGCGGGTGTTGGATATGCCCTTTCCAATTATGTCCTATCTGATGGTGTGTTTTCCGCAGCAGATACTTTTACTGTTGACCTATACGCAGAAAATGTGACCGATTTAGCAGGATGGCAGTTTGACATCGCTTTTGATCGCTTACTTCTTGAAGTACTTGCGATGCATAACGGCTATTTCTTGGAATCTGCAGGGGCTGTAACCTCGTTTCAGCAAGGCACAATTGATAATCAGACCGGTAAAATTACAAGTATCAGTAACACAACACTTAATGGCAACAGTGTGAGTGGTACAGGTTTACTCTTGTCATTAACTTTCAAAGCAAAAGCCGGGGGTAAAACACAATTGCGGCTGAATAACTTCAGACTCGTTGATAGCACAGGTAGAGAAATCCCTGCCGGTCCGCTTTATCTCTCACTTATGTTGAAAGGCAAACTACTTTGGGATGTTAATGAAGATGGAGAGATAAGCATTTTAGATTTGGTTCTCATTTCGCAAGACTTCGGCAAGACAGAAACCTCCAACTCACGAACTGATGTAAATAGTGACGGTAAAATCAACATCTTAGATCTTATCCTTGTCGCACAACATTTCGGTGAATCGGAAATCATGTCCACACCTACGACTATCGCAATAGAAACCATAAAGGGATTAAACCCCGCAACCGTCCAAACGTGGATAGACCAAGCACGCGCTGAAGATGATGGATCACTCACTTTCCGAAAAGGAATTGCGAACCTCAAACGGTTGCTAACAATCCTTATACCTGAAAAGACAGCACTACTTCCAAACTATCCGAATCCGTTTAATCCAGAAACATGGATACCTTATCAATTATCCGAACCAGCAGATGTGATGTTGACAATCTATGCGATAGATGGCACAGTAGTCCGCACCTTAGCGTTAGGACATAAACCTATCGGGAACTATCAGGGCAAAAGTCGCGCTGCATACTGGGACGGCAAGAACACACAAGGTGAACCTGTCGCAAGTGGTGTCTATTTCTATACACTCACCGCAGGTAACTTCACCGCCACACGCAAAATGTTAATTATGAAGTAAACGCCATTTCCACATAAAATGGTATATTCTTGGTAAAATATCTCAGAATATAATGACATGAAGATGATATGAATATACTTGACATGAGAACTATAATATAGTATCATAATTATGTCTATCATACATTTTTTCTCATTGTTGAGTTGGGCAAACAGTTTTGCCCTAAGGAGTTAAAAGCATCATTATGCCAAATGCACTATTAGTTTATCCAGAATTTCCTCCGTCTTATTGGGGTTTTAAATATGCCTTGGATTTTCTTGGCAAGAGATCTTCAATGCCACCACTCGGACTGTTGACTATTGCAGGCATGTTTCCTGACAATTACAACCTCAAAGTCGTTGATATGAACGTTGAAGAGTTGACAGATACACATCTGGCTTGGGCGGATGTTGCTTTAACATCAACAATGATTGTACAGAAAACATCACTATACGATGTCGTAGAACGCTGCAATCAGGCAGATATACCCATAATTGCAGGTGGACCGCATCCCACATCTTATTATGATAATATTAAGGAAGAGTGTGATGGCACTGTGAACCATTTTCTTTTCGGTGAAGTTGAGGAGATTTTTGAAGATTTCTTGACAGATTTTGAAAGTGGTTCAGCAGATGAAGTCTACAAAGAGAAACGGAAACCGGATATAACGAAAACGCCGCCTCCAAGATATGATCTGATTAACCTAAGTGCTTACGGTTCCATGGCATTGCAGTTCTCGCGTGGGTGCCCCTTCAATTGTGAATTCTGTGATATTACCAAACTGTTCGGACGTGTACCGAGAACCAAGAACAACGATCAAATGCTATCTGAATTTGAGATGTTGTATAAACTGGGATGGAAAGGGGCAATGTTTGTTGTTGATGACAATTTTATCGGTAACAAGCGAGACGCAATGCGTTTGCTGCCAGCTGTAAAAACATGGCAAGAAGAGCGCGAGTTTCCATTTACGTTATATACGGAAGCAAGTGTAAACTTGGTCGAAATTCCTGAAATGTTAGATGCAATGAGCACGGCTGGTTTCAATATGGTCTTTCTTGGAATTGAATCACCTAACGAAGAGGCACTTATCACCACCTCAAAAGGACAAAATACAAGCAAAGAAGAAGAAGCGGGTAGTTACTTACTTAATGCCATTAGAAAGATACAACATAAAGGGATGGAGGTTACGGGGGGATTCATCATCGGACTCGATGGGGATACCGAGTTTGATTCGCATATAGACTTCATCCAAGAAGCGGGGATTCCGATGGCGATGGCAGGATTACTCACAGCACTAAAAGAAACTGATCTGTGGCACAGACTCAAAATTGAAAATAGATTACTAGACGAATCAAGTGGAAATAATACCGATATGACACTGAATTTTGTGCCAGAAATGCCGCGCGAGAAACTTATTGCAGAATACCGGCGTGTGATTTCCACCCTGTATGACCCGACATTGAAAAACTATTTTGAAAGATGCTATAGAATGCTCAAACACATGCCTTATACCGCACACAATGTCCGTTCTATAGGTATAGGGGAAGTTCGTGCTTTTATGTTGTCTATCAAGAGACAGATGTTCTCAAAGCAGGGATTCGAATACATGAAATTCCTTATGAAAGTTCTGAGATTTGATCGTAGAATGTTCCCTGAAGCCGTTCGTTTAGCCGTGATGGGTTACCATTTAGAAAAGATAACGCGACACACTGTCGCAGTTGAAGATTTCAGAGCATTCTTGAATGCAGAAATGGAGTCTTTTAGAGAAAAAATCGAACAGTATGCTGTAAAAAATGATGACAGTATGCACGAAATACAGCAATATATACAATCCCTAAGTAAGCGAGTGAAGTCAGCGTATGAATCAATTCACAAAGATTTCCGATATGCAGCCTATAATGCCCTTACCGATTTCCAGAAATCTTTTTTTGATGCCTATTTAGAAGCGGAATTTGCAGCATTCAAGAATGCAGTTGCAGTTTTCGCTAAACTGCAGACTGAAAAAATCGCTGAATTGCAAGCATACTTACGCACGCTCTTTGAACGTGTTAGTTCACAACAAGCCCAACTTCATGCTGATCTTAAGCAGAATATTCAAGATACTTTAGACGTTTTCCAAGAGTCAATTAAACGACATATTGAGCAACTCTTCGGTTCTTTGCCAATACCCCTTGAAGAACTCCAATACAACTGATGGCAATCATTTTCTGCTATGGTGCCAATTCAGATAGATAATCTCTCCTTCACCTATCCCAGTCGTACGACTCCTACACTCAATGGCATCCATGTAGATATATCTGCCGGTGACTTTGTGCTATTAACAGGTCCAACGGGTTGTGGTAAGACGACATTACTGCGTACCATCAATGGCTTGATCCCCCATGCCTCTGCGGGGACACAATCGGGTTCCGTTTCTGTTGGCAATCAAAATGTTACAACGCAACCGATGTCCAAAACATGCCAACAGGTCGGGTTTCTTTTTCAAAACCCCGAGTATCAACTTTTCTGTACGACAGTTGCGGATGAGATTGCTTTTGGTCTTGAAAACATTGGTGTACCTGCCGATGCTATCAGTGATAGATTACCACTCGCGCTGGATCAGGTTGGTTTGAAAGGTTTTGAGAACAGACTCATCACAGAACTTTCCAGTGGCGAAAAACAACGCGTAGCGCTTGCGTCAATTATATCAATGAGACCCAAGGTGCTACTACTTGATGAACCGACCAGTCATCTTGATCCTAAAGCAACCCATAGCATATTAGAAATAGTTAGAAACCTGAATACTGAAATGGGGGTTACAGTTGTATTTACTACACATAGAGTTAAGCAGGTGGAAGAGTTGTGTAATCGGGTTGTGCTAATGGACAAAGGTCAAATCTGTTTAGACCTGCCAAGATCCTCTGCATTTCAGGACCCTAAACCTTTTCAACGTTTAGGTGTGGAAATACCCAATTCAGACACTGTTAAGGAAAAACAGATTACAAATTTTTCACTATCTATTGAGTTGGGAAATCAACTTCTGAGTCTAACTAACATCTGTTATCGTTATCCAGAAAGTAAATTGGATGCTGTGAAGCGATTGAGCTGTCATATTTCTGAAGGAGAGATAATAGGGATTATGGGTGCTAATGGTTCAGGTAAAACAACGTTATTGAATCTGATGGGCGGATTATTACGACCCTCTGAGGGAGAAGTTTCAATAGTCGGTAGGGATTCGAAGAAACTCAAACTGAAACATTTAGCGGGAACAGTAGGTATCGTCTTTCAGAATCCAGATCTATTATTGCAGGCAGCCACTGTGAAAGATGAAATTACATTTGGACCTAAGAATCTTAAACTCGCCATAGAGGATATTCAAAACAGAGTTGAAGATGCCATAGACATTTTCATGCTAACAGAGATTGCCGATGATGTACCACATTCACTCTCACGTGGACAAAGACAACGCACAGCACTCGCAGCAGCTGCATCTCTTAAACCTAAGATATTTTTGCTTGATGAACCGACGACTGGACAGGATTTACAGAACCTTCATCGTATAATGGATGAACTTTGTCAGGCTATACGGGCAAGAAAAAAAACACTAATTTTTGCCACGCATCATCGTGAACTTACCGAACAATATGCGGATCGGGTCTTGCTACTGAAAGATGGTGAAATGCTATTTGATGGGAGACCTGCTGCTGTTTTCTTAGACAGTGCATTACTTAGAGACGCTTCACTTTCATTTTAAAATGGTATCAACAATGCATGGATTAGTCGCCAGAACAAAAATAATCATAATGATGCTATGTGGATGTTTGGTGATTCTGCTGGATAGTCCAATTTCGTTGTTTGTCTGCTTCCTATTCAGTCTGTTATTAATTGCAGTTTCTTCTCCAACACTGAAACAGATCCGACTCTTATTGTTGTTTCTTCTGTTTACGACGTGGGGATTGCTCTATAGTCAAGCGATATTCTACAACGCGTTCCCACGCACGATTCTTTTTACGCTTGTTCCTTCAAATTTCCCTGTCTTAGGAGAATGGACTGGTGGGATTAGTGTCTATAGAGAAGGCATTTTTCATGGTGTTGTACAATCCTTAAGATTCAATACGACGCTTGTGATCGGTTGTTATATCATTTGGACAACACAAGCACGAGAACTACTTGTCGCATTGATGAAGTTAAGAATTCCAGGTACACTCGCGTTTATGGTGACAACAGCACTCAGGTTTATACCCGTTATTGTGGAGGAAACAGCAGCAGTTATTCGGTCACAGAGATTGCGTGGATTTCGGTATATGCGATTAAATATCTTTGCTTCTATTAACGGAATAATCAATAGTTTCCGTCCAATTTTAGCTGGAATTATACGACAAGCAACCCATCTTGGTGAATCCGTTGAAAGCAGAGGATTCTCTACTGAGAGTACATCAGAGCGGACACAGAGTAAGGCTTCAAAGATGAGAAGTATGGATTATTGTATTGTAACCATTTTTTGCCTGAGTCTTATCGCGATTGTTGGATTAAAACTCATCTATTTCTGTTATGCAAATGGAATCTATTATGCGTCGTGGTTAAGACATGCCTATACTTTTACGCGTGAGATATTGTAATACTTCATCTCCGCTGTAAAGTCGGGTTTCGCTTCGCTCTACCCGACCTACAAAATAGCACTTGACAGAACACTATCTTGAAATGTGCTATTCTTATTGAAAGTGATTAACGACCGACCTCCCATGCAAGGTGTTGTAATTCGGGTCCGATAAGTTTCTCCCATGCTAATCGAACTGCTGCGTTTGAACCTGGGGTGGATATGACAACCTTCCCACGATAGACCCCTGCCGTAGCACGGGAGAGCATTGCAGCAGCACCAACTTGGTCATAACTAAACATACGAAATAGTTCACCAAAACCTGGTAACGTTTTCTCTAACTTTCGATTCAGCACATCAAAAGTAGTGTCCCGCGGCGCGATTCCAGTGCCACCGTTGAATATAATGATCTGTGCATCACTGGCAGCCATCTTGTCCAACATCTCTTCTACTTGGTCAGGTTCATCTTTAATAATCTGATATGCAACTACGTTGTTCTTTCCGCGATCAAGCTGTTCGCGTAAGAATGCTGCATTCGTGTCTGTTTCGGGTGTACGTGAATCGCTTACGGTAACGATAGCAACCGAAACAGGACCTTCCTCAGCTGCTATTTCTCTATGTTGGTCAGAACTTGTTTTGGTCATAAATCTCCTCTTGATTATTGATTAGGGTATGCCTTATTCAGATGTTTAGGCATCGTATAGAAAAAACCTCCGGTTTCAACAGCTAAAGTCGTCTGGAAATCGTTCTCATCAGGATAACCGATTATGTATGCAGTAATGCCTAAGGATCGACATACTTCCAATGCTTTCTCCTCTGTTTGGGTACCGGTTGTCGGTTCGTCAGTAAGAACAAGTAGAAACCTTTTGGCATAAGGACTGAACTGTACCTGCGGTAACCCTTCTACGATAGCATCCAACAGATGCTCGTCTCCACCGAATGGATCCTCCATAAGACTTTCTATGATGACTTCATTAATCGGCATCTGAGCGATGTCTACGCCGTCCACAGACTTAATGGCGTCCTTTGCTACCGCGAATCGCATGAGACCGATACGATATTTCATCGGAAAAATGGATAGTCGTCCAATTAGGGTGCTTAATCCGAGCATAACTGCTTGAGATTTACCCCTCATACTACCGCTATAGTCTAACATAACTACAATGTCAACTATTGATTCTGCATTAACTCTCTGTGTATTCCCCGGTTGTCCACCCATATAAACTGCTAATGTTTCTCTTGCTTTAATGAAAGTATATGTCTGTTTATTCATTTGATCATTGATGAACCACTTGTTAGATTGTTGATATGAATTAGCAATAAGTTTTGGTGTCAAAGTCCAATTTTTTGGATATTCTCCTGAATAAACAGAAATCTTGTCATTCTCTATTTGCATAGCATAGAGTTGTCCGTGGCTATAGTCGGTAATTATGAGCAGATTTTTCTTATCTTTCCCTACAAGTTCATTGTATTCAGTCTCAAAGGATTCTGCTCTTAAGACAACCCCATGTGTATCAAATTCTTCTTGTATTCTTTGGATTGGATTCTCTCCGGTCTGTATCGTCACCTCAAAGTATAACGCAATTTGTAGCATTGGGGTGTTACCGCTCTTGCGTATACTTACAGCAATTTCACGGAAGGTTTTGAGAAGTTTTTGGTTTCCAGCACGGTTTGCTGGTAATGCAGCAGGATTATAATCGCTCCCAGGAATCTGTTGCCATACACCCCCTGTAACCTCAGCGAGTTTCTGTTGATAAGGTTCAGCGAAACCGAGTATGTTGACACGTATTTCCTGAAATTGCGCTTCATCAATAACTTTCTCCCGTTGTGTCTGCGTACTGTTTTCTGTTCTTAAACTGGTAGTCGCGGGTTCATCTGTAACTAAGATAAGATGTTTATCTGCATCCGCATGGAAATCTATGAAATTTACCGTACCTAATAGTGCATCTAATGCATTTTCGTCCCCACTGAGTCGAACCCCTTGCATCCGTTTTTTCAACAAGCCAACATCTGGCATGAGTGCATTTGTCTTTAGTTCCTGTCCCTCTCGTCGTACACTGAATTCAGACATACCAAAATGGTACTCAAGATTTGCGAGGTCAAATGCATCTGTCATTGTATAAAGGTTTTTTGCAACCTGCTGTATGTTATCATGCATGCTGGCACTTGTGTCTAACACGAAAATCACATTGACTTTGTCCAGTGTTCGCGATGCAACAATGTGGTTAGCGATCTCTTTCAATGCGTCTCCGATAGGGTCAGATTTTCCTTTCCCAGTCCCTTTTCCACCATCCCCATCGATTCCAAACCCATCACCGATACTGCCAATATCTGCTGTACCCGTAGACTCAATTCTATGTATACCACTTTTTCCATCACCCTTTACTCTCTGTCTAAGACTCTCCTTACCTTTACCGGATGTAATATCGTAAGGACTGGATACAGATTTTGGCAGTGCTGCTGACTGTCTGTCTAAATGTTTGGCATGTGTTGTAATATCTGTTAGATCGGTGGCTGTATCTGACACTATTTCCGATGCATGGTGCATTAAGATCTGTTCTGAAGGTCGAAGTGTTTCATCTATTGGATGTGGTGAAGCTGTCTGTTTAAGATGCTGCGGTCTGTGTTCTGAGATGGTTCTTGACGGTTTTTTGGTCAAGGTTTGTTTCGGTAAAGGTCTTTTTAGTCGCCGGTGCAATTGATCAGGATTTTCCAGGTTAACAAGGTCTAAACCGATAACATCATCTATTTCATGGCTGAGCTGTGTGTAATAGAAAAACGTTAAGAATAGTGCTAACCAGAGATGCATGATTCCAGCAATCAATAATGCATTTATAGAGCGGGTTTTCGAACGCTTTTGACGCATAATCTTCTCCTATAAGTTGATTGCCTTCGTTCTTCAGATCGGTAAGTGTGTATATTATAACAGTTGATAGGGAATTTTTCAATATAGATATGAGCAGTTGCACATTCATCCTTGATTGCGCGTTTCTTTGTAGCACATTCTGTTAGATTGTGCCGTTCTTTGTAGCACATTCTGTTAGATTGTGCCTCTTTCTACAGCATTTATCCTCCATTATCCTACTCCATAAAATATACATATTGATATTGCTGTAGCACATTCATCCTTGATTGTGCTTCTTTCTGCAACCACATACATTAAAGTGGACTTCTGACACAAACTATAGAGGAGGATTAATTCATTAATTCGGTAGTTTTGGAGAAAGATCCGGTGCGGTTAGGAAACCGCACAATAGGCGTCAATTTAAGAGGAATTACGCTATAAATTTCAGGCCGGTAGGTTCGGTTTCCTAACCGAACCGGCTTTGTGCCAATTGCGTTCATAAAGGTTTTCGCGAAGAATCCAGTTCGGTTAGGAAACCGAACCTACCGGCCTGGGGTACTGTCACTTTCGTATTTCCTTAAATTGACGCTTATGTGTATGTCAGAATACGCGTTTGGTATTCTAAATTGGTTAGGAAACCAAACCTACCGGCCTGGGAAAAATTAAAATTACCGAAATATGTTCTTAATCTTCATGAATTTTGTGCTACATAAGATCAACCTGCGTAAGTTCTAACTCAGTAATTTTTAATGAACAGTTCATTCCCTTTTGCTGCATTATCTTTCATAAAATTGTTCATGCCATATTGCAAAGTCCATTTACAAATATCTGCAAAATCAAAAAGTTCTCGAATCACTGGGGAATCGTCGTAGGTAATCAACCACTGATGAGAGCACTTCTTCATATTCTCTGCAAATCGTTCGTGGTCAAATGTAGTATGTAGCGTTCCTCTTGTACCATACAATTTGGATTCTGTGGTTTTCCAATACGGCGGGTCAAGAAAGATAAAGACATTCTTACCTTCCTGAAAGAGAAGATCGGAGTAATCTCCACATTTTATATGTACTTTCGTTAGATATTGAGAAATCATTTTTACTCTTTCAATAGAAGAGTCTGTAAATCGTTTATCATAAGCAGCTTGAGAATATCCTCCCGAATCAACTATACCAGAAAAAGAAATTCTGTTTAGAATAAAGAAACGTACTGCTCTTTCAAATTCAGGAAGCACCCCTCTATCTGCTGATAGTAAATCTTTGTCTTTTGTTAATTCATTAAACAGAATCCTTCCGTTCTTATATTCTCTCTTAATTTTACCTATAGAGTCTACTAAATCATCAACATTATCGCGCGTATGCTTCCAAAAACAATATAGGTCATAATTTAGGTCATTTATCCAATAGGCATCTATGTGATCCTGAAAAATGCTACGAATTGCAAAAAAGACAGAACCTCCACCAACGAACGGTTCTCGATATTCTTTTATATTTGGAGGTAGAAGTGGAATAATCTGCTTAAGTGCTCTTGATTTTCCACCTGGATATCGTAGAGGACTTTTTGCTAATTTGTTCATGTTGTCCTATTGTTGATACTTGTATTTTGTGATCCATACCCCTAAGTTTTCATTTTCACAAGATTCACGATTGAGTAATTCGATCGTATTTTGCTGTGTCTGTGTTAATTGGTTTTCTATACAAAAACGATCTATATTTTTTCTATCGTTAGGTAAATGTAAAGTTCCAATAAAATCTCCTGTCAGTTTTAGTCTGACACTGAATTGGACGTTAGTTCTTTTCCCTACTTCGACATGTGTTAAATTTGCGAAGAGTATAAGTTTAAATAATCCGTCTTTAATGTCATTTTTAGATGGGAATTTTTTTCTACTGCTATTCTTTGATTCTTGTATAACCAATTTACCATCTTCCCAATATACCTCATCAGCTGTCAAATGATATTCCCCACCCAAATAGTTCTTAATTGAGAATACACCTTTAGCATGTTGGTCTAAAGCTTCTAATTCATGCATCGTCACGGATTCTCTAAGTGATGCAGCATGTGAAGCTGGAAGCGTAGCATCTTTGAAATTCTCTAAACAAAAATGGTTATCCTTTTGAAATTCTTTTAACTTCAGCATGTGGGCTTGTGGAACATGCATATTCACGTCTTTACTCAGAGAAATTCGTTTGTAACTCTCAACTGCATTCATATAAACAGTCTCAAAATCTTTCTCAAAATGTGTTGTATTCCAATGTAATGCGCTCATCTGATATTGACTCAATTCAAATAACTTTTCTGTCACACATTCAGCATTTAATATTTGATTAGTAATACGGTCAGTTGTGTTGGGTTTCCTGTCTGCATCTTCATACCATGCTAAAACGACATAGATGTTTAGCAGATTCATCCAAGAAAACGTAATAAAGTTAATTCGATCATTATTTTGTGTGCCAGCCCCCTCGTCTTTGATAATTGGAATAACCGTAACTTTCTTGAGGTTAAGATGGTACGTATCATAGTATTGTTAGTTTTACCGTGTTCTGTGATGTGATTAATAGTCATTAAACTCCTTCCTTTAAGACCGGTATGTGCGTTTCTTAACCACTCTTGGTTGTGCGAAATATTCTTATCGGTGGTCACTTGGCAACCTTTGCTGCTCTTTTCAGCGGATCAACTTTTATGTAATAGGTATCAATGCAAGTTATTAGTAATGAACGGCATAAAATATACATACCAGGAGAGATAAAAGTATCAGCCCCTTGTCTGGTTGCTTCAATGAGTAAATTTATATCAAGGGCAATATCCCTTGCGTATCGGTATAAGCAATTATAAGCAAATTCGTCAGGATGTCCCCGCTCCGGCAGTTCTGCAGGAAGTTTGGCACTAAAGTTGTCCATCTCATCCAACAGTTCTCGATTTAATTCTATTAGTGTCAATGCGGACGTTCCTTCTAAATTTGTCATTTTTATTATTCTCCAAGTTAGGGAAGCACAATTGTAAGCAGCATGCAGAGTGACAAATCCAGCACGCTTTCGCTCCCGAAAGTTTAGTGTAGTAAGTAAATTCAATGAAAGATGTTAAACTCACACAACATCAATTCTATTTTCAATTATAAAATTAGAAGGGGGGCAGAAACAACGTGCGTTGCTCGTAGCTGTGCCACCCTAACTGGAAATGATAGTGTATCAAAAAACAAATTAATTACAAACCCTATAAATTGTATCCCTTATCCTGATCTTTTGACTTATCAAATAAACGTAGTTGATCTTCTTCTGTAGGACGAAATTTCCCAACATTCTCACCTTTCGCTTTTCGTTCCTTAAAGGTTGTCTCCACAACATGCAACGCAAGTTCTT
Organism: Candidatus Poribacteria bacterium; assembly: GCA_022828145.1. Classification (GTDB taxonomy): domain Bacteria; phylum Poribacteria; class WGA-4E; order WGA-4E; family WGA-3G; genus MSPOR6. The sequence continues at coordinate 1,357 of JAJEJA010000102.1, read as the reverse complement.
CCTGTATCTTTGGCTTTTCTTTAACAGAACTATTTAGTCTTTCACAGGTCATTTGTATATACGCCTCGCTTCTATCAATACCTATGTATTTATGCCCTAATAGTTTTGCTGCAACAGCTGTAGTGCCACTGCCAATGTAAGGATCAAGCACAATACCCTGTTCTTCTGTTCCCAAGATTGATATAATAACACGAGCTGGCAACCAGAGAGGAAAAGGGGCAGGATGCGAATTCTTTTTACCGTTCTGGCACGCCTCGCCAAATAGATGTCATTTTAGCATCACAAGATCGCAATTCCTTGCCAATTAGTTGATTGTCTATCGGTTTATACAACCAATATATGCGTTCTTCCACTTGCCAAAACCGCCAACCGCGTATATTTCCAGCGATCATTCTGTCCCAGATGATTTCCTGTTTTACCGTCCACATTGTTTTTCGTAGCCAGTCCATAGGATGATACATGTTGCCTCTATCCCATCTTATTTTATGATTATAGAAAAACGAACCTCCAGGAGCTGTCACACGGAATATTTCATCAAGTACATTTACTTGGTTTTCTTGATATTCCGGTTCAGGTACAACATCTTTATACACATCATACACTACATTTTTTACAAGCCATCCTTTTTGCTTCTCTTGCTTGTTATATGGTGGTGATGTTATTCCTACATTGATGAGATCATCATCTACTTTAGACAAAACACTAAGTGTGTCACCTTCAATAAGTTTACCCTCTCCCAGAGTGTCATTTGTGATTTGTTTACTATGGAGAGAAGACTCTTTAAGGAGGTGTTCATTTGTAATGTTCATTGTGCAGAATACCTTATATAGTTGAACACATGCTTTGTCATACATGGACGCGCTTTAGTGAGCTCAGGTGTAGGTGCGGAATAAATTGTTTTCAGGCTCTTTGAGCCCTTATAATGCACAAATGAAAATTGTGCACTCCGCAGGTATTCACCAATAATGTCCCCATTAGGGAATCGCTTTTTAAGTTGCTTTTCCAATTGATCTGTGAAGCCCTGCTCGTTGAAACTAAACTCAAATATATGTATGAGGCGACCGTCGACAAAACCAGCAACTAACATATTAGGGTTTCTTTTTTGTGCCTCTCGAACTTTTGCCAACTATAATCTGTAAAATTACCACCACCATCAAATTATTCGGGCAGGGGACACCGCAGCTTTAGCTCGGTGGGGAATGCCCGCTCTTATCTATATTGAAAGTTTAGTTTTGTGAGGATGCAAAAACTCTCATATTTCGCTCCTCTAACAACCCGCTTAACACTTGAAATTTCACTTAGGTTCAGTCCGCCTCTTGTGTCAAACCCTGTCACGCGTAGCAATCCGTGTTTGACA
>JAJEJA010000060.1 GCA_022828145.1 Candidatus Poribacteria bacterium | reverse complement strand
TAAGCCAATAAATTTTTGATTAACCTCTTCCGAAACTCTGACTAATCCACAAAATGTTCCAAACCCACCTGCAAAATCCCTATGTGCTTGAGCTGCTTTTCCGACAAGGTGTTTACTACCACTTGACATTGCGATAATAATGTCTAATGATTTAACAAATTGTTCATCTTTTACTTTTGCCTGCTCAACATAAACAAGGTCATCATAGTTCAGTTGCCCATTTATATTATTCGCCCGAAGTATAGGAACGTAGTCAGTTTGCGGTGTTTTAGAAGACTGATTTTTCCGATAAGATACGCCACGAATAAATTCCGCAATGTCTTTAACTTGTGTCCACACCCATCCATCAGGCAACTCAGGTAAACCTTCCAGCTCAGAATCTTCCGAAACAGACATCGGTTCTAATTCACCCGAATATCCTTCGCGCCATTCCTTTGTCAACTCCCCCTCAAAAGCAGCTTTAAGGAGCGATTGACGATACCGTTGCAACTGTGTTTGTGCTTTCTTTAGTGCTTCAACCGCTACGTCTAATTGTGTAAACAACGTCTCTAATTTGGCTACGATGCGGCGTTGTTCTGGTAGTGGAGGCAGGGGAATTTCCAAGTCTGCAAGTGCTTCTGTCCCTAATCGTAGTCTACCTGTTGTTCCTTTCATTCTCGTGGTCAGCAAAGCACGGACATCAGGAGATAACAAATAATAGAAAAGATAAATTTTATCACTAACACCTTCAATTTCACGAATTGGAATCACCTCAGTCGTTGCAATACCAAATGGCGTTGGCAAGTCCTCAATAATACTCTGTTTCCCATTTTCAAAAGACGGTGTAATTTTAGCCAGAAGAATGTCCCCTGATTCAAAATAAGTGCCACTACTGAGTTCGTTGGTTGGTTTGAGTCTAAATTCTTTAGAATATAATGTGGCAATTGGAATCAAACTCATCGGCACAAACGGCACTTCATTATATTCAGAATATCGTAAGTCTCTCGGTTTTTTTGTAAATTTTGCAATCTCATTAAATCTTACTATCTGCCAATACTCCGGCAAACCTATCAGATCTGTGTTATTCACGTGAGTTCCCTACTTGAGGTGTGGAGACATCGTATTGCATTTATAGTTGAAAAAGATCTTGTGAGTTCACCGTTCTCTATCAGAAATGAGGAGATCAAACGAATTACTTTGCCATCCCCCCTCTAACACGATATTATCCCTTGTTTCTTGTAATCGTTTAACCATTCGGTCCTTCATACGTCGCAGTATGTGTTTGAATCCAAGATGTGTTGCGAGATTGTGAAGTTCATGCGGATCACTCTGCATATCGTAGAGTTCGTCCTCACTATACGGATTATAGACGTATTTCCAAGAATCTGTTCGCACCATTCTAACGGTAGCGAGTGTGGGTTCATATCCGTGAAATTCTGCAAACACATCATCGTGCCAATCATCCACTGTTTCTCCCTTAAGTAGTGGTACAATAGACCTGCCATCTAAATTCCCTGGCATTTCTGCATTCCCAATTTCCAAGAATGTTGGCATGAGATCGACAAGATTAACGAATTCATCACATGTTGTGCCAGGTGAAGTTACCCCGTGCCAACGCAGGAGAAGTGGAATGTGATGCGTCTCCTCATACATGTGAAAGCCTTTATTGAACAATCTGTGACTTCCAAGCATATCTCCATGATCTGTTGAAAAAATCACAATTGTGTTTTCATCCATTCCATTCTCTTCAAGGCAATTTAATATCCTTTGGATTTGGTCATCAATGAACGTACAGAAGCCCCAGTATGCGGCGATAACTTTCTGCCAATCCGTCCAAGTGAGATGACTTGCATTCCACCTTAGCAGCTCTTTTTGCTGGATTAGCGGTTTGTTAATGAAAAGTTCATCGAAATTGCCCCATCGCTCAACCGAATCTGGATCATACATAGTGTCGTAAGGTTCTGGCACAGCATACGGGAAATGGGGTCCAAAGAAATTAGCAGCAATCATAAAGGGTTGATCAGCGTTCTTATATCCTTCTAACAATTCAATTGTCTTGTCTGCTGTCCATGCTTCCATTGTCCGCTCAACAGGTAGTGGCAGTTTACCATAGAATGGCGCGTCTCCACCCCATTCATAAGGTTGAACAGCATCACGGTCAATTCGGAAATCTATATCATCGTCTCTTAACCATTGATGCCATTCACTGTAAGGATGCCACTTATCATACCCCCAGAACTCAGTATCCCCTTGTTTAGCGAGATGCCATTTTCCAACATTCGCAACATTATACCCCACCGATTTCAGGAGTTGCGGATAGGCGGGTTTATCAAGTATCTGATCACTGAAGACTCCATTGAAATTCCCCATGTTTGAAAGTTGACCGTGATTGTGTGGATATAGTCCTGTTAGTAGGGAACCGCGGGCAGGTGAACAGAGTGCAATGGGTGTGTATGCTTTCGTGAAACGCATCCCTGTTGCTGCAATGCTGTCCAGGGCAGGTGTTTGACAGACAGGAGCACCATTGCAACCCAATGAATCGTATCTTTGTTGATCAGTCAGAAGAAAAAGTATATTCGGTGATTGTGTCATTGTTCGTCCTTTCTATCGGTTTTCCGAGCAGAAGGTCTCGGTAATATCCTTTGTCAATGTGTTCCATCCTAATTACTAACGAAAACGTCAGTTTGATTTATCATTTCGGATGTGTTCGCTCACGCCATTTTCGTATCCGAGAGGCACGAATTGTAGCACAAACTTTCAGTTTGTAGCACATCTGGCGCAAACTGGAAAGTTTACGCTACATTTATCAAACTCACGTTAACGAAAAGTATGTGCGCTATCAAAAAATACCTCAACACCAACATAAGTACATAGCACCGCAATGAACCCGATAATTGTTGAGTATGCTGCTTTTCGTCCTCTCCAACCCCAGAGTTGACGTATGCCAACTTGCACAACATAGATGATCCAAGTAACAAGCGTGAAGAACACTTTAGCATCAAGCCATTGCCAAGAAACTCCTTTTATGTATTGTGTCCAGAGCGCGCCAATCCCTACACCAACAGTTAAGAACATTATACCAAGCAAAGTGCAACGGAAACCGAGTTCGTCAGAAGCACCTAACGAAGGAAGGAAGTTGTCATATACTGTATGTGTCTTTTGACGGATCTTCTTCTCTGCCATCAGATAGAGTAACCCGAAACCAAAGGCTGTGATAAATGCAGAATATGCAAGTAGGATTAGGGTGACATGCGGAATTAACCAGTATGTTTCTAAATTTGCTGGTAAGGCGGATGTATCTCGTGAAAAACTATATGAGATTAATATAATAAAAAACGTAAGCGGCATCACCAAACTGCCTATCGCTCGAAGTTTTGTCAAATTGACAATGATCAGATATATTAAGGTAATTGCCCAGGCAAAGAATGATGTGGAGTCTGTCCAGTGTCTCATAGGAAAATGACCTCTTCGAGACCACCACAATATTATGAAAAGTGTTAATAGTATAAAACCCAGAACTGTCCCGAAGAATGCAATATGTGAAATCGTCTTACGCAATGCTTTCACTTCGAATTGCTCACTGACAAGCAGGTAAAGTACGTGGAAAATACTTGCTGCAAAATAAACTAAAACGGTTATGAGGAAGAGAAAATGGATATGCATGCGTTTTAAAAAAGTAAGGTCTGCATCGGTTGTTATTTGCTTAGAAGACATTCTGAAAGTTCAGATGCTTTAGTCAACTCACCTTGAAGGATCCAATTAAAAAGACATTCGGTAGTACAATCAGTATGATTTAATCTAAGACAACACGTATCGGTCAGGTTTTTATTGTTTTCTGCTCTATCAGAAAAAGTATTTACAAGAGTGCCATTATTTCCTACATAATCTATTAAGTTATCAAAATAGTCTGCGCGTTCTTTGGAAGTAGAGAGTGAACTTAATACTTTCGGACGAAGGGTTCCGAGAAATTCTATGAATTTTCCGTAACCTCTGTGCTCAAACTGATTTACCAGACTCTTATGGAGACGTTCCGCTTTTTTTAATCCTTTAGATGTTCTCGCTGAGATACTAATTATAAGATTGTCATCAATTACCAGTTTTGGTGTGACGTGCGTTCCAGCAGCTGGATTGTCAAGGCATTCAAAGATATAACTACCGATATTTTTCCTTATATTGTCAATTGCAGTATGATCTTCTGAGATCACCAAGAAAGCATCTTCAAGTTCTTCTAAATTCACACTGTTCGTATTTAAACACTTGACATGTGCACCACAACGTTGCAATAAGTGAATTCGCTGTTCCATTTCCGTCATGTTTTCACTGTTTATAACGACACAATTTCGATTCTGCAAGAGAAGATAAACAGGATAGGGTAATCTCTGGTTTTCAATCGAAACAGGTTTCCTCTGACCATGTTCATCGTCATAACCGAGTGTATAGAGTGATGAGACGTTTAATCTCTCTTCAAAATACTCACGAATTCTGCGACTCGTGGCTGGACTCTTACCACTTGTAGAAATACTGAGTACGAGCTGTCCATCCGTGACAACTGATGCCGCGGCAAATGTGCATTGTGGTATCACATCAACAACATTTACTAAGGCAATTCTGTTCATTATATGTGCTTCTTGATATACATCGGTATTTATGCTTGTCGTGTCGGTCGCTGCGCACACAAGGAAATAACCTTCCGTGTCACCATTTTTATAATCGCGTCTTATTAATCGTATTGATCCATTTTCAGCGAGGAAATCTAATAATTCTGTTGAATCGGGACTGATGACTGTGACGATACCGCCACTGATGAGCATCGCGACCACTTTACGCTCGGCAACAGTGCCTCCCCCGACAACAAGACATTTTCTATTCTGAAGATTTAGATGGACTGGATAGAACATGGGTATTTCCATCAGATGAATTATAGGGACAATACCAGAGACTTATGAATCACGTGACACAACATAATCTGCGAGGTCTATTAATGCGTTTTTGGCTCCTGAGTCCGGTACTTTTATAAGTGCGCTCTTTGCACAGTCTGCATATTCTTGAGCAACATCCAAACAGTGTGATTCAACACTATACTTTTGGAATAATGTCTCAACGTAAGCGATAGCTTTGGATTCTTCAGTATCAGGATTTAGCACTGTTTCGAGTTTCTGTTTCTCATTTTCATCACACATTTTTCGTGCGTGTATGATAGGATATGTGAGTTTTCCTTCGCGAAGATCACCGAAAGCGTTTTTTCCAAGTTTTTCTGCGTCTGAAACAAAATCGAGAAGATCATCAACAATTTGAAACGCTGTGCCGATCTGCTGTCCATAAGATGTGAATGCGTTAATATGCCTATGTCTGTTTTGTCCGAGTACGGCTCCGAGCGTGCAGGAGGCAGCGATTAACTTGCCTGTTTTAAAATGTATGATCTTGAGGTATTCTGATTCAGAGATATCAAAATCACCGCTTTTGTAGGCATGAATGACTTCTCCCTCACACATAGCCTGTGTTGTATCCGCGAGAATCTCCATTGCCGGATCGTCTGCGCGGCGAGATACAAGCATAGAGAGTACCCGGGCATGTAGGTAATCTCCAACAAGCACAGCAACTTTGTTGCCCCATTTTGTCTGTAATGTTTCCCGTCCACGGCGTATTGCTGCCTCATCCAGTACATCGTCATGAACGAGAGAAGCAACATGAATCAGTTCAACAACCGCTGCGAGCAGATGAGCATTATGACCTTTATATCCACTGGCATCTGCAGAAAGCAGAACCAGAATCGGACGAAGTCTTTTGCCCCCACCTTCAACGACATGCTGAACTGCCATGTCCACAAAACTATATTCGCTTGCAGTATTCTCTGTTAGTATTTCCTCAACTGCTTGGAGATCGTCTGCGATTACATCAATTATCTGATTGAAACTTGTCATTCATTCCCTTTTCTAACTGTTTTGAAGCTTTGACAGAACTTCGCTTGCAGCATTGACAGTAGTGTTGATATCTTCATCTGTATGAACTAAAGAGACAAAACCCGCTTCAAATTGTGAGGGTGCAATATATATTCCTTTTTCAAGCATTCCCCAGAAGTATTTTCGGAATCGATCGGTATCTGCAGTTCTTGCCCCATCTGCGTTCGTTACAACTTCAGGCGTAAAATAGAGCATTAGCATCGAACCAACACGGCTATGCCACGTATCTATATTATATTTTTTTGTTGCAGATGCAAGTCCTTCTGCGAGTGCCGATGCCTTTTCCTCAAGTTTCTCATATACACCTTGTGCTGCCAACTTCTGCAAAGTCGTGATTCCAGCAGTCACAGCTAACGGATTGCCAGATAAAGTGCCAGCTTGATAGACATCACCTTCCGGTGCAACAGATTTCATTATCTCCTGTTTCCCACCGTAAGCACCAACAGGTAAACCGCCACCGATGATTTTTCCTAAACATGTCATATCTGGTATGACATTATAGTATGCCTGAGCACCACCATACGCTACCCTAAAGCCGGTTATGACCTCGTCAAAGATAAGTACGATACCGTTTTCTTGCGTAATTTCTCTGATTTCATTGAGGTATCCATCCTGTGGCGATATGATTCCCATGTTTCCCATGATGGGTTCCAGTATCAGACACGCGATCTCGTCTTGATTTGCTGCTACGGTTGTTCTTAATGCATCGGGATCATTGAAAGGGATGGTAAGCGTATTTCTGGCGAAATCTTCTGGAACACCGCCGCTATCAGATAATCCGAATGTCGCTACACCAGAGCCTGCTTTTGCAAGCAGATAGTCGACATGACCGTGATAGCACCCATCAATTTTGACTATTTTATCTCGACCTGTATACCCGCGTGCTACCCGTATAGCACTCATCGTTGCTTCAGTACCAGAGTTGACAAGTCTTACTTTATCAATTGAAGGTACTGCATTGACGATTATTTCGGCAAGTTCGGTTTCTAAAGTAGTAGGTGCCCCGAAACTTGTGCCACGTGATGCAGCTGCACTGATCGCTGCAACAACATCAGGATGTGCATGTCCCAATACCAAAGGTCCCCAAGATGCAACATAATCAATGTACTCATTTCCATCAATATCGTAAATCTTAGAGCCTTGACCCCGGCCAATGAAACGTGGGTGCCCTTCAACCTTACTAAAATTGCGGACTGGACTGTTCACGCCACCCGGTATATACTGTTGTGATTCATTCCACGCTGATAATGATTTGTTACTCTGCAATTCGTTCCTCCAATATTCTTTTTTCTGTTTATCAAATGTATCCGTTACATGTTATCACGTAAGTACTTCATAAGTATAGTAAATTGTATGTGCTAATTATCTAACCATTCTGCAGCGGACTTAGCGAAATAGGTTAGGATAATGTCAGCTCCGGCACGTTTGATACTTGTTAATACCTCAAGTGCAACGCGTTGTTCGTCAATCCAACCCTTCTGAGATGCAGCTTTTATCATTGAATATTCACCACTGACGTTATAGGCTGCAACAGGCATCTGAAACTCCGATTTTACTTGATGGATAATATCCAGATAAGAGAGTGCAGGCTTAACCATAACGATATCAGCACCTTCGTCTATATCTAACGCAACTTCGCGTAACGCTTCTTGAGAATTGGGAGGGTCCATCTGATACGTGCGACGATCCCCAAATTGCGGAGCCGATTCTGCAGCGTCACGAAAGGGTCCATAAAATGCGGAGGCATACTTCGCTGAATACGCCATTATCGGAATAGCATCATAACCTTCATCGTCTAATGCGTTGCGAATTACGCCAATCCGACCGTCCATCATATCCGATGGGGCGACCATATCTGCTCCAGCACGAACATGCGATATGCTCTCTTTAACCAAAAGGTCAAACGTAGGGTCGTTTAACACTTCTCCCTTTTCTACTATGCCACAGTGTCCATGATCCGTATATTCACAGAGGCAAACATCTGTAATTACAAGCAGATCTGGGACTGCATCCTTGATTGCCCGAACTGCTTGTTGAATGATACCCTCATCAGCGTAAGCTTCTGATCCATGTTTGTCCTTGTGTTCAGGTATGCCAAACAGAATTGTTCCTGGAATTCCGAGGGATGCCAATTCTCTCGCAGCTTCAACGAGTCTGTCCACAGAATACTGATAACACCCCGGCATTGATGAAATCTCTACTGCTGTATTTTCACCATGAACGACAAACATTGGGTAGATGAGATCATCTACCGACAACCGTGTTTCTCGGACGAGTCGTCTTAGGTTTTCATTGGCTCGCAATCGCCTTGGACGATAGATAGGGAATCTGCTCATTTTGCAATTTATGTCTTTAGATTTTATTTCTTAATTTCGTATTTTTTGAGTTCTAATGTTTTAGTTACAGGGGCATTCGGTAAAGGCAGACCTTCATCATCAGGGACTAACTCCAAAAACATGTAATTCATCACTTGATGATATTTTACTATACCAACATTCGGAGCAAACCATATTGTCGTCAAGGTTTCACCGGGTGGATCTACCTCATCTGGTTCTACATCTTGATCCAATCCAGTCTCTGTTTCAGTCCGATATTGAACTTTTAAACAGTTCTCAAAAGTACCGGCTGAAGTTTCAATCGTTTCTATACTCCTAATAATACCAGATTCTACAATTGCAAAATCTATAGTGATTGAATGATCTTGAGCAAATGAAAATGTCATGGTGGCATTGATCTTTAGGGATTCCCATTCCTCATTAGGGTCTATAGGTGTATTTAATAACATTAAATCCTTTTCTACTTCTACCTTGATATCGTACGTGGGTTCTACCTCAGTATTTGGCACATCATCTTTGAATGCATCAATGAGAATCTGCATCTCTTTAGTCAGTCGTGCATGAACTGCTTTCTCTACTTCCTCTTTGACACTTAACGTAATACCTTTATCGCTCAGTTTGAACAGTTCGGGATGAATAAACCGACTAAAATCAACCCAGTCTTCTATCTCAGGTTCATAGTTGAATGCGTGGTAGATTTCACCTGCGATCTCCTCACCTTCAATCACTGTACGTTTTAATGTATTACCATCTTGGTCTTCGTAAACCCAATAACTACCTATAGCTGAGGGAAAATAATTTACTGCTTTTTCTTCTCCCATTACGGAAATTGTGCAGACAAAAACATACAAAAGAAAAATACTTACTCTAACCACTCTTAGCATAAACATCTCCAGTTGATTGTGCTACTTCATAAGATGAAATACTACTCCACCTTCTCATCAGTTGCTTCTTCTTCTTTGATTTCAAATTTCTTTAATGTCAATGTAGTTTCTTTTGGCGGAGGTATAACAATAGGTAAACCTTCAACTTTAGGTATCATATCTAAGAACATATTTCCTTTTTTTTCATGTATCTTTACAATTCCAACATTTGGTGCAAACCATACGGTCGTAACAGTTTCTCCGGGTGGATTCATTTCACTGTCTTCGGGGGTAATTATAGCTGTTGTCTCTGTCTGATATTGAACTTTCAAGCAGTTTCCGAACGTTCCAGCAGTAGTTTCAACTGTTTCAGTTCCCAGTATCATCCCGGTCTCAATAATATTGTAATCTAATGTTCCTTGTTCTTCACCATTTACTGTAACCTCAATGTTTACAATTATTTCTGTAACATCCCATTCTTCGTTAACCTCAGTCGATTTTATCAAGAGGGACAAATTGTCTTTAGCTTCTACAGAAATATCAAACTTAGGGGCAAAGTCAATCTGACCATCTTGTGCTGCAGCCGTAATCAGAAAACCGAATTCCTTGTTGAGTTGTGCTTTAACTACTTTCTCAATACCTTCCTTCACAGAATGCGTTATTTCTTTGTCATTAATTTTAAATAATTCAGGACAAATATACTTAATAAAGTTATCCCAATCTTTCAATTCAGGTTCATAGTTGAATGCATTGTAAATTTCGCCTGCAATCTCCTCTCCCTCTATCACAGTCCGTTTTAATGTATTCCCATCTTCGTCTTCGTAGACCCAATAACTATCTATAGTTGACGGAAAGTAATTTACTGCTTCTTCACTACGTACCAAGGGTGCACAAAGGGTAAAGAACAACATTAAGGCAAAAGATGCAAAAAATTTCTTTGTCATATTTTTTCTCCAATTATGGTAAATTGCGAATTTTATACTGTTTTAATTGAAACGTCCTAACTGATGGTTTTGTGATTTCTGCCGCTTCTTCCTTTGAAGCGTGTTTCTTAACAAGCTCTCTTTCTGAAAGTGCATGCAGAAATATCTTCTCGGTTTCACTATGGATCTTTACTATCCCTACCTGAGGGGCATACCATATTGTCGTAACAGATTCACCCGGAACGTCAGCAGATGCAATGGGTCGGGTTTCAGTCATCTTTGTTTCGGTTCTGTAGACTATTTTCAAGCATGCATCAAAGGTACCAGCGGGTGTTTCTATTGATTCGGTACCCAGCACTTTTGCTTTTTCAACTATTGCAAAGTCAAGGATTGTAGTTGGTAGGTCTTCAGCATCTGGGAAGATGTCTAAGCCTTCTATGTTAAACTTCATCGTTATTTTAGCGTTTATCTCTATTGTTTTCCACTCACTATCAATGTCAGGTTGATGATTAAGGAGTTTCAGGTGTTCATCCGTGTCTACTTTTACTTCATAGTCAAGATCAACTTTTATGCTATTGTCAGGTGGCAAGTTTTTCTTGAGTGAGGCAACGGAGAGTTTTGAAAATAACGCCATCTCATCAGTCAGACGCGCTTTAATCGCTTTTCTTAACTCCTCACCTACAAGAAGATATACAAAGCCTTCTCCAAAATGACAATACACAGGATGTAAGAAACGGATAAAATCTTTACGCTCCTTTAACGCCGGCTCAACTGTGAAACCCGCATATATTTTGCCATCATTTATCTTGCTTTCAGCCGCCTGTCGTGTGAATTCGTTTCCATCCTGGTCTTCATATACCCAAATCATATTCGACGAACTTGGGAAATACAGATGTGCTTTTTCTTTACCAGACATGACGTTTGTGGTAAAAAAAACTAATAAGACTGCAATCACAATAGGTAATCTTTTATACATATATCAATACTTTACAAAACCATTAGAATTAACGTGAGTTTGATAAATCAGAACAAATAACTACGTAGGTTGGGTTGAGGCACGAAACCCAACATCTTGACTTACGTAGGTTGGGTTGAGGCACGAAACCCAACATTTTGACCCATTATAGCAATACATGTCGGGTTTCGTTCCTCAACCCGACCTACAGCGCATATTGCATTTTAATTATCAAACTCACGTTAGAATTAGGATTAATTGTCAAGGTTAACAGTTTCGGGTGACTCAATCTTATAACTTTTCAATTCTACTGTTTCAACTGCTTCAGAATCCGCTATAGAACTCATGAGTTTTACTATTCCAACATTGGGTGCTAACCATAGAGTCGTGATCTTATCTTTAGGTTGCTCATCTGTCAATCCTTGTTGAATGTCTGAAACAGCATTCTTTGATGATGTCGTTTTTGTTCGATACTCAATCTTTAAACAGTCTTCAAATGTCCCAGCAGCAGTCTTGACAGATTCTTTTCCAATGCGTTCTCCTGTCTCTGATAATTTCATAGTGAGAGATAAGGACTTGTTTGCTTCCGGGATGTTAATCTCAGTGCCTTTGACGTTCATTAATATCTGTATTCTGACACTTACTTGTGTAACTATCCACTTCTCCTTGTTGTTGAGAGTTGATGGCAAAAAATAAAGCGTATCTTGAGCAGTTGGTTCAATAGTGTAATCAACATCTAAAGATATACCGGCAGGCAGTTGGTCAGTATACTTCTGTCGCAATTCAGCAGCAATTTCATCTAATCGTTTTTTCAATTTTGACTTGATAGCACTTTCAATTTCATTTGCTACATAAAATCTAATCCATTCCGTATCAATCTGATACATGAATGGATGCAAAAGATAGTTGTATTTTTCCCAATCTTCTATGACAGGTTCATAACTGAAAGTATGAAATACCTCTCCCGCAATGTTTTTTTGTTCAGTTGAAGTTCGTGTAAATTCGTTGCCTTCCTGATCTACATAGACCCAAAAACTTCCCTCTGTGGTTGGAAAAAACTCTGTTGCTGTGTCGCTTGCCGTGATGACTACACTGAAACTAAGTAGTATCAACAATAGGCAAACTGTCTTTATGTAATTCAATATTTTTACTCCAATTCAAATATCTACTGACTTTAAGTATAACGCAATACGATTTATGAAACAAGACAATACCAATTATGCTAAGAGATTCCGATGATTATTTTTTTGGTTTTAGTGCTTAGTCAAGTGTTCTTTGATGGCACTAAAAAGTCGGGAATCGGAGTTCCCTCCTACAATAAACAGATTCTGTAGGAGCGATCTCCGAATCGCGACCTACAAAAGTCTGTTGACTAAGTATTAGTATTCAAATGGAAAAGTTACGGGTGCTCCGTTGTTGTTCCGTGAACGTGCCATCGCAATATCTATTTCTCTATCTTTCCTTCCATTGTATGCACCATATTCTGGTTCGGTATCATTGCGAACTGCATTAGCAATGCTCATCAATTCTGATGCAACAGTGATCTCACCATCACTAAGTGGATAATACTGAAGTGGGTTTTCCCATACAACTTCAGGGTTAGTATCTGCAACAAGTGCTGCGAGTGTATCATAGCCATCAACATTGTTTGTTTTTCGCGTGATCGTTACGGGTATCTGTTCGTTTGCATTCTCATTTAGCAGGACTGCTTCTTCTCTAAAACACATCCCTCTTTCAGCATAGAACTTTGTCCCATTAAAGCCACGGAGGGGTGAACCGTAAGAGAGACTTGAGAAATTGAAGATACCAACCGAGCCGCTTTCAAACTCTATTACAGCATGTTCCCAATCTTCAGTTTTACGACGCGGTTGACCTTTACGCCATTCATGTTCTTGAACACTGAAGTGTTTGCTAAAACCGTAGACTTGCACAGGTTCATTGTCAAACCCGAGATAACTTCGTAGCAGTCCTATACCGTGATATCCGTGTCCCCGATAATCGTTGTATGCCACATTAACTTTGCCGAAAATCCCTTCAAGGATCATCTCGCGTTTTATGCGTTCAGATGGTCGACGGTAATAGTTTTCATTGACCTCTAATTTTGTGCCGTGTTGTTTTGCAGATTCTATCATCTCATCTGCTAACTTCAGGTCGGTGTTGATCGGTGTTTCTGTGCAGTAACTAACACCATACTGTGAACAGAGAAGACCAGGAATATGGTTTTTGCTTGGGGTGATCACGATAGAGCATATATCAGGTTTCTCTTTCTGTAACATCTGTTCAGTATCCGTATATGCCGGTACATTATACTTTTCTGCTTGTTGTGCCACCCGGCCTTCGTGTATATCACAGACAGCAACCAGTTCAAGATCATCCTTAAGTTTGGTGATTAATGGTAGATATGTATTCGAACCCCTATTTCCTGTTCCGATGTGTGCTATTTTCAATTTGTCCATTGAGAATCTCCTTCAGACAGCATCATAAAGAAATGAAAACTTATAGACGCACAAACCACAAGCTGCTATTATAGGAAGTGTTCTCTATTTTAGCACGACTGCAAAAGAAAAACAACTATTTCAAAAAAGGGGGTATGTAAAGTTTTTGTCCCTAAAACATTCAATACTTCACCAATAATAGACATTCTCTTAGATTGTGCCTATATTCGTAGCACATTCATCCTTGATTGTGCCTCTTTGTAGCTGATCAAAGGCATATAGTGATCCAGAAACCCCTTCCGCGTCTTCCGTGTCCTCCGCGTAATCCGCGATTCAGACAAATAGAGTGACAAAATACTTACACACCCAAAAAAGGTGTCAATATATGTCAGGCCCATTGGTTGGAATAAAGGTATTAGATTTAACGAGAGTATTGGCTGGCCCCTTTACGACTATGATCCTCGGTGATCTTGGAGCAGATGTGATTAAAATAGAACAACCTGAAATAGGAGATGAAGCACGGAATTTCGGTCCATTCAAAAACGGATTTAGTCTCTATTTTATGAGCATTAATCGCGGCAAAAAGAGTGTAACGCTAAATCTAAAATCTGATCAAGGTAAATCTATATTTAAACAACTCGTGCAGCAGTCCGATATTTTGGTAGAGAATTTCCGACCGGGAACTATGAAGAAATACGGTTTAGATTACGAGACACTTTCTACCGAACATCCCTCACTCATTTATGCAGCATGTTCCGGTTTTGGACAGACCGGACCGCTTTCACAGAAGGGTGCTTATGATATGATTGTTCAAGGTATGGGGGGCATCATCAGCATTACAGGTGAACCCAATGGACCACCTGTCCGTGTAGGTACGTCAATTAGCGACATAACCGCAGCACTCTTCACAACGATAGGGATTCTTTCTGCTTTACATCATCGCAGTCTTACTGGAAAAGGGCAGTTTGTAGATGTAGCAATGTTGGACAGTCTTGTCGCAGTATTAGAAAATGCTATCGTTCGCTATTTGAGTACCGATGAAATTCCGCACCCCTTGGGTAGTCGTCATCCTGTGATAACACCATTTGAAGCTTATGAATCAGCAGATGGTCATGTCATCATCGCTATCGGTAATGACTCTTTGTGGTCAAAGTTCTGTGAACATATAGGTCGGAAAGACTTGGTCTCTGATCTTAGATTCTGTACGAATGCTAAACGAACTGAGTATCATAGCGATCTATTTCCGATTCTCTCTAAGATTATGTCCCAAAAGACAACCAGCACGTGGATTAAAGACCTTGAAGCATTAGGGGTCCCGTGTGGTCCCATAAACAGTATAGACAAGGTTGTAAACCATGCACAAATTCGGGCAAGAGAGATGATTACGGAAGTCCTGCATAACATGACAGGCACGGTAGAAATACCCGGTATTCCAATAAAACTCTCTGAGACACCTGGGAGTGTTGATTCACCCGCTCCGAATCTCAGTGAACATACGACTGAAGTGTTGACCAATGTGTTGAATATGACAGCGGATGAAATTAAGCAATTAAGGATAGATAGAGTCATTTAAGATAAAGTTACCTAAAGGGGAATCTATGACAAATACTAACTGCAAACCGTTACATTCTACTGAACCTTTGACATCTGATGTTGATCTTGCTGCTCAGATGGTTGAGGACCTTGACAAATATGTAACCCGTGCCATCAAACTCGCAGCAGAAAACCGTGATGCGCATTGGCAAAGGAATTACAGTTCTCAGACTTCTTATGTAGAATCAGTTGAACAGAATAGACAACGTTTCAGAAAACAGATCGGTTGTATTGATGAACGGCTTGTTCTCGATTCCCTATCACTGATGGCAACGACTGAAACATCTGCAAAGATTGCCGAAGGTGACAATTTCACCGTATCTCGTGTGGGTTGGAACGTTTTTGATGAAGTGGATGGTGAAGGACTCTTATTGGAACCGACGGATAATGTGCCGGTTGTAGCACAAATCATCGCCTTACCCGATGCGGATTGGACACCCGAAATGATAGCGGGTTTATCAGATAAACTTCCATTAACAGCTCAGTTTGCACTTCATTTAGCTGGTGCAGGATGTCGGGTTATAATTCCACATCTGATCAATCGTGATGATGCGTTCTCAGGTAATCCAGAGATCGGAAGATATACCAATCAACCCCACCGTGAGTTCATTTACAGAATGGCGTATCAATTGGGTAGACACATTATCGGTTATGAAATTCAAAAGGTCTTATCTATAGTGGATTGGATGTCATCGTTTGATGAACCCATCGGTGTTATTGGCTATAGTGAGGGGGGATTGCTGGCACTCTATAGTGCTGCAATAGATACAAGAATACAATCTACAGTCGTTAGTGGATACTTTCAATCACGAGAGGAGGTATGGCGCGAACCGATATATCGCAATGTTTGGGGATTACTTTCTGAATTTGGTGATGCTGAAATAGCAAGCCTCATCGCGCCACGTTCACTGATAGTCGAAGCGAGTAAAGGTCCAGAGGTATCGGGACCACCATCAGCACGTTCGGGACGTGGGGGTGCTGCTCCCGGTCAACTTGTTTCTCCACCATTAGATTCTGTAAGATATGAGTTCGATCGTGCTAAAGAGTTTTATGATAAACTGAACTGTGCCGATAGCATAAGACTGATAAATCCTGAAGATAAACTCCCCGGACATGTCAACTCACTAACGGCATTACTGGAAAGTCTTGGAATTGAAGAACCGAACATGGATAAGACTACCTGTTTAACTTCTGTTCTGTCTGATTCTTATGACTATAATAACCGTCAAGAGCGGCAGTTTATGCAGCTCGTGAATCTTACGCAACGTTTTCTGCGTGAAGCATCAACGAACCGACAGCACTTCTTCTGGAATAAGACTGATACGACATCAATTGAGAAGTGGATGGAATCTTGTGCCATAATGAAAACGTATTTCTGGGATGAAGTAATCGGAAGATGTCCTGAACCCGATGTGCCAGCTAATCCAAGAACCCGACTGATATATGATGAACCTAAATGGAAAGGTTATGAAGTTGTTCTGGATGTATGGGAGGATGTCTTCGCTTATGGTATACTGTTACTGCCAAACGACCTTAGGGAAGGAGAAAAACGTCCTGTCGTGGTATGTCAGCATGGATTAGAAGGTCGTCCTCAAGACACTGCCGATCCGAAGATTAACTCAGTGTATCATGCTTATGCAGCACAGTTAGCAGATAGAGGTTTCATTGCTTATGCACCACAGAATCCGTATATCGGACAGGATGCTTTCCGCGTTATTCAACGTAAAGCGAATCCGATCAAATGGTCACTCTTCTCGTTGATTATCAGACAACATCAACGGACACTTGACTGGTTATCAGAGTTATCTTATGTAGATGAAAATCGGATAGGTTTTTACGGTCTTTCTTACGGAGGCAAAACAGCGATGCGTGTTCCTGCTGTACTTAATAAATATGTGTGTTCAATCTGTTCTGCAGATTTTAACGAGTGGATTGTCAAGAATGCGACCTACGATTCGGCATATAGTTATATGTTTACGGGTGAGTATGAGATGCCAGAGTTTGATTTAGGTAACACGTTCAATTATGCGGAGATGGCGGGCTTAATCGCACCGCGTCCGTTTATGGTTGAACGCGGGCATGATGATGGCGTTGCACCAGATGAATGGGTGGCACACGAATTCGCCAAAGTGCGTAGACTATATGTCCGACTTAGCATACCTGAAAAAACAGAGATTGAATTCTTTGATGGCGGACATCAGATTAATTCAGCAGCAACGTTTGATTTCCTTCATCGTCATTTAGATTGGGAAAAGAACATGTGAAGTCCGTAGTGTTTTAATAGTAGTAGGCACACTCCGTGTGCCGTAATCTTTATGGGTTTGATAATGATCAATGTTTACAGACTATTTAGGAAAAGGATTGACTATGGACGGCACTCGGAGAATGCCAATGCTGGAAAACAAAGAATTGTTGAAACTTTACAAAATTATGGTCTGGAAAATCGATGGCACTTCAATATATTAACTTGTCAAGACAATTTACTTAGGAATTGAATAATCGGTATTGATGAGGCCCCTCACGTATCATTTTGGTGTGATAGGCTCTTGTCCATGCAAGTGCTTTTTTAAGGTCTATCGGTTCATTTTGATGCCTATATCCTGCTTTTTTGTTATTTTTTCGTAGTGCATTGAGGCTCATGGTATTAGATTTCATTGAGTTGCATGGTTGACATAGCAGTGCTCGGTTATCTATATGATTTGATCCGCCATCACTTTTGGGGATAATATGGTCAAGGTGTAAATACCGCTTGTCTGGCGGAACATAGTTACATCCCCAACATTTGAGTCCGAACTGCTCAACAAGAATTTCGTGCATTTCTGCGTGTGTCAGTAGGTTTTCAGGTTCGGCAGAATAGACGGGGGACAATTCGGGTAAATTTTGTTCACCTTGATCTGTGCGGGTTGGCGGTTCGGTTTGGTAGTGGATTACATACTTTTCCATTTGCTTATCAAGCCATTTTTTATCAACCGCATGTTTTTCAATTCGCTCACGCTCTTTGCGTGAAATTCCCATAAGACGAGTGATTATATGGTAACGTGCATCTTTCCGTCTATCAATCCCGATCCAACGTCGTTTTAGATCATCAGCTGCAATAATCGTGGTAGCACAACCACAGAATGGGTCTAATACAAGGTCACCTTCATTGCTGCTTGCTTTGATGATGCGTTCATAGAGAGCAAGTGGTTTTTGGTCGGGGGATCCTGTCCATTCATCTCCTTTGTTATAATTTGTGAAGCCAGAAATATCCATGAATAGCGATTGAACAGGATTACCAGAATCTGCTTCAGCATACCGCTTAAGCCCGGGCCATCCAGAACGTCCCTTTTTGGGATGGTGAATTAATCCGACAGAATCAAGAATATCTAATCTGTCATGAACACCTTTTATTGATCTATAATTTGGAATGAGATTGTCTTCAATCCATTTAGCATAATTCCCTGTTAACGGTGCTGACCAAACGCGCCCCTTAGCTCTTACATCATACCCCGACCAAGGTTGTGAACTTTCCCCACCACTATAACCGTGAGATGGACCTGTCAAGTTCCCCGTTCTATATCTTCCTCGATCATCTTGAAGTGGATACGCTTTATCAATTTCTTCTGGGGTTTTTGGAACAGCGACAGTAGATCCATTCCAAGTTGTCTTTCCGCTTCCAGAGTAATACAACAATCTATCTGAGTTGTTACCATATTTCTTTGGATCGTTGTGAGCAGTCGATCTGCGCCACACGATTTCGTTTTTAAAGTTTTTTCTACCGAAGATGGCATCCATACACATTTTGATATAATGGCTTGCAGTTGGATCGCAATGCAGATAGATGCTACCTGTTTTTTTTAGGATACGGTGCATTTCGATGAGTCTAACGCTTAGGAAGCAGAGAAATGCGGCGGTATCTTCGCCTTGACAATGTTTAGCAGCATCAATAGCATGATAAAGTTCAGTGTGATTATCCTTAATTTCTTCAAGCCATTTTGGGTGAACTTCATTCCATTTCCATTGATCAGGCAGCCTATCAGTATCTCCCCATTTCCAGTTGTCAACGTAGAATCCTGCCGTTCCACTTCTGTTACGCTTGGTATTAAACGGGGGGTCTGTTGCAATGAGGTCTACAGTTTCACTATTCATCCCACGAAGAACAACTAAATTGTCCATTTCATAGAGAGTATTATCTAAAAAGTTTTGTTCCATATTATACGCTTTTTTTTAAAAAGTCTTGCAATCACTTGTTATTGCATTAATATCAACTACTCCTTAATAACAAAGAATTTTTCCTCTTTGATATGTTCTTCGGGGAACCGTGCGCGTGCCCAGATCGCCTTTGCATTCTCAATCATCTGTGGATGTCCGCATGCATAGACAACTGCGTTAGTATGGTCATATCCAATCTCATCTCCGTATTTTCGTATGACATCTTCTGCGCGTCCCGCTTCTCCTTGCCATTCTGTATCTTCCCACGGACGACTTACCGTTGGAACAAAATCGAACCACTCCTCTTGTGCAGCGAGTTCATTTAGTTCATCCATATAGTATCCGAGTTCCCAAGAACGACTTGCACCGACAATACAGAGAATCTTATGTGGACTCGATTGTCCCTGTTCCTGTTCAATTTTCTGTGTGCGTGCAATGCTAATGTAAGGTGCTGCACCTGTGACTGTACCAGCCATGACATGACGTGTCATCCCGCTTTCCGTATCCATCACAAATTTTCCTACGAGACGGTCTCTGATGAAGACTTTGTCACCAAGTTTTAATTCCCAGAAGAGGGGTGTCGTTGCACCTTCCGGCACCAATTCAACGAATACCTCCATAAAGGGTTCGTGTGGTGAGGAGACAATTGAATAGGGACGTTGGACAATCTTTTCATCAACTTCAAAACCGATCGTGGCATATTGTCCTGGTATAAAAGGGAGTTGCTCGTCAGTCTTGAATTTGAAAGCAGCTAAATCTTCAGAGAAATCTTCACGTTCAATAAGTTCACCCATACAGTATTTTGTTCTGGATCTTCTTCTTTGCATATTTGTATCCTTCATAAAATGATAAAGTTGGATTCTGTTTACATGTCCTTGTATTATACTAAAAACATGAATCAATATCAAATATTTTTTATAAAGGCACCAGAAATCTGCACTCCCGCAAATCCGAAACAACTTGGGGTGTGTAAAGTTTTTGCACAGAAGATTCAGGAGCATATCCACCTCCTCCGCGCTTTCCGCGATCCTGCCTGTAGCACATTCTGTTAGATTGTGCTTCTTCCTCCAACCCCCTTCATCCCTCATTACCCTTCTCCCTACC
>JAJEJA010000096.1 GCA_022828145.1 Candidatus Poribacteria bacterium | reverse complement strand
GTAAGTTTATTAACTTTTAGTCCGGATGGTAAGATGATCGCAAGCGGTGATGATGCTCACCACATTTCTCTGTGGGATGTGCACACGGGAAAACGCCTGCAAGCAATCACAGATGTTTTTAATTTCAATAAAGTAAGCTCTACGTTTAGTCCTGATGGAAAGATAATCGTATTGGGATCGAGAAAAGTTTATGATATCGGCCTGTGGGATGTGAAAACAGGAAAGAAGTCCGAACACTCACAGGGTATCGGGAGAAGAACCCTCTACGTCGGGACCGGTTCGGACGATATATCTATGGTCCAACTCCATTCACTTACTTGGAATTCAATCCAGATGGAAAGACAATCGCAACTGCCGGTTTTTATAGTGTCCATCTGTGGGATGTGAACACTGGTTATCTCCGAAAAATCATCCAATTTTGATGCTAATCCTGTTTGGTAAAACAGGATATGTATAACCATTTAGAACAGCACTAAAGGAGTCATGACCGATGAAAAATAGTTTGTTTTCAATTATGACAACACTATTTGTCGTACTTACATT
Source organism: Candidatus Poribacteria bacterium (assembly GCA_022828145.1). Classification (GTDB taxonomy): domain Bacteria; phylum Poribacteria; class WGA-4E; order WGA-4E; family WGA-3G; genus MSPOR6. The sequence goes on along the minus strand of JAJEJA010000096.1, from coordinate 88,664 downwards.
TACATCCCCCAACAGTATTTCACTGTCAGACAGTGAAATAAAATCACTGTCAAATAAATTTGACTTTCGTGTATAAACGCAGTATAATCTTTAGTAAAATACTATTATGTTTAATGTTGTAATTGACTGATGTTAACGCTTAAATTGTTTATTCATCATCATTCTGTCCATACCTAAGCGGGCGGATTAGAATGATGAGGTGATTCTTCCATACATCACAATGGACATGAAGCAAGACATGCTAAAGTCTTGACTTGCTACCATCCTGGTAAACTAACCGCTCACTTTCGTGCTGAGGATTCGGCACGATGGGTTTAAGGGCAACGTGTTTGCTGGGTTTTTTGTTTTTAATATAACTAACAGGAGAAGTATAATGGAGTTGTTTACGAAACCTACAGGTACAGACGATTTTCTACCTGAACAGATGGTACTGAGAAATCATGTTGAAAGAACTGTTCGCGAGACTTTTGAAAGCTTCGGTTATACACAGATTCAGACTCCTCTGTTTGAGTCGTTTGCCCTGCTATCTGCACAAGCTGGTGAAGAGATACGGCATAAGATGTTCACGTTTGTAGGACCTGATAGGGTAGATTATGCACTTAGACCTGAACTCACTGCACCGGTCTGTAGAATTATTGCTAATGGTGATTTAGGACATTTGCCTTTTCCCTACAAACTCTATTACATTGGACAGTGTGTGCGAAAGGAACCCAGAACTGACAGTGTAGAGGCAAAATATGAATTCCGACAAGCTGGAATTGAGCTTATCGGACCGACTTCGGTATATGCAGACGCGGAGATTATCACCCTACCCGTAAGGGTTCTTGAGAAATTGAATATATCCAATACGAAGCTGAAAATTGGTCATACAGGCATTTTCCGTGAGATTTTCAAACAACTGCCTTTGGACACAAAAGACCAAAGTGAAGTGATATTTGACCTTGACCATCTTTCTCGGCTTCGGATGGATGCCAAGAATCTTGATGTAGAAACATTACGCAACGAACTCAATATGTTGAGACGTACGCAAGGTGCTGATTATCAAGGTGAACATAAGATTGATGCAGAGGATATTCAAGCATTGACAGAAAATACTAAATCTGAATGGATAGAAAAACTACCAATGGCTGCTGAGGAAACCTATATGTCAAGTTGGGAGAGAAATCTCAATGTTTCTGAAGAGATTGCACAACGTTGTATTGACATATCAAAAATTAGCGGTGATAAGGATACTGTTATAACTGCATGGGATACACACCTTGGAGAAACCGGACATCATCTGCGTCAAGAACTTATAGATCTCTGTGATTGTCTGGAAAACAACCAGATAACAGACTATGCGTTAAATCTTGGTATTACGCGAGGATTTGATTTCTATACCGGTACTGTTTTTCAGATTGAATATCAGGCAAAGAATTTGACAATCTGTGGTGGGGGTAGGTATGACCACCTCATTGAGAGTTTCGGTGGACCATCGCTTCCAGGTGCAGGGTTTGCATTCCAATTTGACGCGCTTATGCAAGCTTTCAGCGAAACACAGGAAGATGTGATGCAGGTTGATAAGGATTACTTTATAGCGACTGATTGTCCTGAACTTCAATCCGAAACACAGAAACTCGCTGACAGGTTAAGACGGTCTGGAAAAACAGCAGAGGTGGATCTGATGAATCGCGCCATGCAGGGACAGTATGAATACGCCCTTAATAGAAACTACACATATCTACTCCGTTTAACCGCAAACAATCCGATGTGTAGAATTGACTTGAAAACTGATAAGATAGAAGAAGTTACCGAAGACGATCTTTAAAATGGATGAGAGTTATGTTACTACTGTTTTACAAGAGGAAGGACTGATGCAAACAGAAAAAATGTTAAATTTGCTTTTGCCAAAAGGCACGATACAATCTGAAACGCTTGAAACGTTCCAGCGCGCCGGCTATGATATAGACGGATATAAGTCTACTGACAGGTCATACCGGGCAAACTTCATAAATGAAGACGCTTTTCAGATTAAGATTTCAAGACCACAAGAGATACCAGTCTATGTTGGGAAAGATGATTTCTATGATTTGGGAATTACGGGTCAAGATTGGGTTGAGGAAACTGATGCTGATGTTGAGGAGATTCTGCCGCTGGATTACGGCTTTGTCAGTATTGTTCTCGCTGTTCGAGAAGAACGATCGGACATCAATTCCTTTATGGATTTGGTAAATTTTGCTGATAGGAACATACGTATATCGACAGAATATCTGAACATTGCTGAGAAGTATATTCTTGAGAAGACCCAAAACCGCATTGCACCTGCAATCCTAACGCCTTGGAAAAGACTGAATACGCTCGGTACATACCAGTCCCCGATTACGTTGATGTTGTCGTTCGGTGCGACAGAAGGTAAGCCTCCCGAGGAAGCAGACGCCATCATAGACAATTGCAGTTCCGCGCGAACGCTTAAAGCTAACCACCTGAAGATTGTTGAGGTCCTAAGGGAGTCAGAATCTACTTTGATTGCTAATCCGAAGTCCTTAAAGGAACCGTGGAAACGAGAGAAGATTGAAGAACTGAAACAGACCTTAGAGAAAGGTTTGCGTAGAAGGAGAAGTCAAGCACTTCCCGGACATATATAAGGAGTTTAAGAGAAACGGCACTCGGAGAGTGCCTACTACTATTAAGAAGGAGCAGAACTATGGCACAGTATATTAAACCACGCGTTCCACGCGGCATGCGTGATATTCTACCTGAACAGATGATCCGTAGACAGTATGTGATTGAGGTCATCCGTAATGTCTTTGAAGAATTTGGGTTTGAACCGTTACAGACCCCCGCGATGGAGTTATCGGAAGTCCTTACAGGTAAATACGGACCGGATGCCGAAAAAATGATATATCAAGCAGGTCATACAGGGGGTAAAGAGGACATATCCCTGCGATACGATCTATCTGTTCCACTTTGTCGTGTGGTAGCAATGTATCCCCAGCTACCGAAACCCTTTAAACGTTACCAGATTGATCCTGTATGGCGTGCAGAACGTCCACAGAAAGGTCGCTACCGTCAATTCTTTCAGTGCGATGCGGATACTGTCGGAAGTGAGAGTATGTTAGCGGATGCAGAAAATGTTAACCTAATTTATCAAGTCTTATCTCGCTTAGGTTTCAAAGGTTTTCAGATTCACTTGAACGATAGGAAAGTTATTACAGGTATAGGACTATTTTCTGGTGTGCCATCAAAACAATTAGGGGGTCTGTATCGTTCCATAGATAAATTAGATAAAATCGGTCTTGATGGGGTTACTGCGGAATTACGAGAAAATGAAATTCCTGAAGATGTCATAGCCAAGTTATTGACATTGTTGCAGATTGAAGGGGATTCTGATTCAGTTCTCAGCGAATTAGAGGACCAACTCGGTGAATATGAGATTGCACATGAAGGTATCTCAGAACTAAGAGATTTAATCAGTTTTATGGATACACTCGGTATTCCGGAGACATCCTATCAGATAAACGTTTCGATGGTGCGTGGTTTGGAATACTATACAGGTCCGATTTATGAAACAGTGCAAGATGCAAGTATCGGTAGCATTACGGGTGGGGGTAGATATGATGAACTCATCGGTAGTTTTAGTAAGCAGGGATTCCCAGCCACAGGTACAAGTTTCGGTATTGAAAGGATTATTGATCTGATGAATGCGTCTGATATGTATCCATCAACTGTGGGTAAGACGGTGACTCAGGTGTTGATGACCGTGTTTGATGATACGTTAATGTCAGAATCGTTAAAATTAGCGACGCGTTTACGTCAAGGTGGAATTCGTACAGAAGTTTATCATCGTCCTGGCAAACTCAGCACACAGATGAAATATGCTGATACGAAAGGAATTCCTTATGCTGTCATACTCGGTTCAGATGAGTTAGCAGCGGGAAACGCTGCTATTCGGGATATGTCAAGTAGAGAACAAGAAGATGTTCCTTTGGATAGAATAGTTGATAAGATTCAGCAGTTGATCTCATGCTAAAGATCTTCTAACTTTCTTATACAGATGAGGGCTGCTTTTGAAGAACTGGTATAACGAAACTTTGTATCCAGAATCCATCTATTGTCTCTGTCTCTATCAAGGGTTTAGTTTCTTTGCGATGATCAAAAACAACTATTCTTCACGTCTCATCTCAATCACATTTGCACCTTCTAAACCTGATCGGACATCCTCATCGTAGCTTGTGATAATAACCTGATGTTCTTCTGCAAGTTGACGAATGAAATCTACCATCAATGCTTTACGTTCACCATCCAGATGAAGTGTCGGATCATCTAACACAAAGAAACCGGTGTTCCCTAAGACTTTTGACAGAGCAACCTTGAAACAGAGATATAGGAACATCTTTTCACTGCCACTAAGTAGCATCAAGCTTCTGTCTTCACCGTCTATCTGGATTGAGGGAAGAAGGTGTTGACGTTGTAAATCTATACGTCCTTTTTGAAAGAGTTTCATCTCTTCAAGCCATTGATGTAGTTCTTTTTCAGCGGGTTTGAGGATTTGACGTTGCAGTGTGTCTATAGTCTTCTCCACACCAGCGCATGCAAGTTCTAAACTAAGAGTTGTATTTTCAACTTGCTCTGCTTCAAGATTCACCTTTTGAAGTCGTTCAAGTCTATCCAATTGAACCGCTTCATCTCGTCTCAGTTTTTCAAGTTTTTTTCTTTCAATGTCTATCTGTTTCTTCAATTGACCTTTATCTAATTGCGCGAATGATTCGTCTGAATGCGTCTCTGCAGTGCTTTCTGACATACCTTTATTGTTTAATTGTGTTGTAAGTTTCGTTATTTCAATTTCATACTTGTTGCTTTCTTGTGTGATCTGTTTTAACCGGGTCTCACGTATTTTTAATATCTGAAGTCGTTGTTCAAGTTCTTTACGGCTCTCTAAATCGTCTGTTTGCTCAGATAGCGTTTTCTCAAACGTTTCCAATTCTTTAGTAAGATTTACTTTATCCGTGTCCTTTTCCTGTATTATCTTTTCTACAACTTCGCGTTCAATTTTCTGTTGACATGTCGGACAGTGTCCATCACCGTTTTCAAGCAATGTTTTAAGTGTGTTGCAAACATTCGTTATTGCTGTAATCTGTGAATTATGACTCCCAATTTTCTGTATGAGTATTTCGCGTTCTTTTTCGATTCCTTTTGCTTTTTCAACTGCTTCTTCAATCGTCTTAATCATTTCTTGTAGATGGGCGATGTCGTTGAATCCACTTAGTATTTCTGACGATTCTCTGGTAAGTTCGTCAACCTGTACCTGTATCTGTTCTTTGTTCTTTTTCCATTCGGCGATTAATTCAGCGTCTCCTGTTTCCATACTGTATAACGTTTCAAGTTTTTTCAATCTGGTTTCTATATTCTCAATTTCAGACGTGTTCGGATTCGGGGCGTTATATCGCATACTGTTTTGGTGTGATTGTATCCTACCGCGTTCGCGCTTTGCAAGTCGGCGTGCATCAATAAATCTCTCCCTTACCTCGATGAGTTTATCAATGCCGAGGAGCGTATAAAGGATATCCCGTCGGGTAGAAGGTTGACGTGCAAGGAATTCAAAAATTTCTCCTTCCCTTAGAAACGCTGTCAAAGCGAGTCTGTCGTGCATTATACCAAATTTTTCTTTCAATATTTCCTCAACAACTTTCACACGTTTATCATCAAAGACGATGTGCCACGCCTCATCCTGTTTCTGTCTGAGTTGGAAACGTCTACGTGTTCCACGGAAAAGCAGATATGTTTCGTCATTGACAACGAATTGTAGTCCGGCAGTACCACTGAACGCCTTAGCACTTTTAATTGCAGCAGCATCCACCCGAGGTACTATCGGCTTACCGGTTAAGGTGAAAAAGATTGCATTAACAAGTGTGCTCTTTCCACTGAAATTTGGCCCAAAAATTAAATTGATACCCTTAGCTAACTCAAAATCTCTCTGTTGGAAGCAACCGAATGTTTTGAGTCGCACACGTTCCAAAAGCACTGTCAGTTCCCTCTTTTTTCTTGGACAAGATCGTATAGCATTTGTGCTCTAACTTTTTCTCGTCCATTTTTTAACGTAAAGTCAAAAGCTTTGACAATTGCATCAAGTTGATCGGGACTAATGGAAATATACTTAGAATCTTGCTGAATAAGTGCTGTTATCTCTGCTTTGAAAATCTCAAGTGTTTCATTTTCAAGAATTGTATCCATAGTACTTTACCTACAAAAACGTAAGTTTGATAAATCAGATTTTCGATTTGATTTTCATCAATCTTTCACCTGCTTCAGCGAGAACTTGATCTGCCATACTGAACATAAACCTAAACTTAGTTTTACCAAGATTGGGACGACTGTAGAAACTTGAACCCGGTACCCCACCGACACCGATCTCCTTTACCAACCAGTGAGCAAAAGTCGTGTCATCTGGAAAACCGAAATCGGTTATATCTGTCATGATATAATATGCACCTTCTGGTGGATGGCAACGAAAACCGGCTTCCTTGAGAGTATTAACGAGTCGTATTCGGTTTTTGTTATATTTTTGTAGCAATTCTTGATAGTAACTATCAGGTAGGTTTAAGGCAGCTACCCCTGCCCGTTGGAGCGGATGTGGTGCACCGACTGTGATAAAATCATGCATCTTTCGGATTGCACCTGTCAGTGTTTCTGGTGCCACCACATAGCCTAACCGCCATCCTGTCATAGAATAGGTCTTACTCAGACCTGACACGGTAATAGTTCGATGCTGCATCTCTGGTAGTGCCCCAATGCTGATATGCTGTTTATCGTCATAGATCATGTGTTCATATATTTCATCTGTTACCGCGATACAATCATATTCACAACATAGGTTAGCGATCTGTTGTAGTTCATCCAAAGTGAATACTTTACCCAGGGGATTATTCGGTGTATTTATGATAATCGCTTTTGTGTTGGCAGTAAATGCTTTTTGCAGTTCAGTAACATCGTAGGTAAACCGCAATTCACCATTTTCTGTGTATGTCTCCCGAAGTGCGACATAGACCGGTTTTGCACCTGAAATTATGGTATCTGGACCATAGTTTTCATAATAAGGTTCAAAGATAATGACTTCGTCACCTGGGTTGATAATTGCAAGCAGTGTTGAGAGCATGCCTTCAGTTGAACCACACGTTACGGTGACGTTTTTTGCTGCATCTGTTGGAATGTTGTTAAAAATCGTCATCTTCTGAGCAATTGCTTCGCGAAACGTCGGTGCACCCCATGTGATGCTATATTGATTGTAACCTTCCTGAATGGCTTTAATCGCAGCATGCTTCACTTCGTCTGGTGGTTGATAGGCGGGTGTACCTTGCGACAGATTGATCGCATTATGTTTTAGGCAGAGCTGCGTCATCCCACGAATAACAGATTCCGTGAAACGTGTAGATTTATCTGAGAGTTTTGTTTGAGGTGAAATTGTGAATATCCTTTATAATCTGAAATTGGTAATTCTGCGTTCTTCAAGACGTCTTAAAACAGAATGATATTGATCCATATTTAATGAACTTTCATCAAGATAAATGTGCTAATTGAATCATATCATGACACATAACACCTGTCAAGACGTATTATCTTTGAAACAGCTGCCAACTTCTTCCGGGACGGTCAGCGCGGAATACTTCTACATTACCGCGGTCTGCCATTGTCACATAACAGATACGCCCATCATCTCCTCCGAAAGCTATGTTTGTGCATAGTTTTCCTGTTAATTCTACTTCTAATAGTACCTCTCCTTCAGGTGAAAGTTTTGCAACAGTGCCTTTACCGTGTCGCGTGACATAAAGATTTCCATCAATATCACACCGCATCCCATCCATATTGAAATCTGGAAACTGGATTAGCAATCGTTTATTACTGATGTTTCCTTTAAGAGACAAGTCGTAAGCCCATATATTTCGTTGTGCTGATTCGTTGACATAAAGTACTTTTTCATTTGGACTCACCTCAATACCGTTTGTCGTTCCCATATCGGCTTCTAACAGTATTGCTTCTCCGTTTGTATCCACACGCCAGAGTTGTCCTGTTGACTCTCCCCAATTTGGGTCACTTGCATACAGTATGTCATTCGCACTGATCGCGAGGTCATTGGGTTGATTCATCTTTGGTTCGTGTGCATGCACGCTAATTTCTCGCGTTTTCATATCTACCTTGAGAACATTGTGATTTGTATAATCTGCTATATACATAAAACCATGACTATCAAAACGGATTCCATTTCCAATACTACCATTTGGAAGTTCAATAAAGACGGATGCTTCACCATCTGGGGTTACTTTTCCAATTGTATGTTGTCGCTCAAAGTTTACAGCATATAGATTACCGTCTGCATCGCAAGCAGGACCTTCTATTCCTGATGTAAATCCGTTGATTGGCGTGAATTCTTGACTTATAAAAAGCTGTTCGTTCATATCTATGTTTCTCCTATTCCTTTTATCTTGTTTTACCATGTTCTAAATGACATTTTAGCATAAATATTGTAAGAATTGAAGAATATTAGACGTACAACGTGTGGAATGTAATTGTCCCATTTTTTTGTCAGAATCGCGGATTACGCGGAGGACGCGGAAGGGGTTTCTGGATCATTATATGACTTTGATCAACTACAAAGAGGCACAATCTAACAGAATGTGTTACAAACAAGCACAATCTAACAGAATGTGCTACAAACAAGCGACATTTTCAATTAGAAATGGCATAACATTGTTAAAAATAAATTTGACAATTGGTAAAAAACTGAGTATAATTATAGGTATAAGAAGGGTGACAAGATTAATATCTCGTTGCTCTTTTCTAATTTACACTTCACAAATCCATCAGATACAAAAATCAACATATAAAATGAGAATAATAAGGAGAGTAAAATGATTGGTGCAATTATAGGTGATATTGTCGGGTCTATCTACGAGTGGAAACGGATCAAAACTAAGGAGTTTGAATTTTTTGGCGATAAATGTTTTCTCACAGACGATTCTGTATGTACTTTTGCCGTTGCTGATATTTTGCTGCACGACTTACCAACAGATACCATCTTGCAGCGATCAAAAACTATGCAGGAATGGTGTCAGCGTTACCCGGGCAGAGGTTACGGTGGGATGTTTGCGGGTTGGATTTATGATGATCCACCTAATCCGTATAATAGTTATGGAAACGGAGCTGCAATGCGTGTCTCACCTGCAGCATATTTGAATCGAGAAGACTTAGATAAAGCACTTGCTGCTTCCGACAGGGTTACTGAAATCACGCATAATCATCCTGAAGGGTTGAAGGGAGCACGCGCGACGATACACGCAATCTGGCTTGCATTTCAAGATGAAAAACCTGATGCTATCCGAGAGGTTATTACCGCTGAATATGGGTATGACTTAACAGAGTCAGTAGACGAGATTCGTCCAGACTACCGTTTTAATGAGATCTGTCAAGGCACAGTTCCTCAAGCGATAACGTGTGCATTGGAATCTGTGAGCTATGAAGATGCCATTAGGAATGCGATCTCTTTAGGTGGTGATTCAGATACTCTTGCTGCAATTGCTGGTCCTATAGCAGAAGCGATGCATGGAATTCCTGATGAAATGATAGAACGGGTTAAAGATGAATTTCTTGCTGAAGCTGATGATATGCGAAAAATTATAGATGAGATGTATGTGTGTTAGCATATCAAGTGTAAAAGCACATCATGATATAAACATATCGTCCCTACGGGACTGAAGAGAGGTGAGGTACACATTCTTCTACAAACATATCGTCCCTACGGGACTGAAGAGAGGTGAGGTACACATTTTTCTATAAACATATCGTCCCTATGGGACTGAAGAGAGATGGTGTACACATTTTTCTATAAACATATCGTCCCTACCAAATCAATGCCAAATGCGCTTGGGCGAATACGCGTTTGGTATTCGCCATGATTTGGCGGGACTGAAGAGAGTTTCTAGCATCAAAATACCTTGTTGATGGAGAACAGCTCACCGAATACATGATTGACCATAACATTGGTGTTGCTACATCCAAAATTTACGAAATCAAACGCGTAGACTCAGATTATTTTGCTGAAGAAAAATAAAACTGCTCCAGAAAAAATCGCTGGAGCAGCTTATTTGAAGAATACTCTTTATACCAAATTAAATCTTAGATTTCAAACTTCCCCATGTGGTTGAGAGTTTTCCTAACGGATCAACGGGTGTCGCTTGAGCATCTAAGTCTTTAAGGACATTTATTTCATCTGTGCTGAGGGCACGGTTCCAGAGCCGTACTTCATCAATCATTCCCATAAAGACATTGTTGGGTCTATCACAATCTTGTGCTATCCTTAATGGGTCGTCAATCGTATTTAATGCTCCAGGGATTTCACCTTCGGCAATAATTTCTCCGTTGATATAGAGTGAAGCCATTTCACCATCGTTAGTAAAGGCAACGTGTAACCACTCATTCGTTGCGGGAAGGTCAGCATTGATATCAGCTCTACCGCTTTCGGTCTCAAAACGGAGTTTGAAAGTACCACCTTCACTGAACAAACCGTATTGTCCTCTGCCACTACAACCGCCATGAACTGATTTGCCTACGATCTGACGTGTGCCATCCCATGTTTCAGAATAGATCCATGCCATGAAGGTACATTCATTGACGTTAAGTGCATCAGTGCTTTCTACGGTAACCCAGGTTCCACTACCAGCGCCCCCGAATTTCAATGCTTTCCCAAACTTTCCATCAACCCATGTTGGATTGTCTATGATGCCATTGTGTCCATGTCCGCTTGTATCTTCAGCGGCATCCCCTGCACCTTCATCAAATGAAAAGTTCAAGACAAGTCCTTCAGAATAATCTGCAGAAACGCATAAAGGTAAAAACACAAAAAGTGTTATGATCAGTGATGATAAACGTAAGATTTTCATAAATTATAATCTCCTTAATTTAGATATGGAGTGCTTTTTAGATATCCCCATGTCGTTGTTATTTTTCCTGATGCATTAACATCAAGTGCACCAGCGGCACCTCTGTTCATATAAGAAGTAATCTCGTTTTCACTGAGTGCTCGGTTCCAGAGACGCACCTCGTCAATTACACCATCAAAGACGTTGTTTGGTCTGTCACAATCTTCTGATATTCTTAATGGATCCGTGTTCGTTTTGAGTTTACCGGTGACATTCCCGGTCATCTCCTCTTTTCCATCAATATAAATCGTTCCAGTAGTTCCATCGTTAGTGAAGGCGACGTGGACCCACTGATTCGTTGCAGGTAGGGTTGTCGTTATATCTGAACGACCCGCCTCTGTTTCAAAACGGAGTTTAAAACTTCCGTTTTCACTGAATAAGCCGTACTGTCCTCTGCCGCTACATCCTCCGTGGACAGATTTGCCTATGATTTGACGGGTTCCATCCCAGGAATGCGAAAAGACCCATGCCATAAAGGTGCATGTATCAACATTCAGGGTCTCTGTATTTTCTATAGTTACAAAAGTTCCGCTACCAGAGCCCGCGAATTCCAGTGCTTTTCCAAACTTTCCATCAACCCAATTGGGTTTCTCAATAACACCGTTATGTCCATTGCCGCTAAGGTCTTTCGCAGTATTACCATCACCTTCATTGTATGCATGATAAAACACTAATCCATCCGTAAAGTCCGCTGACATTGCGAACGGTATCATTAAAAACAGAAACGTAAACAGCAAAATATTTCTGAACATATTGCAGGGGTTTCGGTGATAAAACGCAAGCGAAGGAACTTGGAAATTATATGAAAGTAATCCAGATTTTATGACCGAACTCATGACTTAGTACCTCCTTTGATTTTAAGATAAAACATTTTATACTGATTCAATTCTGATACTCTTATTATAACCCACTGAATATAACGTATAACACAAGCTGAACATAATAAGAAAAACCCACAACGAGCCAATATGGACGTGCGGGTATAACAACGGTACTTCCGTTGCATTCAAAGTTGTTTTGTCGTAATGTGTTGTTATATTAACAGTGACGTTTGCGGGGGGGGGTCTAAAAACCGATGTTAAAACAGTCGTATCAAGCAGGGTAACAACCAAATCACCGCGCAGACAATAGAGATATAGTGCGTTTCTTTGGGCAAAATGATTGTTCCTTTCTCGGTTTTTCATTGTTCCCTCTTCAATATCTAAAAAGTAAAAAGAGTATCTAAGACTGCACAATTCAGGACATAGAAACGTGCTTTTTTGTTCGGAATTTCGACTGACAAATAGATTATACTTTCTGAATGAAATTTATGTCAAGTTTTTTCTTAAGGACCGAACAGGTTTTGTGCCAATGCGTTCATAAAGGTTTTCACGTGGGATCCGGTTCGGTTAGGAAACCGAACCTACCGGGTTTATGCAAGTGACATTTTGGGCAAAATGAAGTCCATATTCCTATTATCAAACTCACGTTCCTTAACCAAATTCCAGTGAATCATCGTCTCAAATCGTAGATATTATTTCACCACTTCCATCCAAACACCCGGTACAAAACCTGGATATTTCCCTTCGCTGAATGCTGGATAATATTCATTCTCGCCGTTGAAATCGTGGACTGTTTCTCCACCATCTGAATTTGGGATATGTATGCGACAGATATATTCACTCTCACGAAACAGTTGTGCTGGGGGTGGTGTATTTTTCTCAACACGATAGGTTTTCAATGCTTCTTCATCAATGGTTACACCAAGTCCAGGTGATTCTGGTACTTGAATCATCCCATCTTTTACATCAAGTCGTGTCTCAAGAAGATCGGATTCCCACAGCTCATGGCATGTTATCGCGGGTAATTCCGCTTGAGATAACACTGAACCGAGATGCACACAGTATGCAGTTGTTATCCCTGTACCAACCATCTGAAGCCAGTAAGGTTGTTCGAATGATGCACAGAGTGCGTTAGTTCGAAGCAGAGATTTGACGGCACCTCCTACGACAAAACCACCGCAACAGCGTGCATGCAAACAGGATTCATTGTAATGTTCAACAATTCGTTTCTCAACAGCCTGTTGTAATCTACCAGCTCCTTCTATGTCTGTTCCAAGGTAAAATGGACTTTCATAGATTGCAACATTTGGGTGCTGATCTAATTTCTGCAATACAGGAATAGCGTTATCAGCAGTTCTTAGGAAACCGTTAAAGTCGATGTCGAGTTTGTAATCTGATGGTACAGCATCTCCGACAGCTTCTACCTGGGCGAAGATGTCGCGCCACGGTCTTGCTTTGAGTTTGGCAGAAGTGTAACCTCTTTTGATGGATTCCTGTACCTCTGCAACCCAATCTTCTGGCGGCATGTCAATATCCCACCAAGAAATCGGACACTTTTCACGAACTTTTGGTCCAATCAATTCCGACACAGATACCTCAACGGTTTTACCAACTGCATCAAATAATGACATCTGTATCCCGAACCCTACACCGTCATCGTTCATACAAGCAAAAGGATTCTGGCCGATGAGTCGTTCAATATTACCCGATTCATCATATAGGTTTTCACCATAACCGATAACACCGTTGCTGAGTTCTGTACGGTATACATAAACCCTCTCACCGTGTGTAGCAGCTCTGTGCATGTGTTGACTGACCCGTTCACAATAGAAAGGCACGTTTAAGGTTATCGTCTCAATATTTTTGATGCTAAGCATTGCTTTCCTCCATAAGGCTTTTATCGGTATTGTAGCATAAATTCAGAAAAGTTTTCTGCAAAAGATAATTGTTTGAATAAAAATGAGGAAGTTTTCAACAAACAAGAATGATATAGTTATGGTAGTTATAATTGACACTCCCTTGCCTTTCTTGGTATAATATCAAAGACTTGGTATAATATCAACGAAACTGCGATTGTTTTTGCACTACTTTATGATTTAACGTGAGTTTGATAATAAAATGCAATATTCATTGTAGGTCGGGTTGAGGAACGAAACCCGACATGTATTGCTCTATAATGGGTCAAAATGTTGGGTTTCGTTCCTCAACCCAACCTACGGAAGTTATTTGTTCTGATTTATCAAACTCACGTTATGATTTAATTCAGAGGGTGATGAAACGTTATGGGAAGAATAGAACCTTTTAATGTATCAAATACGTTGTTAGAACAACCTGAAAATCTGCGCGAACAAGCACGACAAGATGGGTATCTCTATTTTAAAAAGTTAATTGATGAAGACTCCATCATAAACTTACGTCGTGACTTTTTAGAGATATGTCATCGTCATGGATGGGTAGAAGGTGGATCAACATTGATGGATGGCATTCGCATCGGGGGACCCTTTGGTCCCTTTATGGAGGGTGATGAAGGATTTTGGCCAGTGTTAGATGAATTTCAAAGTCTTGAATCTTTTCATACATTTGCACATCATCCTGCAATTTTGGATATGTGTGATAAACTTTTCGGTGAAAAGACTCTGGTTCATCCTCGGAATATTGGAAGAATTATGTTTCCAGAGAACACAAAATATACAACGCCTGCACATCAAGATTTTATCCATATCAGAGGAACAGAGGAGACCTATACCGCTTGGATTCCACTTGGGGATTGTCCCCAGTATCTGGGAGGATTAACGGTATTATCGGGTTCACATCGCAATGGAATTTATCCAGTGAAACCGGCATTTGGTGCGGGTGGGGTCGGTATAGAAACTGAACCGTTAGAAGCGAACGGATTAAGTTGGGTTAGCGGTGACTTTGAGATGGGGGATGCGCTTTTCTTTCATAGCCATACAGTCCATAAAGCACTCCCAAACCAGACACCTGACAAGATGCGTCTATCCGTTGATTATCGGTATCAAGGGAGTTCTCAACCGGTGACGCAGGGTTCGTTACTGCCACATTTCAACCGAATGCCGTGGGATGACATCTATAAAGAGTGGACATCACAAACGTATCAGTATTATTGGCACGATATGGATCTGAATATTGTCTGATGAAGGAAAATGAATCATTGACTAAACTAAAACTCTTGATGATTTTTTTGTGCTGTTTGCTGGTTGTATCCTCTGCCTCTGCAGAAAACTATGCAGGTGATTTTCTGACGAATGGCGTCGGTGCCCGGGCACTTGGGTTAGGTGGTGCGTATGTTAGTATCGCTGACGATGCCACTGCAACATATTGGAATCCAGCCGGAATTGCTGCAGTATCTCAAAAATACCAAGTTTGTATGATGCATGCAACACGACGTTCAGGTTTGGGAGCTTTTAGTTATGTGAGTGCAATTGGAAATCTGTTTCCCTCCGTGACGTTAGGTTTGTCCTGGATACGTGCAGGTATTGATGACATTCCGATCTACTATGATGTGCCAGCATTTGATCCTTCAATCAGTGCTGATCAGCGGAAACATGACCCAACATACAGACCCAGAGACGATGACTTCATTCCATCCGGTTATCTGAGTGACAGTGAAAACGCTTATGTGCTATCCCTCGCGACTCGGGTTGCTATCAGTCAAACGTGGTGGGATAACTTTGGTAGAGATTCTGCTCCGCCAGATTTCATGTTCGGTGTTAATGTAAAAGGGATTTTTCAGAATTTCAATGGCGGGGATGACCTTGACGAAACGATTGCTGCGTTCTCAACTTACGGAAGTAGGGGGTTCGGTTTTGATGCTGGACTACTTGCACGATTGCCCGATCTGAATGCACTTTTTGGGTTGGAAAACTCTGGTGGTTTTGCTATAGGTGTCAACTTACAAGATATTTCTCAAACAACATTAACCTGGAACACTGTCCCCGCAGTTATAGAATCAATCCCGACTAATCTGAATTTTGGCGTAACATACTTCAATGATTACATCTTCAATCGAACGTTAATCCTTTCCTATCAATGGCAGGAACGTTATGATGGACAGACACATTTAGGTGTAGAATATCAGATCAGTTCTCCATTAGCCTTACGTCTTGGATACCGAGATAGTCGTATGACAAGCGGCATTGGTATCCAATTGAAGAAGTTCAGTCTTGATTATGCCCTTCTCATTGGGGACCTGATTAATACCCATTTCTTAAGTGTTTTATGGACATTCTGATTTCATAATATTCATTTCGTCTTCACATAAGATTTGGGATTCGACAGATCGGGTTGATCAAGTAAGAATAATACAAAAGGTGTGACGAGTAAAGGTACTGCTACTAATGCATCAAGCACAACTGGCAGACCATATTTATCTCCTAACGCTCCAACTATTAGATTGAGAAGTCCTCCTACTCCCCAAGATGCCCCCATCATAAAACTTGTTGCGATGTTCTCATGACCTCGTAACATCATCTGTGCTAAGATTATGTTGAGTGTGATGGAACTTGATAGAACTAAGTTGCCTAAAAAGAGAAAAATTAGGAATACAATACCTTCCGTATGAAGGGCAATATATAGCAATGGCGGTGCAAACATAAGTGAGAATAAGAGTAATACAAGTGTGTGCACTTTACTCAAGACCCATCCACTGCCCATTATACCCATTGAACCTGCAAAGATATAGAGCGCAAGGATTAAGGAACGCGTCTGATCTGAATATTTGTCAGCCAGATATATAGACAGGAAGTTCTCTAATCCCATACCTGTAACCGTTCGGAGTGAGCCTATGATAAAAAGGGCAATTAGTGGGGCAAAATGTGGTGCAGCGACTACCCAGAAAGATTCACGTTGTGTCTTCTCCTTATGTGATAGAACACGTGCGGAGGCAGTTAGATCAAGTTCATGCTCAAATTTCAACACAAACGGCACCAACAGTGCAAAAAATACACCAGGTATCATCTCCCAGACAAAGTGTCCGTATCCATATTTATATGGGATGAAGAGAAGCAATAGCGGTCCTATTGCGCGTCCGACATTTCCTCCCGTGAGGAATATAGAGATTCCCATACCTCTCATTTCTGCTGCGAGTGCACCTGCATACGTTGTCGCTTGCGGATGAAAAGCTGCGACTCCTAAACCCCCTAACGCCAACAGTAGAAACACGAGATATACTGAAGGAATAACACCCACTAAACTCAATCCAACTGCTGTGAACGCAACTCCGAGAGTGATGTAATGTACCGACTGCTTCCTATCCGAAAGCCATCCAAAGACAACTTGTCCGAGTAGACTGAAGATGCTGTAGAGTGCAATAAGAATCCCTGCAAAACTGTTGCGAGACCCGGCTGATGCTAATGTACTTGTCAGTCTCGGCTGCAAGTGTGGGAAGAGATTTGCATAAGAGTCGAGGACGGTATGTATAAAAGTAAGGAAATAGAACTGGATACGGGTTGATGTATTAGGTGGTTCTTGATTGTTTTGCATAAGGTTAAGTAGTTCTGTTCTTGTCTGGATATTTCTGGAGTAAGAGTCTTAAGCGATTTTCTTGGGTTTGTTTCATACTTAAGGAAATCTTCCTTGTTTCTTTTGACACTTTAAGAACCATTACGTCTACTTCATCACCCTCCTTAAGTAATTCTCTCCGCTTTATTACACCATCGTTCTGTGGAAACTCTGAAACATGCAGCAAACCCACGACCCCTTCTTCAAGTTCTATAAATGCTCCATAGTCAACAACATTAACAACAGTTCCTTTAGCTGTTATACCTTTTGTACATTTTTCATCAATAGCTTCCCACGGATCTTTTGACATCTGCTTTAAACTCAACGATATCTTTTCGTCTTCTCTATTATAACTGATAACTTTTACCTCAATTTCATCACCTTCCGACACGACTTCTGATGGATGATGAATTCTTTTCCATGTCAATTCTGTTTTGTGAATTAATCCATCGATCAATCCCAAATCTACAAACGCCCCAAAGTCCTTTATACTTTTCACTTTCCCTGTAACTTGATGTCCTATCTCAAGATTTGCTAAGAACTCATCTCTCTTTTCCTTAAGCCACGCGCGATGCGACAATACAAGTAAATTCATCTGTTTGTCGCACTTCAGTATTTTCATTTCTAAGGATTTTCCAACATATGATTCGAGACTTGTGTTCTTCTTATATCCGATCTGTGATTTAGGAATGAATCCCTGTAACGAATCTATTTTTACCCGCAACCCTCCATTGATTGTGCGGGTAATAGTACCTCTGACAGTTCTTTTACTTGTATATGCATCTAATAGATAGATCCATGTTTCTGATCTTGAGCGAGCATAAGATCCATCATTTTTTTGATCTGGTTTTTTCTGTCCATCTGTCTTTATCTTTTCAGAATGGCTTTTATTCGTTTTTATTTCGGATGGGGATCCTGTCAGTGATTTAAGTTGGTTATCTGCCTGTTCTCCAAAGGATGACTTTATTTTTGGGGAATGTTCAAGATCTAAATCATGGTTTAACTCTAAAATTCCCTGTCGAAAAACTATAACAATTCTCTTATTTATGGACATGTACAGAACATCTCTGTCAAAAGATTGTATATGACCTTTTAAAATATAACCAGTCTTTAATACAAGAGATATAGCAGATCTTTGTAGATTAACATCTGAACCTTCATCCATCACAGTTACAGATCTAAGAAAAACATCTGAGATAGATTTTGTCTCTTGACTTGGTACTGTACTTAAACGTTGTGGTTTTATTGACTTTAAATTACGCTTTGAGAGTACGAATAACAAATCCACCTCTTGGATCCGAATTACAGAACCAAGCGCAGTAACACCTGTTATAATATTGGAATGTAACTTAATATCATAAAGCGTGTAAATACGTTCTTTTGTAACAAAACATATCGGTTGAATAGAACCAAGATACATCAACCATTCTGACCGTTTCTTACCCTTTGATACCACTACTTGTGCTTTTCGTATTACTCGGTTGTTTAATATATATCCCGGTCTTAATACTCTAACTACTGTATCCTCTGGTACTTCATTAGAAAACACGCGAGATTGTGTCTCTGAATGTGCTCGTGAATCAAAATAAATAAATGGTGTATTTATTTTTTTCAGACCATTATCCTCAAGAAGATGCCAGAACTTTCTGTCAGTATTCTGAACGGTATCATAGAATCTCAATGATTCAACAGATAAATCGTTGAATTGGGTAGATTCATAATAATTGTTAACATAATTGTTAACAATCATATCAAGCTGATCATAGATGGGAATTAACTCTTCAACAAAAGATTTCTGAGTAGTTTCTAGTTTTTGGGTAAGAGCAGATTTAATATCATTTCTGACATTACGAGTTTCAACGTTTTTTTGATGCAATTGAGCAAGATCGGGTTCGTATAGTTTTCGTATGTTTTTCGCATATATTTCTAAATGTTTTACATTTTGGTTTTTCACGGTTGTTATTAATGAATGAGAAACTTCTTTAAGACTTGCTCTTGACTGATTTAGGAGACTATCAATAGCCGAAAAAAGTCTGGTGCGGTATTCTTCCAATCGTTTCTTACGTTCAGAATAAGGTAACTGTTGAAACTCAGATACAAATTTACAATTTCCACCATCAAAAATGATCAACTCCTGTTTTGCACGAGTTACTGCCACGTAGAATAGACGGCGTTCATCAAGAGGATTATTTCTCTTATCTGGCATACCAACATACATGGAGTTCACGAGTAGAATAACCCTATCCCATTCTCTTCCTTTTGCACTATGAATATTGACAATTTCGATTTTTTTTGGATCTTTATGTAAGGACATTTTTAATTTCCTAATTTCCTCTTCCTCTTCTATATCTCTATCCATACGTTCAATTTTATCGAATTTAATCTTAAAACCTAACTTTCTAACTTCTGAACAATTAAGTATATCTTGAATGGCATTGATTTCACCTTTCCAATTACGTGCTAAGATACCTACATTCTGAATATCACTTGAAAGAATCTTGGATAATTCATTTATCAATGATTCTTTAACTTTATACTTGGTAATTTCTGAGTATTCTATCTCATCCTCTGAAGACATAGTTGTTCTGAGATCTTTGTTAATTCGAGTAGGATTGTTATTTTCAATCAATGCCTTTGAATACATAACAATATTTGAGGTTGATCGATAATTCTGAGAGATCTCATATTTCTGAATTTTTTCCCAATTACCAAATTCTTTTTGCATAATGTTGGAATCACCCCCGCGGAATCCGTAAATTGCTTGATCATCATCACCGACAGCAAACAAATTATCTGGAAAAAGTTTTATCAGACGAAAATCAATAGGAGATATATCTTGAAATTCATCAACAAACACAAACTTATTTTTTTCGCGTAATTCACTTAGGAGTTTTGGATTGTTCTCAAGCATATTTGCTGAATAGATTAGCATATCTAAAAAATCAATTGCACTTGCATCATTCTTTCGTTTTTCATATTTTTTGGCAAATGCACGGAGGATTGGATCCGTGATCTTGTCAGGTTCAAATAAACCAATCCTAACCTTACGTTTTTCCTTTTCAATGTCTTCTCTACTTTCGTCAAATTTTCGCATCTCAAGTTCAAAACCCTCAGTATGCCTAAGGACTTCCTCGTAGGAAACATCAAAATACTCACAAAATACCTCGATCCGTCGGCGAGTACTATCTCTTGCATATAAAGGATCTTCGTCATTAAATACTGCCCACTTTTGGTGTGTTAAGGTTTCTCTTTCAAGACGGTTATTAGCATCTGCCCATGATCTTTCTTCAGCAATTACCTCAAACGATGATAAATCAATTTCTTCCTTTTCAATAGCTTCTCGTAATAACTCATTTGGGGATTCAGTAAAATGTAATTCTTTGCTGTGCTCTGGGTTATTGGACAATCCAAGGTAGCATGTTGACGTTGTCTTTGATTTAATAGTATATATAGAAACACAGGAATCTTCGGTTTCATTTCTATTTTCATCTTCCATTTTGTTCATTTCATCAATTTTAACAACAGAACGGTTCCTATGGTATTTGATTTGCTGTGACTCCATATAATCAGCAAATTTACCATCAACTTTTGTGATTAATTTAAACTCGAAATCTTCGTTGCCTTTTGAAAGTGCATCGCGCAGTCTTCGGTTTGAAGATTGCATCCGGTGTTCACTTTCCCTTCGTTCCAAATCTATAGTCTGTCCAATATAACATCTGCCAGTTTTCAAACCTTCAACTTTATAGATATAAACGGGTTCATCTTCAGTCACCATTTTAAGTCTATATTTTTCTTCGTTAATGATTTTCTTGATTTGGTCTGCATCCCAGATATTATTTGGTGCACTGATGAATCCGGCTTGCTTAAAATGATTTGTGATAAGGTCTTTACCAAACACATGGAGAGTACATATTGAAGGTTCATTTTCGGTAAATTGGATTCTATTGTTTATTCTGTCTTTCATTTCGTCAGCAGCAGCATTAGTAAACGCAATTGCAAGTATGTTTTCTGGGGCAACGTTGTGATGACGAATTAGATGTAGAATCCTTTCTATGATGACAGTAGTTTTCCCACTTCCAGGTCCTGCGACAACAAGTGCAGGGCCTTTAAAATGCCTAACTGCCTTAAGCTGATGTTCGTCTAATTTCATTTCCATATTAAGTTCCTGTTGTTTAATTGTATGATAAAATTTCATTTTGAAGGAGATTAAAATAATAGGCACATAGTTAGTCATTATAGCAAGAGGCAACTTATGTCTCAAGTTAATAAAATCTCTAAATCTCTAACCTTGGCTAACCCCTAAACCCTATACTCCTAACATACAATTGACATTTCCCAACAATTTGTGTTATTCTATCTTACAATAACCGGGAAAGAGGAACACATGGCAGAAAAGTATGAAATCCTAAATAGAGAAGACATTAAGAATCTATTCAGAACAGATATTGGACATTTTGATGACAAGAGTATCAGATTCTTGCTTAAACATATTGAACATTTGCGCGGTTTATTGCTATTTCTTTCGGGTGAAATAGTGGAACATCTCGACTTCAGTCAGACAAAGCGAGAAATGCGGAGTTATATTGACGAAACGTTACGAGATAGTATCTCAGATATAGTTTTCACTGTGCCGTTTAGAGATGCTTCTACTGGTGATGAGGTGACAATCTACATTCTCATAGAACATCAATCCACGGTGGATCGTATGATGGGACTTAGGTTGCATTCCTATATGTGTCAAATATGGAAAGATCAACTTGAGGAACAACGGAAAGCAAAAGTGCCAGCAGGTCAGCAACGTTTATCTCCGATACTTCCAATTGTCTTTTATACAGGTGACAGACGATGGGAAATACCGGTGACACTCAACGCAGTGATGGAAGTGCCTGAACTCCTGAATAGGTTCGTGCCGACATTTGAGACTCTATTCCTGGCAGTCAAGGACACCGACACTGACGAGTTCTTAGAACAGAATCATCCTTTCGGTTGGTTGATGTCCGTCACACAACAGGTTTCAGCGGATGAAAAACCAATAGATGATACATTAATGAAAACACTTACAAAACTTGACACTTTATCGCCCGAAGAGGCACTACTCCACGCGCATGCACTCATATATCTGTCTCATCTCGTGGTATCTAAAAGACCACATGCTGAGAGGGAACATCTGATAGAACATATTTTGATACATAATAGAGATACGGAGGTTAAAAATATTATTATGACTGGTGCAGAAGCTCTAATTCAACAAGGACATAAACAAGGCAAAGCGGAAGGGCTTGAACAAGGTAGAATCGATGAAAAACGGACAGCCGTTCTTAAATTAGCACGTCACAGATTTGCTGACTTCTCAGACACCGTTCACAACGAGATTAGTGGAATTGATGACCTTGTCCATCTTGACAATCTGTTTGACCAAGTCCTCAACGCAGAATCGTTTGATGACATTGACTTTTCAAAGAACGGTAAATAGTATATGCCGATCTATTTTCACTGTGATCTTTAGCACCATCTGTAGGGGCGTTTTTTTAAAGAAACACAATCAAGGATGAATGTGCTACAGACGCAATCAATATCAATGTGTTACAGAGAATCACAATCAAGGATGCATGGATTGTCCAAAGAAGCAGCATCGAGGAAGTTTAATGCTATATATCTCGTTGTTTATTAAATCTCCTTCTTCCCAACCAATACCCGAATTGACGATAGTAATACCCTATATTCTTGTGTATCTTCTCAAACTCTGGGACAAATTGACACGCGCCACCGAGCACAACCAATTGTTCTTTTGCACGTGTCATTGCTACATAGAAGACCCGTCGTTCTTCCTCCAGTATAGTATCCTTTCGTGGAAACCTTCGTTCTAATGTATTGTGTATCAACAGAACTTTATCCCATTCCCTACCCTTGGCTTTGTGAATTGTTGACACTTCAACGGTACGAAATTCTGGATGACCTGATAACATGTCTATCACGCGATCAATCTCATAATTCGTTCTGACAAGTATTCCTGTTTCTATGGATGCGTCTAAGTTCTCCAATAGGTGCTTCTTTAGGGTATCTTTAGTTGTCTCCACGATTTTTATTTCATGTTTCAGTGGATTGAATGCGCGTAGGTTCTTCCGTATCCGCGGACTGTTTCGTTCAATTATTGCTCTGGCATGTTCCACTATCGTGGATACTGAACGATAATTGCATGTAATTGCATACTTCGTAACATCCGATTGATTAGCGAATTCCTGCATAATCAGTGAGTCACCACCGCGAAAACTATAAATCGCTTGGTCATCGTCACCTACAGCGAAGATGTTATTAGATAACTGTGAGATCAACCGATAATCAATCGGAGCAATATCTTGGAATTCATCAACAAGGACATAAGGGAATTTGTCTTTGTAAATCTGACGGATGTCCGAATTAGTCTCAAGCAGGTTCGCTGCATAGATAATCATATCCTCAAAATCGACAGCATTGGCAACAGATTTCAACGTTTCGTATTTTTTCGCAAATTCACGAGCAACCGGTTCCTGAATTGTATCTGGATCAAACAGTCCTGTCTCAACCTGACGTTTTGACCGCATCACGATGTCTTTTATGTCGTTGAAACGTTCTTGGAGATCTGTATAGTCTGGGTTTCTATTTAGATGATCCGTATATTCAATATTAAAATGTTGACAGAACATTTCAAGAAAAAGTTGATCGCTATACTGTTTTCGCATTGGATTCGCTCGGTTGAAAACATCTCCTAATTCTTTGTAATATTTTATCCAATACGTTTCGCGTTGGTTTGCATCTTTACCACTTACCTTTTCCAACACTTCAAATCTAAACTGCTTTTCCCCTTCAGCGCGAATAGCACTACGCAGTCTGTCATTAGAGGAATATTCAAAATGTTCTCGCTTACGACGTTCAGGATTTGTTGTCTGTCCAACATAGCACTTTCCTGTTAGCGTATTTTCAATAATATAGATTGCAACCTCTGCTTCAGCGGTTGCCTGTTCAATCTTTTTCGTTTCATCTGCAATGATTCTGTCTATTTCGCCTGACCAGATTCCTGGAATCTGTAGAAATCCTACTTGTTTATGATTTTCAGTTACGATGTCTTTACCGAATGCATGAAGCGTCCTAATAGCAGGGATCCCCTCTTCAGTGGATACTCTCTGTGCAATCCGATTTTGCATCTCTTCAACTGCTTTTCTATTAAATGCTATTGCAAGGATATTCTTGGGTGGGATATCCTCAGTTTGGATCAGTTTTAGAATCCGTGCTGTGACAACGGTTGTCTTTCCGCTGCCAGGTCCAGCAACAACAATAGCAGGACCGGTAGTATGGTTCATGGCTTTTTCTTGGTTTTTGTCAAGTTGCATATTTAGGAATACCTATTGTAACACTAAACTGTGTCCATCACAGATTATACATCCATCATATAAGGGTGTGTAGATTCTTTGTCACCTTTTCATAAGAGACGGCACTCGGAAAGTGCCTACTACTATGAAGAGCAATAAGAGACGGCACTCGGAAAGTGCCTACTACTATGAAGAGCATAGGTGTAATCCCAAAATTGCCACTTATAGTGATCAATAACTTTACACACCCATCGTATAAAAAGTCCTTGCTATAATAACTTAGAATCTGATATAATTCAAGCAAGGAATATAAGATAATTTAATAAAACACCTTATATATGTTTTTTTAAAACTAACGTGCTTCTGTCCTGTCTAAATGTTTGATGGACTATATTATGTTGGATAATCTGGGCTTACAGAATTACTTCACAATTCTTAGGATATGATTTGAGGAGAAAAAATGGAAACAAGAGATGGTTATGCAGAACTACAAGCGAAAATATTAGATGCCAGACGTGTTTGGAAACGAAGTCTTTTCTGGACTGGAATTGCTATTGTTTTAATTGGGTTCTTGGCGATTCTCGTTGGTGAATCCATTATAGATTGGCTTAATCCACTGCCAAGTTATGTACGTGCAGTGCTGCTTGCGGGTATAGTCGCGGCAACTGTTTACCTGCTATACAAACACCTTATAAAACCTATCAGAGCTTCTCTTACGACTCGGGATGTTGCGCTCAACGTAGAACAGAACCATCCGGAACTTGAGGACAGATTGGTGAGTGCTGTGCAATTCGGTTCTCGGGAAACAGAAGATCCAATTGAACAACACATGCTGCATCGGTTAGTTAATGATACGACTGAGCGGATTAAGGGTATCGATTTCAAAGCCACGATTGACCATAGCAGAACACGTAAGTTTGCTGCATTTGCAACGTTAGCTATTGCGTTCTGTTGTCTGATCGCGGTCTTGTTCCCTAATGAGACGCAGACAAGCCTAAAGAGAATCTTTATACCTTGGGAAAAAACCGACCCGATACTGACGACAAAGATTGAAGTATCTCCTGGGAATGCACGAATTCTTACAGGGAAAAGTCTACAAATTCAAGCCAATGTCACAGGGAAGTCTGCCGAGAAGGTTGTTCTGAATTACCATCCAAAGGACGCAGTGCTGACTGAAGACAATGAGGAGATTCTTCAGCAGATTAATATGGTACAGAACCCAGACGATAAACGTGAATTCGCTTACGAGATTTTTAACATTGACGCAGATATGCAATACTATGTTACTGCTAATGAGAAAACTTCTGAAAAATTTACCGTAGAAGTTTTTGAGATACCGAGGATAGATGAAGTTTCTGTCTCATACACATATCCAGAATATACGAACTTAAATCCAATCGTTCAACAAGGGAGTGGGGATATACAAGCAGTTGTAGGTTCAACAGCAGAGATCAGAATGACTGCAAATAAGGTAATTCAATCAGCTACTTTTAGTTTCACTAACCCTGAATCTACTGAAGGAGTTGAGGAAAACATTGAAGGTGAATTAACTGCCAATACCTCTGAAATGCTAATCGTTGATGGTAACATACTTTCAAAGACAATAGATATTGACGAAAGTGGTAAGTATAACGTAACGCTGTTATGTATTGATGGATTCAACAATGAAATACCGATTGAATATAGTATTAAAGCGATGCCTGATAAGGTACCCGTAGTTGTAATTAAGGAACCTGGGCGTGATGTAAAGGCAACGAAACTGGAAGAGGTCAAAATTGTTGCTGAAGTTACAGATGACTACGGTATTAGCAAGTTTAGTCTGAAGTATCGTATAGGACGTGGCGAATTAAAGGAAATTCCGTTTGAAATTGCAACTAATCCTGTTGTAGAAAACGTTAGCAAACATCTTCAATCCGGTACACATACTTTCTATTTAGAAGAGTACGATGTTGAACCGGGTGAAATCATCTCATACTATGCACATGCAGTCGACAATAATACGCTTACCGGTCCTGGTGAAGCCAGCAGTGAAATCTACTTCATAGAGATAAAACCTTTCAATCAGCGACTTGGTGAAGGTGAACCCATGGAAGGGAACATGCAGCTTCCTTTTCTTGGATTAATTGCCACGCAGAAACAGATCATTCGTGAAACGTGGAAGCATGTCAATTCACAGCCTACACCTATCACAGAAGAGTTTGAATCTGCGGTTAAAGGCACTGCTAAGAAACAGTCTGAATTGAGAGATAAGACTCAAGAAGTGACAGACCAGTTAAGTACTATGATGCAAGATTCACAGATTGCCCCTGAAATTTTCCTGAACCTTGAAGAAGCAATAGATGTGATGGGTGAAGCAACAGACGAGTTAAATGCTGTCCGTCCTTTAGAAGCTATTCCTCCAGAACAGGCAGCACTTGAGCTTTTGACTAAAGTTAATCTTGAGTTTCCTAAGGTGTTGATGCAAGCAAGAAGTAGTGATCCACAACTTGCTGAAGACTTTGAATTGGAGATGGAGGATCTACAAACCGAACTTGAACAGGATCAGGAAGAGTTAGAACGTGAGATGCAAGAACGGACACAACAGATGTTAGAGCAGGCTCGCGAAATGCTTGAACAGCAGCAGAACCTAAACGAACAGAGTCAACAGTTGGGTAGAGAAAGTGAACCTGCACCGAGCGACATGCAGCAGAACAGTCAACAGCAGGGTCAGTTATCACAGCAAGCACAGCAGATGTCTGAACAGCTAAATGAGATGCAAGGGAATGCACAAGGTACGCAACAGCAGAGATTGAGTCAAGCTGGTCAAGCGATGCAACAAGCAAGTGAACAGATGCAACAAGCCTCCCAAGGGATGCAACAACAGCAACCACAGATGAGTGCAGCAAAAGGTGGAAAAGCTGAGGAACGGCTTGAAGAAGCAATTGAACAACTTGAAGGCGCAGCTGCTGAATTTACTGAAAATGCTTTAGACAGAACAGCACAGCAACTGCGTCAATTGACAGAGGATCAGTCCGAGGTGAATCAGCAGACTCAAGAGTTGAGGAATAGGTCTCAACAGAGTGGTATGAGTCCAGAAGATTATCGTCAAGCGTCTGATCTTGCGAATGAACAACGACAACTTCAGCGCGAATTAGAATCCGTTGAAGAGAGTTTGAGCGATCTTCAGGAGCAACTGAACCAAGAAAATCCCGAAGCATCCGAAAACGTTGCTGATGCTTCCAGAAGACTCGCCGAGGAACAGACTGCAGAAGATATGGCGACAGCACAGCGTGCATTACAGTGGCGAAGTATGCAGTCGGCAGACCTAAATCAGCAAGAGGTCATTGATGCATTGGAACAAGCACAAGCTGATCTCCAACAAGCCAGAGCGAACATGGCACAGAACGAAGAGGAACAACTGGAAGCTGCCCTTGAACAACTCCAGAATTTTGAGGAACAGATGCAGGATATGGACCGTGAACTTGAATCGATGGAGGGACAGGAGCAGACCCAGGAACAGCAGGATCGACAACAGCAACTTGCTGAACAGCAACAACAGCTGCTGGAACGTATGCAACAAGCACAGCAGGCTATGGAGGATGGTCAGGAAGGGGAACAAGGTCAGCAACCGGGACAACAACCTGGACAACAGGGACAAGAAGGACAAGAACCGGGAGAAGCTGAACAACCGGGAGAAGCTGAAAACCAGACTGACGTGGCGCGCGGTGGCGCAGAATCCATGCGTGAAATCAAGGAGTTGTGGCTCGGTATGCTTGAATCGACGCGTACACCATGGCGACGCAATTCCGGTCCTTTTCCTAACTATGAACGCGCTATTAGAGACCTGAGAAAACTGGAAACGGCACTTGAAAAGAGACTCAATTTGCTACAAGAGAAGAAACAGTTGGCACAAGTGGCAAAAGAAGATGTCCCGCCTGAATACCGTAAACTTGTTGATAACTACTACGAGTCTTTGGCGAAGTGAGATTAGGGCTTAGTCAAGTGCTAATTGATGGGTTTAAAAGGGTCGGGAATCGGAGTTCCCTCCTACCATAAGCGACTCGTCGGTAGGAGCGATCTCCGAATCGCGACCTAATATGTTGACAAAACATTAGTACGTCGTTTCTACATAAACGTGCCTGATCTGTACACTTGTTGACTAATTCTCACACAATCAAGTCTTTTTTGATGAATAAACTGCAAGTCTGATGGAGGATTTATATGGAAATACCATTCATGGTTAAGCCAGGAATAAAAGTAAGTTTGCTGGAAGGTTCTGAGGAATGGAAGAACGAATTTGCTCCTGAGTACACATCTAACTATGTCAAGAAAGGTGATACGAAAAAACCGTTGAAAAAGCTGCACAAAAAGATGTTAGAACTACAGGAGTTACTATATGCGGAAGGTCAACGTGCATTACTGATCATCCTTCAAGGTATGGATACATGTGGAAAAGATGGTACTATAAGGAAAGTGATGTCTGGTATCAACGTGCAAGGATGTGAAGTGGTAAGTTTTAAAGCACCTACAGCTGATGAGCTTTCACGTGATTATCTATGGAGAGTACACAAAGCCGTTCCACAGAAAGGTAAAATTGGTATTTTCAACCGATCCCACTATGAAGATGTATTGGTAGTTCGTGTTCATAATCTTGTACCTGAATCTATTTGGAAAAAGCGATACAAACAGATCAATGATTTTGAGAGAATGCTGGTGGATAATGGGACGGTTATCTTGAAGTTCTTCCTCAATATTTCAAAGGATGAACAGAAAGAACGACTTGAAGCACGAATTGAGAATCCTGCAAAACATTGGAAAGTTAACGAGTCTGACTTCCATGAACGTACTTACTGGGATGATTACATGCACGCTTATGAAGTAGTTTTACAGGAGTGTAGTACAGATTGGGCACCCTGGTATATAATCCCAGCCGATAAGAAATGGTATCGGAACCTTGTCATTACAGAACGGATTGTTGAAACGCTTGAGGGGTTGGATATGAAATATCCTAAACCGAATACAGATGTTTCAAAACTTATTCTGGAATGAAGATTATATATACCCGTGAGTTTGATAAATTATGTTTTTGTATTCGGTGCGGTTAGGAAACCGCACCTACCGGGTCTATGAGAGTAATGTTTTTAAATTAGTGAAGTTTATATACCTATTATCAAATGCACGTTATACAGAAGAGATCAATTAATGCTTTGCACCGAACATCTTGAGCAATTTGATAGAGAAGGACACCTTTTACTCTCTGATCTAATTCCTAATGACACTGTTGACCAAGCAGAAATAGCGATGTGGCAGACGATGGGAATGGAGGCAGACGAGCCAAGTTCCTGGGACAGTGTCAGACGACCGTTTCTTTCTAATTTTTACATTGAAAATATGTCAAATGAAAACAGGATTGAACTTTTCGGTGTTACCAATCCAGATCTCTTGGCGTGTTGCACTCAGGAATATCGGTTGATACTGAAACAACTTGCAGACAGGTCCCCGTCTATTCCACACTGTAAAAGTGAGGAACCTGATGGTGTTTGGGCAATGAACCAATTCCCAACTGATGATGAATGGAGAGTTCCTCCTCCGCACCTTGATGGATTTTCGAGAGATTTACGGTTGGATCCCGGAACGTTCAGAGTAAGCAGTCTCACATACCTAACGGATGCAAATTCCCATCAAGGAACGACTGTGATATTTCCTGAAGGGCCGGAGAGGATTCGGGAATTTCGTAGAAAGAATCCAGATTTCTCAAATCATGTTCGTGCCATACGTTCTATATTTCATAAAATAGAGTTGGGTGAACCTTTAGAAATCGTTGCGAAAAAAGGAGATGTCCTCTTTTTCCATCATTTATTACCCCATACTGGATCATTCAATAATGGGAAAACGCCACGTTTCGCAATCCGATTTATGTGTCTGTGTTATGACTGTCGTCCGTGGCAGAAGCGCGGTGAATGGAATATCTGGATGCCGTAACATTAGAAAGTTTCCCAATTCATAATTGGTTGTTTTTAGTATATACAGTATTAAGTTTTTTTTGGATTAGCATTAACTCAGAATAACGATTTATCTGAGCTTTTCAAGGTTCAGATAAAAAACTACAAATATCATGGAGAGTATAACTTATGAAACTTTTATCAAACTTATTGTTCATATTTTCAATTATTTCTTGCATCTTTATTGCACAGAGTGCTTTTACACAAACGATATTGGTTCAAACAGGATTTGAAGAGTTCCCAATCGGTGAACCGCCAACCGATTGGGAAGTTCGGGGAAATCAGATGCTGGTATCGGATGACACTGTTAAAACTGGCGATAAAGCACTGGGTATCTTAGGTGGTGGTAACGACGATAGAGTCGGTGTGGCAATCCTCACTGAAAATCCTGTCATTTCTGTTGAATTCTGGGTATATATTAAAGGTGAAGGACGTTCATTTAACTTAAAAGTTGTCTCACATGACGATATCGGACAGAACGATGGTGGTGTTTATATGAATTGGAATGCCAACGCTGTTCGTTTATATAACGGTTCCGCATGGGTACCGATTGGTGAATTTGCATTTGGAGCATGGAAATATGTGCGTGTCGTCGCTGATGTGAGTAAGAGCACATTTGATTACTTTGTGGGAGATGATAGAGAAAGTGCTTTAGATACTGAACCTGTTACGGGACTTGAATTTAGGAATGCAGCTGCAAATCCTGTTGCGCAGTGGGTTGTCTTCCATGTGTATTCAACAGTTGCCCAAGGTTTTATAGATGATCTTTTCGTTTATGAAGGTGCTGAACCGCCTACAGCAACATCTGTTGATCCGAAAGAAAAACTCACAACCTTTTGGGGACATGTAAAACAACATACCTCATTTTAGGGTGATTTTACAATAAGGAGGAAAAATGTTGAGAAAAATGTGCTGTATCAAGGCAGAATCAGTACAAAATGGATCCTTCATGCGATTTATGTCTATGTGTCTTCTCGTCCTCTGTCTCATGTCTGTACAGGTTACCATAGTAGGAGAGATTCTCATACAAACCGGATTCGAGGAGTTTTCTGATGGCAAACCACCAAAAGACTGGGAAGTTAGAGGAGAGGGTTTTGAGGTAACGAAAAATACCGCAAAGACTGATAAACAATCGTTAGCGATCCTGAACGGTGCAAACGATGATTATACGGGTGTGTTTATAGAAACAGACAATTCAGTTCTTTCGGTCGAATTTTGGGTTTATATTGAGGGTGGTGGAAGGTCTTTTAACTTCAGAATCGGCACTTCAGATAATATTGCCACGAACAATGCAGGCATTTATGTCAACTGGAATGCTGAACAGGTCAGATGTTTTGACGGTGCCGGATGGGTTGTCATGGATGACTTTGAAACGGGTAAATGGAGACATGTCCGGTTTGTTGTTGATGTGGATAAGAGTCAATTCGACTTCTATTCTGGTGAAGAAAGAGACAGGACGTTTACTGATAAAGGTATAAAAGAATTGCCCTTCAGAACACCTCCGGAAGGTCCTGTCATTAAAACAGTAACTTTCCATGTCTATTCAATTGCTGCGGCTGGGTATGTTGATGATTTGTTTATTTCTGAAGGAGATGAACCTGTTAATCTTGCGGTTGATGCGGTCGGGAAACTTACTACATATTGGGGTCGCATAAAAGGTTATTAGGTGATTTGGTTCAGTAAAGTTTAGTTTAACGTGAGTTTGATAAATGTAGCGCAAACTTTCCAGTTTGCGAAATTGTGACACAAACTGAAAGTTTGTGCTACAATTTACGAATGGCATAAGTGAACGCAACCGAAATGATTAATCAAACTGACGTTAGTTTTTATTAGGACGATTCTATGGATAATGAACGAGTTCATCTCACACCGTCACAGCGGTTACATTTTGATATATACGGCTATGTCTTGTTAGAAAATGTGCTGTCTGATGATGAAGTAGAGAAAATGAAAGCTGCCCTTTACAAGATTAGGGATGGTGCAGATCTTGACGGTACACGTGTTTATCTCAATTGGCGGGGTGAACACCATGCACACATGGGTAACCTTGTTGAATTTGATCCAGCATTGTTAGCTTATGCTGCACATCCTAAACTTGTACCCCTCGTTGAAGAAGTCGTTGGTGGAGCTGTGCGTCTTGAAGAAACAGAAGCGATTATCAATAGACGCAATCAGGATCAAGATTTAAAGGAACTCAAAAAACGTAGATATAATCCCACAGGTTTCCACCGTGGCACGAAGCATGGGTGGGGTACCTACATGGAACAGAACAAATTCCACTGTATCTTCGTGAAAACACTTGCCTACTTGACTGACGTTGGTCCTGATGATGGCGGCACAAGTGTGATTCCAGGGAGCCACAGGTTAACATGGAAACAGCAGGAGATGATTGAAGCAGCACTATCAGACGACAAACTCATACATCAGGTTGAAGCGTCTGCAGGTTCAGTGTTGCTTTTTGCTGAATCCCTCGTCCACAGTACTACTGCCATCCGTAGTGATACAGAGCGGGTTATACTCATTGCAGGTTACACACCACCGATGGTGCGCGAGTGGCCCGGGAATGAGGTAAGTCCAGAATTTATTGAGACGTTACCCGAAGACATCCGTCCATTAATCTCTGGTAGTGATAGTTGGCATTGGAAACGTCGGTATTGATACGCTGATCTAAAATCTTAGTAACGTGGGTTTGATAATTAAATGCAATATGCGTTGTAGGTCGGGTTGAGGCACGAAACCCGACATGTATTGCTCTATAAGGGGTCAAGATGTTGGGTTTCGTTCCTCAACCCAACCTACGTAAGTTATTTGTTCTGATTTATCAAACTCACGTTAGTACCAATAATCTATGTTCAACCTTAGGCACCTGATGTTCGTGGAACGGGCAGCGATTCTTTACCCATTTCAGCAAACAGCAGTTTCATAACAAGATCAGCTTTCAATTCCGCATGTTCAGTTGAATTCCACAGATTATTTATCTCACCCGGATCTTCCTGTAGGTCGAACAATTCTCCATAATCCTGATTGTAATAAACGGTGAGTTTATAGCGATCATCAACATACGTCTTCACATGCACAGTTGTCGGTTCATGGTGATTCTCAACGATGATGTGGTCTCGTGCCTGTTCTTCCTGTCCATACCAGACTGGTGTTTGATCCACGCCTGTCATGCCAAGCGGAATATCAATACCTGCAGCACTCAGAAACGTTGGTGCTAAATCTACCAATGTCTGTAATGCGTCAGACTGTTTTCCAGCGGGAACAACACCCGGATAACGCACGAGAAATGGTACACGTATCACATCTTCATAGTGAAATGGTCCCTTAGCGATGAGACCGTGCTGTCCATAGAAATGACCGTGATCAGAAGTGAAAACAACCAATGTATTATCAGCGATACCGAGTGCGTCAAGTTTAGCTAACATCTCACCGATATACTTATCCATGAGACTCACCATACCGTAATAGACCGCGATATCTTTCGCAAGTTCATCACGATCGCGTAAGTGTGATCGGAAGCCGTGTATACCCTTACCCGATTCCCGCCACTCGGAGAAATCAGGTTTTCTCTGCTGTGTCATCTGGAAATGTATTGGGTTGTTGTCATGTTCGCCTTCTGTTACAGATGGTACTGTTAGGGATTCTGGGTCATACATCGTATCCCACGGTTCCGGTACTAAGTATTTGGGATGCGGGTCAAAGAAGCTTGCCCAGAGAAAAAAGTTTTCTCCGTTCTGCTGATAATTTTCCATCAGTGCATTGGTGCGTTCAGCAATCCATGTATCATAATGGAATTCTTCAGGGATTGGCCATTTGTGATACTGTCCTTTTGCGTTACCTGTCGGTGGTGCATAATAGTCTCGCCAGTTCGTAAGTCCTTTCTCCTCCATCCAGATAGCATAATGCTGTCCGACATGTGCTTCATCGGCATGGTTACGCGCAAGTTCAACATGTTCAAATCCGTAAAATGGCTCATTGAAGTTCCGCCAAAAATCTAAGTCTTGCAGAATTGGGTAGGATTCAAGTGATGGGAATTCTTCTGATCCACGCAAAGGTTGGAAATGTGCTTTCCCGACGAGCGCGGTTCGGTACCCTGCATCTGTGAAGTCTTCTCCGACAGTGTGTTCATCTTCTAAGAGTTTTGTGCCGAGTGACCATGCCCCGTGCTGGCTCGGATATTTACCCGTGATGATGGATGCCCGTGTTGGCGTGCATGTCGGATTTGGACAGTAGGCTCTGTGAAAGAGTGTTCCACCTTTTGCCAATGCATCAAGGTGAGGGGTCTGGATTTCTGGGTTTAAGCACCCCAATGTGTTCCAATGTTGTTGATCACTTGTAATGAGTAGTATATTAGGTCGATTCTGTTCCATAATATTTCCTTAGATTCTATTGTTAAGGCAGCACTGTTTATATTTTCGTCCGCTTCCGCAAGGACAAGGTGAGTTGCGACCAATCTTCTGTGATGCTGTGGATATGTCTTGGATGGGTGTTCTGTTTTTCTTACTGCCTGATTGCCGACTCTGCTGTTGCATGATCGGAATAATACTATTGGCAGGTTTACCCTCCTGAAGCGCCTTAGCCATAAGTTTCATCGGCTCATCAATATGACTGAAAAAGTGTTTGTAACCCTCACATAGGTAATTCAAACCATCTTCACCATCAGGGGTTTTGATAATACGGTTCTTTGGACAACCCCCATTACAAACGAACTTTACATCACACTTTAGGCAGTATTCGGGAAGTGTGTCTTTTTTATCTGTCCCAAATTTGCGTTGAAAAGGCGAATCTACCATCTCAGCGATTGAAGTTTCTTCAATGTTACCGATATAGTAGTCAGGCGTGACGTAGTGGTCACAGGAATATAGGTCTCCATTGTGTTCGATAGCCATGGCATCACCACAAGTTTCGTTGAATACACACAGACTTGGGTTGTAGCCTAACCATGCCTCAAGCGCAATATCGAAAATCTGTATGAAGATTTTCCCTATATCATTTACGACCCATTCATCAAATATGGCTGAGAGGAATTTACCGTATTGTTTACCCGTAACTGACCGAGGTGACACATTCTCACCGTCAAAATGCTCAACTGCGGGTATAAACTGCATGAACTCCGCATCAAGGCTCTTAAAATATGAGTAGACCTCTTTCGGATATTCAGCATTATGATTGTTTACAACACATAATATGTTGTAGTCAACATTATGCTTTTGCAGTATCCTTAACCCGCGAATTACCTGTTCAGACGATGAGCGACCTCGTTTGTCATAGCGATACTTATCGTGAATTTCTGGTGGTCCGTCAATGCTAACACCTATTAGGAACCTGTTCTGTTTAAAGAATTGTCCCCATTCGTCATTAAGTAAGGTGGCATTCGTTTGAAATGTATTCTGAATCCGCATCCCAGACCTTCTGTATTTTTGCTGATATCGGATAGCCTGTCTGAAGAAGTCAACTCCCATGAGTGTTGGTTCTCCACCTTGCCATGCAAAGGTGACGTCATTGACCTGTTGTGCTTCAATATATTGCTTGACATATTCCTCAAGAGTTTCATCAGTCATTCGAAATGACTTGGTTTCGGGATAGAGGTCCTCTTTTTCCAGATAGAAGCAGTATTCGCAATCCAAATTGCATATCGGTCCGATCGGTTTTGTCATCACATGAAAAGCGCGTGGAAGTTTTGCTGGCACCATATATTTCGCCTCCTACTTTGACTGTTTTTATTAGTGTATCACAATCACGGGAAGTCTACAAGAAAAAACTCAAGTCGGATAAATACTTCTGAGAAGAAAAAAGGAGATGTCTTTACATACCCAAGCCAATAGATATAATATAGTGGATTTTACAATTAACTTGACATTTTGAGATGTAGGAGGGAACTCCGATTCCCGACTGTTTTTCAGTTAAGTCGCGATTCGGAGATCGCTCCTACAAAAAAGTGTCAACATATCTCTATAATTCACTATAACTTACTTTTTATCAACATTATCATATTCCTCCCTCAATACCTTTATTTCATCAAATAATTGTAGTGACTGCATGTTCAATTTCGTTATTTGTTGAAGCAGATTTAATAATATCTTACGCTCTTGAGATCTTAAATTATCTATCGTTTGTTCACGTGTTTCAAATGAATCTTCTTTTCTAATACCAAATTTCTCCTCAATAGTCTTTTCAAGTTCACGAATTTGAGGATATATGACTTCACCGTTATGTTTAACTTTAGCATTCATTTTCTGTGTAAGTTCATATTTAGCCAGGTTTTTAGCATGAATTTTTTCAGTTTCTGCTTTATGCGCAGCTATTTTTGCATCAACTGCTGCTTTATCGTCTAAATATAATTGCCTTCTTTCTTCGGGGGATAATGCCAATTCCTCTGATGAACGCCATATTCCGAATTCGTCTACATTGCTATCTTTATCTTCCGTTTTTTGTGATGGCAACATTATAATTTCGTTTATAACTTCTGCAGGGCACCAGTGATCCCCGTGCCACACATACTCTTGTCCATCATCAGGCATCGGAGGTCTATCATCCACTTTAGGCATTTGTCCTTCTTCAGGTTCAACTCTACTGTCAGAGGAGGGCTCTGTTTTCGTTTCTTTACTTGATATGTCAATCTCCTTTTTGACCTGTTGCATACCTGTAATCAGATATATTTGCAAAGCGACAAACCCAACGATAAGCAAAACAATACCGCTTCCAATATACATTTTTCTTAGCATGCCAAAACTCCTTTTTTATAATATTACCTTTGATCCAAAGTGTCATAGTGTACAAGGTGATTCTTTCTTCCAGCAATCCCGTAGTATTAAATTAGAACGAATGTATTCACGGTGTTTAGACTTGTAACCTCGTCCCATCTTGTGCTCCCAATTATATCATGAAACAGGTTTATTCTCTACTATAGTTTTGATCGTAGGTGTGTATAGGTTTTGGCACACTATTTGTCTGACCCAATTTGAGTTGACAGAATGTCCCTTTGTAGTGTATGATATACAGAATACTCTAAGATCGGAGGAAACAGAACTTGGCAGCAGATATAGGACTCATCGGATTGGCAGTGATGGGAGAGAATCTTGCACTCAATATAGAAAGCAGAGGGTTTGAGGTTGCGGTTTTTAACCGAACAGTCTCACGGGTTGATGATTTTATCGCCGGTGCAGCAGATGGTAAGAATATAGTAGGTGCACATTCCATCTCCGAATTTATTTCACAATTGGATATACCCCGAAAGATTATCTTAATGGTCAAAGCAGGTGAACCTGTTGACGCATTCATTCAGTTACTTGTACCACATCTATCTAAAGGTGATCTCATCATTGATGGTGGGAACTCCAATTTCAATGACACGATACGCCGCCACGCGGAACTTGGCGAAAAAGACATACTCTTTATCGGGACTGGAATTTCAGGTGGAGAGGAAGGTGCATTAAAGGGACCTGCTATGATGCCGGGGGGTTCACCTGAAGCATACACACTTGTGGAACCAATTTTCACAAAAATCGCAGCGCAAGTAGACGGTACACCGTGTTGTTCATATATCGGTCCGAACGGTGCTGGACATTATGTCAAAATGGTGCATAACGGCATTGAATACGGGGATATGCAACTGATATGTGAAGCATACTCACTGATGAAAAACGTCTTGGGTATGAACGCAGATGAGATGCACAAGGTATTTGACAAATGGAATCAAGGTGAACTCAATTCTTACCTCATTGAAATTACTGCTGACATCTTTACACAGAAGGATGCAAGTGGCACTCCCTTTGTTGATGTTGTTCTCGATCAAGCAGGTCAAAAGGGGACAGGAAAATGGACAAGCATCTCCGCCTTAGACCTTGGCGTTTCTGCTCCTACAATCGCTGAAGCGGTTTTTGCACGTTGTATCTCTGCTATCAAGAGTGAACGTGTTGACGCTGCACAGGTGATAAAAGGTCCTGCTGGAACTTATGATGGCGAAAGAAAAGGAGCGTTAACTGCTATCCACAATGCATTATACGCAGCCAAGATATGTTCATACGCCCAAGGTTTTGCACTCATGCGGGAAGCAAGTGCTGAAAACGATTGGGATTTGGATCTGGGTCAAATTGCATTAGGATGGCGTGGTGGATGTATCATAAGAGCAAAATTCCTGCATCGCATCGCAGAAGCTTATGAACGCAAACCTGACCTTACAAATCTATTGCTTGATCCCTATTTTAAGGATGTTATTGAGAAATCTCAGTCACACTGGAGAAATGTCGTCAGTACTGCCACGCACGTTGGTGTCCCAGTTCCTGCATTCAGCTCTGCCTTAGCCTATTTTGATAGTTACCGTAGCAGCAGACTCCCCGCCAATCTAATTCAAGCGATGCGTGACTATTTTGGGGCACATACCTATCATAAAATTGACTCAGAGGGTAATGTAATTGTCAATGAAAACGGTGAATCGACAGTTTTCCATACGGAATGGATGTTAGAGAACCGTCCAGAAGTAATTGTTAAGTAGAGGAGGTAAAATGGCTCAAGAACCACAACAAGCATTATACGATTTTAAACCACAACACGATTTCTTTGTCGGAATTGATTCAGATGGATGTGTTTTCAACAGTATGGAGGTAAAACATAACGACTGCTTTAGTGTAAACGTCGTGAAGCATTTTGGGTTAGCATCCATCTCAAGACAGGTGCATCAAGCATGGGATTTTGTCAACCTTTATTCAACAATGCGAGGAACGAATCGGTTTAAGGCACTGCTACTTGTATTTGATTATCTTCGCGAAATGTCTCTCGTTAGAAAAATGGGGTTAGAAATTCCTGAATTACGACATTTAAAAGGATGGACAGAAGTTGAGACGAAACTCGGTAATCCCGCGCTACAGGAAGCAATAGACAATGCAACTGGTGATAGAAGGGATGAACTGAGCCATGTAATGCAATGGAGCCTTGCTGTGAACGAAAGTGTGGCTGAGATTGTCTACAATCTACCCCCATTTCCGGGTGTGCGTGAAGCATTACAACGACTGCAAGGGAAAGCGGATGTAATTGTCGTCTCCGCCACACCTGACGAAGCACTCCAACGTGAATGGGACGAACACAATATAGACCAATATGTCGCTTTGATTGCAGGACAGGAGATGGGAACGAAGACCGAACATCTGACGATTACGACAAAGGATAAGTATCCAAAAAATCGTGTCTTGATGATAGGGGATTCACCTGGAGATTTGAAGGCAGGTCGTAGTGTTGATGCACTGTTTTTTCCTGTAAATCCCGGTGCCGAAGACACCTCGTGGGCACATTTCCTTGACGAAGGAATTGATAGATTTTTCAATGAACAATTCGCTGGCAGCTACGAAGACAAACTGCTAAATGCGTTTCAGGAGTTGTTACCAGAAACACCTCCATGGTCTACAGATTAGGAAGGAGTTTTATGAAAATACTGTTACAGCATAGGGTTGAGGGTGAACAATTAGATAGATTAGAGAATATCCTCGGTGATGAGCATACTTACATTATGGCGAGCTCAAAAGATAAGATTGCTGAAGAGGGTAAAGATGCTGATATATTCTTCGGTTTCTGCAGTGAGGACATATTCCCGTATTTAGTCAACATCAAATGGGTTCAGGCTTCAAGTGCTGGCATGGATAAACACATGTATCCAGCGATGTGTGAGAGTGATGTGATCTTAACTAACGCTGCCGGACTATACGGAACGCATGTCGCTGACCAAGCATTCGCACTTCTACTTGGATTGACACGTGGTATCCACCATTTTGTTCGTAACCAGGACAATCGTAAATGGGGTGGTAGTAAATCCCCGATGATTGAGATTGATGGATTCAGAATCGGTATAGTTGGTTTAGGTGGCATCGGTATGCAGATGGTGAAACGCGCAAAAGGTTTTGATATGCACGTTATCGGTGTTGATGCGTACCGAACAGATAAACCTGACAGTGTTGATGAACTGTTACCGATGGATAAGCTTGCCGATATGATGAGTAGGGTTGATGTTGTCATGATTGCCTGTCCATTGACAGAGGAAACCCGTGGATTGATAAATGCTGAGAACCTGTCTGCTATGCAACCAACTGCCTATCTTATCAACGTTGCACGTGGTCCGATTGTCAAAGAGGATGACTTGATTGAAATCTTGCAGGAAGGTAAAATTGCTGGTGCGGGATTAGATGTGACAGAGACAGAACCGTTGGCAGCTGATAGTCCATTATGGGATATGGATAACGTGATTATAACCCCTCATGCTGCGGGTGGTTCTCAGCATCGTATGCGGCGTATTACAGAGTTTTTTCTTGATAACCTTGAGAGGTATCTGAAGGGGGAAGAGTTGAAGAATGTTGTTGATAAAAAGCTTGGTTTTTAGTCATCATAGGAGAAATCATGCCAAATGAAAATCAACCCATAATCTACTTTTTCGCGAAGAGTAATTTCGGCGACAAACAACCTGATTTTATTAAGATTGGTCGTACTCGCACAGATCTATTAACTCGTCAAGCTGTTCTACAGACTGGTAACGAATCTCCAATATGGGATATAGGTGTCATTCCGTTTGATACAGAGGAGGAAGCTCGTAGAGAAGAAAAGCGAATTCATCTTCATTTTGGTGCATTCCGTGTCCATGGGGAATGGTTTTGTGCTACTCCTCGGTTATTAAAATTTATCAAGAGCTATGCTGTTCAACATACCGATCTGTTTGCAGAACAAGATGCTACAGATACTAAAGATACATCGGATACTGAAGATAAAGTAGTAATATCATATGGTGAACAACTTGCCAAGAAACGGGACGATGTTAAAATGACCCAAGAGGATTTAGCAGCAAAAGTTGGTTATACTCGTGGGCACATTGCCCTTATTGAACAGAATAGAGGACAGCCTGGAAAGAGTCTGCATAGGAAATTAGTTGAGCTATTCGGTGAATTTTTAGAACCTTCCACTGAACCAAGATCTAAAAATATTTTAGCTGTTGAAATGGAGGATGGCAGTTGGATTTCAAAGGATAGGGCAATTGACACCTTCATTGAGGTGATTAAGAAAATAGGTATTGAGAAGGTAAAAAACCTTGGTAAATACGAAGCAAAGTTGCCTTTGATAGCGGATTATGAAGATCCTAATAAGGCACAAAAATCAGTTGAAACAGAAACAGGGATGACATATTATATTTTTTCGGGTCTTGCCATTACAAGAATGAAAAGAATTCTGGATGACATCACTGATCATCTTAATCTTAAAATAAAAGTTTTCATTAACCAAGCCAAGAAAAAATAACCGTAAAAATGTAATCAAATCTTTCAATCAAAATTTTATGTGAATTATGAAAGAAAAAAGAGTTAATAGAGGAACCTGCGTTATGAAAAAGACATACTTGCTTTCCACTACATTGTTTTTGTTTATTTTGTTTTTGCCAAATGTACTTGCCCAAGATTACACAAAATGGAATCTGCCTAAAGGTGTGACTACTCGGATAGGCAAAGGTGTAATTACTGGTGATGTTGTGTATTCACCAGATGGTAACCAGTTGGCAGTGCCAACTGGTATAGGAGTATGGATATATAATACAAGAACTGGAAAAGAAGTAAAACTGTTTACAAGACCCCCGAATTGGGTTTCAAGCGTCTGTTTTTCACCAGATGGCCGGATCCTCGCAAGTAGTAGTGACGGCAACATTGAGCTGTGGAATGTACACACAGGACAACACTTGAAAACCTTAACAGGTCATACAGCTGAAATCAACAGCATTGCTTTTAGTCCCGATGGCAGAAAACTCGCAACAGGAAGTGGTAGTACTTTCGCCAATGACAACACAATTCGCTTATGGAACCCTGGCACAGGGAAACAACTAAAAACACTTGAAGGCCACACGGAGATAGTTAATAGCGTGGACTTTTCACCGGATGGCCGCATGCTCGTTAGTGGAAGTAATGACAAAACTATACGTTTATGGAATCTTGACACAGGACAACACCTGAAAGCACTTAAGGGCCATACAGGCTGGATCAAGAGCGTAGTTTTCAGTCCAGATGGACTCCATCTCGTTAGCGGGAGCTGGGACGACACAATTGGGGTTTGGATCGTTAACACAGGAGTACGTCTAAATACTCTTAGGGGTCATACAAGTCGAGTTAACAGTGTATGCTTTTCGCCAGATGGAACTGCTATAGTTAGTGGGAGTTGGGATGGAACAGTTAAATTTTGGTCAACTCTCACAGGAGAAAATGTAAAAACACTTCATGAACATACCGGGTTGGTCAACAGTGTATGCTTT
Organism: Candidatus Poribacteria bacterium; assembly: GCA_022828145.1. Lineage (GTDB taxonomy): Bacteria > Poribacteria > WGA-4E > WGA-4E > WGA-3G > MSPOR6. The sequence continues at coordinate 45,779 of JAJEJA010000096.1, read as the reverse complement.
TCACCAGATGGTTTAACACTTGCAAGCGCAAGCATTTCTAAACCTCTTGATTATGATAACACAGTGCGATTGTGGTCTGCTACCACAGGAAAACTCTTGAAGACTTTCACAGGACATACAGAGACTGTTTCAAGTCTGTACTTTTTTCCTGATGGCAACATGTTTGCTGGTGGTAGCGAAGATGGCACAGTGCGATTATGGTCAACTAGGACAGGTCAACTTGTGAGAACTCTTTTAGGACATAAGGATATTGTCTCAAGTCTATACTTTTATCCCAATAGTCAAATGTTGGCGAGTAGTAGTGAAGATGGCACTGTGCGATTTTGGTCTGCCACTACAGGTCAACTGAAAAAAACTCTCATAGCAAATACGGATTCTAAAGGTAAGGTTCTGAAAACTCGCTCCGGAAAAACGGATTGGATTGAAGGAATTGTCTTAGGTCCAGATGGTAGCAATTTCGCTAGTTTCGGAAGTGAGGATGGTAAAATCCGTTTGTGGTCTGCTGTTACAGGAAAACACATAAAAACACTTGAAGGGCACACATGGAGGGTAGAAAGTGCTGCTTTTTCTCCAAATGGTAACATGCTTGCTAGTGGAGGAAATGTATTCGACCCGACGGTTCGTTTGTGGTCGGCTACAACTGGGGAGCTCCTCAATACTCTGTCGGGGCATAAAGAAAGGATCTGGAGTGTTGCCTTTTCTCCAGATGGTCGTGTTTTAGCCACCGGAAGTTTAGACAAGACGGTTCGTCTATGGTCAGTTAAAACTGGGAAACTCCTCAATACACTCATAGGACATACGTCTGCTGTCCTTAGCGTACATTTTTCTCCAGATAGCAGAATGCTCGTAAGTGGGGGTTGGGACAATGCACTTCACTTGTGGAACGTTGATAAAGGGGAAGCCTTGTCAATACTTCCAGGAGATGGGAATAGTTTGTGCTTTTCACCAGATGGCAGTAGACTTGCTGTTGGTAATGTTGATGGGACGATTTACCTATGGAATATAGATGAGTTACCACCACTACCCCTACAAGAAGAATCCATGTCTGCAGAGGATTTCTTTATGCGGGCTTCTAAGAAAGGGATGAAAGGAGACTTTAAGGGTGTCATCAATGATTTAGACAAAGCAATTCGCCTAAAACCAGACTTAGCCTCTGCGTATTTCGTCCGAGGATATGCAAAGGATAGGTTGGCTCAGTATGCAGCCGCCATTAAGGATTTTGATCAGACACTCCGATTAAAACCAGATTTTAATGGTGCCTACCTCGCCAGGGGAATTGCAAAGGGGCAGCTTGGAAAGCATGCTGACGCTATTAAGGACTTTGACATCTTTATATCTCTTGAACCTGGTAACGTTAGAGCCTACTACAATCGAGGCCTTGCAAATGGACTGTTGGGTCATATTCAAAAGGCTAAACAAGATTTTCAGACTGCATTGAAATTAGTTGAAAAAACTGGTGATGCAGAACTTAAATCCAGTATTGAGAAAAATCTTAAAAGACTTGAATAGCAAAATCAGAAACGCAAGGTCACTAGCAACCAGTGTTTGTATTAGTCTCGTAAATTGTGTGTTAACCGGGTCTTTTAGAAGTTTCATCAACAACCATAATCCGAACAGCACAAAGATTCAACTCTGGTTGCTTAGACATTGGAATAAATAGACCTTTCTATGTCTAACCATAAACAGGTATAGCAGCACCGTTGATTATAGACATATCATCAGAAGTCAAGAAACAGATCTTATAAACACGGCACGGGGTCCGATTGTCATAGAAGATGAACAGACTGAATTCTTGCAGGAAGGTAAAATTGCAGGTGCGGGTTTAGATGTCACGGAGGTAGAACCATTAGCAGATGATAGTCCGTTGTGGGATATGGATAACGTGTAAATTACACCTCATGCTGCGGGTGGTTCTCAGCACCGTATGCGGCGCATTACAGAGTTTTTTCTTGATAACCTTGAGCGGTATCTGAAGGGTGCAGAGTTGAAGAATGTTGTTGATAAAAAGCTTGGGTTTTAACAGTACTCATTTAGCAATCAAACTATGAAGTTTACACGGACAGATGTGAATGACATTCGCTGCTGTTAATGAGTCTTTACAGAAAAAAATATTATGACAAATCAATTGAATGATGACCAAACTAGGAACAGTCAACTCGACGAAATTAGAGATAGTGGACTTAAAGAAAACAACGCCTTGCGCGTTCATAGTTATCTCAGAGCAAATGAGCGTGCCCGTAGTCGGAGACTACCGCGGTGGATTTGGGAACTTTTGCAGAATGCACTTGATGCTTCAATAGCACATGATGATCCGCTTACTGTAAAGATTGAGTATAATCTGGAAGAACTTATCTTCTTGCATAATGGGAGCAGCTTCGAAGAAAAACAAATATTCAATCTCATTTATCACGGTTCAACGAAAGCTGATCGGGAAGAGGCAATCGGAGAATACGGCAGCGGCTTTCTGACAACGCACTTGTTGTCACCAGAGATAGAAATATCAGGTCAGCTTAGCAGCAAGGAATGGTTCGATTTTTGTCTAACGCGCAAATCTGATTCGCCAGATGCCCTTCTTGACTTAATGGATGAAGCGTGGGAAAATTTTAAAGCATCCCTATCTACCTCGGATCAGTCAATCCCCGCCCCCTTCACTACACGGTTTATATACCCTATTATGGGGAGAGAAGCGCAGGAAACAGTCGAGAAAGGTATAGAGACATTAAAGCAATGTACTCCTTTCGTGCTTGTTTTTAACTCAAAATTCTCTAGTATTGACATTAACAATCACGGAGAAACACTGCGTTATGAAGTCATCAAACGCCGTTCCATAGAGGCTACCGAAATTCAGCATATCACGGTAACAGCTTGCCAGAATGGAAATTCAAACGAAAATAAGTACGTTCTGATATCCGATAAAAAGAAAACCTCAGTTGCTGTCCCACTTGCATCAAATAGCAATGGTTCAGCATGCCAACCTGTCAAGAAAATACCCCGTTTATTCAAGGCTGTTCCATTAGTGGGTACCGAATCTTTCAGTTTTCCTGCTGTCATCAATAGTTTAGATTTTAAACCGTCGGAAGATCGCGATGATGTATATATTGGGCTAGGCAACGACGAGGCAAATACCAAAAATCAATCCGCTATTGAAAAATCCTGTGAGTTGCTTGTTCATCTACTTCAGTATGCTGCATCAGAAGGCTGGTATAATGTTCATCAATGGACAGAAGTCCCTACCCTCCAGCACCCAACTGAGGAAACTCGGGAGTGGATTAGAACGTGTGTTAGAGAAAATCTTATTGAAGAAATTCGAAAAAATACGATAGTTCTCAATGAAGATGAGAATCTTATAGATCCAGAAAATGTTAAGTTTCTGTCAGCAGGATGTGAATCAGGCGTACAGACTCTTTGGGACTTGTGCGAGAGTATAAAGGGACAACGTAAATTTCTACCGAAGCGAGAAGAAGCAACAGGTTGGTGTAATGCGATCAGGAGTTGGGCGGATGTATATCAGGATGAACCTATGTCTTTGTTTAGCGAAGTACGGGATGGCGTGAAATTGGCATCGTTCATTCAGAAAAATACTCATAAAGATGGTAATTACGGAAAGATTGAAGACCTTCAAAACCTGCTCCGAGAGGATGTTCCTGTAGTTGAATGGCTGAATCGTTTACATGAATTTTTTAATGAAAACAATCTGCGTGAGGAAGTTATTGAATATCACATTGTTATTGACCAATCAGGTTACCTTGACAAATTATCAGCATTGCACAGAGATCCAGGTATAGATATAGAATTAAAAGAAATAGCAGAGAAACTTGATTGGGAAATTAGGCAAGAACTTCGTGACAATCGCCTAACTTCATTAACCGAAGAAGAGGGCAAAGGTGATATGAAGCAAGATCAAGTTGTTGACACAATATCTGCTAAACTCAGAACCCGTGCAGACGAGAATCCAGACCTTGATTTCAAAAAGGCCAGTACGCTACTTTTTGCTTGGATTGTCAACCAAGGGGATTGGAACCTTTTAAATGGCTTCCCGCTCTTCGCAAAGGAAGACGATTCTGACAAGGTAACAATTATCCATTTACCACATCCAAGCCAAGATAATATCCAAAATAATGAATGTCCTCTTGCTCCTGTTCTCTCATGGGAAAATGATCTCCAAGACTACTGGGAACTGTTTCCGCGTCGATACATCTTAGCCGACATCTTGTTTAAGGCTGCACCTGATCCAGATATATGGGAGATGTTAAAAACAAAAGGTTTTATAAGAAAGAATGTGATAGTGCATGATTATCGCAATATCTCTTTTGAGACGTTCTTACCGCATGTTCCGCTGACAGAAGAAGACACTCATGAAACCAAGGAAGAAATCAGTGTGAGCGATATTGCTTTCTTGACGAAAACAAATATTGGAATCATAGACAGAGTGCGCAAAAGTTTGCCACTCGCCCGTAAATTTTGGCGTTTTTTGACAGAATGGCTGACTGTGCATGACCCCAAAGGACTGGAAATCATCAACGTATCCTGTACCTGCGGGCAAACCCATGACTGCTATCCCGCTGAGCGGCTAGTGCCAGTAGTAAATAGGAAGTGGGTTCCACTAGGTGAAAACAAAGCGGACAATGTAAAAGCAGAAACACTTGCGAATCTACTTCGGGGTAGCGAGTGGGATCCTAGTGCTATGAGCGAAAATGACCCTATCTGCTACCTGCTCGAAGCCATTGGGGTATCACACTTTGATTTGATGCGAGAAACTTTCGTAAATCACAATGATCGTGAAGCAGTAGATAATGCAATCATAGAAATTATGAGGAAATCTAAAGGGAACGTAAGTCATCTCAATCATACAATCAAGTATATTGAAGCTATGACCAATAACGAAACCATTCACAATGATATTGAACAACTATTAGATTTAACTAAAGGTAATTTGAGTCAGGTCCTTGAGGATATTAGAGAACATAAGGAACAACAGAATAAGATAGCTGAGATTCAGAGTTTGGGTAAACATACAGAAAAATGGGTGAAAGAGAGTTTAGAGCAGGCAGGATTCTCAGTAAGTCGGACCGGTACTGGATCAGATTTTGAGGTATCAGCGGAAACCTTTGATCTACCAACACAAGAAATGGTTCCAAATGACAATCCGAATGACAGAAAATGGCTGGTTGAGGTAAAGGGCACACGCGTTGAGTATGTCAAAATGAGTTCTGAACAAACAAAAACTGCGGTGAAAAAAAGGAAAAAATACCTGCTTTGCGTCGTCCCTATACCTGAAAACACCGAAGTAGATTTTCAAACTGTCAAGCAAAATATGAAGTTCGTAAAAAACATTCATAAAAAGTTCGGTGATCGCGTAACCAAATTATGTCAATCCATCAAAGAACAAGAAACATTGTTGAATGATACCCTTGACGATACATCCTCTGATGTTGAGTTAGATTTTGAGCGTGGTAGAGCAGAAATCCGTGTCAAAAACTCTGTTTGGGAAAATGAGGGAATTAGACTTGAAGACCTTATTAAACATCTCAAGTAAATATTTCGTCTATTTCTACAAATGGTGGATATTACCCCATGATTGAGTACAAAGGTTACATTGGTGTCGTTGATTTCGATCCAGAAATAGACCTATTCCACGGTACAGTGATAAACACACATGACGTAATATCATTCTATGGTGCCTCTGTAACTGAACTTCGGACAGAAATGCAGAAGTCACTTGAAATTTACTTTGAAGTATGTGAGGAACAAGGAAAAGTACCGGACAAACCTTTCTCAGGAGAACTGACAATTCAAACGAGTCCTGAGTTGTACGGTCGAATTGCCTTGAATGCTGCGCGTCGTCAATTAGAGATAGGTGTTTACCTTCAAGAAGTTCTGGAGAAGGCTGTCTCAACAGACTAATATGAGTCTACAACAGAAAACAATTGCTTGTTTGGTTCATCGTAGTTATACTATTTACAGGTGAATTTCGCACGACAAAAAGGAAATAGTTATGAATAAACAGCACATAAAATTTGTATTGGGTTTGTTAGCTATCGGGATTCTGCTTGCCTGTACACAGACTCCCGAACAAATTGCCGAGAAGGCAAAAAACTCTACAGTCTTGGTTAGTAAATATGCCAACGGGGAAATCCTTGGAATTGGTAGCGGTTTCTTTGTAGAACGCGATCAAATTGTGACTAACATTCATCTTGTAGTTAGGGCCGACAAAGTCACTGCCAAATTAGTCAACAAGGATACAGAGTACACCATTTCAGGCATCGTAGCATTTGATGCTAAAAACGATCTTGTCGTCCTGAAAACCATCGAAAAAAGTGGGGAACCTCTTACTCTTAGTGACAGCAAGATGATTCGTGTAGATGAACATGAAACAATGCCAATTGTCGTAGTAGGCAATCCTGGCGGCGTAGAAGGTAATGTTGCGCACGGCACTATACACGGTACCCGTAGTGACAAAATGCTTCTATTAAATACCGGAATTTCCGAGGGACAGGGTTACAGTGGAGGTCCTGTGCTAAATAGCAAAGGGCGAGTCATAGGAATTGTTGTGGACGGCACCCCGCGCTATACATACGCTATTCCATCAACAGCTCTCAGCAAAATCACGTTTAAAAATCAGAAATTGCCGGATGTTGAATCTTTATCAGATTGGCAAAAGAGACCAGAGATAACTGCATATTACCTTCTCAGTTTCGCCAATAAGACTCACCGTGAAATTCACACTGCTACGCAGTTAGACGACATTGATGAGGAAACGATAAAAGATTTGGATATTGCAATTGAGAATTGTACTATTGCAATTGAGAGTTATAAAGAGTTAGACTTAAGCCAGACTTTTGGTGCCAGGGTCTACCGAAGTAGAGGTTCGTTGTGGTATTTTCGCGATGCCTATGATAAGGCGATTAAAGACTTTGAGGAAGTTTTCAAGTTAATTCCTGATTATGATGATAGTAGCCTTTACAATAATATTGGACTTGTGAGGTGGAAGCTGGGTCAATCTACAACCGATGAGAAAGAAGCACAACGGTTGTATAAAGAAGCAATTGAAGACCTTGATGAAGCTATTAGACTAAACCCAGATTATGTTGATGCCTACTACAATCGGGCATTTTTTAAGTCGACGCTTGGTCAATCTACAACCGATGAGAAAGAAACACAGCGTCTCTATGAAGAAGCAATTAAAGACCTTGATGAAGCGATCACGCTAAAACCAGATTATGCCGATGGCTATCACACTCGAGGCAATATGAAACTAAAGTTTGCTGACTTCTACAAATCTAAAGGGAATAAAGATGAAGCACAGCGTCTCTATGAAGAAGCAATTAAAGACTTCGATGAAGCTATTAGACTAAACCCAGATAGTGTTGATGCCTACTACAATCGGGCAATTGCGAAGTGGAAACAGGGGCAGTTTAAATTTACACTTGGTCAGTCTAAGGACGATAAGGAGGAAACACCGAGTCTCTATGAAGCTGCCATTAAAGATCTTGATAAAGCACTTATGGATATGGGTGAAGCTATCAAGTTAAAACGAGATCACGCCGATATAGGTCAGGATGAAGCCGTCAAACGAAAACAGCATTATGCCGATGCCTACCACAGTCGAGGTAATATGAAACTAAAGTTTGCTGACTTACACAAATCCAAAGGGAATAAAGATGAAGCACAGCGTCTCTATGAAGAAGCAATTAAAGACTTTGATGAAGCTACCCGATTAGGTCCGAGTTTAAAAACCTCTGTCCAGCAAATGCAGAAGAGGGCAGAGGAAGCCTTTGAACAACTTAAAAAATAACAAGGAGAATGCATTCGGTTTAGAGTTGTGTTGCTTGCTGAACTAACCCCTAAAGATAAGTGGTGGGGAGAAACTGACATGAGAAGGTTTGGAACACGGGGACCTGTGAACCCTGAACAGCACTATATTGTTGCACGTACGGAAGAGCTGACCGATTTCATCAACCGTGTCAGAGAGGGACGTTATATCGTCATCTTTGCGCCCCGGCAAACAGGTAAGACGACTTTCTTTCAACGCGCCGTTGCTGCACTTACCGCTGAAGACCTAACTTATTTTCCCATTCAACTGAATCTTGAAATATTTGTTGACTGTGACCGTACCGAATTTTACGAGTCTCTCGCCAAACAGATTTGCAAGGAAATTAAACGTGTATTCCAAATGCGCGGAGAGGAACTTGACGAAGCATTAAAGCACTTTCTTGACAATGCCAAAATGACTAACCATCTGTCAATGATGGAGTTCTTTGAACAGGTTCAGCAGTTCCTGAAATTTGAGGAAAATTGGCAGAAAGTTGTTCTCATAATTGACGAGTTTGATGGCATTCCCACAACTGCCCTGAAGGGTTTTCTGCACGCGTTCCGACATACTTACGTCACTCAGGCTGCGTTTCAATGTCCCCATAGCCTTGGCATTGTGGGTGTAAAAAATATCACACAACTGGATTATGATCGTTCTGTCTCCCCGTTCAATATCCAGGACGATTTTGCTCTACCCAATTTTACGCTTGCTCAGGTGCAAGAGTTATATGGACAATATACAGACGAAGTAGGACAGGCTTTCAACCCAGAAGTCATTGTATGTATTCACAAACAGACAGGGGGACAACCCTTCCTTGTCAACCGGTTCGCGCAGATACTCACTGAAGAGATGGACATTCCGATGACTGATTCAATTACTATGCAGCATTTTTCACATGCACTTCAACTCCTTTTGGAGGAACGGAACACCAACATTGAACATCTCCTAACCAATATTCGTAAAGACCCGCGTTTTCAAACTATACTTATGCGAATTGTCTCTTATGAGAACAGCGTGCCCTTTAATCCCGATAATAACATCATCAATGAACTCGCTACGTACGGTGTTATAACTAAGGGTGCCGACAGTAAGTGTGAGGTAATCAACCCGATTTACCTGTACCGTATTATTCATGCATTCAAACCACTGTTTAACGGATTGGAGAACGACTACTTCCCCGAAGACTCTGATGGATTTCAGTATCTCACGTCCGACGGACACATTCAGATGGAACGACTACTGGATAACTTCCGTGACTTCATTGCCCGCGCAGGATACAGGATCCTTCAAGTCCCTGAAACACCGCAAGAATTCATTGGGCAGCATCTCCTCTATGCCTACATCGATCAGTTCGTTAGCAGCGTGAACGGGGTAATGTATTTAGAAGTCCCAACAGGACGCGGTAGAATGGATCTACTCATTCTACATAATGGAAAGAAACATATCGTTGAAACAAAGATTTGGAGAAGTGAAAGAGGTTATGCTTCGGGGAAACAACAGCTCGCCGCGTATCTATCAACAGAAGGCGTAACAGAGGGTTTCTACGTGGTGTTTGATCACCGCGATGCACCTGAACCGCGCACTGAGACGGAGACGATAGATAGAGGGACGATTCGGAGTTACGTTGTTCCTGTGGTGCAAGACCGTCCTTCCCGTGCTGTTGAAATTGAAGTTTAAAAAGGATAATCATTGATAGAATTTGTATTACTTTTTGTTAAATAACGATAAAATAAAGATAAATCTATGAGCAACCATACCCTATTTTCCAGGCAACTCTCAAAAGAAGATTCTATTGGAAATTTGAACTTGTCTATTCGTTCCACTAACGCTTTAAAACGCTCAGGGATTAAGACTATTGGAGAAGTCATAGACCTTGTTGAGTTGGGCTTGATAGGAACCATTCACGGACTTGGGAAAAAGTGTATTTTGGAAATAGATAATTGTCTGAGTCAGTTGAAAAGTGGGGGAGAAGCAAAAAAGAAATCATTAGAAGGTACAACCCTAAGGATTGGACAACTCAATTTAAGTAATCGTTCATTCAACGGGCTGCGAAACATAGGTGTTAAAACTGTCTCAGAAGTTGTAAAGCTTGTTGAATCAGGTGAGATTCAAGACATTCTCGGACTTGGGAGCAAATCTATTTCAGAAATCAAAGATAAACTGGCAAAAATAGAAATTAACGATTCAATCGAAGTAGATACAAATCCTGACGTAGCTTCGAGTTTGATGAATCTTGAAGGAATTCCTGACCAAGTTATTAGCTGGCAATTGCAATTAGTATCCAAGCAGCTTTCAATGGAATTGCTGCATGAACATGCTAATATTATGGACCGTCCTTTGAATGACTGGCTTGCAGAAGTTGGAACAATTGAGAACTACAAGGCGTACGAAGTGTTAGCACAGATTTTGAGTTCTTCACTCAACATCAGTGAGGAAATTGAATACTTACTAAACCTGCTTCCTGGACAGCACTATTTGCTTGTTATGCTATTGAGGTACGGTTTTGAACGAAAAACCCTGGGTCAAATTGGAAAAGAATTAGAGTATACACGCGAAAGAATAAGACAACTTGACAATGAGTTGAAGGAAAAATTGTGTGGTGAGGTTAATGCAATAGTTGAAGCCAAATCTATTAAGAATCTCAAAGGTAGGCCTACTTTGCTTAGAATGCAGTCATCTCTCCTCATTGCTGGAGACATGGGGCTTGACATGAGTTATCATCAATGGGCACAACGCATTCGATCATCAGGGCTCGTAGGTAATTGGAAATCTGAGAATTATTTAGGAAAAGATGTAGTCGAAGTTATGGTTGCAATTTGCAATTTACTAGCTGATCAGAGTATCCGTTGTCTTCAAATACCCTTATCCTTACAATATACTTTACAGCTTGTCAATGCTGGGCAGCCCTATGCACCTGCAAAGATTCAACATGTGCATGAAACTTTACCAGATGATATAAAAAAACTCATTAACCGACACATAAATCATTCTGGAGGCGTATATGCTATATGGTTATCTCAAGAAATTGGTAGAGAGTTAGAAGATACAAAGATTATTTTGCGGGCATTAGGGTATAAGATGCTTTCTAAAGATTGGTTTATCCCAAGAGTGATTAAGCAGACACCTATAATTCCAAAAAATCATGTATTCCATAAAGGGCTGCGCAAGATGTTTTTTTATTGTGGTCCAGTATCCATTGATGATGTGTGTTCAGGTCTTCAGCAGGTTTTATCAAGATCAGAATTCCCCGTTCCACCTCCTGATGTGATGCAAAAGATAATCAGAATTTATGATTACAAATGTAAGGGAGAATTATACTATTGGGAGGGTGTTTCCGACGAGACTCTCAGCACAAGTGAAACTGTAATAATGAATTGTGTGGATCAGATCGGTCCGGTGGTACATCGCTCAGAATTAGTTCACGCTTTTAAAGAATGCAATCTTTCTGTTTCTTCATTGTCCGCAACTCTGAACTTTTCTCCACTGTTTAAGAAGATAGAGTTAGCTCTATACACAGTACGGGGAAGATCAATAAGTTACCATGACATTGAGCGTGCCAAATTCTCCAGAGATTGATAATTTTTGAATCCAGAGATAGAAGTGTGAAAGAAATTCTTGATAGCGCAGGGGAATTCGAATCAGATAAAGATGGTAAGCAGACTCCAGGAGACGACTCAGTGACGAGGCATAAAACAATAACCATGATGAGCACACCATACCAGGAAATATCCCAAATTCTGGGCCGACTGAGCTGACGCCCTATTCGATGTGAAAGATACCATTGATAGGGTAACTAAGAGTTTTGTCAAAGTCTTAGTAAATTAGTTGCTCACCTTTCAGCATCAATCCGCGCATCACAGAGTTCCAACTGAGTTTACTTAGACTCTGGTTCAAACGCTGAATTCGTTACATAGTTTGCATTCTTCTCCGCGTGAAAAAGATCGCCCCAGTGGAACGGTGTCAGGGAACACCGCAGAGCAAATCCGTATAAACCTTACTCAAGCACATTTATCCTTGACTTTTCTTTCAAAATGTCATATCCTTTTAAGGAAAGGTTGTAGAGACGTTTATCTGCTTTCCAATAAAAAATTAGTGGAGAAAATCAATGGATATGTTAGTTGAAAGGTTAGATGAGAAATTGCAGGAATGGGAACCAAGTACTGCAGCGGAGGTTAGACAACGTGTCTCGGAACTTATTGACCTTGCAGACGAAGGTTTGTTAGAAATAATGCGATCGCGTGCAGTGGAACAAGAAGTGTTGGATATACTTGATGAACCCGTATCCCGGTGAAATTTGGCTTGCGGATCTGGGTTTGGTGGCAAAGACCCGACCGGTGCTTGTTATATCTCGTTACGATCCAGATCCGCCACTATCTCTAATAATTTATATCCCTTTAACAACTAAATATAAAGAAAGTTTCTATGAGGTAACACTTCCAAAGTTGAACTTTCTTAATCAAGACTCTTACGTCAATGTACAAGGGATAGGTTCCATAGAGAAGATTCGGCTTATACGAAAACTTAGTAAATTTCCAGAGAATGTGATGACAGAGATTAAGAACACTATCACATTTGTTTTAGATTTGTAAGTTGAGTTGACCAAAGATGATTAAATGTTCACTCGGATCGGACCAAATGGGAAGGTATGAAGTGCCCTTGTTAATACCACGCGCACTAACTTCCTACACAGTACAGTCGTTTAACTTTTCACACTACCAACCTCAATCCGCACAGCACAGAATTTCATCTCCGGTTGTTTAGATACCGGATCAAACGCTGAATTTGTTACATAATTGACATTCGTCTCTGAATGAAAGAGATCACCCCAATGGAACGGCGTAAACAGTAATCCACGCCGTATAGACTCCGTAACACGCGCGCGTGCATAACACCTTCCACGTCGTCCAATTAGAAATATCCAATTACCATCCTCTACCCCGTTCTCTTCAGCATCGTCAGGATGAATTTCAACGAAAGGCTCAGGGTCTTTTTTATTGAGTTGCTGGACTTTCCCGGTACGGGTACGGGTGTGCCATTGACTCGCAACTCGTCCTGTCGTCAAACCGAGCGGAAATTCCGCATCTGTCTCTTCTTCTGGTGGACGATAGGTTGGTGTGTGAAATTGTGCTTTACCTGAAGGTGTGAAAAACTTCCTGCGTGTATAACGGCGGAGCGTTCCAGGATGTTTCGGATTAGGACAGGGCCAACGGAGTGACTCTTTTTCAAGACGTTCATTCGTCATTCCCATCTGGTCACACGGTGTTCCTGCGGTCAACAGTCGGAATTCGTCCCAAATCTCCTCATGGGTATGAAAATCAAAATCACGTTTGAAACCCATCACCTTCGCTATTTGTGAGAATATCCACCAATCCGGTTTTGCTTCTCCAGGGGGTGTAAGGAATTTATCGCTTCGGACAACGAGACGTTCGCTATTTGTCATTGTGCCCCGTTTTTCACCCCACTGTGCAGCAGGCAGCAGTACATCTGCGTATTCCGTTGTTTCAGTTGGATAATAACAATCCTGTACTATCACCAAGTCCGCGCGTTTGAGTCCTGCTTGAGAAACTTTTGTATCGGGCATACTCACTGCGGGATTAGTGCAGACAATCCAGAGTGCACGCACATCCCCAGCAGCTGCAGCCTCAAACATTGACACTGCTGTTAAACCGGGGATTGGATCAATACTCCCTGGTGGAATCCTCCATGCGCCTTCAAGATAGGCGCGGTGCATATCATTTGTCACCACACGATATCCGGGTAGCTGGTGAGAAAGATAACCGACCTCTCTCCCTCCCATTGCATTCGGTTGTCCTGTCAATGAAAAGGGTCCCGCACCTCTTTTGCCAACCTCACCTAATTGAAGATGGAGATTGATTAAGGCAACATTCTTGTCTACACCATTCGTGCTCTGGTTTGTTCCTTGACAGTAGAAACTTAACAGACGACTCGGTTTAGATAGAAACTCTACGATTTCTTCAATACGACCTGGGTGTATGTCACAGATAGAAAGAAGTGTGTCCTCATCAAGACTTTCGAGATGATTTTTATATGCGCTATAGTTTTCCGTGTTTCTTTGGACAAACCTTTTATCAACGCGCTCTATTGCAAGCAGACGTTTTGCAATTAGTTGAAGGAAAGCGACATCACTTCCAGGTGCAAGAGGGATATGTACATCAGAGAATTCTGCTGTCTGTGTTCGGCGGGGGTCTACTGCAATAACCCGCGTATTGGGTTCTGACGCCCGTCGTTTTCGAATCATTTGAAAAAGGACAGGGTGATTTGCTGCCATGTTTGCACCAATAATAAGAAACATATCTGCATGTTGGATGTCATCATAGCAGGTCGGAGGACCATCTGAACCGAACGCTTTGATATATCCCACTACTGCGGATGACATACAGAGTCTGCTATTAGTGTCAATATTATTCGTCTGCAAAAACCCTTTAAAGAGCTTGTTGAATACATAAGATGTTTCGGTGTCTAATTGACCAGAACCGTAGAGTGCAATCGCATCCTTACCGTGTTCTAATCGAATATCTTGTAGACGACTTGCTGTAAATGCAATGGCTTTTTCCCAAGAAACTTGACGTAGCGGCTCGCGCTTACCTTCACGAATCATTGGGTATGCTAATCTTCCATCATGATTCTGAAATACTTGTTTGAGATGTGCGCCTTTTGGACAAAGCATCCCGAAATTGGGTGCCGTATCATCATCGGCTGAAATTTTTGTAATTTTATTATCCTGAACCGCTGCCCGGATAACACAACCGACACCACAATAGGGGCAAACGGCTTTACCTGTTGCATTACTCACTGATTTCTCCAATCTATTGGACAGCCTAAGTTAAACTTGTAGGTCGGGTAGAGCGAAGCGCCAATAAATATTAACTGGCGACATGATAGACACAATCCTTACGTGTCCAAATCAACGCCAAATACGCTTTTGGTATTTGTCGGGTTTCGTTCCTCTACCCGACCTACATTTTTAGTCTGGACTATCCACTATAAGGGTCAATTGACATAATCGTGGTTAAACATTCTATTTCAGTTTTTGAATGCGTATTTTTCCGACAAAGCATCTTCATAAGCTTTTTTCTCTGCTGCTTGTACCTCAGGGGAGAATCGTACTAAGACTGTAGCAAATGCTGCAACAACAACTATTGTACCAAGAAAGAGTAAACCTTGTTGCATCGTGAAATTTTCAGCACGAAATAAGAAACCAGCTGCAACTGCACCTGCGTTTCCTCCCGCCCCAACGATACCAGCGACCGCACCTAATGCTTTTTTATTTATAAAAGGTACAATCCCAAACGTTGCGCCTTCAGACATCTGAACAAAAAGACTGAATATAATCATTGTGCCTACTGCAAGTATCAGAACAGTCATCTGTGAAAAGATTACGAGCATAATGCCTTCACCTAACAAAACGACGAATAAAAATAGAACACGTCCACGGAGCCCCATATTCTTTGCAAAATAATCTGACAAATATCCACCGGTAGTACGTGCAAATATGTTCATTAATCCAAACAGTCCTGCGATTAATCCTGCTGTTTTGACATCTAATTGAAACTGATCATGATAGTATAACGCAGCGATATTATTAATGGTAAGTTCAACACCGAAGCATGCAGCGTAAATCACAAAGAGTGCCCATACGCGATAGTCTTTAATCACATGTTCGAAGGATTCCAACCCTTTACCTTTAGCAGGTTCTAATTCCCCTCGTTCTCTTAGTTCCTTATAGTTTCCATCAGGAGCATCTTGCGTAAGGAAACAGTAAACGAAACCCATTATGAACAGTGCTATTCCTGGAATGATCATTGCCAGACGCCATCCAAGGAACTTATCTACACCAAAACTCAGGACTGCAGTTAAGATGAGCGGCATCACTATCTGGGTTACGCCACCCCCTAAATTACCCCAACCTGCGGTCGTAGCGTTTGCAGTCCCAACGCAGTTCGGTGCGAACATCACTGAGGTATGATATTGGGTTATTACAAAAGCTGCACCGATTGCCCCGATTGCTAAACGAAAAAGGAGAAAACTTGTATAATCCTGGACAAGTCCAATGCCCATGACAGGAATTGATCCGAGTATCAGTAACCACGTATAAGCTTTTCTTGATCCGATACGATCGCAAAGGGGACCAATCAGTACTCTAACTAATACTGTTATTGCTACAGAGGCAATTATAGTATTTCCAACTTCTGTTTTTGTTAGCATTAGGTCTTCCCGGACTACTGCCATAAGTGGCGCAATCCCGAACCATCCAAAAAATGCTAAGAAAAACGCGAACCAGGTCGTATGAAAGGTACGCATTTGAACCGTCTTTAAACTAAGTAAGTTTATCTGTGTTGCTCTGTTTTTTATTTCCATTTTTCTCCTTCATTTTCTTGATAGGTAAGGTACGAGACCTTCAAGGACTTCTGGTAAATCATCACATGGAACATTCTCAAGTAATTTCGGTGCAACTTTGGGATTAGGACCTGAATTGCCTTTGACGAAAACATCCACAGCATCTGTTATCACACCATCTATTTTCGTTTTCTTACCGAGAAGTCCAATATCTGCTGCTGCATGGTTTCCACAGCCATTTGGACATCCTGACCAATGTATAGTTAAAGGTTCGGTATTGCCAAGTTTTTCTTCTAAATGTTTGATCGCCTCCATTGCACGTTCTTTTGTCTCAATTAGGGAGAAGTGACAATAGTCAATACCTGTGCAGCTGACCATACCCCGCATGACTTCTGATGGATCATAGCGGAGTTCTTGGAGAAGTGGTTCGGCGGTTAACGCCCCAACTCTGGAATCATGCACATCAGTGATTATCAAATTTTGTTCTTGCGTTAACCGTATTTGTCCAGAACCATATTTATCAGCAAGTCGTGCAACTTCGTAGAGTTGTGGCGTTGTTATACGTCCTACTGGTACAACAAGTCCTACATAGTTTAGGCTTTTCTGTTTCTGTGAGAAAATACCGGTGTGATCTGTTTTTTTCTTACCACGTATATCTTTACCTGCTGATAGCAGGTGTTTGGCATGTCGTGCCTCTAATTCTTTCCTGAACTTTTCGACTCCCCAGTCAGCAATGAGAAATGCCATTCTTGATTTATTTCGAATCTTCCGTGCACCGTGGTCTCTAAAAATCAATGTTATTTCTGCACATAATTCTGCTGCAAGTTCAGGTAACACAAATACATCAAGCTCCTTGGCAAGCGTGAATCCTCCCGAACCCATCTTACCTCCGACCAAGACATTAAAGCCCTTCAATTCCTGATTATCTACTTCCTTGACTGCTGGTATCAATGCAATATCTTGCGAAGCAGTATGTGTGCAGTTGTCTAAGCATCCCGTAATGCCAACATTAAACTTACGCGGAATATCGGTGAAAGCCTTGTTACCCGTTATAATATCGGTATACTTCTTTGCTATAGGCGACGCATCAAACAACTCATTCGGGGTTAAACCTGCCACAGGACAACCTGTAACTCCTCTTATATTGTCAAATCCTGTCTGTAGGGAATTTAGACCTACCTCTTCAAGCTGATTCCAGATGTTTTGCACGTTTTCAATTGTAAATCCACGCAATTGAATCTGTTGGCGTGTTGTTAGGTCAACAAAACCTGGACCGTGTGTTTCACTGATTAAGGCGATTGTGCGAAATTGTTCTGAATTTGAAAAACCACTTGTCATCCTTAGACGCATCATAAAAGACCCGGGTGTCTGTCGACGGTAGAACACGCCAACCCACTTGAGTCTGTCGCGTTTTTCTGGTGGAATTGCCTCCCACCCATTTCGTACGTAGTATGGAATGTCGTCCATAACTTCAAGTCCGTTTTTTTCACGTTTAAGAGCTTCAGCAGGATGAAGTTTGGATTTTCGTTTCTTATGCATGGTTTTCCGTTTCAACGCATTCTTATTCTTAATTTTGTTCATTCTTGTTTCTCCAATGAAGAATTAAAACAAAAAGTGTCCATCGACAAAGATATGCTTTGCCAGATGGACACCTATGTCCAATCCCAAACCTACACTGGTTGGGAATATATTAATTTTCTGAGTAGTTCCATTCAACGTTGAATGAAACCTATGACTTAATTTTAAATGTAGTGATCAGTTTTTATTAGATCTTGTTCGTCAATATTTCTGCTATAGATAGTACATCTTGTGCGATTTCTGCAAGACGTTTTCTACGATTCATTGCCATCTTTCTTAAGGTTTGATATGCTTCTGCCTCGGTTGTGCCGCGCTGTTGCGCCACTATTTCCTTTGCCCGTTCTATGATCTTGCGTTCTGCAAGACTCGTTTTCGTCTTTTCAAGTTCTTTTTGTAACGTCCGAAACTTAGCAAATCGTGCAATTGCTGCCTCAATAATTGTCCTGATACGTTCCTTTGACAGACTACCAACTACATAAGCGGAAACGCCTGCCAACGTAGCATTTTGAATCGTCTCAGATCGATTATCTTCTGCAAACATAACAATTGGACAAGGATGATTCTGATTTATAGATCCAATGGCGATTAAGGTCTCATCAGAAGGTGAAGCAACACCGATTAGAATTATGTCGGGATTTGTTTGCTTGACTTGATCCAGAAAACGGCAATCAAGTTCCACATGTGCAATGATGTTATATTTACTTGTCTTAAATACCTGGTTCAACAGACATATCCGTTCCAGATCGCTATCAACGATTAATACATTCTGTTTTTCCGCGGCAACTTCCATCTGTAGAATTTAAACCCTCCAAATCAGTACAATGTTTGTGTAAAAGTCAATTACAAGAATCTCACATTAGACTTATAGCAAAATCAGTGCCAAGTATACGAAAGTAACTCAAAACAAGAACTGTATTGATTCATAAAGATTGAAAATCTGGACTGCATTGTTTGCTGCTTATTTTTTTAGCAGAAAAATCTTATTTTTTTGGCAATAAGGAACGGGTGTGTAAGGTGTTTGTCACTATAGGAACAGGACACGTTTTCTATAAACATATCGTCCCTACGGGACTGGACAGGGTGCGGGACACGTTGTACGGAGAATGGAAATGAAGGATGAGTGTTGTAGAAAGAAGCACAATCTAACAGAATGAGCTACAGCAATGTCAAGATGGATGAGTGGTGGAGAGGGGAATGGAAAATGAATGGGGTTGGAGAAAGTAGCACAATCAAGGATGAATGTGCCACATGCCTCGTCTTGGGAATCGTTAAAGAGTGGAGTAATCTAAAGTGTTCTACGCTCTACCATAAACAGGTATCGCAGCACCGTTGATAATGGATGCATCATCAGATGTCAAGAAACAAATTACCTTTGCGACAGCATCAGGTTTTACCCAACGTGTATGGTCTTCGTCAGGCATTGCATCTCGGTTCATTGGGGTATCCATTATACTCGGCATGATACAGTTGACATTGATGCCCGAATCCATCACCTCAGCAGCTAATGATTCTGTTAGTGTCCGCACGCCACCTTTAGAGACACAGTAAGCACTCAATCCCGCCTCGCCTTTTAGTCCTGCTCGCGCAGAGACGTTTACGATCTTGCCACTACCCTGTCCAGTCATGTGCGGAATTACTGCTCTGCAACAGAGAAACACTGATTTGAGGTTTAGGTTCATCATGAAATCCCATTTATCTTCCTCAAGTTCAACTGTATCAATGCCACCAACAAACCCGCCAACGATATTTACTAATATATCAAGATGACCGAACTTATTGATACAAGTATCTATGGTCGTCTGCACTGCTGATTCCTCAGTGACATTTGCATAAAGAAAGGTAACCTCATCACTTAGATCTGGATTGTATTGCTTAAATCTATTCACTTCATCGTCAAACAGATATGTGACTGCGACCGTGTCACCCAGTGACAGAAATGCTTTCGTCACTGCACTTCCTAAGAAACCTGTTCCACCTGTGATTAGGACGTTTCTGTTAGAATTTGACATTTTTTACTCCTATTCTACATTATTGCTTTAAGTTTTAACGACACCAATTCCTGGTCTGTCAGGTAGCATTAACTTCCCAGTGTTAAGTGTTACACCAGAAAATGGATCATTCTTAATCAACAAATTTCCATCTAAATCTGCGTAGTCAACGAGTGGAGATAGATGTGCAGCTGCAGTGATTCCGAGAGAACTCTCTATCATACAGCCAATCATGACAAGTAGTCCATTTGCACGCGCAAGGTGTATCATTCGCAATGCTTCCAACAGTCCTCCACATTTGACTAATTTGATGTTTATACCATCTACTGCTTCTGATAATTTCGGTATATCAGTTGCACGTTTCACACTTTCGTCTGCGATAATCGGTAGTGAAGAATTCTCGCGAACGAACTTTAACCCTGCAATATCATCTGGCTGTGTGGGTTGTTCAATCAATTCTACACCAAATTCCTTTAGTTGCTGTATTTTCTGCACTGCCTCGTCTGGTGGCCAGGCAGTATTTGCATCAACATATATCGGTTTATCAGTTACATTGCGAAGTGTTTCCATTATCTCAATATCCCGCTGTGTGCCAAGTTTGACTTTTAGTATTGGATACATATCAGCAGCTAATGCTTTCTCTGCCATAACAGTTGGTTCATCCAGTGCAATGGTGAACGAGGTGCGGGGTGTATTTAGTGGATTGAGTCCCCAGAGTTTGTAAAGAGGAATACCGAGTTTTTTACCCAGTCTGTCATTGAGTGCCATATCTATGGCAGATTTCGCTGCATAATTTCCCTCTAATGCTGATTCAATCTTTGACATGACCTTCTGAATCTGATCAAGGTCCTCGTCTAATTCTGAAGCGATGAATCCCAGTGCTGTTTCAACTGTTTCAACTGTTTCACCATAGAATTTTGCTGGAGATGCTTCACCAATACCACCATCAATTTCAACAAAAATCGTCTTTCGAAATGGGTCAGTTTCACGACGCGAGATTTTGAACGGATGTTTAAGTTGCAATTTGGTAATTTTAGAAGTGATCTGCATCCTTATGCCTCTTGACTTCGTTGTAGAATTCCGTAAATCTTTCTATTTTCTCCATCTCAATTTCTGTATTGTTCTTTAGAAATTGCCACATCCCCAGAAATATAACGGATGCTTCCTGTTCCGAAGTATAGTCTTCACGACCAATAGAACGTATATCAAGTATCATTGCCATTTTATTCGTCTGTTGGATTATTGGTGTTTCTCTATCCTGGATGGTCTCAATCGGTGTTTTATAGAGCCTACTGTTGAACATTTCAAGGATACTTTTCTGAAGAAATTCGGTGTCCCGATTGCCCCGATTGTGTTTAGCGATGACAATAGGTTCTCCTTCAATCCCATCCGTATGGTTTATTTGCATGTAGTATCCTTCCCGATTGATACTGTTTACCTTTTTAATCCGATCTTCAATGGACATCGTTTGTCCAGGTGCATGTATATTGAATACGTTTGAACCGGCAACTTCTAACATGTCTTTCAATGAAGCAATCAGCTGTTGTGTCTTCTGTGTATCTGTCTTTGTATCAATGACTATAGTTGTATTGTCAAACAGGTTGTCAGCAATTGGGTGAAGTTCCAGATTGACAATCGTCGACTTATTCTGTTCTATGGTTGTTTGTTGTTCATAAGGATAGAAACCTTGTTTTGAGAAGTTGAGTGTAGTTTGATATGGGTATTCCAAATTAGGATCTGTTTTCAAAAAGTAGTGTCCTTTAGGATCTGATTCAGCAGTCAAGTTATGATTAGTTTCCAATTTGACCTGCGAGATAGGATCACCTGAAGCAGCATTGGTAATCTGTCCTTGAATGACTCCGTTGGGAATGTCGGTGAAGCGTATTTTAAGTGAATTCCGGGTTTTACCGTAAGAGATTTCCACAACAGTTTCACTTGGATGATCAGGTGCTTTAAGATAGAAATAGGATTTTCCGTTCTTTGAAGTGCTTTCTGATGATGCAAGTGTACCCTTGGATGCTTCCGCTCTGACAATTTCACCGTCTGCAATGGGTAAACCATCTGCGTCAAGCGCATTAGCGACAATTCCTACGTATCCATTTCCGATGTATGGCATATTCTTGGTCCAGGCATTCAGTTCAATCTTGGTTGCAGGTGGTGCAACTTTAAATTGCTGCGGTTGCGGCAAACTATGATTTCCATAATAATTTACCATATCTGTTTGAATAGAATTAATACCATTGGATAAAGGATTCTTTACTTCAACCGTGATTGTATCGGTGTCCCGATCATATTGAAAGGGATAGTCTAATTCATTGATTTTAACATTTATGGAGTTGCTAAAGACTTGCTGCCGTTTTAACATCCACGCCCCACGTTCATGTAATCCATCCATAACTTTAATCTTGATAGTAGGTGTTTTTGATTGTATGACAGATCTGTTTTCAGGTGTGATGAGTAATCCCTTTGGGAATCCAGCTTCAACATATCGTGCTATGCCGAGGAAATAACCGTAAGCCTCCCTTTTCAGGTATTGATCATTCTTTAATCTTGCTTCCTCTTCAGGGTTTGTGTAAAAGGAGGCTTCACAAACGATAGCAGGACAATTGGTCAATCGCAAAACACCGAAACCAGATGCAACTATTAGCTTGTCTGAGTATAGTCCCGTTGGTAGTGCTTTTGGGAGCCGTAGTGTGTCCGAGACGCCTCGTTGTACGTAACGCGCAAGGTCAAGACTTGGTCGGGAGTCATCCGCATCACCATGATACCATGTTGAGGTATAATTTATTTCAGGATTATCAGCGATTCCGTTGTGGTGTATTGATATGAAGAAGTCTACTCGGTTCTCGTTGGCAATTTCGCTTCTGTCAGCTAAACTCACATAAGAATCGTCATTTCGTGTCATGATGACAGTAACACCTACTTTTTCTAAGAGTCCCTGAAGATACTTGGCAACTTTCAAGTTTATTTCCGCTTCACGGAGGCCTGTAGGGCCACGTTTGAAATCTGGGATATGTTCTTGACCCCCATGTCCAGGATCAAGGCATATCTTTATCCCTTTAAGATGTCTTGCATAAGATGGAATCTCCATTTCAGTAGACGCATCTAATACTGTGTTCTTCTCAGTCTGATTAGCACTGAGGGGACACAGTATTAGGGATAGAAATAGTATCAGACAGTGTTTATATCTGTGGTGCATTGCTCTAACCTTAGTCATAGTAAACAATAAAAAAATACCGCAGTCTCAGATCAGTTCAAGACTGCGGGGAATGGAACGAAATTGTATCATCAACGTCCGCGTAAACTTATGGGTCTACCAAGTATTTCTGACAAAATTATTCCGTCCCGGAATGTTTGTTGAGACATCTCTATTAAATCCATGCTATTTTCTCCGATTACGGTATTTACTTCCAGACTTGCTAACGTCTCCTATTTCGGAACGTTTTCGGCTGTCCCAATATTTCAGCAAGAATAATACCTTGTCGAAATGTTTCTGGATTCAGTTCAATCAGAGAAGTTGCAGGTAAACGTCTTGACGGTAAACGCGATGGTGAATCTACGGGTACAGGAGGCACATCTTTAGGTTTCCTCTCTGGTGTAGGCTCAGGGACAGGATCAGATTGCTCAGTCACCGTTGGAGCGATCATCTCTTCGTCATTCGTTTGATTGCTCTGCACTACTTCTGTCTCTGTTGGACCTTCATCAAAATTATTCATAAATGGTGGAAATACAACATCGCTATCGTTAGCAGTATCAACCTCAACAGTATTCTGTTCAGTCGTCTGAGGAGCGTGTGCAGGAGGTTGTGTTTGTTTACGTCTCCGTGTACCCCCAAAGACGATGAAGAGTATTGCAAGTACAATAGGAATTAGAGCCTCAAGATTGAATTCCATCCGTATCTCCTTTAGATCTGTTTAAGTTAATCCTAAGGAATGTGCTGACCGGGTTGTGTCCCCATCATCTGTACCAGCGGGTGAGGCGATGGATTGTCGCATTTCGGTGTCAGCGAGTATATTCCGTAGCGTATAATAGTCCATAACGCTCATATTTTCTGAATTGAAAGCGTCGGAGATAGAAAGGGGGATTTCGGCTTCTGCTTCAATCAGTTTGACGGTCATTTCTTCTACGAGAGCTTTATTTTCTTCTTCTTCTGCTTCGGCTTTTGCTCTTCGTTCTTCAGCTTTTGCGCGTGCGATTTTGAGTTCAGCTTGAGCTTGGTCTGTCTGTAATTTTGCGCCGACATTTTCACCGACATTAATGTCAGCAATATCTATGGACAGAATTTCAAAAGCCGTACCAGCTTCAAGACCTTTGTCAAGTACAGTTTCAGATATCCTTACTGGATTTTCTAACACCTGTTTATGATTTGCTGATGAACCTATCGTAGTGATAATACCTTCACCCACTCTTGCCCGAATAGTATCTTCTGTCGCGCCACCCACGAGTCTATCTATGTCTGCCCTGACAGTGACCCGTGCTTTAACGATGAGTTGGATACCATCTCTTGCGACAGCAGTGATTCCAGTTGCTGGGTCTTCATCACTTGGTATATCAATAATCTCTGGTGTAACGCTCACTTGAACTGCTTGTAAAACATCTCTACCTGCTAAGTCAATTGCTGCGGCTTGTGCAAAGTCTAACTGAATGTTCGCTTTGTCAGCTGCGATGAGAGCAGCGACGACTCTTCCCACTTGTCCGCCTGCCAGGTAGTGAGCTTCAAGGTCATCTAGTGATAAGGTTAACCCCGCTTTTGTTGCATTGATTTGTGGTTCAACAATTCTTGTAGGTGGTACTCGTCTTAATCGCATTGCAACAAGGTCAAAAATCCCAACCTTAACGCCCGCTGCAATAGCTGTAATCCATAATCCGAGTGGAACTAACCATGCAATAACAATCAAGAAGAGTAATACACATACTGCTATTATAGCAATTATTGGTGTTTCCATTCTATACTCCTTCTCTTATATTTGAAATCTCAAAGTTGCCTTCACGAAATGCCCCTGCAAGTGCTCTGGGTACAGTTGCTTCTGCTTCAACAACTGTTGCCTTTTTCTCTTGTACATTTGCTGTCATCTCTTGTTTCCTTGCGACTGCCAGGGCGCGTCGTTCTTCTGCTTTTGCTTGTGCTACGACTAGGTCAGCTTCGGCTTGTTCTGCCTGTAGTTCTGCACCGATATTCTTCCCAACATTGACATCGGCGATATCAATAGACAAGATTTCAAATGCGGTGCCAGCATCAAGACCTCTATCAAGCACTGTTTTCGTGATGATATCAGGGTTTTCAAGTACATCTTCGTAGGTATCTGATGCCCCGATTGCGCTGATAATACCTTCACCTACACGAGCGATGATTGTTTCTTCACCTGCCCCGCCAACAAGTCGATTGATGAAAGTTCGCACAGTTATTCTGACAGTTGTAATAAGTTCAACGCCATCAAGTGCAAGTGCACTGATGCGTGGTGTTGTAATAACCCGTGGATTAACACTGATTTGCACTGCTTCAAATACATCTCTGCCAGCTAAATCAATTGCAGCCGCTTGCGTAAAATCAAGGCTGATATTCCGTGCCTTATCAGCAGCAATAAGCGCGCTGACAACGTTAAGTACATCGCCACCCGCCAGATAGTGTGCCTCCAAGTCTGATGTAGCGACTTTTATTCCGGCTTTATGACTACTGATAAGAGCTCTGACAATAGTATTTGGATCGACTCTTCTCAATCGCATCCCGATAAGTTCAAAGATGCGAAGTGGTACCCCTGCTGCGACTGCTGCAATCCATAGTCCTACTGGTACGAACCAGAAAAACATAATGACGACTATAAGTGCAACGACAGCAACTATGGGTATAAATGGTAAATTTTCCATAGTGTATCTCCTTTTTTCAAGTATTATTGATTCTTCAAATTAGTTTTCCAAATCACTGATTATAAACTTCGGACTACAACTCTACTACCCTCAACCTGTATGACTTCAATTTCAGTTTCTGGTTCTACGAATTCGCCTTGTGTTACGATGTCAACCCGTTGTCCATTTATGAGTGCGACTCCTGCCGGACGCAAGGGTGTGATTGTTTTCCCAGATTTGCCGACAAGTGCTGTTAATTCTCTGGGTGCTGCGTGATAACCTTGATCACTACTTTCTGCAGCATCCAGAATAAATGTCTTTCCTATAGCTGTTTCTCGAATAAGAGATAATAGGATAATTGCTATCGGTATAACAAAAATCAGTGCAATACTTGTGAAAATAAGTGCCGTTTTTGGACCAGAGTTTGTCCAGATCATCCCGACTCCAACACAGAAGATGATAATACCTGGCACCCCAGCCGCACCAAAACCGGGGAGAATTAGTATCTCAATAAACACCAATAGTATACCGATTGCGATAAGAATAGTTGGTACCCACATAAGGGTCACCTCCAATATATACAGTCTTACTTTGCGTTAATCCTCAAGAGCTTCAACAGAGATCTTTGAACCTTCTACCTCTAATACTTTAATCGGTGTATTCTCCTCAATGAAGTTCCCTACTGTGACGACATCTAACCTTCTATTTTCTATGCGTGCAGTTCCTGCGGGTCGTAGCGGTGTTAGCGCAACACCTGTCTTTCCGATAAAGCTGTGAAAGTCGTCCAATCCAGCAGAATGGTATCCTTGGTCAGCACTCATCACGGTGGATAGTGCGAATCGTTGAAATGGAGATGACTTTGGAAGAAAGATTGTAGCAAATATTGCCAACGCAGAGGTTAAAATAATCGAAATTGATAGCCAGAATAATGCAATAGAAACGTCACCGGTTTCGCTAAAAAAGGTGTAGAAGACACTTCCTAACATTAAAAATAGACCTATAACGCCTGTTATACCGAATCCTGGAATAACAAACACCTCAACGACAATTAAGGCTAACCCTAATACGAATATTAACATCACGACCCACAATGATACTTGGTTAAGCATGTGTCCCCCGAAGAACAGACCGATAAAGAGTAATCCGAGGAAACCGGGGATACCAAAACCGGGGGTCCGTATTTCAACGAGGAGGCCGAGTCCACCTAACGAAAGAAGTAATGCACTGATGTATGGACTGGTGAGAAAGAAGACTGTGCGATCTGTCACTGTTACTTCAAACTTTTCAACATCAGCATCTTGCAACGTCTTAATGAGTGAAATGCGTTTTTTTCCGCGTTCTTCTTGTTGACTTAACACATCCTTCTGTGTCAATGCCGTTACGACATTTTCACTATAGTCCTGTTCTATTTCAACGATTCGGTATTGTGTGAGTAATTCAGATAGATCTTCTGCTTGTGCATTGACGAATCCGTAATCAAGAGCTTGGACAGTTGACAGTGTTAGCAATTCACCTTCATCACAGAGAATTTCCATCTGTGTACCTGCATCCTGTTCATTTATAAACTCAATTTTTCGTAACTTGACAATATCTCCATTCTCCAAACGGACGAGAAATAACTTTTTATCTACCATCGCTTCGGCGATGTCTGGATTTCTATTTTCCCGTTCTGCGGTTGAACGGATAGTTGTACGGATGGCTGAGACGGTTTTCTCAGGAGCTTCATTTCCTTGTCCATCAACAGGTGCTGAAGCTCCTATTGCTGCACCAGAAGTCATTACGATCTGATCACATGCGGTTGAAATCATAGCACCCGCAGAAAACGCTTTTCTGTTAACGAATGCAATAGTAGGTATTTTTGTAGCTTGGATTGAGTGTATTATCTCTTCAGTAGCATTAACCTTACCTCCTGGGGTGTTTATATCAAAAACAATGGCGTCTGCATTAGCCTGTTCTGCTTTCTGAATACCCTTCTTGACATAGGTACTGACGCCGCCTCCGATTTCGGTACGTATGTCAATGACATATACTAAGGCTTTCTGTGTTAGTTCAGAATTAGGAGCATCGTCTGCGGGAAGGTTCAATCCAACGCATACACATCCTACAAAAATCAGTAAGAAAAGAAGTATCTTTTTGTATTTTTTCATGCCTCTATCTCTCCTGATAGATTCTTTTGGTACTGTTTGGCTTTCTTGTCAATGTCACCCTTTGCCTTTAGTATACCTTAATTAAGTTGATGTGTCAAGGAAGTTCATGTTTAGTTTATATACTACTGGGATCTGTATGATTAGATTTGCTTGTTTATAGAATTCAAAGCGGGATAGATCTGTTCATACACTTTAAGTTTTTCATCGTATTCTTGTGCTATCTCTTCACGAGGATAGTATGTCTCTTTCGGTTTTACTAATAGGTTTACCGCTTCCTCTATGGAGCTATATTTACCGATAGCAGTACCAGCTAAGATTGCAGTTCCAAGGCAAACACCCTCAGAGATGTCTAATGCAATGACTTTTTTATTGAACATATCAGCTTTTAGTTGTAGCCATTTGTCAGATTTCGCGCCTCCCCCAATTGCCCTCACTTCATTGATTTCTACGCCAGCATCCTGTAACATTGTAAGGTTCTGTTTAATTTCATAACTTATTCCCTCAAGGATTGCTTTCACAAGTTCACCTTTTGATGTGGATAGTGTGAGTCCAACAATTGCACCTTTCGACTCTAGATCTAGATGCGGTGTTCCTGAACCGGTAAAATGTGGGAGTAGCATTGCCGTGCTGGGTGAATCGGGTATATCCTCAAGCAAGATATCATATACATCACGATTTTCTGCTGTTGCCTGTGCAATTTCAGTTTCTGCGAATGTGTCTCTGAACCATCTAAGGACGACCCCACCACTTGAGACAAATCCTAATGTTACATAGAGTCCTTCAACAACATGAGGATAGCAAGAAAAGTTCCCATCTATCATCTGTTGGTTGATAACAGGTTCTCCGAAGGCGGGTGCAATACATTCAACAGTACCTGTTGCATCCATAACTTCTCCCCCACGTATAATACCTGCTCCCAATGCTCCACAGGGTTGGTCATGCCCACCAGCGACAACGACAACACCACTGGGTAATCCAAGCTCGGTAGATACTTTCTTACCGATCTCACCAATTATAGTTCCTGATGGTACTGTATCTGGTAAAAGTGATGCGTCAATATCGGCAAGGTCAAACATCCTATCCGACCACGTTTTGTTGATTATGTCAAATGCCATTGTTCGTGCTGCGAGTGAGTAATCAACAACAGGTTGAACACCGAGTCTGAAATTAATGAAGTCTTCAAAGCCGAAGAACTTCCATACCTCTTTGTATAGCTCGGGTTGATTGCGTTTTATCCATACAAGTTTTGCAAGCGTGTGTATGTCACTTGGTGGCATTCCAGTTATTTGCATCACTTCTAATGGCGTGATATTCTTTAGGATCTCATCACAGATTCCTGATGTGCGGGAGTCAAATGTAGTGATTGCATTTGCGAGTACATCACAATTCCCCCATACAGGTGTTACTGCCTCCCCTTGTGAAGCAACACTTATCGCTTCAATTGGATCGGTATCTGTTTGTGAAGCGACTTCACGAATTCCATCAGAAACTTTTTCCCAAACGACATTTCCGTCTAATTCTGACCATCCGGGTTGTGGGTGTATCAATGGATATTCGCGATATGCTTGTGCTAATATCTCTCCATCCTCACGAAAAGAAATGACTTTACAACCCGTTGTTCCAACATCAATACCCAGTAGGCTCATTAGTTTTCTCCTTTTTTTGGTTATTAGTTTTCAGTTTATCAATCAATACATAATTGAAATCAGGTGTAAACATGAGTGCCCCTTAATCTATTTGTGGGTCAAGTGCGTCCCGTAGTGCATCTCCGAGAAGATTAAACCCTAACACGATAAGAAAGATAGCCATGCCTGGTGCAAATACCGATAATGGTGCTTTGCGTATAAACTTTGTATTCTCATTGAGCATTGCCCCCCATTCTGGTACACCGATTTCTGCCCCGAGTCCGAGGAAACTGAGTCCAGCAGCGTCCAAAATCGCTGCTCCTATTCCTAAAGTTGCTTGAACGATCAACGGAGCAAGGCAATTCGGCAGGACGGTTGTTACCAAAATTCGGATGTCGCTTGCCCCGATGACCTTAGCTGCAGTAACATAATCTAACTCTCGCACTTTCAGAACAGAAGCGCGTAATATCCTTGCATACTGCGGAATATAAACAATAGAAACAGCGATAATTGCATTCGTCAGACTCTGTCCCAAAATCGTCACAATCACCATTGCAAGCAGAATACTCGGCATTGCCAGCATCATATCCATAACCCGCATAATCATATTGTCTAACCAACCGCCGTAATATCCGGCAAATGCCCCGAAAAGTGTTCCTAAACCGAGTGAAAATGTTATTGCAATTAGTCCGACTTTCAATGAGATTCGCGCACCATAAAGGATCCGGCTATATATGTCCCGTCCCGTTCCATCGGTGCCGAGAAAATGTTCATAAGACCAACCTGTCAGCCGGTTTTCTACTTCGGCAATCATCGGTTCATGTGTTGCTAATAGGGGTGCAAAGATAGCGATGATCATAAAAAACAGTATGATAGATGCACCAATTACAGCCGATGGATGTCGCATCAGTTTACGCATGACGTGCTGTTGACTTGTTGCAGTAGCATTAGCGTTCATAACGTCTCGTCCCCTACCCTTATGCGCGGATCAAAGTAGGCGTATAACAGATCAACAATTAGATTGACAAACATGAATAGTGCAGAAACGAACAATACACCCCCTTGTACAGCGCGAACATCCCGTGCTTCAACAGAGGCACGTAGCCATGAACCGAGCCCGGGCCACGAGAAAATATGCTCCGTCAAAATTGCACCCCCCATCAGATAACCAAATTCCAAGCCAATTATTGTCAATACAGGCACCATACTATTCTTCAGTGCATGTTTAATAATGACTCTCCACCGAGACAAACCTTTTGCGTAAGCAGTCGTAATATAAGGTTGATTTAACACCTCAAGCAGACTTGAACGAGTCATCCTGGCGATGATTGCTAACGGGATAGTCCCTAATGTAATCGCAGGTAATATCAGATGGATAATTGCATCTTTAAATGCTGTAAAATTGCCTTGAAGTAAGGTGTCAATCAACATGAATCCTGTACGGGGTTCTACATCTAAGCTTAACACGACATCTAAACGTCCTGACACAGGTAGTATTTGCAAGTAATGTGCAAATAGAAGTATCAGCATCAAACCGAGCCAGAATATCGGCATTGAGATACCTGCAAGTGAAGTTGACATGGAGAAATAGTCTAAGAACTTTCCACGATAGACGGCTGCGATTATCCCGGCTGCTATACCGAAGAAAATAGAAAATACCATTGCAGCCAGCGTTAACTCAGCGGTAGCGGGAAAGTACCGTTTAATTTCTTCAAGGACAGGTTGTTTCGTTTTAAAGGAACGTCCTAAGTCAAGATGAACAAGGTCCCACAGGAAGATTCCGTATTGATGATACAACGGTTTATCCAACCCTATATCTTCTCGGATTTGATTCAGTATCTCTTGTGTTGCCCGTTCACCAGCGATGGTAAGTGCAACATCCCCCGGAATCAGATGCACCATAAAAAACACGATGAGCGTTACACCGAGCAGGGATAAACCTATAGAGAGGAATCGTTGGACTAAAAATGAAAGCAATAATCATGCCTCACACATGAAAAACAGCAAAATTACATCCCAGTGAGATGTATAATTAGAAGAATGGATTGTGTCGTTTCTCTTCACCGACGGTCGTAGAAGGTCCGTGTCCCGGGAACAGTCTTACATCATCGGGAAGTGAGAGTAGATTGTCACGAACGCTATTTATTTCATCCTGATATGAGATGTTCGGTCCGCCAACGGAGCCTGCAAAAATTGCATCGCCGACGAATGCTGCTGACTGTGTAAAGAAACTGCAGCCTCCCGGTGTGTGTCCGGGGGTATCCAGTACAGTTGCCGTGAGTTCTCCAATCTCAACAACGTCAGCATGAACGAGTTCTTTCAGTTTTCCTGCGCTTTTAGGTTTGGGTTCATTCTTATGAATGTATGTTACACAGTCGGTAGCCTTCTGTAGTTGAATCAAACCATCTGTGTGATCTCTATGTGAGTGTGTTAAAAGAATAGTCGTTGCATTGACTTTATGCGTGCCAAGTTGTTTCAAGATTAAGTCTGGATGTGCAGCCGTATCAATGATGGCAGCTGCTTTCGTGGATTTGCAGACTAAAATATAAGCATTGACGGGCCATCCACCGACAGGTGCACTTACCGTTATGACTTTCATATCTGTGTTTTCATGTTCTTTAGTCGGAGCGGGTTCCCATGTTTGATTTGCTATATCAAGGAGTTTTGCTCCGTCTAAATTCAGCACCTCTGCAATTTTATATACTTGCGATTCTGTGGGTTTTAATGTATACTGTTCCATACGAGAGAGCTCTGATTCTGTGATACCTGCAGCATCAGCTATCTCGTTTTGAGATATGCTTTGACCACGTCTCGCTTTACCGATAATGTCACCGAATTCATCTTCAAGTGCGTAAGCCATGTAAATGTTCTCCTTATCTGATTTTTAGGCATTCTAATAGATTATAATTAGTTATTATAGCAAAATATAGTGAATAACACAATTCAAAAGGCATCTTGGGTGTGTAAGTATTTTGTCACCTTTTTCATAAGAGACGGCACTCGGAGAGTGCCTACTATTAAGAGCAGAGGACATCCCAAAATTGACACTTATAGTAATTATAACCTTTCACACCCGATATCTTCTAAGAGGGACATTATTATGAGATATGACATCAATAATATAGACAAGGCAGAAAATACGCTCAGACCAATAAAAACAGATATGACTCTGGAAGAGTTCTTTGATAATGATATAGAGGGTTACGAATATGTGAAAGGAGAATTAAAGCCGATGTCTCCACCAACTATGGAGCATGGTGAAGTGAGCATGAGTCTCATTTTACCGTTGGGAACTTATGTTCGCGATAACAAATTAGGACATCTTTACCCAGCAGATACAACTTTTAAATTAGGAGATAGGATAGTAAAGCCAGACATTGCGTATGTTTCAACTGAAAGGTTACCTGAAAACAGACGTCAGGGTTCGCCTATAGCTCCAGATTTAGCAGTAGAAGTCGTCTCTCCCACCGATGCGTTGTATGATATTACTGAGAAAGCACTTGCATATATTGAAGCTGGCACACGACTTGTATGGGTGATTGAACCGGTCGCTAAAACAGTGAAAGTATTTCGATCTGAAAGAGATATTCGCTTACTTACACGGGACGATACCCTCTTCGGAGAAGATGTTATTGAAGGATTTTCATACCCTGTAGACAAACTATTTGAATAAGGAGTTTATATGAAACTTGGTTTAGTTACCTATAATATGGCTAAAGATTGGGACATACCCACAATAATTGAACGGTGTTCAGAAACAGGATTTTCTGGTGTGGAATTGCGAACAACGCATGCACACGGTGTTGAGGTCAACCTATCCGCAAGTGAACGGACTGAAGTCAAAAAACAATTTGAGGACTCTCCGATTGAGATAGCAGGTTTAGGTTCTGCGTTTGACTATCATTCGGTTGATCAGGATGTAGTTCGCAAGAATATTGACGGCACTAAGACGTATTCTGAGTTGGCAGCAGATGTGGGGGCACCAGGTGTAAAGGTGCGTCCAAATGGACTTCCGAGTGAAGTACCCGTAGAAAAAACTTTGGAACAAATTGGGTTAGCACTACGCGAATGCGGTGAATTTGCGTCTAACCTCGGCGTAGAGATACGTCTGGAAGTTCACGGTGGTGGTACTTCTGAACTACGTCACATCCGAACAATAATAGATGTGGCAGACCACGACAATGTATATGTCTGTTGGAATTCAAACTTCGGAGAAGTTGAGAACGGTTCCATACAAAATAACTTTAATCACGTAAAGGGTAAAATCGGATTAGTCCATATCACAGAATTACACCGTAGGGAGTATCCTTGGCGACAACTTTTTTCTTTATTGCGAGAATCTGGATATGATGGATATACATTAGCAGAGATTGCTGGTAGTTCTGATCCAATGCGAGTAATGAATTTCTATCGTGCGTTATGGGAAGAATATAACAGAGAATAACTTCGGAGGAGATGTATCTAAAATGAAACATATTATACTTATAGCTTTCTGTTTTACACTCATACTGATGTTTTCAGTTGAGAATACCACTGCTAAAATTGACCCGAATTCAGTTGTAGGTATCTGGCTTCTTGACGAAGGTCAGGGAGACACTATCAAAGACGAATCAGACAATAAGAATGATGGCACACTCATTGGTGCAGAGTGGACAGAAGGAAAGATTGGCATGGGTCTTGAATTTGATGGTACTTCGCGAGTTGAGATTCCAGCAAGTGAGAGTATTGATGATTTTCTTGACGGTTTTACATATCTTCTTTGGGTAAAACCGACTTCACCACCGCCAAACGCTAACACCCGTTTGATTGAAAGGGATTGGCACAATCCGACAATCCAGATTGGGAGTAGTGATTTCTATGGGAGTATTGCTGTGAATGCTGACCAAAACTTCTCACATGTCCGAGGCGGAGAATGGAAGATGGGTGAGTGGAGTTTTGTCGCTATCACATACAATGGAACTGATCTTAAACTCTTTGTCAATGACGAATTTGTTGGTGAAAAAGAGGTGGGTAAACCGGATGAGAAACTGAATACTGAGATAAGACTCGGTGCATGGCGGAATCCAAATTGGGATTTCATCGGTATACTTGATGAAGTCGGGGTTTTCAATGTTCCTTTATCTGAAAGCGATCTCAATAGTGTCATGAAAAATGGACTTGAGGGAGCCGCTGATGTATCTCCTGTCAGAAAGCTGGCAACTACCTGGGGAGATTTGAAGGTTATCAAAACTCGTTAATGGTTGAGGAGAATGATGAATCAACTTGAATTCTACGAAGCAAAACTGACTTTTGAGACAGATTCTTGGGATCTCTACGAAGCACTTAATAATGGGGAACCTATCATCGTAATTGATGCTCGATCCCCTGAAGCGTATAGCATTGAACATATACCTACTGCGATTAATATACCGCATAGAACAATGTGTGAAAAAAGCACGAATCATCTGGATAAAACGGAGACTTATGTCACCTATTGTGATGGAATTGGATGTAATGCTTCTACTAAAGGGGCTTTGAATATGACCCGTTTAGGCTTTAATGTGAAAGAACTGATGGGTGGATTAGATTGGTGGAAACGGGATGGTTACGAGACACACGGACAACAGGGTGTTGATGGTAATAAAGTGGTATGTGGATGTTAAATCTTATTGCTGCATTTTAATTTGCATTCGGTTTTTCAATAGTGTATAATTATAAATGCTTAATCCCTCATAGCTCAGTTGGTAGAGCAGATGGCTGTTAACCATCGTGTCGGCGGTTCGAGTCCGTCTGGGGGAGTTTCAGAATGCTGACAGTTTTTTGAATTGTCAGCATTTTGCTTTTTCTGAATTGCTGATCACTCTCCCTTATGTTTTTTCAAGAATCCTTCCAACCAAGCGTCCGGATCACGACCCAATTTGCGCAGACATACACACCCGATTTTCTTGACGAAATTTGGAATAAGGTTAAATAGTCTCAGTTGCCAGCTCATAGTATTACCATCCGATTGTTCAATCAGCTTAGAATCGTCTGTCCAGTAACTTCGTTAAAGAAATGGATTCGCTCAGGGACAAAGGAAATATGAAGCGTATCACCGATTTTTGCCTCAAAGTTCGGCACAGTCACAGATTTCATAATGGTTTGTGTGCCAGCAGCATCTGGTCCAAGGGTTATCTCTACTATAGTCTCTGCTCCGAGTGGTTCAACACTATAGACTTCAGCGGGGAAAGAATTAGGTACAACGCGGTGATCGACAAAGACATCTTCAGGATGGATACCAAAAACCAAACCGGTCTCGGTATTGATATCTTTCAATGTTGCGGAGATGCTGTTATCTTCAATAGTATAACTTCTTTTTTCATTAGAACCCTTAGGTAAAATCAGTTGTAGGGATCCGTTCTTATGCGTAATCTCACACGGTATACAGTTCATACTTGGACTACCGATGAAACCTGCGACAAACAGATTCGCAGGATGATTGTATATTACAGTGGGTGTGTCTAACTGTTGTATTTTTCCCTCTTCAAGAACAGCGATGCGGTCAGCCATTGACATCGCTTCTACCTGATCGTGTGTCACATAGAATGTCGTCGTACCGAGATCGCGTTGCCTCCATCTAATTTCTGCCCGCATCTCTGCCCGTAGTTTTGCGTCAAGGTTAGATATGGGTTCATCCATTAGGAATACTTGCGGACGTCGTACCATTGCGCGTCCGAGTCCAACACGTTGCGTCTCACCACCGCTGAGTTGATTCGGTTTTCGCATGAGTAGATGCTCAATATGTAACATCTTGGCAATATCCAGAACGCGTCTATGTATCTCTTCGGGTGGTAGTTTCCTTGGATGCAATGGGAATGCCATGTTTTCGTAGACGGTCAAATGGGGATAAAGTATGTGTGATTGAAAGACAAAAGCGACATCTCGATCTGCGGGTGTGCGGTCATTAACACAAATATTGTCAATGTAGACGTTACCTTCTTCAGGTTTGTCTAAACCTGCAATACAACGTAAGGTCGTTGTTTTACCTGCCCCTGTTTGTCCAAGTAGCACAAAGAATTCTCTATCTTCTACAGCAATAGAGATGTTATCTAATGCTATTAGGTCACCGAACCGTTTTGTAACATTTTCCAGTTTTACTGTTGCCATTATGTAGTATCTTGAATGTTTTTTACTGATTATGACACAGAATGATTGCTGTGTCAAGATAGATTTTGGATATTTTAGGTGTTGATAAATTCCTTTTGATCTTGTATACTCAATAGCATGAAATCAGATAAACAACGCGGCATAATTATAGGCATAACAGGCGGCATTGCTTGTGGCAAAACGACTGTCTCTGACCTACTTGCCGAAAAGGGTGCTATCCCTATCAATGCTGACGAGATCGGACATCAACTCCTTAAGTCTGATAGTCCCATTTTGAATAAACTGACTGAAACATTTGGACCGGATATACTTGACGCATCTGGTGATGTCAGTAGAAAAGAACTGGGTGCCATTGTGTTTAACGATAAAGCAGCACTTGAACAGCTGAATTCACTCATGCATCCGCTGATTATTGAACGTTCCCGTACACAGGCACGGAAGCTCGTATCTGAAGATCCGTCATGTGTTGTCTTGCTTGATGCGCCACTTCTTATTGAGGCTGGTGCTTACGATTCAGTTGATCTGATTATCGTTGTAACAAGTTCACGTGATTTACAGATTAAGCGGATATTAGAACGGAGTCATTCACAGAACCGACCTTTAACAGAGAACGAAGCACAAGCACGTATTGACTCCCAGATGCCTGTTTCAGAAAAAGCAAAGTATGCTGATATCGTTATAGAAAATAACGGGACTCTTGAAACTCTACAAGGTCAAGTAGACCATCTCTGGAATGATCTTATGAGTCAGACCAGAGTAGATTAACAGCATTTGCTTTTATGACGCAATATACCTCCTTTCCTTGACACAATTGGAGCTGTTTGCATGCATCTGGTGTTATCTTGACTGTCATAAGATGCTGCTCAACGCTTATAGATACTAAAGTCTGATTCTCCACTGAATCTATTGTGCCTTTCAAGATGTTCCTTGCACTAATCGGGAGATTGTCTTCAAGCGATATGATTATATCTTCTGCCCTAATGGCGATCGGTACTTCATTGTTCGTTCCATTTTCAATGTAAGGTATAATCAGTCGTTGCGTCCCAATTTCTAACGCCGTAACGCCTTTCTCTTTATCCGAATTTGCAATTGGTAATGATAGGATATTCTCTACACCTATAATATTAGCGATCGGTAAGGTTGAAGGTGTGGTGAGTAATTCATGCGGTTCACCATTAAAGGTTATCTTACCCTCTGAGATGATGTACGCTTCATCTGCGAGTGCCATGACTTCAGAAATAGCGTGTGTAACATATAGGATGGGAATTTCATAAGTCTGTTTAATGTTATACAGATAGGGTATAATCCGATTTTTCAGTCCCCTATCCAGAGACGCAAGGGGTTCGTCCATCAGCAGGATACTCGGTTGCATGTTAATGGCACGTGCAACAGCGACTCTTTGTCGTTGTCCACCAGAAAGTTGTTTAGGATACCTCTCAAGTAAATCCGATATTTCAAGTATATCAAGGATTTGTGATACGTAGTTCTCATTCTTCTGTACTGTCTTAGGCTGTCCGTAACGGATATTCTGTTTTACGGTGAGATGAGGGAATAGATGTCCCTCTTGAAATACGTAGCCTATCCGTCTTTTTTCTGGTGCTAAGTTGATTCTGGAATCTGAATCGTAAAGCGTCTCGTTACCAAATAGAATTTGACCTCTATCAGGTGTAAGTGTACCGCTGATGCAATTGAGTAGTGTGGTTTTGCCACTACCAGATGCTCCTAAAAAGGCGGTAACTTTCTGACTCAATACACAATCAATTGTCAGATTAAAACTGCCGAG
This sequence comes from Candidatus Poribacteria bacterium, assembly GCA_022828145.1. Lineage (GTDB taxonomy): Bacteria > Poribacteria > WGA-4E > WGA-4E > WGA-3G > MSPOR6. Next base: position 7,518 of record JAJEJA010000096.1, on the reverse strand, counting down.
ACGTTTCTGAAAATTGAGCGATAAATTACTGTTCTCATCCATAATAGAGAGCAATCTTAAGACGGCACTCAGAGAGTGCCTACTACTATTAAGAGCTTATGAAATTCCAAAATTGACACTTTTAGTGACTAATAACTTTACGCATTCATGACAAACTTACTCAAAACCGACGTCATCAAATCCCCCGTCCATTCCACCGTCAAAAAAGTCTGAGTCTGAATCATCAATGGATTCGTCAACATCTTCACTATCCATCACATCACCCAAGATCACACCTGTGAGTAAAACATCTTCCAAGTCATCAACAGAATCATCCTGATTTCTGCGATCTGGTTGTTGCTGATTTCCTTTTTTAGTTTTCTTGCTTCTATTTGATCTTGCGGCAGCTACGATTATTATCAAGACACCGAAGATAGCAAGAATAATTAGTATTTCATAAGAGGGATTCATTTTAGTTTCCTCCGTTCAATAAATTTGTACTTTATTTAGTCATAATGAAATGCCAACCGTTCTGTGAGCCAAATTGCGATGAAAGCGATAACGGTTGATATAAAGACTAAACGAAACACTGTCACATCCTCTCCCTGCTGAACTGCATCAAAAATGGAGAGTGCGATTGTCTGAGTCTTTCCTGGAATATTACCCGCAACCAGCATGGTTGCACCAAATTCACCAAGGCTTTTTGAAAATCCGAGAATTGCACCCCCAATTATCCCGCGGTATGCCAACGGAAGTGTGATGGTGAAAAATACCCTGACAGGTGATGCACCGAGCGTTCTTGCCACTTTTTCAAGTTCTACCGGTACTGATGAGATACCTGTCATGATACCCCTCACCAGAAGTGGAAATGAGATTACAGATACAGCTAACACAACCGCAATAGGTGAAAAAACAATTTCTAATCCGAAGTACTGATTGAGGAGTCCTCCTATTGGTCCACTTTTGCTGAACAGAATCAGAAGTATATAGCCACTGACTACCGGGGGAAGCACTAACGGCAGCATAACGAATGTATTCAGTATAGATTTTCCAGGGAAATCATGTTTAGCAAGTAGCCATCCTATGAATAGTCCAGGGGGAAACATCACAATCAGACTGAGTATAGCAACCTTGAAAGTTAGGATAAGTGCGGTAATTTCAGCAGGCGTAATCCTCATTTTAATTCGTTTAGTGATTTCTGATGTAATGTATCTGTTGAAAGATATGTAAATCCATGTTTATTAAATATCGTATTAGCAGTTGGCGTTTTCAGGAATTCAATATACGCTTTTGCTATCTGTTTCTGTTTGCTTTCCTTAATAATAGCAGCAGGATATGCTATTGTTGAATGTGTATTAGGTGGAAACCGGTAAATAACCTTAACCTGTTCACTCACGGTTGTATCGGATTGATAAACAAAGGCAACATCCACATTTCCTGTTGACACATAAGCGAGTGTAGCACGTACGTCAGTGCCAAAAATCAGCTGGGGTTGAATCCTATCCCATAAATCAAAGTGTTTCAGCACTTCCTTAGCATAAAAACCAGCAGGAACGATTTCTGGTTGTCCTATGGCAAGTCTGGATATAGCGTTTTGTTGAACATCTATCGGATCCCTTATACTGATGTCGGACTCTTTATGTGCGACAATAACCAATTGGTTTGTTAATATATCCTCTCTACTATTCGCCTCCAGTAAACCGAGTTTCTCAAGTGCATCAGTTTGTATTGCACTTGCTGAGATAAATACATCTGCCGAGGCACCTTTCTCAATTTGGCGTTGTAGTGTTGTTGAAGCAGCAAAATTGAACGACACCCGCACGTTGTGTTTCTTTGCATATTCCTTCCCAATATCGGTAAGTGCATTCGTTAGGCTCATTGCGGCGAACACTGTGATTTCAGGGTCTTTCTGTGTGTCCGTAATACATCCAAAAATTAGCAGGGACTTTAGACAGAGCACGTATAAGAGCGAAGAGAGTATCCGTTGATGCATGAGAATTACCTGTATCAGTCTTCTGCAAATTGAGTATAGCAGAAAAATGGAGTCATGGCAAGAACGTATTGTCTGCTGCTGATATTGGTTTAACAAAACTGTGTAAACAAAAAACCTGAGATTTACGTTAAAGTAATGGTAAGTTAAATTCTATAAAGGAGGCGTTAAAACATAGAGATTCGGAGATAACTCTATGTATATTGACGTAGAAAAATGATTAGATATTTGTCATTGGTTGTATCAGTATTATTGTTGATATCTAACACAGCATTTGCGGGTCCTGGTAGGACAGGTGCACAGATCCTAAATTTAGGGGGTGGTGCTCGTGCCAGAGCATTAGGTGACGCTTTTTCGGCTGTGTCTGGGGATGTCACAACATCACTATGGAATCCGAGCGGATTGGCTTATTTACCAGATAGCAATTTGAGTTCAGACAGGAAAGGTTCACAACTTTCTATGTTCTACTCAGATATGAGCGCACCCTTTGGTGAAGCGGGTGAAGGCATGTATTATACTTTCATTTCAGGTGCAATGCCTCTGGGAGATATTGGCACAATAGGAGCGACATTACAACTTAATGGTCAAGGTACTATTCCTGTCACGGTCGACTCACCCGAAGTGATCCGCAACGATAACCTTGGAACAAACATGGTCTTTACTTTATCTTATGCCGATTACTTGACAGATTCAATTGCGATGGGGATAAACGGAAAGATGATTAGAATGGTACTCGGCACAGAAACAGGAAGTTCTTATGCTGTGGATCTTGGTCTGCAGTATCATGTCCCGTTTGATCCTATACCCACGACAATTGGTATGGTAATTCAGAACGTTGGACCAGACATATCGTTTATTGATGAGAACCAAGCAGATCCTTTGCCAAGAATGTTCCGGATTGGAACATCAATGAGTCTCTATAGAGACAGATACAATCACTTTCGCTTGGTCAGCGGTATCACATCGTATATTGACAAACTCTCAGAAAATGAAGAGGAACTCTTAGCAGACTTAGAACGTGTCAATGCAGAAAGAGCTGAAAAGATTACGAAAGAACAACTGCTTTCTGATAGAGGTGTCGGTATCCGTGCATTTGAATGGCGACATCTACAAAAGAACGTCGGTGTAGAATACTGGCTTGGGAATATCCTCGCAATGCGTGTCGGCTATAAGTCTGAACCTGGGATAAACTTACCAGAGTTTACTGACCATCTCACTTACGGCATCGGTGTTAAGGTATATCTCTTCAATTTAGACATTACTTATGGACCGCGTTTTGGACCCGCTCAGGAAAGACTTCTTGAAGCGACAGGTATAATCGCATTTTAGTGAGGAATAGTTTATAGTGAAACTTGCACAAACCGTAGTCATTTATGCATTAATTTTCAGTTTCTCGGCTGCTATCTGTATAGCATCTGACAAATCCCAAGAGCATCTATTGACAGATTTTTATCTTGCGTCTAACCTCGGTATACGGACACTGACAGATCAACACGTTACAAACGATAACATCGTTTCTCTCAAGTCTCCAAATGAAGCGTTTCTCTATTCTCTGGCTATCCCAGGCATGGGACAGTTATATAATGGTTCAAAATACGGTTACATCTATACCGCAGCGGAGGTGGGTTTGTGGATTACGTATTTTGTCTTACGAAATTCAGCAGTCAATACGCGTGAAGACTATAGGGAATTAGTAAGAGAAAATGTGGTTTTTATAGGTCCAGGTTCCTTTGAAGAATGGGACGAAATCGAAGACTATGAACATGCAACACAGTATGAAAACTGGAACCATGTATACGATTCTGAGGCAACCAGAAATAGAACCGGTAAGTGGTATTGGAAGGATCTTGATCCTTCACTGAAAGATGCTGAGGACACAAGCATTGAATTCGACTCAAAACATCGCCTGCAAGCTTACGGTTTAAGACAGGATGCAAACGATACATTTGAAAACGCACGGACAGTTTTAGGGTTAGTTATTTTAAATCACGTTTTTAGCGCGGTAGAGGCACGTATCTCAACGAAACGTTGGAACAGCAAACGCCAACAGAACCGAGCCTTTGAAGTGACGTTTAAAGCCGATTTTTCAACGGATGTCCCAAGAGGTGCTTTGGTACTTAAGAAGAAGTTTTAGAACTTAACTGCTTATTTGTGTTCACCGTTTCCTTCTCTGTCATGCTCACCACTTTCTTCTTTGCGACTATGTTCACCCTTTCCTTCACCCCCATGTTCACTACCTTCTCCTTCATGACTGTGTTCACCTTCCCCAACTTCGGGATGTGCAGTCCATGCGTTGAAGTCAGTGCCTGTTGCGGGGAGTAAAATCTCTCTTTTTTCACCGGGAGAAAGGTCGCCTGGGATTGTTGGACCGAGTTCTTTTCCGTTTGATAAGTGAACTTCGACCCGTACTTGCTTCAAAGTTTCGTCTGTGGTGTTTTCGACTGTGCCTTTAAAGGCATTGCTTTCTGGGTCGTATTTTAGAATGAGTCGTGCCCCGTTCCGTACTTTATCGTACTGCTCATTCAATGCGAATTCAACGTTAGATTCTTCACTGCCTTCGTCAACGGATAGCTCTTCCTTTTTAGAGCATCCACTTATACTTGCCATCAATATGATGGTACTTGCCGCCAGAATGGCATAGATCGGATTCATGAATGTATACCTCTTTGTATAAAATAGAAATTTAGATGTTTTTTCAATTAGAACTGGAATAAGTTTCACTTAAAATGACAGATTAAGGGTTTACGTTCATAGTTGCATCAGATTTGAAGTAGGGTGCTTAATTTCCGCCACCTTCAACATTTTCGCCGCCGTGTTCACCACTACCTTCACCAGCACCAGTGCCTTCATTTCCTTCACCAACACCTTGTGTGCCTTCGCCTGCACCTTCAGTGCCTTCAGTATTTTCTCCGCTTTGTCCGCCGTGTTCACCGCTGCCTTCACCTTCACCGCCACTGGAGCTGGGACCGACTTCAGGGTGTGCGACCCACTCGGTAAAGGTTTGTCCCATCACTGGCAATACGATGTCGTGTGATTCACTAGCCATAAGATCAACGTTTGGTGTTGGACCGAGTTCATCAACGGTGACCGTACCGTCATATAAGTGAACTTCAACGCGTACTTGCGATAGAAGTGCACTGGTTGTATTTGTAACAGTACCTTCAAAGGCATCTGTGGTTGCATTGTAGGCTATAATTAGATGTGCCCCGTTTCGGACATTATCATAAGTATCTGTAAGCGTGAGTCGATTAGCCGATTCTTCGTCTCCGCCTGTTATCGTATCGTCTCCACCTGGCATCGTAAGGGTTGTCACTGTGCGTTCACAACCGATAGCCGTTGCTATCAATAGGACAACGAATAAGATGAGTGTTCCAAAATTACGTTTCATAAGTAAGTTCCTTTCTTAAATTATGAGCTGCATAAAATCGTGAATGATGATTACAATCTACTAAAGTTTGCCTCTGTGAAAAGGAGTAATTTGTATGTTACTCCTTTTCTTGTTTGAGACATTCCACTATGCGGCAATCAATTTAGCCACCGCCGCCTTCGTTACCACCTTCTCCGCCTGCGCCGCCGTGTTCGCCGCTGCCTTCACCTTCGCCGCTGCTTGAGCTGGGCCCGACTTCTGGGTGTGCTGTCCACCTGTCAAATGCTGGTCCTTCTTCTGGCAGTACAATGTCCAGTGATTCGCCTGGGGCAAGATCCTGTGGTGTGGTTGGACCGAGTTCCGCTGTTGACTTTCCGGTTGCTGAATCATATAAATGAATTTCGACGCGAACTTGCTGTAATACCGCATTCGTATCATTTTCAACGGTGCCTTTAAAAGCTTTTTCGTTGGAATAGTATTTCAATATCAGATGTGCGCCATTGCGGACATTATCATACGTTTGGTCAAGGGTGAGTTGATTTGCCGATTCTTCGTCGCTTGTAGTAGTCATTGGATTTGCTGTATCAGACTCTGAACATCCAGTAAGACTGACTGTAAGTGCAAAGGTAATTATTGTGAAAATCCCCAAATAGTGTTTCATGGTTTTACTCCTTTTGATCTATTCGTTTGAACTATTGTTCAATATTTGCTGTTAGGTTTCAAGACATGTTCAATGTTTGCTATGGACAATTCATTTTAGCATACTTTTTTCTCTGCTTTTCTGAATCCATATAACCTTCTAACGTAGACTTATACATTTCGTTTACATCGTTTTTATTATTTATTGTCTGATTATAACTAACGACATTGTGCGTATTCTGCAGAATATGGTTATGAAATTGCCTAATGTATTTTTTAATCTTCATACGGGACTGAAGAGGACGGGACACGTTTTCTATAAACATTTCGTCCTTAATTAGGAAAGCTCCAATGTCTTTATTTTTTTATAATCATCACACGCTACAGAGAAGTATATCTTCGCATCTTCTGGATCGCGCAGTTGTTCAATATGATAGTCTTTGAATTTTCTATAGTTATGCATTCTTTTAGAAATGTTAAGGGGCAGGCATTATGCCTGCCCTGAGGAGGTATCCCGGCAGTGACCTACTTTCCCACGGGGTTGCCCCCGAAGTATCATCAGCGCAGAAGGGCTTAACTTCCGTGTTCGGAATGGGAACGGGTGTATCCCCTTCGCTATAACCACCGGAAAGGTGTATAATAATATTTGACAATTGTATATATAGTGAGGAACGGTAGAGGAAGATAAGTTATCAAGCCCTCGACTTATTAGTACCAGTTAGCTGAACCGTTCACACGGTGTACACATCTGGCCTATCCACCTCCTGATCTCGAAGGAGTCTTACCAACTTTTCGTTGTGGGATATCTTATCTTGAGGTGGGTTTCACGCTTATATGCTTTCAGCGTTTCTCCTTTCCGTACATAGCTACCCAGCGGTGCCACTGGCGTGACAACTGGTGCACTAGAGGTACGTCCACCCCGGTCTTCTCATACTAGGGGCAGATCCACTCAAATATCCTACGCCCGTACCAGATAGGGACCGAACTGGCTCACGCCGTTCTAAACCCAGCTCGCGTGCCACTTTAATCGGAGGACAGCCAAACCCTTGGGACCTGCTGCAGCCCCAGGATGTGACGAGCCGACATCGAGGTGCCGAACCGCCCCGTATATTTGAGCTATCGGGGGCGACTAGCCTGTTATCCCCGGAGTACCTTTTATCCAATGAGTTACGGCCTTTCCACACAGCACCGTAAGATCACTAAGCCCTGCTTTCGCATCTGCTCGACGCGTCCGTCTCGCAGTTAAGCTCCCTTCTGCCTTTACACTCTACGCGCGGTTTCCAATCGCACTGAGGGAACCTTAGGGTGCCTCCGTTACATTTTGGGAGGCGACCGTCCCAGTCAAACTACCCATCTGACACTGTCCTCGGCACGGATTCACGTGCCGGAGTTAGAATTCCAATGCAACAAGAGTGGTATTTCAAGTGCGACTCCACTGAAGCTAGCGCCCCAGTTTCACAGTCTCCCACCTATCCTACACATGCAACATTAAAACCCAATATCAAACTATAGTAAAGGTTCACGGGGTCTTTCCGTCTTGGTA